>CAYQCE010000036.1:0-34985 GCA_964415885.1 uncultured Ignavibacteria bacterium
CTAGTCTCGCGTAAAGGTATCCGCTGATGATGTTATCAAGCAGTTCCGCGTAGTGATGCTCGCTTTCTCTTAGTGTATCCAGAGCCCATTTGTTGTCGGTCACATCGATCGTATGCAGGATCACATAACTTACGCGACCGTCCGAGTCGAGAATCGGGTAACCGTGAAGCTCGTGTATTCTCGAATCTCCGCTCGGATCGGTCAGTACGGCCTCGCACGTAACCGGTTTTCCGGTTTCTATGATATTCTTGAGTGGACATGGATACTCGAAACCGTCGCACGGCCGATCTGAATCGAAGAGTAACTCGTGGCAGGTCCGGCGATTTTCGGATTCCTTCTCGCTTGATACCCGGTTTGAGAGTACAATTGAGTAATCGCTTGCGTCAATGACATACGCACGGTGCGGCAGAGAATCAAGTAGCTCCCTGTATAAGGGGGATTCGCTTCTGATGTCAGGATGATTGTCTTCGGAGTTGTGCATACAATTCTCCGGACCGCTGAGGCTTGGTTGAAAAAAGAACGCAGCGGTCGGTTGTTTCGGTCGTTGTTGAAACTCGTAACTGTATTCTCGGAGAAACAGCTCGACACGCCGGAAATGCTCACTCTGATTCTCGGTGAGGCTTGAGTTGTTGCTGGAGGCTCAGCAGGACTTATCATCCGATTCCGCTGTTCGGTGCTGGTATCTTACCGCGTTATCCGTATATCGCCTGCATGCACAAGTCAGGATGCCGTCCGGAAAAGTCGACTCGCTCATCAGTCGGAATAGTCCGTGAGCACTCGGAGTATCACGCCAATATCTCTCTTTTTATTCAGTTCGGCATTCCGTAACCGATATTGACCATATGCCGTTATCGCGCACCGAGTGACGGCCATATTGCTTCAGACTGGAACGAAGTCAGTTGGAATAGTTCGGATTGCCACACTTCTGGTGTAGTTTGATCTGCGGAGTGGTAGACCTCGATGGAGCGTGGGATTCGACTATTGCAGGAAGCTCCTGATCTTGGATTTGAGTTCTGTCATATCGCCGGATTTGACGACATAGTCGTCAGCGGCCCAGGAGCTGAAATCGTGTTTATAATGCGTGTATGCAGAATTCAGGATGACAGGTCGGTCCTTGTCCTGGTTCTTCAGGTCGCTAAGTACACGAAGTCCCTCTTCATTGCCGAGTTTGATATCGAGTACGACGAGGTGCGGCTTGAAGTCGCGAGATACGTCGAGAGCCTGCGATCCGTTCTCGGCCGTTGCAACCTCGAATCCCTCGTCCTCCAGTTCGGCCTTGTACAACGCGAGGAGGTTCTTCTCGTCCTCCACTATCAAAATCCTCTTGCACATCTCAACACGCTCCTTTGTGTTAGGCGGCCCGTTAACGGTCTTCGCCGTACTCCGGCAGAAAGACCTTGAATGACGAGCCCTTGTCCGGCTCCGAGTCGACTTCGATATATCCGCCGTGGTCCGCAACAATTCTTTTGCTGACCGGCAGCCCGAGTCCCGAACCGGTGTCCTTTGTTGTAAAGAATGGTTCGAAAAGCTGCGATACCGTCTCCTCGTCCATTCCAGTTCCGGTGTCCCTTATTTCAAACCAATGATATCCGTCAATCGATCCGGTATTCAGAAATAGCGATCCTCTCTCATCCATAGACGAAACTGCGTTATCCAGAATATTAAACACAACCTGTTTCAGCCAGCTCTTGTCCGCCTTGACTTCGAGACTTGCACCACTGAAGGTTGACTCGATGTCTATCTCGTCCAGGCTAAGTTTCCCCTTCAGGACTTCCAGAGTCTCCCTCATAATATCATTGATATCTACGACTTTCAAGTCGAGTTTCCGTTTTCGAGAATAATCGAGTACATGACGCGCGATGTTTTCCAGACGTGAAATTTCACTCGTGATAATCGACAGCTCGTGACTGATGTCATCACCCTTCGCGTACGTCCGCTCGGCGCGACGGGAGTATCCGCCAATTGTAACGAGTGGCGTTTTAATCTCGTGCGCAAGCGTATTTACGAGTTTCCCCGCCTCGACGAACCTCTCGGCTTCCACCATGTACTTCTGGTTGTCTTTCAAGAGCCTATGGAGGTGCTCGAGTTCCGCAATACGGACTTCGAGCTGATTCTGGAGAATGACGTTATCTATCTTGGCGGCGGCGATGTATGAAAGGGTCTCGAGCTTCGATACCTGTCTCTCTGCGATCTTTTCTCCGGTCACGGGGTTGTCCACAATCACAGCTCCGAGAGCGCTGTCCTTGGAGACTATTGGGACGACCGCGACTGGCCTGCCCCCGAAAATCGCATGCAGTGTGCGGTCGGGTAGATCTTCCTCCCCGGCAGATTCGAGGCGATACGATTTGTCATGCAGCACCGCCTTCGGCAGCACACCGAATTCCTCTCTCAGTGGAATGCGAACTCTCCGAACTTGACCGGTCAGTTCATTCTCGTCCTTTGCTTCGCCCTCCACGATCTTGCCTATGAGGTCCTGAAACGAGAGCCTGCCGTTTTGTATCACGCGCCACGTATCGCTGTACTTGCGAAGATCGATATGCCCGAATCCGAGCTGTCCCTCCAGCGTTCGCTTGCCGTGGTTGACGAGAAACAGCGCCGCACGGTTAAGTCCTATCGCTTCCCCGGCTGTGACCCCGGTGAGAAATATCCTCATACAGCTATTCAGATCGTACGTCTTCAGGAACGCCTCAGTGACAGTCTTCAGAACGGTCAACTCCTCGACATTCCGATTCAGGTCGGAGGTCATTGCCGAGAGCTCGGTGTTGTAGTTGGATAGTACGGTCAAAAACCGATTCACGGCGGAAGAGATCAACCGGTCAGAGCTTCGACGGCCAACCGATCTTCCGAGAGCCTCCTGAAAACGGGGGCATTGGATGCACCGGGCGACCTGCTCCCGGGACGCTTCCTCGATGCTCACGAGGCTGCCATCCCTGGCCACGTCGAGCCAGCAGGTTCCGGAACCCTCCCGGACGATCGGACATTCTGATTTTATATCGGTCATTGATGAGTCTCTCTCATTAGTGACGCTTGATTCCGTGCCCTCAATCAAAATACAAGTTGACAGTCGTATCTGTTCGTCTTTTTTTCTGATCTACGATGGATTTCTCTGTGGATACCCGAAAAATGATGGAGATTGCGCTGCGGGAGGATATCGGTCCCGGAGATGTGACCACGCGTGCGTGTGTAGACCCGAACATTAGAGGTGAAGCAAGCATAATCGCGAAGGGTTCCGGTGTGCTCTGCGGGCAGCACGTGGCACGAGCGATTTTCAAAGCTGTCGATAGTGACACCGTTTATGCGCCGCTCTGTGAGGACGGTGACTTGCTCGAACCAGGTCGGCAGATTGCGGAGATCGCGGGTCGGTTTGCATCGATCCTGACCGCCGAGCGAACCGCACTCAATTTTCTGATGCGGCTCTCCGGGGTCGCGTCCATCACAAAGGAATTCGTCGCACGGGTATCGCATACATCGTGCAGAATTCTTGATACGAGGAAGACAACACCGGGCTTCAGAGAGCTCGAGAAATATGCAGTTCGGTGTGGAGGAGGCACCAACCACAGGTCCGGCCTTTACGACATGATACTGATAAAGGATAATCACATACGATCAGCCGGATCCTTGACAGCCGCCCTGAACAGATGCAAATCGTACGTGGAATCGGTTCCGGATATGATCCCGATAGAGGTCGAGGTCTCATCGATGCCTGAACTCGAGCAGGCTCTGGATGGCGGAGCAGACTGGATTATGCTCGACAATATGGATATCTCGGAGATCAAGACAGCCGTAAGACTGATTCGTGAACGGAAGCCTGCAACCAAGGTGGAGGCCTCCGGCAGCGTGGCTCTCGAGACCGTCGCTGTACTCGCCGAATGTGGAGTGGACTACATTTCCGCAGGAGCGCTGACGCATTCCGCTCGATCACTCGATCTCTCATTAGACGTAACCAGAGTCACGGGCTGAAATGGGCGGACAAGTCGATGACATTGCAGTGGAAATCCTCAACCTGCTTCGTCGGTCGCCGGATAAGCGATTCTCCATTACCTCTCTTGCCGAGAAATATTCCACAAAGCAGAAATTCGTGAACGAGGCGCTCCGTGGTCTCGTCGTATGGGGGTATAAATTCGATTTCGACAGTAAATCCGATGTCCGGTTCGTTTCGGCGCCGGATTCTATCTTCCCGCACGAGATACTGTTTCGGCTGAAAACCAAGTTTGTGGGCAGGAACATAGTCTCGCATTTCTCGGTGCCGTCGACCAACACGCACGCATTCATGCTCGCCGAGGAGGGCGCACCCGAGGGTACAATCGTCATTGCGGAAAAGCAGACGGCCGGGAAGGGTCGTCTCGGAAGAAAGTGGAGTTCACCCGCAAAATCCGGTCTCTGGCTGTCGCTGATTCTCAGACCCACATTGCCGCCTGCGGAGATGCCCGGTTTGTCTATAATGACGGCTGTAGCGCTCGCGGAAACCATCAGATCCGAGTTGAAGCTCGATGCTCTCATCAAATGGCCGAACGACGTGCTCATTGACGACGGCAAGGTGGCCGGGATTCTCACGGAGATGGCTGCGGAGCTGGACAAAGCACGGCATGTCATAGTCGGAATCGGGATCAATGTCAACCAGCACAGAAAGGACTTCCCGCCGGCGATCCGCAATAAGGCGACGTCACTCCTGCTGGAAACAGGAGATCGCGTCGATAGAATAGGGTTTCTGTCGGAGTTCCTGAACGTCTTCGAGGAGTTCTATCTCGATTTCAAGAAAAAGGGTCTGAAGCCGCTTCTGCCCAAGGTCCGGAAGAGATCAACCTTGATCGGCAATCAGGTGCGGCTGAAAAAGGGCAGGAAGACCATACTTGCCAGAGCGGTCGATATCGATCCCGCCGGCGCCCTCGTTGTCAAACGACGAAAACAGCTTATGCGGGTTACTGCCGGCGAGGTAACAATAATCTGATCCGCTGTTCCGAAAAAAAGAACGGCCGGAGCTTCTGCCCCGACCGCGAAATTAAAATCACCGATAGTTCTGTTCTACTTATCGTCCTTGCCCGGCATAGGCTGGCGGACTGAGTCCGGAAGCGCTTTCATTACAGTCGGGACATCATCCGGATTCGGCATAACAAAGAGCGATTCGGCGACGGGCTTGTTCACCTCGATCTCGTCTATCTTTATCATCACACGGCCCTGCTGGCCGGCAGTCGTGATAGAACCCGGGAAAACATATCCGTCCACAGTTTTGAAGTCTTTGAAAAACTGTTCCGCCTCACCCTGTGGTGTGGATACCGAAGTCTTAACCATGTAGTAGGTGTCTGTGTCGAAAAACGAATACGTCGTATCGCCGGTACCCTGGATGAACCTCAACTTGTAGGCTTCCTCACCCTTTACCGGTTCCTTGCCGACAAACTCGAACGAACCGCCGCGATCCTTAAAACCGAGAAGCGGTTCGAGCCGTGTCTGCTCGAGACGCTGCTCGAGCTGCTTGCCCTCAAACTTGTTCATGCCCATCGGGGTAACGCTCCAGACGTTCTCTCCGTCCGAGCCTTCCTCGATTGTCATTCCCTGCACCTTGACATGCATGGCATGAAGATTGGGGGCCTTGTTCCAGAGCTCGAACTGCCCCTGCATTCCGGACATCATCATTGTGCCCTTCATGTGAACCGTTTCGAGGTCCTTGAGCTTGTCGACCCCGCCCTTCGCCTCGAGATGCTTTGAGACTATTTCATCGGCGGTGATGCCGTAGAGCGCTGTGGAAAAACAGATTGCTGTCAGAATTGCCAGAATCGAGATAACACGGAATTGCCTCATTTTCTCTCCTTTCAGCTGTTATGGTTGTTACAACTCAGTCAATTAAATGTTTCAGGGGCGATTGTCCAGTGCTTTTCGAACATGTACCGTCATGCGCTGCACCGCTCAAACGCAAACTTGACAAGTTTGCTCGGCATTACGATATTGGTATGAAAATCGGGCAAAAAACGGGTTAAAGTTCAGTCATGTTCCGTACCTCTTCGAAATCCTGGCTGAAATGTCTGAGTGAACCGCTTTCATTGATGCTCAGGAGCCGAACATGACTTGTCATCCGAATCGGGAAATGAGTTCGAATTGGAACATAAATGGCGCATACGATTCAAGTGATACTCTTTTTGGCCGACCATTTTAGTGTAGCGTATTTGGTTACATGCAACTAAATTGTGGCCGAATTCTGTCGCTCCGTTGACAGATGCCACAACAGACTTAGCAGGTTGGACATGGATGTTTCAATTCGCGGCATAGCAAGCCTACCCGGCGACAAGTCGATCTCCCACAGAGCGGTTTTGCTGTCTTCGATCGCCGAAGGCGAATGCACGATTCGCAATCTTGCCACCGGCAAAGATCTCGGGTCGACCATTGACGCCGTTAAAGTACTCGGAGTTGAGGTCTCCGGCCCGGAGCACGGTGTAATGCAGGTGCAGGGCATCGGAATGAACAATTTCATCAAACCGAACAACGTACTCGATTGCGGCAACGCGGGGACCTCACTGCGGCTTCTCCTGGGAATGCTCTCGGGTTCCAATGTGTCAGCGACTCTCGATGGCGACAACTCGCTGAGAAACCGCCCGGTGAACCGTGTTGCTATACCTCTGCGCCAGATGGGTGCCCGTATCGATCTGACTGATCGTGGGACCTGCCCTGTCGATGTCGACGGCAAGAAGCTAAACGGTATCGGCTACGCTCTGCCGGTAGCGTCGGCGCAGGTGAAATCCGCGATTCTGCTCGCATCACTGACCGCGAGCGGCGAAACTGAAGTGACCGAGCCGACTCCGACCCGGGACCATACCGAGCGGATGCTGATCTCTCTCGGCGTTCCGCTGACAACGTCCGACTGCAAGGTTATGACCGGTCCGACCGATCGCATCCCTGCCTTTGAAATCGATGTACCCGGTGACATATCGTCAGCCGCATTCATAGTAGTAGCAGCTTCGCTTCTGCCTAAGTCGGAAGTCGTTATAGAGAATATCTGCCTAAATCCCACTCGATGCGGCTATCTGCAGATTCTGCGTAGAATGGGTGCGGATATCGCCACCGATCAGATCGAAATCAAGCGTGGTGAACCGGTCGGCAAACTGTTTGTCCGATCGTCGGAGCTTCAGTCGGCACGGTGCGACGATATCCCGGTGGCGACATTCATTGATGAGGTCACGGTTCTGGCTCTGGCGGCAACGCAGGCCGAGGGCGTGACCAGAATCCCCAATCTCGGCGAACTCCGTGTCAAAGAATCCGACCGGCTTTCAGGCATTGTATCGATTCTCGCCGCCGCAGGAGCGCGGGTCCATGTCGAAAATGACGATCTTGTTATCTATGGCCCGACCAGGCTCTTCCCGGCCGATTTCGATACACGAGGTGACCACCGCCTCGCCATGCTCGTCGAGACGATAAATCTCCTCTCGGGAGCGGGGTTGTCACGGCAATATGGCGATGAGCTCGCAATTTCATTTCCGGAGTATTATCACGTAATGGAGAACCTGCTGGCAGGATGAGCGATCAGAAACCGGCCATATACGGGCTACTCGGATCGAAAATCTCCTACTCGCTCTCACCGGAAATATTCCGGATCCTCTTCCGGAAATTCGATCTGCCGCACGGATATTTCCTCTTCGACATCCATCCCGAATGCTTTTGGGAATTTCTTGAGTCAGCAGCGCTCTTGAATGTAGCCGGTTTCAATGTTACGATTCCGTTCAAGAATGATATCACTCCTCACCTCGACAGAATCGACCAGTGCGGCAAGCGGTGCAAATCCGTGAATCTCGTTCTGAGAAAGCGTAACAAGCTCGTTGGATACAACACGGACGTCTTCGGTATCTCAGAGGTCCTCAGACAGAACCGTGCTCCGGATATAAAGGGTAAGCACGCTCTCCTGATCGGCGCCGGCGGTACGGCCCGGACCATGCTCGCATATCTCATTCGAAAGAAGGTCGGACGAGTCAGCATCGTTAACCGCAGTCGCAAGCGGTTAAACGAGATGCTCTCCGATTGTGGGTACTTCGACAGCTTCCACAACGTCGAGGCATATCCGCTACCGAAACTCAGTTCGGTGATGGACAGTATCAGCGTCGACATGATCTTCAACGCCACACCTATCGCCACCGAACAGATAGTAGTGCAGCATGCCCTCAAGGACGCGGATTTCGTGTTCGAGGCGGCCTACAATGCGGGCGACCGCAATCTTCCACGCGGGGTGAAGCCAATCGGTGGTATCGATATGCTCATCTTTCAAGCGCTGAGATCGTTCGAGATATTTACTGACGTTCGAATCGGAAACTATCGGCGACTCAAGTCGTTTATCAAGGGTAGAATAGACCGTTAGATTGTGCAGCTTGCATAACTCGGCTGAACTTGCTATAATCTCGATGATGATTGTCGATTTTTTAAGCCAAAGCCAATGATTGCCACTAAAAAGGACAATATAGTTCTCGTCGGTCCAATGGGTGTTGGAAAAACTACGGTTGGCAACCTCGTTGCAGACCTGCTCGGACGGGATTTCATCGATACAGACAGTATGATTGAGGACGTGACCGGTATCTCTATCGCAAGAATATTCTCCGAACGGAGTGAGGCATACTTCAGGTCACTCGAGCGCGAGGTAGTGCAGACGGTCAGCAAGCGAAACAATCTCGTGATAGCGGCTGGCGGCGGTATGATCGTGCCGGAAGAAAATTTCCGGGATCTCGACGACAACGGGATTCTGATTTGTCTGATGGCATCTGCGGATGTGCTTGCGGATCGGGTTGGCGGCTCGAATAGCAGGCCGCTGCTGCATAAAGGTGATCGGAAGGAGATCATACAGTCTATTCTGAATTCTCGGATTAAGGCCTTTAACAGGATTGAGCACATGATCAGAACCGACTCCGTGTCACCATCGGCAGTGGCTCGAGAAGTAGTCAGCATCTACCGGAGCCAGACCGAAGATGTTTGAGTCGATGGTCGTATACGCCTCAACGAGGGAATCCACACTCTACAGAGCGGGAGAAGGGGTATTCGAAACTCTGCCGGAGATCATCGGGGATGAAAACCCGAGCTCGGTCTATTTCATAACGGACAAGAATGTCGACAGCTTCCATGCCCGCTGGATTTCCAATGTCGGAAGGTCAAAGGACATCTCAGCCCAGATTCTGACTCTACCCGCCGGTGAGCGAACAAAGAACACGCGCCATCTGATGGGTGTGGCCAACTGGCTGCTCGAGAACGGTGCCGATCGCGATTCAATAATCGTGGCTATCGGCGGCGGAGTCGTAACCGACCTGGTTGGCTTCGCGGCAGCTACTTTCATGCGCGGAGTTCGCCATGTCCTCGTGCCGACGACACTTCTCGCCCAGGTTGACGCAGCTATAGGCGGCAAGACCGGTGTAAATCTCCCGGCTGCCAAGAACTCCCTCGGAGTGGTCAGGCAACCGATTGCTACACTCGCCGATCCGGGATTTCTCCAAACTCTCAAGGTTTCGCATCTCCGGGAGGGGCTGTCCGAACTCGTGAAAGCGGCGCTTATCCGATCGCGGAAGCTCGCCGGGCTTCTCGAGACAATCGATCCTGGCAACTCCGCTACGATTCTGTCTATTGCGCCCGAGCTCGTCGAGACCGGGATGAAGGTCAAGGTGAGTGTGGTGAGAAAAGACCCGCGAGAGAAAGACCTGCGGAGAATTCTCAATTTTGGCCATACTGTGGGGCATTCGATCGAATCGCTTCTCGGATACAAGAGAATTACGCATGGCAAGGCGATCGCATTCGGAATGCTCGTGGCGCTCTACCTCTCGAGGAATCTGCTCCGCCTCGATGACGAGACCGTGGAATGGGGCGAGGATATGATCGAGCGGTTGCACGGTCGCTTCGACCTCGGCGGAATCAACTATTCCCACACGTGGAACTCCCTCAAGAACGACAAGAAGCGATTCAAGGGCAAGCCGCGCTTCGTGTTGCTGAGAGCGTTTGCCGAACCGGAGATGCTTGAGGTAGATATAAATCAGTTCCGCAAGGCATTCGGCGAAGCCTCCAGAAAATGGAACCGCGTATGAGCCTCAGGATTGTCGTCATAAACGGCCCCAATCTGAACCTCCTCGGAGCGCGCGAACCGGGTATCTATGGCGCCCTGTCTCTCGATGAGATAAACTCGAAAATCAGGATAGAGGCTTCGAAGCGTGACATACAAGTCGAATTCCGTCAGTCGAATCACGAGGGCGAGATCATCAACCTGCTACAGGCGGCACCGCGAAACTTCGACGGCGTAATCCTCAATCCGGCCGGATACTCGCACACATCGGTGGCGATACTCGATGCAATACTCGGGATGGAGATTCCGGTGGTCGAAGTACACCTTACCAATATCCACGCCCGAGAGGGGTTTCGTGAGACGTCAATCACCGCCAGAGGATCAAGAGGAATGATCTGTGGCTTCGGATGGTACGGATACATAATGGCACTGGAGGCGCTCCGTGAGAAGCTCACGCAACGATAACGACTACGCATATTTCAACGGGAGGATAGTCTCCATCAATCGCGCTCGTGTGTCTATAAAGACACACGCGTTTAACTACGGCACCTGCGCATTCGAGGGGATGAAGGCTTTTTATCTCGGACGCCACCGCTGGAACCTGCACCGTGCACAGGACCACATAGACCGTCTGCTGAGGACCGCAGCAATTCTCCATCTCGCTTCGTCTTTGGATGCCGGGCAGATCCTCAAGGTAATCCGGAAACTCGTACTCAAGAACGGCTGGAAGCAGGACACATACGTAAGGCCGATGATCTATTGCTCGCTGACCGCACTCGGCCTCGGATCAGAGTCTCCGACCGGCCTCGCGATATACTGCCACAAGGCCAGGCGGAGCCGGCTCCGCGAAATCTCTGCCTCGTTTTCACGCTACACGCGAATCCCGGGTAGTGCCGTGCCTTTCGACGGCAAGATCACGGGTGTGTATGTCAACTCTTATCTCGCTCAAAGGGATGTTGTCTCTCGTGGAGGCCAGCTTGCAATTCTCAAGGACCCGAAAGGCTGCATCACCGAGGGCTACGGTATGAATCTCTGTGCAATCAAGGGCAAACGTCTGATCACGGCACCGGTTGAGCTTGGTGTATTGGACGGCATTACCCGAAAGACCGTGTTCGAACTCGTCTCCGATATGGGTTTCAAAATCGAGGAGCGGGAGTACAAATCGCCGACGCTCTACAATGCTGATGAGGTCTTTATATGCGGGACCGGCGCCGGGATAAACGCGATAATCTCGGTCGAGGGGCGAAAGATCGGCTCGGGAAAGTGCGGACCGATTACGCAACGCATAGCGGACACATACAACCGGATCAAGCTCGCGAAGCATCCGGACTTTGTTCACTGGCAGAATGTAGTCAGTATTTGACGATCAGTGCTCTTCTCTCGATACTTCCTTGAAAAACTGGGTGAACGATCCATCCTGAGTCCTGAACTCCCTTTCGAATACCATCGCTATCCTGTCAGGACTTGTCTTTTTGGAATCGTACACAAAAATCGCTGAATTCGTCGTTGAATAGGTGGTGATACTCTCGATGCCGTCGACTTCAAGGAACATGTTTGTGAAGAACCCTGCGGTTCCCCTGCATTTGAGGCCATCGACCACGAATTCGACCGTAGAGTCGCCTTCACTACCGAGCGCAACCTCGGTAGTCGGAAAGTAGAATAGCGGCTGGATCAAAATTCCACCCACGATGAAAACAACTATCAGAACTGGTATGGTAAGTTTCGGTATTCTCATATCTGACTCCTAAAGCGCTCTTACTTCCATGCAATCCTTCACGGGACACACCTCGACGCACTCGAGGCAGTTAACACAATCCCGATGGGTAACTTTCTCGTACTTCATCGGCTCGACACCGAAGTGACATACCTTATTGCAGAGAGTGCAGTCCGTGCAGGTCTGCGCATTCCTGCTGATTCGTATCAAGCCGACTTTGGAGAACGGATCGAGAACTGCCGCGAGTGGACAGAAATAGCGACAAAATGTCATTGGCTGGAAGAACGACAGCACGACGAACGCTCCCAGCACACTGAAGCTGATCCACCCGAGGGTCTCGTGCCCTGCGCCGGAGAAGATTATGTAAAACGGATCGTACCCTCTGAAAATGAGTTCACCGACCTTGTATGTGTAGTAGAGAATGATCGCGAGCACAGCATACCGCAGCAGCCTGAGATATCTGTCAGCCGTTAACGGCAGTCGCGGGCGCCTTTTCCATACTTTGTCGCCGAGTTTGTTGATCCACTCAGCAATCGTACCGAGCGGACAGACCCAACCACAGAATGACCGCTTGGTGAGCAGTGTGAGAGCTACCACACCTATCATTAGCGACAGGTTAAGCGGTGCAAGCGCGCATGTGAACTGCTTCTCAGTGAATACGGTGTACAGAGCCTCAACACCGCCGAAGGGACAGTAGTTCTCGAAGCTGTGTGATCCGAGTCCGAGCGCGAGATAGACGACAATTCCGAGAAACGCCGCCTGAGACAGGTAACGTAAGATGCGAATCAAGATTCTACCTCCGATATCCCATGTCTAACGAAACTACGACTCCACAGCCGCATGACGTGAAAATACCGGATGGAATATAGCCGAATTTGCGTTTTTTCCAAGCCGAAATTATTGCTTCGAGGCCTCTATGTACCCGATCAGCTTGTAGATGAGCCTGGCTGCTGTGAAGTCTGAGACGAGGCTGGGCGGAAGGGGCATCAGCTCGACGACATCAAACCCGACGATTCTCCTGGCAGCGCAGAGATTTCTGAACAGACCGAGCGTTTCATACCATCCGAGTCCGCCCGGCTCAGGCGTACCGACGCCCGGCACGATGGATGGATCGAATCCATCAAGATCGATTGTGACGTACACGTTTTCGGTCAGATACTCCAGCGCATCCTCGATCTTTCGGCTTCCCGAGTGGATATCCTGGGCAAGCAGGATGGGTACATTATTGTCCGCTATATACTTCGCTTCTTCAGCGCAGTAATTTCGTACGCCGACACCTGCCGTGCGATCTGTTATCTCGCGGATTCGTGCCATCGCGCAAGCGTGGGAGAATCTGTCTCCCTGATATGAATCGCGGAGATCGGCGTGGGCGTCAATCTGCAGGACCGAGATATTGTCGAACATCTTCGCACATGCCCGGATCGGGCCGACCGAGATCGAGTGCTCGCCACCGAGTGTGATCGGCATCTTGTTGTCGGCCAGAATCTGTCCGACAGCCTCGTCGACAATTGCCGCCATTCGTTCCGGTCCGGCCGAAGTCGGCTCGAGTGTTCCCGATGTCGCTATCCCACATCGGTATGGCTCGAACCCGAGCTCCTCATCGTACAATTCCACTTCCTGGGAAGCCTTCAGTATTGCGGTTGGCCCGAATGCCGTGCCCTTGCCGAAAGACGTTGTCTGTTCATATGGTACGGGAAGAACAACGTAACCGGAGCGTTTGTAGTCCGCTTCTTTGTCGGTCAGTCCAAGAAAGTTCATGATAAACCGCTTCTACAGAAGGTTCTCTTCTTTGAGCTTATCAATCATAGCATTAACGTGCGTTGCGGGCCAGTAAATTCTTCCGCACTCGGGACATATCCTGAACTCATCCTGCGTTTTATACACATACGGCCAGACTCTCTCCTTGACATCTTCTTTCGGTACGTCGTGAAGCTCGGCATTGTCCACCATACAGCGGCTCAGGACCCGGCTCTTGTCGATATGTATGTCGAAGTGTTCCAGCACAATACGCAACTGATCATAAGGTTCGTACGCGTGCAAAAGTAAGACATTCCTCGCGAGCTTCATCTCGGCTATAACAGAATTGCGGGTCAGAATAGTCCTCTTCTGTTCGAGCGCCATATCGAGTACATCCGACGGTTTGTGGCTCGGGCACATTTCTGTGTCGAGACCTATCATACGCAGGAGCTTCGCCAGTTTGCCGACTGTAGTGTCGCATAGGAACTTGTGCTCTGTGTAACCGTTTGACATAAAGATAATACCTATGTAGGTTCCAACAAATAGAACGTAAGAACCTGAGGTTGGTTCTGTATATAGTTGGGGATCAGTTCACGACACAAACCCTGTGAGATATGGCTGACCAGAATAAGGACATCAAGAGGCTCTTCGGATATGTCAAGAAGTACCGCAAGTACTTCATTGCCGGCGCTTTCGCTATAGTGCTCACGAACACATTCCAGATGATCGCGCCGTGGCTGGTGAAGGACGCCATCGAGAGCATAGAGGCCGACAAGGCTACGAGCATGTCGCTCTTGACCGATGCCGTCAAGATCGTCGCTGTTGCCCTGATCAGCGGATTCTTCCTGTTTGCGCTCAGAAGGACGATCATCTGGGCCTCGAGATACATTGAGTTCGATCTAAAGAATGAGCTTGCGGCCAAGCTCCTTGAGTTGCCGCGGTCGTTTTACAACCGAACTCCGACCGGTGACATCATCGCGAGGATTTCGAATGATATCGAAGCGGTGCGGATGATGGTGGGGCCGGCGATTATGCATATCTCCAACACTCTCGTTGCGGGCGCTATTGCCCTCACATTGATGGTGATTCTGAGTCCGAAACTGACCCTCATCGCGCTACTACCGTTTCCGATCCTCGCATACACGTTCAAGAAGGTTGCGGCATTTGTCTATTCGCTGAACTACAAGATTCAAACCCATTTCTCGACCATGTCGGCGTTCGTGCAGGAGAATCTCGCAGGTGTCCGGGTTGTCAAGGCATACAACCAGGAGAAGAATCAGAGCGAGGACTTTGATGAGCTGAACAGGGAATATGTCGATCTCAATCTCAAGCTCGCAAGGCTCCAGGGACTTTTCCATCCAATCGTCGCGCTCGAGGTCGGTATTATCATGGCCATAGTGATCTATTTTGGCGGCCGTGAGGTTATTGCCGATGCCATGAGCCTCGGTGTGCTGGTGGCGTTTATGCTTTATCTCGCGTCGCTCGTGTGGCCCGTTATGGCGGTCGGTTGGACGATCACCCTCTATCAGCGAGGGAAAGCATCGCTGCACAGAATCCAGAAGATACTCGAAATCAAACCGGACGTCCGCGACACGGAGAAGACCCGGGAAGTCGGCGATCTCGAACCCGAAATAAAGTTCAACAATCTGTCGTTCATATATCCCGGCACCGAGAGGCTGATCCTTAAGGATGTCTCGCTCGAGATACCGGCCGGTAAGACAACCGCGCTCGTTGGACGAACCGGTTCGGGCAAGTCAACGATCGTCGAGTTGATCATAAGAAACTACCAGATACCGGACGACAAGCTCGAAATTGGCGGCGTGGACATAAACACCATACCGCTCGGGAAACTGCGAAAAATGATCGGCTATGTGCCGCAGGAATCATTCCTTTTCTCGGACAAGCTCGATGAGAATATCGCGCTCGGAATGGATGTCGTTGACAGAGATGAGGTCAAAAAGGCTGCGGTAAGATCCGGACTTGCGGGAGACGTAGAGGGCTTCCCGAAAGGCTATGATACTGTCATTGGCGAACGAGGCGTAACTCTATCGGGTGGGCAGAAGCAACGCACCGCTCTCGCGAGGGCTATTATTCGCGATCCCGATATACTGATTCTCGATGATGCGTTCTCGGCGGTGGATACGGCCACCGAGGATAAAATCCTCTCCGGCCTCGATGATGTTATGAGCACGCGTACTACGATTCTTGTGTCGCACAGGGTCTCGACGATCAAGAAGGCAGATCTGATTCACGTGATCGATGAAGGTTGCGTCATCGATTCCGGCTCGCATGAGAGCCTTCTGTCGACCTGCGAGCTGTATGCGGACATTGTGCGCCGACAGGAACTCGAAGAGCAATTGGAGCAGCTATAGTGGCTGAGTATTTCGACATGGATGAGGTAACCGGAAAGGCGTACGATACGCGTCTGATGAAACGGCTGCTCAAGTATCTCCGGCCGTACATCGGATGGGTATCTCTTGCGGCTTTTCTTCTCATTGTTGGATCATTGCTTCAGCTCGCAGGTCCGATTGTTGTAAAATACGCTATCGACAACTACGTGGTCCAGAAAGACCTCGAGGGGCTCGGTATAATTTCGCTGGCGTATCTCGGCATACTGGTTCTCGCGTTCCTCGTTACCTGGGCGCAGCTCTACACTATGCAGTGGGTCGGCCAGAAGGCGGTCTACAACCTGCGCATGGAGATTTTCGAGCACATTCAGTCTATGAATATTCGGTTTTTCGACAGAAATCCCGTTGGGCGAGTGCTGACAAGAGTGACTACCGACATCAACTCGCTCAACGAGTTGCTCTCGTCCGGTGTAGTGACCATAATCGGGGACCTGGTCACTGTATTCGGTATCATCGGCTTCATGCTCGCAATCGATGTTAAACTCGCGCTCGTTACATTGACCGCATTGCCGTTCCTGACAATCGCGGCATTTCTCTTTCGAGCCAGGGTGCGGGATACATATCGCACGATCCGACGGCACATAGCGCGGCTCAACGCGTTCATTCAGGAGAATGTCTCGGGCATGTCGATCGTGCAGCTATTCGGCAGAGAGAAGAAGACGTACTCACGATTCTCGGGAATCAACCGCGACCTGATGAAGGGGCACCATCAATCAGTCATCTATTACGCCATATTTTTCCCGATCGTTAGAGTCTTCTCTGCTGTATCGCTTGCGTTGATAATCTGGTATGGAGGCGGACAGGTAATAGAGGGCGCGCTGACTTTCGGTACGCTCGTAGCATTTACGCAGTACATTGAGAGATTCTTCCGGCCGATCATGGACCTCTCCGAGAAGTACAATATCCTGCAGGCGGCGATGGCCGCCGCGGAGAAGGTATTCCGCGTCCTCGACACCGAGCCGGACTTCAGCGAGCAGAAAAACCCGGTCCGTTGGGAGGACTGCAGGGGCGAGGTCGAATTCAAGAATGTCTGGTTTGCCTACAACGATGAGGACTGGGTGGCGAAAGATATGACATTTAAGATCAAGCCCGGCGAGAAAGTAGCGATTGTGGGCGCGACCGGAGCCGGGAAGACCACGCTGTCGTCGTTGATTCTGCGATTCTATGACTATCAGAAGGGGCAGATACTCCTCGACGGGCACGACATTCGCACACTTTCCATAGCCGATATCCGTGACAAGATCGCGCTGGTGCTGCAGGATGTCTACCTCTTCTCAGGTGAGGTCGACAAGAACATCCGCCTCGGTGATGAGGAGATCAGCGATGACAAGTTGATTCAGGCTGCTAAGGATGTCAATCTCGACAGGTTCATCCGCACGCTCCCCGGCGGCTACAAATTCAGAATCGGCGAACGCGGTGTATCGCTTTCGGTCGGGCAAAAACAACTACTGTCGTTTGCCCGCGCTCTCGCGCATGACCCGAAGGTGTTGATACTGGATGAGGCGACATCATCGGTCGATACCGAGACCGAAATGCTGATCCAGGAGGCACTCGATCGGCTCATGGAAAACCGTACGTCTATCGTAATCGCTCACCGGCTCTCCACGATCAAGAAGGTCGACCGGATTATCGTCCTGCACAAGGGCGAATTGCGCGAAATGGGGACGCATGACGAATTGCTCGAAAAGAAGGGTATCTACTGGAAGCTCTATCAATTGCAGTATCGACTACAGGACACGGAACAGGTGGCAGGAGAGGAAGTATCGAAATGAACGAGTATCTGAGATTCGCGCGGGATGTCGCCCATCAGGCGGGAACGCTGCTGTTGGATGGATTCGCTCGAGATATTAAGATAGAAAAGAAGGGCGAAGTTAACCTCGTTACTGAAATGGACCTAAAGGCCGAGCGGCTAATCCATTCGGCAATAGAAGATAAATATCCGACTCATTCGATCCTGGCGGAGGAGGAGACTGACGTCCACCACGATTCCGAGTTCCGCTGGATTGTCGATCCTCTCGATGGCACAACCAACTACGCCCACAGATTCCCCGTATGGTGCGTTTCGATGGCGCTCGAACAGGAGGGCGAGATCTCCGCTGGCGTGATCTACAATCCAATACTCGATGAGATGTTCTACGCGGTTAAGGGCGAGGGCGCATACTGCAACAAGCGCCAGATACATGTATCGGATGAGACAGAGATCTCCGAAACGGTACTCGCTACCGGGTTTCCGTACGATATCCGTGAATCGGATGTCGACAACCTCGATCATTTCGCGCGTTTCTACAAGAGATGCCGCGCTATACGCAGAGCCGGTTCCGCTGCGCTCGATATGGCCTACACCGCTTCGGGTATCTTCGATGGCTTCTGGGAGCTGAAGCTGTCAGCATGGGATACGGCCGCCGGTAAGCTCCTCGTTGAGGAGGCCGGGGCGAAGACATCCGACTTCTCCGGGGGCGAATTCGATATCTTCAAGGGAGAGGCCGTCTGTGCGAATGAGAAACTGCTCGGACAGATGCTCGAGGTGTTGCAAACCAGGGATTGAGAATCAGGCGTGTGCCAGTATATCGTTCATCTGATCGAGACTGATTGGCTTAGTCAGAAACGCGTCCGCAGCAGATCTGATCTCAGAGGCTTCCTGATCATTGGGGGCATATCCCGAGTAGACAATCACCTGCGTCGAAGGCGACATCTTCTTGATTCGCCGCGCCAGCTCGATGCCGTTCATTTCGGGCATTCTGAAATCGGTTATCACGGTGTCAACGCTGCCGCGCTTAATCATCAGAAGAGCCTCTTCGCCGTTCTCGGCGCACAATACCTCGTAACCGCCTTCAGTCAGAACATCCTTAAGCGATTCGAGATGCTCCGCATTGTCATCAATTATCATAATGCGATCGCTGTGCGCGGGATCGCCGTTTAGAAGCCGTGACATAAGCTTCTCGACAGCGGCGAGGCGAAAAGGTTTGTCGAGGAAACCGTCAGCGCCATCCTCGAGAGCTTTCGTTCGGATACCCTGCATCGAAACGCCGGTCATGAGAATCATCGGAAGATCCGGCCGCCGGCTCTTCACACGTCTCAGCAATTCGAGGCCGTCGATACCCGGCATGCTGATATCGGCTATGATTATGTCAACATCACCATCACCGTTGTTGATTCTCTCTAAGGCTTCCTCGCCGTTCGGAGCCGATCTGATCTCATATCCGACAGAACTCAGAGTGTCCGAAAGGAGTGAAAGCAGCATTGGATCGTCGTCGACGATCAGAACCGATGCCTTCATACGTATTCCCAATTCCTTTGCCCGCTTTTATATATGTCGAACCGGAGCTCGTTTTGCTTTAGTCGCCACGCACAATTTTGAGTACTCTGGGCAACATTTCGTCCAGGAGGCGCTTATTCCTGGCTTCCATATTCAGTCTCAGCAGAGGTTCGGTGTTGGACGGTCTCAGATTGAACCACCAGTCGCCCATATCGACCGTCACACCATCCAGCGTATCGATATGTGCATCGTTGAATTCCTCCTTCACAGCATTCAACCTGCCTTCGATATCATCCACCGTCGAATTGATTTCGCCCGACCTGACATAGGGATCGATCTCTGACACAAGCTCAGAGAGTTTCTTTCCCTCGACAGACAACAGCTCGAGGCAGACGAGCAGCGCGATAAGCCCGGAGTCGGCAAACCAGTTATTGCGGAAGTAGAAATGCCCCGAGTGCTCGCCGCCGAAAACCGCGTTCTTCTCCTTCATCAACGGCTTGATGAGCGCGTGTCCAACCCTAGTGCGGATTGCTGTCCCGCCGTTTCTCTCGACCGTCTCCGGGACTGTCTTCGAGCAGATCAGGTTGTACAGGATAGTGGCGCCCGGCTCCTTCTTCAGAAGGCTCTTTGCCACTATCGCCGTGACGATGTCCCCTCCCAGGGGTGTTCCGTTCTCATCGACCAAAAACATCCGGTCTGCGTCACCGTCAAATGCGGCTCCAAGATCGGCGTTTGTCTCGCTGACTTTTTTGCGAAGATCCTCGATGTTTTCGGGCTCTATAGGGGATGCGAGATGATTCGGAAAGGACCCGTCAAGTTCGTAATACATCGGGATCACATCACACGGGAGTTTCTCGAACACGGGTTGCAGGGTCTTGCCCGCCATGCCGTTACCGGCATCGATCGCGATTTTGAACGGCTTGATCTTCGAAATATCGATGAATGAGAGAACATGCTGGCTGTACTGTTCGGATATATCCATGGTCTTGACTTTGCCGCCGCCCACAGGTTCCCCAACACCTTGCTTCATTATATCCCGGACTTCGCCAAGCCCCACATCACCGGACAGAGGAACTGCGTCGGTTTTACAGACCTTGAACCCGTTGTATTCCGGGGGATTGTGGGACGCTGTCACCATCACACCACAGTCATGCCCGAACTGCCCCACCGCGAAATAGAGACCATCGGTGGAAACGAGACCGATATCGGTTACATCGGCACCCTCATCCACAAGCCCTCGGATGACTTCCTTTGACAGGTCCTCGGATGAAACCCGCATATCCCGTCCTACAACGGCATTCTGGGAATTGAGGTGCTGTCCGAGCCCTCGCCCGAACAGATAAGCTATCTCGCTGTTCAGATTCTGTCCGTAGATTCCGCGTACATCGTAGGCCTTGAATATATCCTCGGGGATTACCGGCATCGCTCTCTCCTTCAGTTTGGGCAGGTTTCCTGCAATATAGCATCGCTCAATCTGGTTTCAACATCTAATTGGCTTGCAACGTTTCCATCCTTTGGATATTTTCGTTGCATGATGCAGAAACTCACGCTCCGGAATATCGAGAAATCCTTTGACGGCACCCGTGTGATCGAGAATTTCAGTCTCGAAATCACAGAGGGGGAATTCGTCGTTCTTCTCGGTCCGTCAGGCTGTGGCAAGTCTACGTTGCTGAGGATCATCTCCGGCCTCGAGTCTCCCGACTCCGGCAGTGTGTTGATCGAGAATAGCGATGTTACCGAGGTCGAGCCTCGAAGGCGTGACGTGGCAATGGTATTCCAGAACTATGCGCTCTATCCGCATATGACCGTATATCAGAACATCGCGTTCCCGCTCCGTATGGCCAAACTGCCGAAAGCAGAGATACGGAGCCGAGTGGAGCACGCCGCCGACCTGCTCGGTCTCGCGCCTATGCTCGAACGGAAACCGCGCACACTATCGGGCGGACAGCGCCAGCGCGTGGCGCTCGGAAGGGCGCTCGTGCGCGAGCCGAAGCTCTTCCTGTTCGATGAGCCGCTGTCAAATCTCGATGCCAAGCTGCGAGTGACGATGCGAACTGAGATTCAGAAACTGATGCGTAAGCTGGACGCCACTGTAGTGTATGTCACACACGACCAGGAGGAGGCTCTCACTTTGGGTGACAGAATAGTCCTTCTCGATGATGGCGTGATTCAGCAGATCGGCTCTCCGAAGCAGATTTACGATGACCCCGATAGTACATTCGTTGCGCTGTTTATCGGATCGCCACGAATGAACCTGCTGGAGGGATGCAGTATCGACGTCAACGTGGCTTCTATTCCCGAATACGGCGAAGTCACTCTCGATATGCCGCTTGAGATTCAGGAAGAGACAGTCACTATAGGCTTCCGTCCCCAGGAGTGCACGGTTGACGGAGACGGTGATCTTTCAATGACCGTTACAGCTACTGAATATGTCGGCAGCAGTCGGTTTATCTACGGGACTCTCGGAAGTACCGATGTTATTATCTCGACCGGCCCACAGAATAACGCGCAGGTTGGAGAGAAAGTGGCATTCAGCGTGCCCCGATCCTCAATTCGCCTATTCGACAAAGTTGGTAAGCGTCTCCGCTGATTCTCTATTCAGATAGAAAACGAGCTCCCACTTCAGCGATCCATCCTCGTGGACTACCGGAAAGCTCATCTGAATCATCTCCTCCAGGTAATGAAGCTGCACTACCGGCTTCTCCGCAGCCTCGGCAGTAGCATACGGGGTCGCGATTATGATCGGCTTGCGCTTGATGAACACATTCTCCATTGCCTCCGCGAACTGTGGGAATTTGCGCTTTTCGGCGGGCGAGCTTACAGATAGCAGCAGGAAGAAATCCGCGATATATGCCCCGACGAAATGCTCATGCGTCTCCATCAGTGTATTCAGGTCATCAACGATTCGCTGAGCGAGATTTTCATAGTGGCTCCACATGGCCTTGAATTTGTCGTGCGCGAACAGCTCTGCGCTGTCTTTGTCGATGTCGAATGCGAAGATGTACAGATCGAGGTCACGTCGTATTAGATCCGCCCCCAATTCACCGAATGAGTCGTCGAAAAACTCGGTGCTGAAAGATTTGAACTGAATGTAATTGAACAGCGCGCCGAGGCTGTCCGGATTGTATGCGGCGAACTGAGATATCAGGAGCTTATTCTTTTCGAAGAGTGCAGCCGCGTCTACTGCGGCGGGCATCAAAATGGGTGGCAGATGACACTTGAGCGAGTCGATTCCCCCTTCGAGCGAGACGACTACCGTGGTGTACGGAGGATGCTCATCAAGGTCGAATTCGCCCGCTATGCTGACATCTGAGAAAACAGTGCATATTGATAGCGAGCAGACGAGAATTACGATGTATAAACGGGTCATCCTACCCGTCTATTCGGCAGAAATGGCAAGAATTCTTAGAGCCCGAGTTCTTTGATCTCAAATTCGAACTTGGATGGTTTCAGTCGAATCAGCCACCCATCCCCGTATGGGTCCTCGAGAGCCGTGGCGGGGTCATCGATCACCTTCTGGTTAACATCGACTACATTCCCTGACAGAGGCGATAGCACGTTGTGTGAACGCAGATCTGTTGAGAATATCTGAAGATATACGCTTCCCTGTCTGATCTCATCGCCGACCGACGGCAAATAGACCGTCTGAATCCTGCCTATCGTCTGGATGAACGACCGCTCCACACCGAGAAGGACCATGCCGTCATCTTCGAGCATGAGCCAGGACCTGTCGCCGATGGTTCTGGGATCGCCGATTCTGGGGCTGCCGTTGTTCTTCGAACCCTCACCGGGCGCTGATCCGGCGCCCTTGGCTTTTACCACATCGACTGCGCGGTGAACGACTGCGAGCAACTCTTTCTTCGAGAACGGCTTGGCTATGTAGTCAAATGCGCCGAGTTGCGTGGCCTGGAGGGCGGTATTGATTGTGGCGTAACCAGTTATCATTACAACGGGCATTTTCGGGTGGTCATCCTTGACCAACTTCATCAGCTCCAGACCGTCGATTTCCGGCATCATCAAATCAGTCAAAACCATGTCGATGTCGTCACTCTTGATGAGATCGAGCCCCTCATGCGCTGTCAGCACGCCGATGACCTCGTAAGGTTCCTTGCGCAAGTGCTTTGCGATAGAGTCGAGTACGATTTGTTCATCATCGACGACAAGTATCTTTATCTCTTCTCCCATATCACGTCTCCGATGACTTGGTGTTTCCGATTCATTTGTCGTTTGTCGGCACGGGCAATATCACCCTGAAGATGGAACCGCCATCCTCGGGCATGTCGACCTCGATTACTCCACCGTGCCGTTCGACTATTCCCCAGCTAACCGCGAGACCCAGCCCGCTCGTTCCCTTTGTCGAGAAGAACGGCTCGAACAGCTTGTCGATCAGATTCTCCGGAATGCCCGGGCCGCTGTCCTGTACCGAGATTACACATTTATGTCTCCGACGCTCAAACTCCGTACTGACTATGATCCTGCCCATTCCCTGCATTGCATCCGCCGCATTGAGTGTCAGATTCAAGATCACTTGCTGAATCTGATGCGGATCGCACTTGACCTTCGGGATATCCTCGGCGATCTCACGTTCTATTGTAACATTGCGGAATTGCGGAAGCTTCTCGATCAACTTGAGCGCCTGTTCAACAACCAGATTCGGGTCGGCTGTTTCGAATTTGGGATCTTCCTGACGCGCGAAATCGAGGAGATTTCGAACGATATCCCGGCATCGCAGCGCCTCACGAATGATGACTTGAAGGTCCTCCTGGTGCGGCGAGGATTTGTCGAGTTCGTCGGTTAAGTCCTCGGCATAGGCCAGAACGCCGGTTAGTGGGTTGTTTATCTCATGCGCAACCCCGGCCGCCAGTTTGCCAACCGCCGCGAGTTTCTCGGCCTGGACGAGCTGATCGCGGAGTTCTTTTTCCGACGTAACATCCCGGGCAATTGTACAGACGCCGACTGTTTCTCCCTTATAGTCCGTCAGCGGAAACCGGGTGGTCTGGAAAAAATGGTCGCGACCGTCGAGCTGGTAGACCTCGTCATAGATATGATGGCTGTTCGTCTGTATAACCTCGTCGTCATGCTTCTGGATGATCCTTGCGAGCGGTTTGGAGAGTATTTCATCGGGCGTCTTACCGATAAACTGCTCGACTTCCATACTGAAGGCTCGCGCGCAGGCCGGGTTGACCGCAATGTAGCGCCCTTCGAGGTCCTTGATCGAAATCCAGTCGTGAGCCGAATCGATGAAGCTCCGGAAGCGCTGTTCGTGAGTTTCGATCTCCTGGCGCAGCCTCACCCGTTCGGTGATCTTATGCCAGATAGCGAGAACTTCCTCGAGACGTCCGTCCGAACCGAAAACCGGCGTCCGGGTGACCTCCCAGTGGGTTTCGTTTGGAGGTTCGGTTCTCCAGATTACAGTTCGCGGCTGAGCGGAGTCGTAAACCTGGTTCAGAATCGGCGCGGTTTCCGCGCACTGTTTTGCGAACTGGGTACCCTCGAACAACTCGCTGCAGGTCTTCCCGATAGCATCCTTCGGCGTGATATCGAAAAACCGTGCGAAACTGGCGTTGACCTTGGTGATCTTTCTGTCGGTTCCAAGAACCACCACGAGGTCGGGCAGCGTATCGAAAAGATTCTGCAGGAACCTGCGTTCTTTCTCGACATCGCGCTCCAGCCGTGTCATCTCCTCGAGCTGGTTTCGCCTCTCCTCCTGGGCATTCACAAGGTCCCAGAAGATGTGCGCGAAAGTATGGTCAATCAGCTTCATCCCCTCGGGGAGCAAGCCGTATATCTCTCGGAGAACCTCATCCGATCCGGTCAGTTCTATTATCAGCTCCACTCCGGGATGACGGAGGGCGTTCATCATGTCTGTAGTGGTTTCGATTTTGTATTCGCGGGCGCGGCGCATTCCCGGAGCGTTCGGGTCGACGTCGGCAACCAGAAGGATATCGAGCTGCAGCTCCTTGAGAAATGCACTCTTGGCGAGCTCTATGATTGCCTGGCAGCCACGGCCGCCTCCGATGATTGCAGTCTTCATTTCATGGCCAATCCTGCTAACGGTCTATTTAACTGATCGGCAGATCATCACATCACTTTCCAGCAAACTCGATTTCCAACATCTCACGGAAGTCATCAATCAGCTCTCTACACGAGGGGTAGAACTCGTCCGGCTGATATGTAAAGTGTTTAAGTATCCGGCTCAACTTCGGTGGAATATACGGATAGAGCTTCTCCAGATTCATGATCCTGTATTCAAAAAATGCGGATGCGTCGGCATTGGTCAGGCTCTCTTTCACTTCGTCGGCGATACGACTGCTGCGCATCACCTGTTGAAAGGAGGTTATCCCCTTCCCGACAGCATAATTGACAATGTTCCCGAGGCTCCAGACATCGTAATCAGATACGTGTTGATTCAGGTCGAAGTCAATCCATTTGTAGTCGCCGGTTTCTGCGTCGATGATTATATGGTCATTGCGAATGTCACCGTGGCAGGTGCCGTGCTGGTGCAGGAAATCTATCGCCTCGAAACAGACAACCAGGTTGCGCAGGAGCTGCGGAAGGTCTTCATGGAAATATTGCTCATGCGGCTTGTCTATGGCGTGGATGTAGTTGAAGTGCGTGTCACCCTTTATGAAATCGATCACACGAACCTTGTTCTCACGATCGTCCATCACCATATATCCCTGCATAAAGCGGTTGTCTCCCCGGGTGATATCGAGCACGTAGCTTTCCTTTTCCGGACTGCGGTAGCAGTGTATCTTGAAGACACCGACGTGGACGTGGAAATCTTCTTCGAACACGGTCTTGATTATCTTCTGTCCGCCGGTTTCGAGATCGACGGCGTTGAAAACCCACATCTTCGGCTGATCGGCAATGCCGAACCGCGTCTCGTGCTGATTGCCCTTTACAACGAAGTCTTTACCGCCGAGACGAATAATATCTCCGCGCAGGATATCCATCCAGTCCGATGTGTCAGCCAAAATGCGATAATTTTCGTGTCGTGCCCATCCGGTCAGGTCCAGGACCCGCCTGGAGATTCTCTCGCGCTCCGTCATCTCAATGCTGTCTTTCAGGCAATTCTGCCGGGAACGGTCGGTGTTTGCTGTCTTGCTTCAGTTGAAAAGCTATTGAAGGCGGGCGTTGTTTGCAAGTCAAATCTATGCGGTTTTGAGAAGGTCTATCAGGAAGTCGCTGCCGGTACCGATGATTGCGAGCAGTGCACCGAGCAGCATTATACCAACGAGCAGAACCTTGATCAGGTCCTGCCCTTTCAAACTCCCGAGCATCAGCGGTTCTTTCGAGAGGTATGCCGATGCCGCATAAAGCTCTTCGCCCATGATTGTGTAGTCGCACGCCGCGATGAAGAACGGCAACTGCTCGGGATTCGCAGTGCCGGCGATCTGTATTGCGCCCGTCGCGTTACCGGTTTCCGCAAGAAGGAGCGACTCGGCAAAAAACGAACCCATGAATATGTTCGCTGCGGGTTTCTCGCGGGTCATGATACCGTTCACCGCCGCCGCGTACGCGAACTGCTCGCCCGCGATATAGCGCACCGAGTCCTCGTCGTACGAGTCGGAACGACCGGCGTTGATATACGCCTGCCGCACAACCTCCTGACCGGCCGCAAATGCGAGCGGATAGAGAATCGGTACGAGCAGCGGAGTATCGTAGGTTGCCGTGATTTTGGCTACCCGGCTGAGTATAGAAAGCCCCGCGATAGTCTGGATGTCGTCGAGGTCCTGAATTCCCGGTATGAATAGAACCGAGCGTCCCATCTCCGTTGCACGGCCGACAGCCTCGTCGACTGCCTCCAGCCCCGGGAGCTTGCGAATGTAGAGCGGCGCACCTCTGCGCGCGCGATAGATGTAGAAGAGCACTACGACCGAAAACACGACCAAAAGCAGAAGCGCATTGGTCCGTCCGACGCGGAAGAAATCATCGGAGACAGAACTCTCCTGAGCAAACCCGGGGCTGCTCGACAAGAGAATCAGTAATGCTGGAAGCAGTGTGAACGCGAGAATTCGCATCAGACCTTATCCAGTTCGCCCTTGAGATAGTCGATGACTCTGACCGGCGACGGATCCGCGCCGTTGAGCATGGCGAGATACCAGCTCGTAAAATCCCCGTACTGGATGAGCGAGATCATCCGGGAAAGGAGGCTGTCGCCGTCGCTTGTCATGTCGAAGTGTTCGATATCGCGCTCCGCGAGCCACCGGTTCACGATGTCCATGCGGGCATCGACGCGCTTGTGGTTATTGTCATCACGGAGGGTTATGACAATCAGCTTCTTCGCAAACGGCTCGTATATCTCCCAGCCGACCAGTTCGTTATGGTTGAACTCGGGATAGACATTGACGAATGCCAGTTGCTTGGAATTCTCGCAAATCTGGCCCTTGAAACGTACGCCGACGGCATCGATGAAATCCGGTCCGGCATAGATTATCGGGATTCGACCGTGGACCCGACGAGCGAGTTTTACCGCGGCGTTGTCGCCTGATTCGAGCGAGTACGCGGTCGCTCGTTTTTTCGCATCCTCAATGGCTCCTGGGATTTCCCTATCGCAATCTTTGACAAAACCGAATCGCGACATAGTCACAAGAAGAGGAATAAACGAGTAGGCGAGGGCCGCACGCGGCATCATTCCTTTCGGAATTGTAACTACCGGCCAGTTATTGTCTCCCGCCATCTCTTTGAGTTTGCCGCCGGTGGTTATGCAGATGACCCTTGCGCCCCGGTCGGCTGCGCTCGATATCGCGCTCAGAGTCTCCTCCGTGTTGCCGGAGTAGCTCGATCCGATAACGAGCGTATACTTGCCAACCCATGGCGGAACCTCGTAGTGGCGGCAGATAACCATCGGTATCTGGAGGTCCTTTCCGAGATAGGCGCGAACGAGGTCCCCACCGATTGCGGAGCCGCCCATACCGCAGACGACAATCTGCCGGATTTCGTCGATGGGCAAGCTCGGCAGTTTGGCCGAATCGGCAATCTGCTTGCCGTCCTTCATATGTTCCGGAAATGCTACGATATCTTCGTACATTCCATCCGGGTCGAGTTCCTTCTTCGTATCTATGAAGAATTTCATGTCAGATTTCATTCTCAGTCTCCATCCGTGAGATTATGAGTTAGCCTCGAAGTCCTCGTTGACAAGATTCTCAACTTCAACCGCACTCTGCATGGTCAGTATCTTCTCGGCGAATTCCTTCGCCGCCTCATACGTGAACGTCGGTATCAACGCCTTTACCGTGTGTATGGCATTCGGCGACATCGACAAGCTGTCTACTCCGAATCCCACGAGCATCTTGCACGCCCGCGGATCACCCGCGAGCTCACCGCATATGCTAACCGGGATATCGTTGTCGTGCCCGGCCTGTACTGTGTGCGAGATGAACCGCAGGACAGCGGGATGATACTCACGGTACCATTTCGCGACCTTGGTGTGATTCCTGTCGACAGCGAGCGTGTACTGCGTAAGGTCATTCGTACCGATCGAGAAGAAGTCGGCTTCGAGAGCCAGACGGTGCGCCATTATCGCGGCGGAAGGTATCTCAATCATAATCCCGACCTGCACACCATCGTCATATTCAATCTTGCGCCTTCTCAGATCTTTCTTAACACTCGTGATTATTCTCTTCGCGCGCACGATTTGCTCCACACTCGAGATCATCGGCAGCATTATCCGGATGTTGCCGTATGCCGACGCGCGCAGCATTGCACGGAGCTGCGAGCGAAATATCCTTGGGACATCGAGCGAGAACCGTATCGCGCGCCATCCGAGGGCAGGGTTCGGTTCACCGTTGTTCTTGAAATGCTGTGTAAATTTGTCGCCGCCGAGATCGAAAGTTCTAAGCGTGACCGGGTTTGGATTAAACTCCTCTGCAATCTTCCGATAGGTCTCGAATTGCTCCTCTTCTTCCGGAAAGTCGCCACGGTTCAGGTAGAGAAATTCCGTGCGATACAGCCCGACTCCTATGTTTTCGTCGGAAAGCGCGTGGTCATAGTCGCTCGGCACCTCCAAGTTCGCAGTGACGCCAACCTCGCGGCCGTCCCTGGTTTCGGATGGGATGTCGGAGAGCTTGGCGAGCCTCTGGCGGGCTTGTCTGCGGGAGGTTTCCACACGTTTCTTGAACGAGTTCCACTCTTTTTTCGACGGCGATATGACAACTTCTCCGAGCGCGCCGTTGAGCAGAACCTGCTGACTCGGATTGATAGTCTTTAGCGCATTCTTGACACCGATCACTGCCGGAAGGCCCAGCGCTCTCGCGAAGAGCGCCATGTGTGATGTCGGCCCGCCGGTCTCCGCCACGAATCCAGTGACATTCGAGTCTTTCATATTCATTATCTCGTCGGGCGAGAAAAAGGGTGCGAATGCGATGACCGGCGATTTCGGCATCCTCTGACCTATACTGTCGATACCAGAGAGGTTGTGCAGGAGCCTGGCCGTGACGGCATTGATGTCGGAGATCATCTCGCGCATGTACTTATCCTTCGAACGTGCGAGTGACCGAACTGTCTTGTTAATCTCCTGCTGGAACACCCATTCTACATTGCGCGGACGCGCCACCAGCGACTGCCTGACCTTGTCGAGGAAGTCCTTGTCCTCGAGGATCATCATCTGCGCATCAAAAATACGCGACAGCTCGTTTCCTACGGAGTTGGATGCCTCGACACGCAGAGCTTCGAGCTCCTGCTTGCTGCGCGAGATTGCGTTGTCCAGCCGTTTCAGTTCGTTCTGAACGCCGCTCGCATGGATTGTCTCCATGCGGACTTTGCCGAGTTTTTCGTAGTGAATGAACGCGTAGCCGTAGGCAAGGCCGGGTGACCCTGCGAGGCCGTTCAGTACGGCTGTGCCGATATCATCCGTCAATGTCATTCTTCTCCGAAATGGGACCTGATGATCTGTTCAATAGCATCCATGGCCTCTTTTTCGTCGGGACCTTCGGTCTTGAATGTCAGCACACTGCCCATCTCAGCAGCCAGCATCATCACGCCCATGATGCTCTTGCCGTTGACCGTAAGCTCATCGCGCGTGATATAGACCTCGGACTTGAATTTCGAGGCAGTCTTGACAAGCTGCGCCGATGGCCTGGCGTGCAGCCCAAGTTTGTTTGTTATCGTGATGTCCCGCTCAACCAAGCCTTATCATCCATTATACTTGTTCAGATTCGATTTAACAAACTTTTTCCCGGGCACCTGCTGGACCACGCCCATGAGCTCCATCTCGAGTAGAGTTGTCAGAATTCGAGGCACGTCGATACCGAGTCGACGCGAGATTGTATCCACATGTATCGGTTCATCCGTCAAGATTTCATACAATTTGGTCTGCTCCGGTTCCAAGTCAGGCGGCGGAACCGTAACTTGAGAGGTCGTCTCTTTCGGAAGTATGAACTCGAGCTGTGTCAGGATGTCCTCGCCGGATGTCACCAGATGCGCCCCCTGTTTGATCAGCTCGTTGGTGCCTGAGCTCGCGGTCGATGTGATGTTTCCCGGCACCGCGAACACCTCGCGGTTCTGTTCGAGAGCATGACGTGCGGTCAAAAGCGCCCCCGATCTCTCACCGGCCTCGATCACGACCACGCCGAGCGATACGCCGGATATGATCCGGTTGCGTCTCGGGAAATTCTGCGGCTCGGGTTTGGAGCCGCATGGAAACTCCGATATCAACGCTCCGTGCTCCGGAAGTTCGGCGTATAGCTTACGGTTCTCCGGCGGGTAGATGATATCCAGTCCGCAGCCGAACACTGCGAGTGTTCGGCCCTTCGCGTCTGCTGCCGCACGATGCGAGACTGAATCGACACCTCTGGCAAATCCCGAAACGACGGTTACTCCGGCGGAGGCGAGCTCACCGGCTATTCTCTCCGCCATAGATTTACCGTAGTGCGTCGCCTTGCGCGATCCGACAATCGCAACAGCCTTTTCATCTTCTGGACGAATCTCACCCTTGGTGAAGATCAGATGCGGCGGGTCGTAGATCTGGCTGAGACGTTCCGGATACTCCGGAGATCCCGCCGTTACTATCCTGAATCCGCGTTTCTCGACGATTTCGAGCTGTTTCTCGCAGAACGCCATATCCGGACCTTTGAGGATCGACTCAGCGAGACGCGGACCGACATCCTGTACACCGAGCAGTTCGCGCTCTGACGCCCCGAATATCCTGTCGGGAGTCCTGAAATGCCCGAGAAGCCTGCGTATCATCACCGGCCCCAGATGACGGACCCGTCCGAGCGCCAGCCAGAGTTTCAGATTGTCGCGATCAGTCGACATGTTTCTCAATTATCTTCCAGAGAGCGTCTTTCAATCTATCCATGCCCTCTTTGGTTTTTCCGCTCGTCGGTATGCAATTCGGATCAACGGAGTTGCTTTTGGTGTCAATGTCAGCCTCGGAGATCAGGTCTATCTTGTTCAGCGCCACAATATACGGTTTTTCTCCGAGACGCCAATCGAAGTCGATCAGTTCCTTTCTCAGGGCGGTATACTGCTCCGCCGGTTCATCCGCTGTGCCGTCGATTACAAACAGCAGCACCTTTGTGCGCATTATATGTCGAAGAAAGTCGTGCCCCAATCCTTTTCCAAGCGATGCGCCCTCAATTATTCCCGGTATGTCCGCCATCCTGAACTGCTTGTATCCGGCGACCTCAACGATACCGAGATTGGGAGACAGCGTTGTGAACGGGTAATCGGCGATCTTGGGCCTGGCGCGCGATACGGCCGCCAGCATCGTCGATTTGCCGGCATTCGGGTAGCCCACCAGGCCGACATCTGCAATAAGACGAAGCTCGAGAATCAGCCGGCGCTTCACTCCCGGCTTGCCTGGAGTTGCTTTCCGCGGAGCCTGGTTCGTGGGCGATTTGAAATGTGTGTTGCCGAGACCGCCCTTCCCACCTTCAGCGGCGGTGTATCGCTCACCCGGTTTGACGAGGTCCACAAGCAGATTCTCGGGTTCGTCGGCATCGTAAACGGCCGTTCCGGGGGGGACACGAATGATGATATCCTCGCCGCTCTTGCCGGTCTTAAGCGACCCCTGACCGTCGGCGCCCCGTTCGGCGCTGTACTTCTGACGGTACTTTAAGTCCATGAGGGTCATCAGGTTGTCATCCACCTCGATGACGACATTGCCGCCCCGGCCTCCGTCACCGCCGTTCGGCCCGCCCTTGGAGACATGTTTCTCGCGCCGGAACGATATGATCCCGTTTCCGCCGGCACCGGCTTCAACTTCGATTTCAACGAGATCAACAAACATGGCTATTTCTTGAGTATCGAGAGAAGGGTCTCTTTGAGATTTAGCTTTTCGAGATCACGCTTAAGGATTCCACGATACGCCACAGATATCGCGCCGGTCTCCTCAGAAACGACTACACTGACGGCATCCGATTCCTCGGTTATCCCGACTGCGGCTTTGTGGCGCATCCCGAACGGCTGATCGAAACGTGGATTCTGGGTCAGCGGGAGGACACATCCTGCCGCAATTATGTCATCGCCACGGATCACAACTGCACCGTCATGAAGCGGCGTGTACGGTGTAAATATCGTTATCAGTAGCTCGGCGGTCAGCGGGGCTTTGACCTCTCGTCCAGTCTCGATAATATTCCGGAGCCCGACCGCCCGCTGCATCACGATAAGCGCGCCGTATCTCAGTTCGGACAGACGGATCGTTCCCTTCACGAGTTCATCGATCGACTGGCTCCCCTCGTATTTCAGGAAATGACGGAAGAACCGCGAATGGCCTATCTGGGCCAGAGCGCCCCGGATTTCGGGCTGGAATATGATCACGAGAACGATGAAGCCGACTGTTGCGAGATTCCGGAAGAGCCATTTAAGCCCTTCGAGATTGAACCAGAACGAAAGAAATGCGATCAGAAGGAGGAATGTGAGCCCGGTTACGATTTGGGCGGACCGTGTCCCTCGAATCAGCACCAGTATCTTGTAAATGATAAAGCTGACGACAATTATGTCGATCAGATCGAAAAACGTGAACCGCAGGAATTCATATTGGAAGAGCTCCATCTACCTTTTTCCTCCAGATTCCTATTATACGGTTTTTCAAAACTGTCGGCAAGGTCTATCCAATTGACACACACTCAACATTTCAGTAGCTTTAAGACCATGACAAACAAACAGTCAGAAGTGAAAGAAAGTACCGATGAAATCCGTCTCGAATGGATCGCCCACCCGGCAAAACAGCGGCCCCTCGCGGCCGTAACAGTGGCGATATTCATCCTTCTCGTCGGCTTCGGGGTCTACTCGTGGACATTCTCTCCGCTTTTCACCGCCTTCGCGGTGATAGTTCTGGCGGGATCGCTCGCCGGCTTCTATTTTCCGACACGATATCGTCTGTATGACAGCTACATCGAGGTCAAATACACCGTAACTTCTATGAAACGGGAATGGCACCAGTTTCGAACCTATTGGCCGGATCGGAATGGCGTGCTGTTATCCCCGTTTCCACATAAATCGAGGCTCGAGAATTTCCGCGGTCTGTATCTCAGATACGGCCAGGGCGACAAGGGTAAGATACTGGAGATGATAAAATCGAAGGTTGAGAAGAGGGGCGACGATGGGGATTCATGATCTTTTCCCGAGCGGTTCGCAGGGTAACGACATAAAGGGCGAACTTTCCGATGAGCAATTCGAGGTGCTCGACAAGGTCGCGAAGAAGGTTGTCGACTGGCGCATGGCAGTACCCGCGATAATGGCGCTCGAAACAGCCAAACCGCTCTCGTTCATCGGGTCGCAGGCGATGGTTTTCTTCGAGCCGATTGTGAAGTCGCTCTTCGCCATGAAGTATTACGATACCTTCCGCGAGCTGATGGAAGACCGTGAAAATGTCGAGCGGCTGCTTCAACTAATAGAGAAGCGCGATTCCGAACTCGTGGTCAGAGAGAAAGACTACCGAAAGAAGCTGAAGATATTTCTCAAACGGCAGTCGTTTGGAAAACGCGCGTGGATGTGGTTCTCGGGGCGATACCCCAACCTCGACCAGTTGAATGAGCAGATGGAGCGCTGGGGCATCACACAGGAACAGATCGACCAGATGGGGAAGAAGAGAAAGAAGTGACATAGTCGCCTATTTGGTCGGACGAGAAGGGGGGACTATGCACAAGGATCGCGAGTCTGAGAAGACTCGCTATCTATGTGGGTCACGTGACAATCTTACAAGAGATCACTTGCCTCCGCAAAGCTTCTTCGTCAAGCCACGACCAACTAATCTGATAACGGTTCATTGTTGCAGCGCGTGTAACGTGAGCTATTCCCTGATCGATGAATCATTCAGAGTCTTTCTGGCGGCTCTAATTGGGAGATCCCAGGAAGCCAAACGAATTTGGGCAGATCGAGTAATGGAACATTCCTTTAAGCGCAGTCCTGCACTGAGGCAGATGTTTGGGAAAAGGCTTGGTGTCGAACAAGTCGGAAGCAGGCAAGTGCCCGTGCTGCGCTATCCGAGGGAAGAAGGAGATAAGTTATAGAGCGACTGACCAAGGGTATGATCAGCCACTTCCGCCCCAGTGACGACTACAATGCTGCGCTCTACGATGCGGACGAATGCTACTATTCAGCTTCAGAGCTTAGAGAAAGAATGTGCTTCGATCATCGAGGAAATTCCTCTCAAAAAACTCACCTTCAAGCGTCTGGGTGTATCAATTCTATGATTGTGCCATGTTTAGAGTGAATGTCTATACGCCGATCTCGGAGGAGCTAGCCCGCTCATTTCTTAGATAATTGTTCAGCCGGTTGCGTCAGATCCTGATCCCGCGATAGCGGGATTGTGATCTGACGCCTATTCTGCAAACAAGGAATGCCCGGTGGCCCGCCTTACAGGGCTTGTTGAAAAAGTTCGTATCGCTGGAAAAGCTGTCATCGCGAGGA
>CAYQCE010000037.1:0-34839 GCA_964415885.1 uncultured Ignavibacteria bacterium
TACGGATGTAAAACAACTGCGAAAACCAGGGTTTCTCAACAAGCCCCTTCGCGGGAATGACGAGGGAGGGGCGGGAAGAACATGGAGAGGCCAAAAAAAACTGCCCTTTGTCATCAGTCTGGCCCGCGCATCTGCGCGGGCTTTTTCTGTTTAGAACAAGGCCGAGAGATTGTCTTGCGGATACACCCATAGGACACTATTATCAATCTCCATATGCACATCATAACCGACAATCCCGACTACGCAACCTCTGTCCTCGGCGCAGAGCATCCATGGACCGCCCTGCAGCACGCTACCGGCGCTAATCTTCCGACTGAATTGATCGAGGCCATCTTCCGAGACGAGAAGCTCAGTAGTACCCGTCTTCGCACGGGATATCTGTTCCAGTATATGCTGATTACCGAGCACTCGGAATTGTCGCAATACGATCTGTCCATCCAGCTTCTCAAGGATAATGTGTCTCTTCCGCACGGCATTCTCGTTTTCGCAGGATCGGGATCGAGGTTTCACGGTCTCCGCAACCGCGACTGGAACTCGCCTCCCGGCAATATATACCTCACAACGGTCTTCACACCCAACCGGAGGATCGAACATTTTGGCCCTGCCTGTGTTGCGCTTCCGGCAGTGGCAGTCTGCGAGACTATCGCCTCATTCTCCGCTCTGACCGGCAGGACATCGATCAAGTGGGTGAATGACATACTGATAGATGACGCCAAGGTCGCGGGAGTGCTAACCTATTCGCAGGCAATGGGTGACGAGGTCACCGGGATAGTGCTCGGAATAGGCCTGAATGTAGAAACGACGCCCGAGGTCGAACCGACACCGTTCGTCCCGAAGGCAGGATCGATGAGTCAATTCGCCGGTGAATCCGAGGCGATACGTCTGCCCGAAGTGCTGACTCGCCTGATCGAGAATCTTGATGAGACATATCGGCAACTCGAATCCGGTGACTGGCATCGAGTTGTGGATCAATACAAGGCACTTTCGGTCATAATCGGCAGACCGGTTACAGTGCTCTCCGACAGCACAAACTGGAGCAATGAGATCATAGCGGAGGGTGTAGTTGAGACGATAGGCGACGACCTCGAACTCCACATTCGCGGCATTGAACGACCGGTTTCGCGCGGCAGACTTATCATTAAGGGCTGAAATAGCTTGACACTATACCTACGTGTCTATATTTTCATTTTTTACAAAAAGATTCGAACGTCAGGCAAATTGTCGTCAATGCACGGCTGGTTTATGCGTTCTTGCACTACAAATACTCTATCTTCTGAATTATCATCTCTTCCGGGGAGAACTATATAATGGAATCCGTGGATCTTATACTCATCTGTGTGTCGGCGTTCGTTGCTGTCTTTGCACTATTATCAGTCCTTGCCATAGTCATGCGGCTTATACTTGTTGTGTTTCCTGCAAAGGAACTAGCGGAGTCGGATAGCGCAGTCGTAGCGGCACTGGCATCGACGCTTAACTCCATATACCCTGAATCATCGATATCAAAAATAGAGGAGATAAAATGATATTCACAGAGAAGAAGAAGACGATTCGCGTAATGTTCACACCGTTCCGCGATGGTCTTCAAAGCGCATTCGGCGGCAAAGTCAGGCTGCAGGATTTCCTTCCCGCCATGGAATGGTCCGCCAGGGAGGCCGGGATCCGTCATTTCGAATTCGGCGGTGGAGCACGATATCAGGCACCGTTCTTCTATCTCGGCGAGGACCCGTTTGAGACAATGCAGAAGATCAGGGACGCTGTCGGCCCGGAACCGGACCTTCAGATACTCACAAGATCGGTTTCGGGTGTAACGCTGACCACCCAGTCCCCCGAGGCGCTGCAGCTCCAGGCCAAGCTGATGAAACAGTATGGAACGACCTGGGATCGTAATTTCGATTATATGAATGACGTGGAAAACCTCGTCAAGACGGGTCAGCCGATTGTCGATGCCGGAATGCATCACCAGGTCTGCGTGGCCTTGATGGGTCTTCCTTTCAAATCAGACAAGGTACACACTCCGGAGTTCTACATCAGCATCGTGAAGAAGCTCCTTGATTCCGGGACAAAGATCGACTCGGTTTGCATGAAGGATGCCTCGGGCACAACCGATCCGCACACATGCTACGAGACGGCGAAAGGGCTGAAGAAGATTTTACCATCGGAGGTTATCCTTTGGCAGCACACGCATGATACCGCGTCGATGGCCGTTGCATGCTACATGGCCGGTATCGAGGGCGGAGTCGACGGTATCGACCTGTCGGTGCGTCCGCTGGCTTCCGGAACCGTGCAGCCGGATGTTCGCTCGATGGCACACGGTCTCAAGAATACGGGATACGAGCTCGATATCGATCCGGATAAGATGCATCCTATCGAAGAGGCGCTCAACGATCTTATGAAGGACTATGCGTTCAACCCGACAACCACTACGCCGGACGCCCGCGTGGTCGGTTTCCCGATGCCGGGTGGCGCTATTGGTCCCAATGTACACATGATGGTCAAAGCCGGGGTGCTTGACAAATACAGCGACGTACTCAACGAATTCCCGGTTGTGGTTGAAGCCGGTGGAGCGTGGACCTCGGTCACGCCGGGCAGTCAGCAGTACTGGCTACAGGCGTTCAACAATGTCCTCTACGGTCGCTGGGAGAAGATCGAGGCGGGCTACGGCCGCGCAGTGCTCGGATATTTCGGCAAGCCTCCGCTAGATCCGGATCCGGCGGTTGTCAAGAAAGCGTCCGAGCAACTCGGCATGGAGCCGTTCGACGGCGATCCGCTCGAGGCAGCTCCCAAGAATATCGAGATCGCGAAGAAAGAACTCGAGAAGCGCAATCTCCCGACAACCGACAAGAACATCTTCCTGGTGGTATCCTCAATGGTACCCGGCAAGAAGATGGAGGTCAACGAGGGAATCAGGCTGCTCGAGGGCAGGCCCAAAATTGATGTACCGCTGAAGAAGAAAGAGGAGCCGAAAGAGGAGAAGGCAGCACCAGCTGCCGTACCGACCGCCGCGGCGGCCGGAATCTCCGGACCGATCACCAAAAAGTGCGTGGTGGACGAGGGCGGCAACATCCGCACATTCCTCGTCACGGTCGAGCCTGCCGGCGGACCAAGCGTTCCATCTCAGGCTCAGTCTGCGCCGGCAGCGGCTCAGATGACTCCTTCCTCGAACGGCACCAAGGTCAAGTCGACGTTCGCAGGCACCGTCGAGATAATCGATCTGCTCGTGAAAGTCGGCGATCAGGTCAACAAGGGACAGGCGGTCGCAGCCGTTGAGGCAATGAAGGCAAAACATGACATCAAGGCACCGTGCGACGGAACAGTGCAATCGATAGATGTCGAAATCGGAGACGAGATAGATTCCAAGAAACCGATCATGACCATTGGCTGATTAAAGAAAGACGCGAAATGGAAACTGTATCACAACTTCTGGAGCAGTCCGGATTTCTGAATCTGACAATCGGCAATATCGGCATGTTTCTGATCGCCGGCATTCTGATATACTTAGCAATCGCCAGGCAGTATGAGCCGCTTCTCCTGATTCCAATAGGATTCGGGGCGATTCTCGCCAATCTCCCGCTCGGGGATATGGGGTCTTACGGCGAGGGGATAATGGCGCTGATCTACGAGACCGGCATTAAGACAGAACTGCTCCCGCCGATCATCTTTCTCGGCGTTGGAGTACTCACCGACTTCCGCCCTCTTCTCGGACGGCCCGTTACTTTCCTCCTGGGCGCTGCTGCACAGCTCGGAATATTCGTAGCTGCACTCGGAGCGGCATATCTACTCGGATTCACTCCGAAAGAGGCGGCGTCGATCGGAATTATTGGCGGCGCTGACGGACCGACATCTATCTTTTTGACCTCGCAGCTCGCCCCGCACCTTCTCGGTCCGGTCGCCGTGGCTGCGTACAGCTATATGTCGCTCGTCCCGATCATTCAGCCTCCGATCATGCGGATGATGACTACCAAACGTGAGCGGAGAATCGACATGCCGCAGGCGCGCGAGGTTTCGCAGACTGCCGCGATTCTCTTCCCGATAGTCACGGGAATTGTCGCCTGCCTTGGAATACCGTCGTCCGCACCCCTCATCGGAATGCTGATGTTCGGGAATCTCCTCCGTGAGTGTGGGGTCACAGAGCGCCTGAAGAAAACCGCGGGTGGAGCGCTGATCGACATCGTGACGATTTTCCTCGGCCTCGCGGTTGGCGCTACGATGGCCTCCGAGTATTTCCTGACTTTCGGTACGATCAAGATACTGGTGCTCGGAGCGTTCGCGTTCGCATTCTCGACCTTCGGCGGGCTGCTGCTGGCCAAGACACTCAATGTCTTTCTCCCGGCAGGTAAGCGAATCAACCCATGCATCGGCGCGGCGGGAGTATCGGCTGTTCCGATGGCGGCACGTGTGGTTCAGAAGTTCGTATCGGATGAAACCGACGGTGAGGTGAACCCTCTCATGCCCGCGATGGGCCCGAATGTTGCCGGTGTGATAGGATCGGCTGTAGCTGCGGGAGTATTCCTGACTCTACTGGGCTGACAGTATCCATAACTATTGATAGTAGAAACGGGGCCCGACAGACGGGACCCGTTCTTGTTTGCTCGCAGCAGAATATCTAATCTAAACGAACTTCTCGTCGATCTTGAGCACGATCACTGTCATATCGTCCTCGGTCTCCCTCTCCAGACCGGCGAACGATCGCACCTCGGAAATGACGGCATCCGTAAGGTCCTGTGCGCCCATATCGCGGTTTTTCTTTACAAACTCCACGAGTCTCTTGTCACCAAACTCCTCGTCTTTCGAGTTGTGGGCCTCGTTTAGGCCGTCCGTGTAGAAGAAGAGCAGGTCGCCCGGCTGTAGCTGGAAACGGTCGTGCTGGTACTTGGCGTTGCCAAACGCACCCATTATCAGACCGCCGGTCTCGAAATACTCAGTCGCACCGTCCTTCCGAACGACAAACGGATAATTGTGGCCGGCATTGCAGTAAGTAAAATCGAGTGTCTTGCTGTTTAGCTCGCCGTAGAAGAGCGTGACGAACTTCTCGGTCGATGTCGAGGTCGATATGAGATAATTCGCGCTCGCGATCATCTCGGAAATCGGTTTCTGAAATCTCACCTCCGAGCGCAACGTTGCCTGAAGCTGGGCTATCAACAGCGCCGCCGGCATCCCCTTACCGGAAGCATCCGCCACAATCATACCGATTCTGCTCGGTTCAGGCGTCAGGAAATCGAAATAGTCGCCACCCACGAAGCGCGCCGGTTCGGTGTACGCGGCAAACTCGAGTCCCGGCTGATGCGGAAGTTGCTTTGGTAGAAGATCATTCTGAATCTGACGCGCCATGGCGAGCTCTTTTTCGAGACGCTGCTTCTCGAGCGACTCCTGATATAGCTTGGCATTCGTTACTGCAGTTACGAGCTGGTTGCCAAGAATATTCAGCGTAGTGATATCCTCATAGTTGTAGCTGTAGCCCGATATCTTCGATGACAGTCCCACAAATCCGAGATTGGATTGATCGTCGTGCAATGGGACGATAATCTGGCAGCGGTGATCCCGCAGGTACTTCGCACAGTCCGAATTCGCGACCTCCTCGGTCTTGAGATCATCAAACGGCACAGGCTTGAGATGCTGATCGAGCTCCATTAGTAGAGGGTCCTCGCGGCTGAAACGGGTAAGCTCTTTGATCTCGAATGGCTCGGCCGAAGCCTGGTATCGATCAGTGCCTATGTCTCGGATGCAGAACATCACTCTTTCCACGAGCATCTGCTCACGGAGGATTCTCGATACGTTCGACTTGATTTCATCCAGATCGAAGACCGTGGCAAGCTGACGGGAGAACTGCTCGGCGAGATTCCTGAAGTCGGCACGATCGCGTATGAAGAACCGTTTGATCAGATTGTCCATAGCGCTCATTATCGGCTGGAAGAAGATCAGAGCCGCAATCACGAACGCCACGTCGATGATAGTGGCGTCCCTCCCAAAGACTGACCGCGTCAGCTTGCCGAGTTGGCTGATCGTGAGCATATAGACACCGACCAGGATACCGGATGTGATCGTGTAAACGAGTGACTGTCTTACCAGCACACGGATATCGAGAAACTGGTATCTCACAATAGCGTAGACGATCGAGCCGACGCCGAGAAGCAACCCGATGATTGTCAGACTCAGCCGGACCTCCTCGCTCGTCCGAAAAATCCCCAGCTCAGGCAATATGAACGCGACAATATAGAGACCGACAGCGATTCTCAAACCCCAGATTACAATGAACGTCTGCGTCTTGAGCCGCTCATTGGTCACAGTCTTGTAACCCATGTATAGGAGCACTGAGGCTATCACTACGTAGACGAAGTTAACTACGGCAAACAGCTCGAGATGTGCTCGGACCAGGGCGCCGATCAGTGTGGCAAGCAGTTTTGTACCGACCTCAAACTGATCGAAGAGCCATTTGAATGCTTCCGGTGGATTCTCAACCGTGAGAATATTGATTATCCGGCTCGGATCATAGAACAGCGTAGCGAGAGCCACGTGGAAGACATGGGGTATGAATATCAAATACTTCGCTCTCTGGTACTTTCGTATGAATGGGAGTTCCACCGGAAAGACCATTGAGAAGAGGATCAACTGGGGGAAGAAAAATTCCCAGAGGTAGAATAGTCCGGTTATCGCAGAGGAACGCTCCGCCTGGCTGACATCCCCTCCGAAGAACTCGCCGAGCGAGGCAAAGAGCGGCCCGAGCGCGGCGAAAATCAACATTGTGGAGGTGATTCTGTTGAGCCGTCGCCTGGGATTGTCCCGCAGCACCACGGTTCCCATCAGGAGGAGCAGAACCGAAGCTACGAAGAATATGACGGAGACAAAGAGTTGATAACTCATCAACCGATTCGATCTTTAATTGCTATCTGAAATATTCTTTGTGATCGTGGCTCGTGTTCCCCATCCGGGTTCCTGATCAAATTCGAGATTGTCGACGAGTGATTTTACGATGAATATTCCGCGTCCAACCTCTTTTAGAAGATTCTCCTTCGCGAGTGGATCGGGCACGTCTGTTGGATCAAATCCATCTCCCTGATCTATAATGTCAATCTTCACTGTTTCATCCTCCACTTGCAGACGAATCTTCACCTTTTTCGTTGCGTCACCCTGGTTGCCGTGGAGAATGGCGTTATTGATCAGTTCGGTTGAGGTGATAGCAATGTCGGCTACGAGACTCTTATCAATACCGAGTTCCTCGAGCGTGGACTCGATGAAGTCATCCGCCTCAGGAAGGTTGTCTTGCGAACTCGGTATGATGAGCTCTTTCTCGAGATTTTTCACAATATCCTCTGACTCATCCGATCGTTGGACAGGCAATCGGCAGCCCGCCGGGTTACTGGCACACTCCGTTTGGCTATGCCGGGAATGAGCCGATTGCTTCTTTCGTGCTATCGTAGGTCTCGAAGACAGTGACGAGCTTGGTGATCGTGAGAAGCGATTCGATCTTCTCAGTCACATTGGCGAGCTTAAGATCGCCGTCATTATTCCGCATAGTTGTCAGGCTCGAGATAAGAATGCCGAGACCGGTGGAGTTCATCCAATCTACACCACCCAAATCGATAACGACTTTCTTATTGCCGTGCTCCACCAGATCGTGCAGCATCTCATGCATAGCCGTCGCGTCGGGTCCACCCATGATCTTGCCTTTGGGCTCGAGTATCACAACGCCATTCTCTTCTCTGCTGTTGAGCTTCATATAGTTCCTCCTCGACGTATTTAAAGTACGACGCCTGTTAATCTATTGTTGCAGTATCATAAATGCAAAAGAAAAAGCCATCTAACGAGATGGCAGAAGGGGCGAATAGCAGAGTTACCGTGCGCAGAAACCCTATTTGAAGAGAGCCTTTATCTTGCCCCAGGTTGTCTGCTTGACCTCGAGGGTAGTCGACACCTTGATGTCAAGTTTCGTGCGGCCGGGAGTTGGATTGAAGCTCGGCTCGGCCTTGCGACCATCAACATAAACGGTCACGAGATCACTCTCGATCGAGTATCCCTTGGACTCGGGATCCTCGGAATCGCGTTTCGGAATCGTAATCTCGTACGTTCCTTCGGTCTGCACCGTCGTTCTTGCGACTTCTTCTGTCCCGATGACGGCGACGAGTTCGGTACCGACCTGAGCCTTGTGGCCATCAACCAGTATGCTGCCGTACATTTCACACTCATCACCGAGTGGCGATGCTATCGTCGAAACCGAAACAAACAGCGCGACGAGCAACGTTGCAGGCAGCACTAATCCCCTGAATGTGAGCGTTTTGCGCATCATCGATTGAACATACCCATCACTGAGGAATCTGTCAAGATCAAAAATGGCCCGTTATGGATGCAATTTACGGTTATAATCGAGCGAAAATGATAAATATTCGAGCTCCATAGCCATGTTCTCGTTCCTGAGATGCACGTGCTCCGGAACCTTCAGATTGATGGGCGCGAAATTCAGGATCCCCGTAATTCCCGCCTTCACTACATCATCGACAATTGACTGGGCAACTGAAGCGGGTACGGCGATTATCACTATCTCGATTTTGGCGTCTTTGAGCTCTTTCTGGATGTCCTTTGAGTCCGAAACGACTATACCCTTGTGGTTTGAGCCGATTTTCCGCTGATCGTTGTCGAAAAGCTTCTTGATTACAAAACCCTGCCTCTGGAATTCCTTGTACGACACGAGCGCGGATCCAATATTACCGATCCCGACCAGAGCCACATTCCACGTACGGTTTACACCGAGAATCTCGGCGATCTTGTTGCGCAACTCGGTTACCGGGTATCCAAGCCCGCGAGTGCCGAATGAGCCGAAGAAGGACAGATCCTTACGTACCTGCGCCGGCGTAAGTTTCTCTCGCTTGGCCAGTTCCTTGGATGAAATTGTTTCATAGCTCTCGCGTTCGAGCTGCTGCAGCGCCCTGTAGTAGATAGACAGGCGATGTATGGTCGATTCCGAAATTCTTCTCTTGGTGTTACTTGCCATTGACACTCCCTTGCAATCATGCCGAGGTGTTGTGAAAGGATTCACAACCGCCAAAATTAAGCCTATCGCAGGGTCGTGTCAAGTGAAATTAGTAACAATCTTCGCTCCCGGCACACCGAACCTCCCGCGCGCGTCTGCCATGTAACACGTTATCCTGATTGAGGTACGACGCCCTCATACGGATCGTTGCCCGACGAACTGCTCTCGCAGACAAATGCGATACTAAACATAGGCACCGAAGCTGAGTATCGCTTCCTCTGGATCATCATGGATGTCGAAGACTTCGGCGAGCCTCGTAATAGTCACAATCTTCTCGATCTTGTCGGTCAAATTAGTGAGCTTCAGTTCGCCATAGTTTCGCTTGAAACAGTTGTGGTGATGAATCAAAGTGCGAATCCCGGCCGAGGAAATCCAATCGCAGCCGCCCAGATCGACAATGGCCCTGTTATATCCGCGTCCGATTACCGCATAGAGCTTGTCATCGAGTATCTCCGCCTCATTGTGACCAGCTATTCTGCCCCTGACCTTGAGCATTGCTACTCCGTCACGATCGCTTGTCGTGACCCTCATATCTACCTCCTGTGAATCTATTAGTCAACGAAGCGATCTATCGAATCTGAGGATGTCGGTCGCAGATGCTGAATCGTGTGCGGTTGCCGGGAGGAACCATACCAGCCACCATTTTCAATATACGAGTGTTTCTAAGAAAAGAAACATCTTTTCTGCGGGTTTTTCTGGGGATGAGATGCGATTTGAGATCTGCGGTCAGCGGTCTTCGAGGAGGCGTTTGGTCATCTTCTCCCGATGCGAGAACATCTCCGCAAGCCTTCGCTCGGCGGTCCCCCTGCCGAAGATGCGCCCGAGAAACCCGAGTGGGAGTTCGTAACGGACAGTGTCGAGGACCCGTGATTCAGTTTCAGAGAGCGCCTCGAAACTGTGTTCATGTATCCAGGCCTTGAAAACTCCCGATATCTGCTTGTCGACGAAACGATGTGGTGGCTCGAATTCCGTTATGACGAGCTTCCAGACGTTGTTCAGCAGCCTGTCTTTGACTCGCAGATGGACCTCGGAGCCGAGAGAAAGAGGAGTATCCGCCCGAATAATATCAATCTCTGTATCTTCCGGCGATATTCGCTTGAGATTGTCAAGATCGGCGTGGAAATCGAAAACATCCTCTACTCTTGCACGAACAGTAAACTCGTTTCTAAATATCAGCATAACACCGGGACGATCTCACAGGATCTGTTTCTTGACATCCTCGAACGCCTTCATCGTGGCATTATCGAAGAGCACAAAGTGAACGATCTTGACATACTTAGCATCAAAATCGCGTACAGTGCCTGTCATGATATCCGCGCATTTCGATGCATCAAACCCGCCGACACCTGTGCCGATCGCGGGAAAAGCGATCGAGGAGATCTTCAGTCTCTCTGCAACTTCAAGTGCCGATTTCGTCGACTCGCGAATCAGCTCCTCGCTCGTCCTCAAGTCCTGCCCCATTCCGGCGGCGTGTATGACGTAGTCAGCGCGCAGTATCCCGGCTGTTGTTTCGATAGCCCCTCCGGGTTCGACAGGCCCCTTCGATCGAGCTTCATCCTCGATCTTCTGGCCGCCTTTGGCCTTGATAGCTCCGGCGACACCGGAGCCCATCCAGAGTTCATTGTTTGCAGCATTGACGATGGCGTTACAATTGGACTCCGTAATGTCGCCCTGCAGTATCTCGATAGCAATTCTTCCCATTCCTCCCCACTTTCGGCCGAGAGTTATTGATGATGGTTCATTCTAATCTCAAAAGGAGTAACTGTCAACAGAGTGTTGATGTTGATGATGTTGACAGTGAGCGGGAACTCCTGTATTTCATCTGTCCGGATAGACAAAAGCGTCGTTGAGAGGGCAGAACACAGAAATCCTGACCGATGATCCTGTCTTATTTTTGGACAGATTAGTTGACCGGCCTCCGACGCGGATGAAAACTCAATTGGCACGACAGATTTCTGGCTCATAAGCCTTTTGTATACAGCAAGTTACAGTGTCACATCGATGCACAAGCGCCTCTGATGCGGTTCAACTTGCAAGGGCTTATTGCCCAACGAATTGCGCGCGATTTTCTAAAGCTTTCGCCCAGCACGCCGAAAAAAACAAAGACAATACGATAAAAAGGAGAGGAGATTTCCTCAAGTCGGAAGGGAAGAAGGAATATGCCTCCGGCGATGTGGTGGAAAGCTTCTCAAAATGCTCTATTGGTTTAAGGAGGAGTAACAAATGGTAAGACGTTCAAACCGTCGCAGTCGTATCGCCAGGGGCCGTACGACCAGAACCACACGCACTCGCAGAAGCGCCAGAAGCGCTCGTCCGCGCACTCGCACGACAACGCGCAACCCCCGCACCACCAACCGTCGTCGGACAGCCAACTTCAAGCCGTGGACCCCGAGTGATGTCAAGCAGCTTCGCAAGATGTATCGCGACACCCCGAACAAGGAAGTCGCCAAGAAGCTCGGTCGCTCGATCTCTGCCGTTCAGGGCAAAGCCGGCGATCTCGGTCTGAAGAAGACTCAGTCCTACCTTCGCAAGATGCGTCAGGGCTGGCGTTAAGCCGAACAGTTTCTTTCTATGATAAAAGGCGGCTCTGATGAGTCGCCTTTTTCTTATGCTCTCTTGACAGCATCATTTCAGTTACTATCCGAACTGCCCGGCGGCGAGTCACCATGCACGGCCATTGTGAATTTTTTCCCAAAGCGTTTGACACACAGGCGTTTCAAATGTACATTCCGACAGTGTTTAAGTAGCCTTGTTGCAAGGAGTGAATGGTATGAAAGTATTGCTGTCGGGTAACGAAGCAGTAGCGCGAGGGGCATACGAAGCGGACATCAAGATCGCTACCGCATACCCCGGTACTCCATCCACCGAGATTCTCGAAACGATCGCGATGGAGTACAAGAACATATATGCTGAATGGTCGCCGAATGAAAAGGTTGCGTTCGAGGTCGCAACCGGAGCGTCGATGTCGGGCGCAAGATGTCTCGTTGCGATGAAACATGTCGGCCTGAATGTCGCCGCGGATCCGTTTATGACATTTGCGTACACGGGAGTCAAGGGCGGGTTCATCGTTATCTCCGCCGACGACCCGTCGATGCACTCATCGCAGAACGAACAGGACAACAGATTCTACGCAAAGTTCGCGCAGATCCCAATGCTGGAGCCGTGCGACTCGCAGGAGGCGAAAGACTTCGTCAAGATCGGACTCGATATATCCGAGGAGTACGATACGCCGGTGCTTCTCAGACTCGTGACGCGTATTTCCCATTCGAAATGCGTCGTTGAGCTGTCTGACGCTGTATCGACAGAGACTACCGGATTTGAGCGTGACATACCCAAATACGTTATGGTTCCGGGTCATGCTCGTATGCGACGAAAAATCGTAATCGAGAGGCTCGAAAAGCTGAAAGCCCTGTCTGACAAGACTGACCTGAATCGAATAGAGAAAGGCAAGCCCGAAGTCGGTATCATAACGGCAGGAATAGCCTATCAGTATGCCAGGGAGGCGTTCCCGGATGCATCCTACCTTAAGCTCGGCATGCCGTACCCGCTCCCGGAAAAGAAAATCCGCGAGTTTGCAGATTCGGTCGACAGGCTGTTTGTCGTCGAGGAGCTCGAACCGTTCCTGGAAGAACAGATCAAAACGATGGGGATCGAGTGCGAAGGCAAAGAGTGGTTCACGAATTACGGAGAGCTTTCGAGCGCGATCGTGGAAGAGGGCTTTGTCAAGGCCGGAGTGCTCCACAAGCGCACTATCGAATTCATCGATCCCGAGCAGCTCTTCCCGCGTCCACCGGTCCTATGTCCCGGCTGCCCGCACCGCGGAGTATTTACGGTGCTGAAAAAACTCAAGGTGCCGGTTACGGGTGATATCGGCTGCTACACACTCGGGGCACTTGAGCCGCTCTCATCGATGGACTCCTGCGTTTGCATGGGAGCATCGATTGGCGAGGCGATCGGAATCGCAAAGGCCGGCGGAGCCGGCAAGGGCGTTGTCGCCGCAATAGGCGATTCGACATTCCTTCACTCGGGAGTAACCGGGCTCCTCGACGCCGCCTACAACAAAGCCAACATCACGGTTGTGATTCTCGATAACCGCACGACAGCCATGACCGGAGGGCAGCACCATCCCGGTACGGGCACCACGCTCATGGGCGAAAAGTCGTTCGAGGTTGATTTCGTAAAGCTGTGCGAGGCTTGCGGCGTGAAAGACATTCATCTCGTCGACGCCTACAAGCTGGACGAGACCCGCGAGGCGTTCAAGTCGAGTTTCGAACATGATGGACCATCGGTGGTTATCACTAACAGACCGTGCGCCCTGATGCCGCGAAAAATCAAGGAGCAGCCGTACACGGTAGTTTCCGAAGCTTGCAACGGCTGTAAACTCTGCTTCCGCGTGGGATGTCCCGCCATATACGCATCCAAGGAGCTGACAAAGAAGGGGCATCCGAAAGCTGTCATAGATGCCGATCAGTGCACCGGCTGCACGATCTGTGCTCAGGTCTGCCCGGAGAACGCAATAGTGCTGGATGAAACCGCTAAAGTCCCCGCGAGGTGAGGCATGGAGAAGAAAGAAATTAACATATTGATCGTAGGTGTCGGTGGCCAGGGAGTTCTTCTCGCCTCCGAAATACTGTCGCTGCTCGCTATTGAAGTTGGGATGGATGTCAAGAAGTCTGAGGTTCACGGAATGAGCCAGCGCGGCGGAGTTGTGTCATCGCATGTCAGGATAGCCGAGAAGGTATATTCGCCGACTCTGAACTTCGGCGAGGCCGATGTCGTACTCTCATTCGAGTCTGCCGAAGCGCTCCGGGCGCTGCCATGGCTAAGGAAAGGCGGCACAATGATAACGTCACATACACGGCTCGTCCCGCCAATTACGACAATCGGCAAGTTCAACTATCCGGATGATCCGATAGGCGAGCTGAAGCAGAAGAATATCGATCTGAAAGACACCGATGCCGACACGATCGCCAGAGAACTCGGAAATCCCCGGCTCGTAAATACGATTCTTCTTGGAGTACTGTCCAATTCTCTCGATATTCCGGAGGAATCGTGGCTCGATGTTATCAAGAAACGGGTACCGCCAAAATTCGTCGACCTGAATCTCGAGGCTTTCAAACGCGGCCGCTCGCTGACGTTTGAGACAGCAGCCATGGAGGGGTAATTCGCAATGGCAGATGTTGTACCAGTAATTAATCCCGGTTCTACGTCGACCAAGATAGCTATCTGGGCTCGTGAGATGTCTCTGTTCGAGGAGACCGTACGCCACTCCGATGACGAACTGAAGCAATTCGACCTCGTGACCGAGCAATTCGATCTCAGATATAGAGCGATCACGCAGGCGTTCGACAAGGCTGGTCTGAAGGAACATGATGTTATCGCGATTGCCTGTCGAGGCGCACCACTCAAGCCTCTCGAGGGCGGCACTTACACGGTGAACGATACACTTCTCGAAGACGTCCGGTCGTGCAGGTACTCGAACCATGCCTCCAATCTCGGCGCCATTATCGGCAATGAGATGGCGAAGGAGTATGGAGTCGATGCATACATCGTGGATCCAATCACGATCGACAATTTCATTCCGCAGGCGCGCTATTCCGGCATTCCGGAGATCGAGCGAAAGTGCCGTTCGCACGCTCTCAATATCAAGGCGAACGCTCGCGAAGTGGCGGCAGGACTTGCAAGGACCATCGAAGAGACGAATTTCGTCGTCGCCCATATGGGCGGAGGGATCTCTGTCTGCGCGCTCCAAGGCGGCAGGATAATCGATGTCAACGATGCCCTTCTCGGATTGGGGCCGTTCTCACCGAACCGAGCCGGAGCGCTACCAATAGGCGGGCTTGTCAAACTCTGCTTCAGCGGAAAATACAGCGAGAAAGAACTCACCAATAAGCTCTCCAAGGAGAGCGGACTAAGAGCGTATATTGGCACCGAGGACCTGATCGAAGTTGAAGAGAAGATCAAGGGAGGCGACGACAAAGCCAAAGAGGTCTTCGAGGCAATGGCCTACCAGGTCGCCAAGGAGATCGGTGCCATGTCTGCTGTTCTTGCAGGTGAAATCGACGGTATCATCCTGACTGGCGGTATGGCCAACTCGCGGACGCTTCTGGATGAGATCGAGAAATACATCAGACATATTGCGCAGATCTACGAACGGCCCGGTGAACTCGAAATGAGAGCCCTCGCAGAGGGAGTATTCAGAGTTATCGATAATAAGGAGACTCCGAAGGAGTACCAATAAATGCAACCGATTACGTCATCATCCCGGATCGTGGATGCCGCAATCGAACTCTCGAAGAAACGGAGGAAGACTGTCGCAGTGGCGGCGGCATCTGACCCGGCGGTTCTTGCTGCCGTAGCGGATGCTGAGAAACTCGGTATCTGTGATGCTCTTCTCTTTGGTAACGAGGTTCGAATCATGGAGATTGCGGACGAGGAGAAGATCGATGTGTCCAAACTGGTGATAAAGCACTTCAGCGATCCGAATGAAGCTGCCTATCATGCGGTGAAATCCGCGGATGACGGTCAGGCGGATGTCATAATGAAGGGGTTCGTTGGCACCTCTCAGCTTCTCAAGACTGTACTTTCGAAGGACTTCAATCTGCGCGGCAAGAACCCTATGTCGCATACCGCGGTTCTCGATATCCCCGGATATCATAAACTCTTCGGTATCACCGACGGTGGCATGGTGGTGAAACCGGATTTCGAGACAAAAGTGCAGGTTATAGAGAACGGTGTCGAGATATTCCGCGCACTCGGCTTCGACAAACCGAAAGTGGCGCTTTCCGGAGCGATCGACTACGTGCACGAGAACTTCCCGTCCACACTGCTTAACCAGAGACTCGTCGAGCACTTCGAGGCCGGGCAGATCAAGAGTTGCGAGATCGCGGGACCGATGACGCTTGAGGCCGCAACCAATCGAGATATCGCCAGTCAGCGCGGAATTGACAGCCCGGTCGGCGGCGATGCCGATCTGTTTGTTGTCGATTCTATCGAAGAATGCAACATAGTATCGAAAGTGCTGATCCTGTTCATAAAGGCGGTTTTCGCGGGTGTGATCATCGGTGCAAAAGTGCCGATTTCGCTCGTTTCGCGCACCGACACCGCAGCAAACAAGAAGGCATCGCTTTCGATCGCGTGCCTCGTCGCGGAATACCTCTCACAGAAGGGACGCGAGTAAAATGGAACCGGTCAAGGACTTTCATGAGATAGAGGAGTTCGTAAAGAAGAAGGTCTCTTCACCTCTAAAGGTGATGGTTGTCGGCAACTGTTTCGCCCGCTGGATGACTGCGCTGAAGAAGGCGAAAGAGGAAGGGCTGGCAAAGCCGATCCTCGTCGGAAATGAGGCAGCCATAAGAGAGAACGCCGATATTCACCACATAGATATCAGCGATTTCGAGATTCGCGGGGTTTCAGGCGGCGTTGTGACACCCGCTATCGAGGCGCTTCAGAATGACGAGATTGACATTCTGGTCAGGGGAGATTTCGGTATCCTCGATCTCCTGACAGCTCTCTTCCGAAGGGAGGCAAGCTTCAGGATCGGCAGGAAAACGGTCACAGCAATCAGCGGACATTTCGTGGGCGCGCTGGGCAGAATGCTCTTTGTGACCGACCCGATCGTGATTCCGGCACCGGACCTGAAGGACAAGATCGCACTCGTCGAAAACGCGGTCGAATATACCCGCAAGCTCGGCTTCAACAAGCCGAGAGTGGCCCTCACGGCCGCTGTCGAGTTGATATATCCGGTAATGCAGCACACAATCGAGGGCGCGGTCATCTCCAAGATGAACGACCGCAACCAGATCAAGGATTGTCTAATCGACGGTCCCCTGTCTATGGACTGTGCCGTGATAGAATCGACCGCCAAGGAGAAGGGCGTGACAGGCTGGGTCGCGGGAAGAGCCGATGTGCTGGTACAGCCGAACATCGAGACCTCGTACGGGATGTATCGGGCGTTCGCGCTCTATGTTAAGGCACCGTCCGGCGTCATTGTCGTCGGAGGCAAGGTCCCTGTATGTGTAACATCGCGTGCCGATTCAGTCGAAACCAACTATAACTCTCTTTTGATGGCAATGGTCTGAGCCATAATCCGATTAGTTTTCGCCGGTTGAGCCGGCTAACCGCCGGCCTTCGGCGCTTGTCGAAAAAGGGCGGGTAGTGAAGTTCGGTCGGGTCCTGTTCTCCGAAGGCGGGTGTGATCTGGCCGATTAGCCAAATAAACAAAGGCTGATTCAAAGCATTCTGTCAATGCGAGCGAAGCGAAGCGATCTCCTCGCAGGCGGAAGGTGTTGGGCGACTTGAAGATCGCCACGTCGCTACGCTCCTCGCGATGACTGCTCTGCATGAGGCCGCAGGGTTTCTCAACAAGCCACAAGCTGTGGGCCACCCGGCCGGATCACACGCCCGCGAAACAAGGCCGGAGGATCTGACGTAATGTCTTTTTCAACAAGCTCCTTTGGCGTTTGCCCGGAATCCGTTAGGATTCGACTATAATCTCCAGCCTATGCAACTTTTCTCACCGTAATCGTATCATTAGCAATAGAGAGGGCGTTTGGAAAATGATCCGAGTTGTTATCTGTCAATTGCCGATTGGTCAGGGTCAACTGACCATGCGACAGAAGCTCGCCATACGAAGATATGGCGCAGACTTCGTGTGCCTTCCGGAGTATTTCCTGATGCCGCCGGGATCGGTAGACTACTCCCAGTTTGCATCCAATTACGACAGGAATATCGACTATCTGGCTCGGCTGTCGAAAGAGCTTCAGACGGTCCTGATCGGCGGTACGGTCGTCACTACGCTGCGGGGTTCATACCGGAATACAGCGTTCGTGTTCGATGACGGCTATCGCGTGGGGACCTACAGCAAGGTCTTCCCCACAGTCGGTGAATCCGAGAAAGGAATCACGGCCGGGTCGGCATTCGGCTCCTGGAAAGTGAAGGGCGTTCGTATAGGCGTTCTCATTTGCGCGGATGTTCTTCATCCGGAGTCATTCGCGGAGATGGCGGATCATAACATAGACATTATCTTCACTCCGACCACGTCTCCGTTCCGTCCGGAGGATACTGTCGAGGAGAAGCGCAAGAGAGATCAGGAGATATTCGTCAAGGGCGCAAACACTTCGGGCAGTTTCGTGGTCAAGACCTGTGCTACAGGCAAGATGTTCGGTAAGCCCCTGCAGGGCAGGTCCCTCGTGGCGGCACCCTGGAAAGTGCTCTGGCAGGTCCCACCCGATTTCGAGCATCGGCCGCTGATATACAGCTATGACCTCGATACCGCGAGCCTCGATATGTTTCGTCGCAGAAATCTGATCGAGCGCATCGTCAACGGCTTCGGGGTGTAATCGCTGAATGCTCTCGGGACCATGCGAAATCGCAATACGCCCGTAGGCCCGTTCCACAATCGGGCTCGCATAGCTACCGTGCGTCGGTTCACAATTCCGCTAAACGCGGACTCAGGAACCGACGCACCAGGGACCTCATATGAGAGGAGTTCTCGCGGTCTGTGGTTTTTGACTGGTAAACAGGAGACTCATTACGTAAACTAAACACGATGCCTATCGAGAATCTCGACAGGGATGTCCTTCAGAACTTGATTTCGCTAATGCTTGATGGCGGCGCAGACTTCTGCGACATCTATGCGGAGAAATCAAAGCTGAACGGAGTGACATCCGACGACAAGAAGCTGAACACGACTTCGTCGAGCCAGACGGGCGTGGGATTGAGAGCGGTCAAGAACGACAGCACGTTCTATACTGTGTGTCAGGCTTTCTCGGAGCGAAACCTGACCGAATCCGCGCGCAATCTCGTGTCGGCAATGAAACTCAACTCGGCACACACCGGCCGAACCGTTAACCTGTCAGACTCGAATCCGATGTTCTCACCGGCACTTGTGGAGCACGATCCTATGCTCGTCGGTATCGAGAGGAAAGTCGATCTGGTGCGATCTTCTCAGGATACAGCATGGAGCTACTCTGACAAAGTCAAGCAGGTTACGATTCGCTATTCCGATTCGCAGCGAGAGATTCTTCTGGCTTCCTCGCACACCAATGAGATTCAATCGCAAAAACTCGGTCTTGTGGAATTGATGATTCTCGTGTATGTCGGCGACAATTCCGACCGTCAGATGGGATGGGCCGGAAAGTCATTCTACCGCGGAATGGAGGCGTTCAGCGGCGAAAACTCGCCCGAACAACTCGCAAAAGCTGCCTGCAAACAGGCACATACAATGCTCGGGGCGAGGGAGTGCCCGCGGGGCGAAATCCCGGTGGTTTTCGCGCCCGGAGAAAATGGCGTGCTCTTTCACGAGTCGTGCGGGCACGGTATGGAAGCCGATATGGTGGAGAAGGGCAGCTCTTTCGCCAAGCTGATGGGGGAGATGGTTGCGAGTGAGAAGGTTACTATCCACGATAACGGGACACTGCCGGGTTATCCGGGATCGTATGCATTTGATGATGAGGGTATCCCGGCACAGGACACTGTGTTGATCGAAAATGGCCGCCTCGTGGGATACATCCAGAGCCTTCTCACTGCCAAGAGGTTCGGTGTGGAACCTACCGGCTCCGGAAGACGGCAGAGTTACAAATTTCCGCCGATTCCGCGAATGCGCAATACGTACATAGCCGCAGGCAACGACGACCCGGAAGAAATCATACGTTCGACGAAACGCGGTATCTACGCCTCGGATGTCGGCTTTGGCGGTCAGGTGGACGTTGTAACCGGTCGTTTCATAACGAGCATTTTGCTCGGCTATCTCATAGAAGATGGAAAAATCACGAGTCCGATTAAGGGCGCGACTATTACCGGCACCGGTATTGAGGCACTGAAGAACGTCGATCGAGTCGGGAATGACCTCGTGCTGAACCATTCTCCGGGACGCTGCGGCAAAGGGCAGGAGGTTCCGGCCGGTGTCGGAATGCCTACCGTGAGAGTACAGGGACTGATGGTGGGCGGCACCGGAAATTCGTTTTAGTATATGACTGAATTCAACTCAGATTTCGCGGAGAGCCTGATTGATGCCGCGCTGTCGTTCGGGGCGGGATCGGCGGAAGTGTACTTTGGAAAGAAGACCGAAACAGAGATCACAGTCTCCGAGTGCCGGGCTGAGACCGCGAATATTCGACACGACAGCGGCTTTGCTATTCGAGCAATGAGGAATGGCAAAATGGTCTTCGCCTCCTCCAGCCACACGAATCGAAAAGAGGCTATCGATCTGGTGCGTGACGCGGTCAAGCGCATGGACCTCCACTCGCCCGACGACTTCAATGTCATTCCGGCACCGTTCGACATCGACGTATCGGGCGTTGACGAACCATTTGATGAAACCATCGAGGGGCTTCCTCTCGATCGAAAGATCGAGAAGGCCGTTCAAATCGAGAAAGCCGCCAGGGCCTTCGATCCCCGCGTAGTAGGATTTGGTTGGCTTCAGTACGGCGATTCGGTGCAGGACTATTGTGTTTGCAACAGCAACGGTATTAGAGCTCACTCTCGCGGCACCCTCGCTTATGCGTTCGCGTACGCCATCGCCGCTGCCGATGGCTGCGTTCAAACGGGAACGATCGAGGACGCGGCAGGATACTTCGACAAACTCGATCCGGATCTTCTCGGGCAGAGAGTGGCGGGATTCGCCGTGCGTATGCTCGGCTCGAGTGAAATTCAAACGGGTGAATACAGGCTGGTGCTGCCTCCGGAGACATCCTCGTCATTCATCTCCGCCCTCGCCGACATGCTCTCGGCCGACCGTGTACAGAAAGGGAAGTCGCCTCTCGCGGGACGGATGGGCGATGTGATCGCATCCGAGAAAGTAACCATTATTGATGATGGAGTCCTGCCGGGAGGACTGGCAACCAGCCCGTATGACGCCGAGGGAGTTCCCGCTACGCGGAAGGTACTCGTGCGCGGCGGTGTCCTGCACGGTCTTCTCTACGACTCTTACACCGCACGGAAGGATCACACGAAATCGACGGGCAATTCATCTCGTGCCAATTATCATTCGCAGCCGGTCATTGCGCCATCGAATTTCTTCGTGGAGCCGGGCGATATGACTCCCGGAAAAATCCTGGATTATGTCGGTGACGGACTCTATATTACCGAGTTGTCCGGTCTTCACGCCGGAATAAACCCGACCACGGCGGACTTCTCGGTTCCGGCGAAGGCAATTGTCATCTCAGGTGGGGAGCTCGCGCATCCGGTCGGTAATATCACGATTTCGGGCAATCTTTTGAGCTTCTTCGGTAATGTTAAGGCTGTCGCGAATGATCTTGCCTGGGTGCCATCGCTGGGAATGACAGGTGCGCCTACGATTTGTGTGACAAACATAAAAGTAACCGGCAAAAACTGACGTATGAAAGATATGAGTAAAGATAGAGCAGAATCTGCAAGCAGCAAGCAGGATAGAAAACTCGGCGACGAGTGGGCCGACTGGGACGGCCGGATAGAGCGCAATCTCCCAAGCCGCAAGGGTACTTTCATAGGCGTCGCAGCCCTCGTCATAGCCGTTTTAATCGGAGCCGTCTACGCGGTCCTCTGGCTCATTGAACCGCGAATACTCAGCCTGAGTCCGACGCTCTTTGATATCATTGAGTGGGGCGCCTGGATATTCTCCGGAGTAATTGTGCTGTGGCTCATGTTCTTCGTAATCTCGACCTTTGCGGGTATGTCTGTGATCGGGGATCTTCTCCTCGTTCCCCGGGCAGTTAACTGGCTATTGAATCTCGCTCTGCGAGTTGCCAAACTGATCGGTATCGACAACGACCGTCTCGTGAACTCGTTCATGCGCATACACAGCCTGCTCTTGCCGGGACGATCTCTCGTTTCCGCCGAGGACCTGCTCGTCCTCTCTCCACGATGCCTGAATCGTGAGAGCAACCGGTTCCTGCGAGACCTCAGAGACAAGTACAAGTTCAAAATGGCTGTTGCGGGCGGTGGACAAGAGGCGCGTCAGAGTATTGCAGAGTTGAAGCCCAAGGCGATCATTGCCATTGCATGCGAGCGCGACCTTCTGTCGGGATTTGTGGAAGTCAATCCGAGGATCCGTGTGGTTGGTGTGCCGAATGAACGACCCGAGGGTCCGTGCAAGAACACTGTCATTAACGAGACAGAGCTCGAGCGGCTGGTACGTAAATTCATAACCGCCAACTAGTGTGGCGTTCTTCAAGTCAGTTGATGAATCTGAGTGCTCTAACTGATTACTGCATAGGCTGATATCGACTTGGAAATGACCAACTCATATGCCGAACGCCACACTAGATTGCTTCAGCAGGATCGACCCGCCTCCGCTTTCTTACGATATCACTGATTCGCCATGAACACCGCGTCAGCGCAAGTCTTGGGGGCACATTGCGATAGAACAGCTTCTGTGTTTCGAGAAGCTCTGTCATAGCGCGCACAAAGGTCAATGTATCTTTGAACCGAGGTGATATCCTGCGCAACTCCTCAACCGCATCTGAGTTGACCACTGTCGCATCCGTATCCAGGCCGCAGTTGATGATGGCGATATCTCGGATCATGCTCTGCCAGATTTTGACCGCACCCATTGCCTCATCCCGGTTGCCTGAATTCAATCCGTACTCGACAGCCTCAGCGATTTTCGGTTTCTCATCTTCCGCCATTGTCACAAGCACACGCAGCGCACCCTCTCGTCGCTCGGAGAGATCGCTGTTGGCGAGCCGATTAGCCTCGGTGATACTGCCGTTTGACAGCCGGGCAAAACCCGCAGCCGACTCCGGGGACATACCCTTGGCATCGATCAGATACCTGGTGACAAATCCCTTCGGCATGGGTTTGAAACGAACCCGCTGACATCGAGATATCACCGTTCGCGGCAGCCGACGCACATTGTCGGTCAGAAGCAGCAGCACCGTCATGGGTGGCGGTTCCTCGATAGTCTTCAGAAGAATATCGAAGCTCGTCTCCGGCATGCGCTCCACCTGATTGAAGATAGCAACCTTCCAGCCCCCCTCTGCGGATGTTGAGTACAGAGACCGCTTAACCGCTCGAACATTGTCCATAAGGATATTTGCGGCGCGGCCATACTCGACTGGTGCAAAGGAATCTGCAGCTTTCGACTTGCGGAAATGCTCAGGCAGCTCTGTTTCTTCCGTCTTGTTCTTTGGAGACGGCATCGGGAACAGCAGATGGAGGTCCGGGTGGATCAGCTTTCGAGTTTTCTTTCTACTGATATCCCGTTCGATCTCTGTCGGCTGAGTAGATGCCAGAAGCTCCGCCGCGAATCGAATTGCGGCATCCCATTTGCCGGTTCCTTCGGAGCCTGCAAAGAGATATGCCGATGGTATCCGGTCCTTCTCGAGTGCGGCTTTCAGAAGCCGTTCGACTGTATCCTGGTACGGTATCTCGAGTGAATGCTGCATAACAGATCCCAATATAGCAATCTGTTGCGCTCTCTCAATGATTTATTCTCAATGTTTCAGCCACTCGACAGGATCAAGCTGCTCACGCTTGTAACGAATCTGGAAGTGGAGCGATGGTCCACCCTTAACACTGCTCTCGCCGAGATAGCCGATCACATCTCCTGTGCCAACTGCGTTACCAATGTCGACGGCATAGTCCGAAAGATGGGCATACAGAGTGTACCATCCACCCCCGTGATCCAAAATCAAGACCTTGCCGTAACCTCGAAGAGTCCCCTCGTGGAAAACCGTTCCGTCATAGACAGCACGGACTTCATCGTCGAGTCTACCCTTGATCTCGATTCCGGGCGAGAATATCTCGGTGTAGGTCTGCCTGTCGCGATAAGTTCCGAAATTCCGAATTACCCGACCTTCGAGCGGATAGGGCAGCAGGCCCTTTTGCGACTCGAAGAGAGACTTCGCCTCCGACTCTGCACCGGAAACAAATAGCGTATCAGCAGCCTGAACATCTGCTCGAAGCTGCTTGAGATGCATCCGATACAGGCTTTCTTCACTCCGTATCTTGTCCATCAGTTTCTCGCGGCGCTGGCGCTGTGATTCGAGCAGATTCTTCTCGAGCCGGCGCTCACGGAGATAGTACGCTATGTCTTTCGTCGTTTTCTCGAGACGCTCCCGTTTGACACTCATATCCGTCAGCATACTGTCCGTATCGGAGATTAGACCCTTCAGCGATTCCATCGACTGCCGCGTATAGACAATCTGACTGACAGCCTCGTTGAAATCGGACGCGCTCAGCAGGATGTCAGATGTCCTCCGTCGTTTCAGATAGAAATTCCGGAGGCTCACCGCAATACGCGTCTTCTGGCGCGTCAGCATCGAATCGAGCTCGGCGGTCTCCTTTCTGAGCTTAACTTCCTGACGTTCCAGAGCGCCGAGTCTGCGATTAAGACGGGTCAGAAGCTCGGAGTTCAGTTCAAGCTGCTCCTCAAGGCTGTTGAGCTGCTCGAGTTCGGTTTGTTTAACCGCGGTAAGCGAGTCGAGATGCTCTCGCTCCTCCGTAAGGCGAGACTTCAGCCGCTCTATCCGATCGGCATCATCGGTCGTCTGTCCAACGGCAAACGAAAATGCCAGCATCGTTGTCAAACATGTCAACACAATTATGTGGATCGGCCCTGGCATACGATTCACCGACTATACGTTCTGCGATCTTCTGAGTTGAGCTGGCCGCGTAACTGCCATCGAGAGAAGCGAGAGTACTACGGGCGAACACGCCAGCAGTACTGCCTTTGACGTGTCGAAAAATGGTATTTCGAGGACATAGTGATCGAAGAGCCTCCAGAGTACCCACGTCGCTCCGACGCCAATAACACCCGATGCAAGCCCGACAGCTACAGACCAGATGACATTGACTGCTTGCAGGGATCGTGGTCGCATTCCGAGAAGATACAGCCCGCGGTTTACGTTCTGTCTCTTTACGGTGACATCACGGTGAAGCCCCACGAACACGAACAGCACACCGGCAGCCACAGCGGCAGAGAGCCCCACGGATATCATCACAGCGATGTTTGTAATCCTCGACAGGTTCCTTATCCACTCGGAAGCGAAGTGCACCTCCATCACCTCATCTCGCAGAGCGAGATCGGCGGAAAGACGATTCAGATAGTCGACATCGTATAATTCGGAGACGAACTTGACCTCGAGGCTGTACGGTAAAGGGTTGTACCCAAGCACCTCTGTAAGATCGCTACCGAGTATGGCACTCATCTCTGAGAGAGCGTCATCCGGGCTTTTTTCTCTCACATCCGATACCTCTGCGTATTCCAGAAGATACTCCCTGATTCGATCGATACCCTCCCGCCCGATATCATCCACCAGAAATACCTCCAGAGTAATCTCTTTCTTGTACTCGTCGGCAGCCTTCACGAGATTGAATGTAGTCAGCAGGAAGACATACCCGAAAGTTAGCAGAAGCCCGACGACCACCATGACCAGGAGAGTCTCACTTAGTGTCGATCTCGTCAGGCGCAATGTCTCTCGAGGGATCATCGCTTCACACCCAAACCTGTCTCCGGCCATTCCAGACTCGCATACCGATCCGGATGCGAGGTCGTCAGTAGTACGGTGGAGCCGGCGAGGTTAAGCTTGCTTACCTCATTCATAGCGAAGTCGAATCTCTCGTCATCAAGGAAACTGTCGGGATCATCCCACACCAGGAAGAGCGGATTCCGCGCGAGAGCCATCATAAACTGAAGAGTCCTCTGCTCGCCCTGCGATAGAGCATCCGGCCGGTCTTTTCGCTTGGAGTACATGCCGCATTTTCTGAGAATCTTGTCTAAATCCGCCCGCTTGCGGCCGACCCTCGCCGTCGACAGTTTCATGGCAGCCGTAATATTATCAAGCACAGACCGGTCTTCAAGAAGTGCGCTCCTCTCGGTCACAACTCCCCATCCGGCATAGAGAACCGAGCGTTTCGAATACGATAGCCGACGCATATGTGCCCCAGAGACGAGAATCTCCCCTTCCTGGGGTTTGAGTACGCCGGTCAGTAAATTCGACAGCGTTGTCTTTCCCGAACCGACGGGACCTGTGACGATTACTCCACCGCCGCTCGGCACGACCAGGTTGAAATCTTCGAAAATGGGAGGGCTGTTCTCGTACGCGAATGAGATATCCCGCATCTCGATATATGGCACACGTTCACTCACACCGCCAAATATACGGGCGACATTTGCCAAAAAAAGAAAAAACCATATCTGCAAAAAGACTTGACTAAAATCCCGCCGCAGATATGCTTAACACACAAACAGGAAAGAGAGGAATCATGAGACGGTTTCTTTGGATACTGTCATTGGCCATACTGACAGTCGGTTGTAGCGAGAAGAATATTCTGCAACTCAATTGGGAAAAGATTGAAACGGGTACCGAGGAGGACATCCGGGGCATCCATTTCAATGATGCCGAGAAGGGCTGGCTTGCCACATCGGCCGGGACGGTACTCAGGACCGAGGACGGTGGCCAGACCTGGCTGTCGAACAAGATCGGCAATTTCGTTCTCGAGGATGTCTACTTCATCGACGATGAGAGAGGGTTCGTCGTCGGAGATAACGGCGCTCTATTCAGTACCGACGATCGCGGACAGAGCTGGAGCAACAATTCTTTCGAAGCAGATTATCACTTTCACGCAATCGGTTTCTTCGATGAAAACTACGGTGCGCTTGTGGGCACAAGGATGACCGACGAACTCGCCGATGAAGGAGTGATTATGACATCCTCTGACGGCGGCGCTACATGGCAGGAATACTACAACGATATGGTCGGAATCAGCGATCTGTTCATCAGAGAACCAATGTACGGCTGGACCACGTGTATCGGGGCTGTCGGATCGACTACCGACCGTGGCGAGAACTGGGGAAAGAACCTGTTGAATCCCACTGACATAATCCGCGGGGCTTTCTTCCATAACGGGCAGTCAGGCTGGATCGTGGGGAACGACGGCTTTGTTGCCGGGACGACCGACGGCGGATGGTCATGGCAGGAGAAAGGGCAATTGACCGACCGGAATCTGCTCGACATTGTCTTCCTCAATTCGTATGACGGCTTGATTGTCGGCGAGGACGGCAAGATATTTCTGAGCACGAACGCAGGAGTCAACTGGGCGGTCGATTCCAATTTCGTCAAATCGAGCCTACGCGATATTGAGGTTGCCGATAATCACATTTTCATTGCCGGCGATAGAGGTGTGCTGATTCACGTCCATGATTAAAGCTCTCTGCCCCTGCGTTGCATAGCGGCAAACTCAAGCGAACTCTCAGGGCCGGATTCGATTCGTCATCAGGAACATCTCCGTTTCCGACACGTATCATGCAAACAATAGCTGGACTGAATTCGTCTACTATTAACGGGTTTAGCATTTGGAGATAGAACCTCTTACATACGCAGAAAGGAATAGCTATGAGTCTGGTAACTAAGGAAGCTCCGAGGTTTTCAGCCGAGGCTGTGGTGGGGAAAGAATTCAGAACTGTGAATCTCGATGATCTCAAGGGACATTGGACAGTGCTGTTCTTCTATCCGCTCGATTTTACATTCGTATGTCCTACCGAGATAACGGCGTTCTCCGATAACTATGAGAAATTCAAAGAGTTGGACTGCGAGGTTCTCTGCTGTTCCGTGGACAGCAAATATTCTCATCTCGCATGGGTTAACACGCCGCGCAAGATAGGTGGAGTAGGCAGCGTGAAATTCCCGATCATTTCTGACATCACCAAGGATATTGGTCGCGCCTATGGTGTGCTCGTCGAGAATGCCGGTGTCACGCTTCGCGGCCTGTTCATAATCGACCCGGAAGGCAAGATAGCCTATGAGGTCGTGCATGACATGGGTATTGGACGAAACGTCGAGGAGACTCTGAGAGTCCTCCGCGCAATTCAGGCAAATCGCGAGACCGGCGAGGTATGCCCCGCGAACTGGAAGCCCGGCGAAGACACTTTGAAGGAGGACCCGGAGGGCTCCCGAACCTACTTCGAATCGCACGCCACATCTTAGACTCACAATCTTAGAGTCGCATTTGATTGATTTTGAGGCGGCCGATCGAGCCGCCTCTTTTCTTTCTGCCCTATTCGTGCAATTCAAATTATTGACATTCAACAAACTGTCGATATATTCCGAAACAAGCTAACATGTACGGGTGTATTAAACCTGTATCAGAGTCAACGACCCACCCCTAATCAATGGGGACGTGGGGTTTTTGCGTTTTGTCGGATTTAAGATATGACATTTATGGATACAATACTCAGGCGCTTCAAAGGATCGACCGCCTATACGCAGCTCCTGAGCAAATTCGGTGAGACTGCAGAAGTTTCGGCAGCTCAGCTTTCGGGAGCCTCACGATCTTTCCTTCTCTCCAGCCTCTTCGAAGACAGGCCGGCAGTCTACCTTGTCGTGACTCAAAAAGAGAGTCAGGCAGAGAGAATAACTAATGATATCAACGAGATTCTGAAAGAACAACGCGCGTTTCATTTCCCGGAATGGGGTATCAACCCGTACCACTGGAAATCTCCGATATCCGATGTCGTGGGTCAGAGGCTCGAGACTCTTGCACACCTGCAGCAGTCAAGTGAGATTATCGTGACAGCATCCGTGCGGGCGCTGATGGAGCCGACGATCTCACCGGCAGAATTGGAGCGGTCTTCCCTGATGCTGAAGCTGAATCAGGAAGTCGAGATCGAGGACTTGACCGCGAAGCTCGTTGAACTCGGCTATGAGAGGTTTCCGCTCGTAGAGGAGGTCGGCAATTTTTCCGTGCGGGGCGGAATCGTCGACATATTCCCGCACACGACTGAACATCCAATACGGATCGAGTTCTTCGGAGACTTCATAGAGTCAATCCGGAGTTTCTCGGTCTCGACACAGAGATCGCTTTCGACCATCGATTCGGTCGAGTTGCTCCCTCAACGCGAGATATTGATAGACGGCGAAAAGCTCGAGAGATACTTGAGCCGGATAGAGGACAACAACGCAGCCGAGCTTCTCTACGAGAAATTTCGCTACGGAATTGACTATCCCGGTCTCGAATGGGCTGCCAGCCTCTTTCTCGAGAAGAGGCACTATTTCTGCGATTACCTTAAAGATAGCGTGAATGTCTATCTCATGGAGCCTGAGCTGGTGGAGGACGAGTCAGAGAGGCTCTACGAGGAATTCGAGAACCGGTATTACGATGCCCCCCATATACTTCCGAAGCCATCGCTGATATATGTGAATCCGACGGACATGAAGTCCGTCCTTTCCAACCGGCCAACTATCCGGGAGGAAACATTCTCAACTATCGGCGAAGCTGTAGGTTTCGGCACCGAGGATCACCCCGTCATTAACGCTCGGATGCAATTCCTCAAAGAGAAGGTAGAGAGCCTTTACAATTCGGGGCTCACTGTCTACCTGGCCTGCGACAACAAGGTCCAGAGAGATCGCATGGAAGACATACTCGGCGAGCAGGCCGAGATGTGCAGCTTGATTGTGGCAGACTTAAGCGAGGGATTTGTCTTTCGCAATGAGAACTTCGTGCTCCTGTGCGATCACCAGATATTCGCGCGCAAATTTCACCGTTACCGACGGAGACGGAGTCGTGAGGGAGTTGCTCTCTCATCCTATACAAATCTGGACGTAGGCGATTATGTCGTACATGTCGACTACGGTATCGGCAGATACAAGGGGCTCAAGGAGATCACCGTTGACAAGCGCCGCCGCGATTGCCTCCTGATCCAGTACGACGGCAACGACCGCCTCTATGTGCCAATCGAGGAATTCAACCGAGTGCAGAAGTTTGTCGGGAAAGAGGGCAAACCGCAGCTCACGAAACTCGGCGGCACAACGTGGGAGCGAGTCAAGGCTCGCACCAGGAAGGCTATCGCCGATATGGCGGAGGAGCTTATCCGTCTCTACGCAGAGAGAAAGCACCGCACCGGATTCGCATTCTCCGATGACGACGCATGGATGCGCCAACTCGAAGCGTCATTCCCGTACGATGAGACAACGGATCAACTTCGAGCCATCGATGAGGTCAAAGGCGATATGCGGGCACCGCATCCGATGGATCGGCTGATTTGCGGCGACGTGGGATTCGGCAAGACAGAGGTGGCTGTGCGGGCGGCTTTCAAGTGCGTCAACGACGGCAAACAGGTTGTGGTACTCGTTCCGACGACAATTCTTGCACAGCAGCATCTGACGACATTTCGTGAGCGTCTGAAAGACTTCCCCATCAAAACTGAGATGCTGTCCCGGTTTCGGACACGCAAGCAGCAAAAGGAAATCGTTGCTGAGCTCGAGGAGGGTAAGGTCGATATCGTCGTCGGTACGCACCGGCTGCTGTCGAAAGACATCAAGTTCAAGGATCTCGGACTTCTGGTTGTGGATGAAGAACAGCGTTTCGGAGTGGCTCATAAGGAAAAAATCAAGAAGATTAAGCGGCTCGTGGATGTGATCTCAATGTCGGCGACCCCGATACCGCGTACAATGCAGATGTCGATGCTTGGGGCACGGGATATGTCTATTATAAGCACGTCGCCGAAAGATCGCCTGCCCATCAATACCGAGATAGCGGAGTTTCACCCGGATGCGATCAAAAATGCTCTTCTGTCCGAGCTGGAACGCGGCGGACAGGTCTATTTCGTCCATAACCGCGTGCAGTCGATAATTTCGATCTACAACTATCTTCAGAAGCTGCTGCCTACCGCACGGATATGCATCGGTCATGGGCAGATGCCGGAGAGGGAGCTCGAGGAGGTCATGCAGAGATTCCTCGAGAAGCAGTACGACATCCTTCTATCGACATCAATAATCGAATCGGGCCTCGACATCCCGAATGTAAACACGATAGTTGTCAACCGCGCGGATAGATTCGGACTCGCACAGTTGTATCAACTTAGAGGCAGGGTCGGACGATCAGCAAAGAAAGCATCGGCATATCTTCTGATCCCGCCGATCAGGCTTCTGTCCGCAACCGCGAGAAAACGTCTCAAGGCAATCGAACAGCATACCGAACTCGGATCGGGGTTTCATCTCGCTATGCGCGATCTCGAGATCAGAGGTGCCGGAAATCTGCTGGGACCGCAACAGCACGGATTCATCGAGGAGGTAGGTTTCGATCTTTATCTGAAGTTGCTCGATGAGGCGGTCAGCGAAATCAAGGGCGAGGAGCCGAAACGCGAGCTTCTGGTCAAGGTTGAATCCGACGTCGATCTGTATCTGCCGAGCGAATACATTCCGGACAATCGCCAGAAGGTCGATATCTACCAGCGTCTGGCCCAGGCTGCAACATACGAAGCAGTCTCCGAGCTCGAACTCGAACTGAGGGACAGATACGGAGATCTTCCGGAGCCGGCAGAAAACCTCATCCGTATGGCGGAGATAAAGATACTCGCAGCACGAGCGGGCATCGACAAAGTATCGTTTAAGAAGGGCGCACTGTCGATTTCGTACGCCGAGGACGTTCTTCCCGGCAAGCAGAAAGTCGCGGTACTGGCGTCGCAAGTCGAGGATCCGCTCGAGTTTTCGTCCGCCGGCAAGTTCGAGATATATGTGGATTTCTCCGGTCGCGAGGAGGTAGTGTGGTACGAACAAACCAAAAACATCTTGCAAAATCTTACTCCATGACCGAATATTCACACTTCGGATCATCGATGTGGTATATCTTTGTAAGGCCTTTATCGAACACGAGGAGCTTTTATGTACAGGCTTAGCACGGCAGTTCTATTGACATTAGCATTCACAGTGAGCCTCGGGTGCGGATCGTCGTCCACGGATACCGTCGCGATGGTCGGCGGTCGCGACATTTCTCTCGACCAGGTGAGAGATTACGACAGGACATTCATGCAAATTTTCGAGTCTCCGGAAGAGGAGTACGAGGCAAAAAAGGAGTATGTGGATTCACTGATCGACCTGGAGCTGCTAATCATGGGTGCGTATCGGAATGATCTTGATATCGATCAGGAGGTTATCCAGGTCGTGGACAGAGAGAAACCGAGATTCCTTCTTGATGAGCTCTTCAAGAAGAAGATCCTTCCGCAGATAGACGTATCCGATGCCGAAATCAAAAAGGCGTACGATCAGATGAAGCAGCAGTATCACCTCAAGCACATTCTCGTATCCGATAAGAGCCTTGCAGATTCTTTATATGAAGCCATCACCGGTGGCGCCGACTTCGAGCAGGTCGCGAGAGAGTTCTCTATCGATCGCCAGACAGCGATGGATGGCGGCGATCTTGGATACATAACATGGGGCGGATACTCCGACGTATTCCAGGAAGCGGCGTTCTCACTCACCAAAGGCGAGATTTCGCGACCGTTCGAGACGGGCAGCGGATGGCATATCGTGAAGATAATCGACAAAAGAGATGCCGAGCCGAGACCGCTCGCAGAAGAAGAACCGCGCATCAGGAGCATTCTCCAGCAAAAGAAGAACCAACTCGTGATGCAGGATTATCTCGAAACATTGTACGAGCGCTCGGGTATCGAACTGAACAAGAAGACATACGAATCGATAGGTAACTTCATCGACAGGATCTACCCTGACACGCTCGGAGGACGGTATTTCAAGAAGTCCACAGTCGATCTCGCACTCCTCGAGGATTACCAGAAGTCCGAGATACTGGTTACTTTCCCGGGCGGTGAGATGACAGTGGAGGAGTATTTCGAGGCATTGTCGAGAATGCCCGTGCCGCAGCGTCCCGATTTTGAGGACGAGGAAGGCGTCAAGAGGACAGTCTTTAATCTAAGACTGAACCATTTCCTTACCAAGGCTGCTGAAGCGGAGAAGCTCGGCGAGAGCGAGAGCTACAAGAACATGATAGAGTCGTTCAAAGAAACGGTCATGGCGGACAAGATGCGTATCCTCATTACGCAGGGAATTCCGGAGCCGACAGAGGACGAGCTGTACGACTACTACAATAGCCACGCCGAGGAGTTTGCGTCGCAGAAGCAAATCAAGGTTCGTGAGATTATGGCAAAAGACCCGGAACTTGCGGAGTCCCTCCGGACTGTAATAGATGAGGGCGCCGATTTTGCGGAAGTGGCAGCGGAGATTACAGTGCGACCCGGCTTCAAGCCGAAAGAGGGAGACCTCGGATATTTCGAGCCGCATCAGTATCCAGCGATATATCGTCAGGCTCAGGATATGAACGTCGGCGATATCAAGGGTCCGATTCGAATCGCCGATGATGCGTGGTCGATAATCAAACTCGAGGATGTCAAGAATCCGCAGATTCCGCCCATTGAACAGATTGCGTCGCAGGTCGCGCAGAGAGTCAAGTACGACAAGCAGGTCGCGGCCCTCGAAGCGTGGCTCGACCAGAGGCGCGCAGAGACAGAAATAACGACCAACTATGATCTTATCTGGGAGACGATTGACAAAGATGCATATGCTGAACAATAGAGGGAAACTGGTTGTCACGCTGCTTATGGCGGCAGTAATCTCACTCGGCACGGTCATAACCGCTGACAGCGAAGTAATCGACAGAATTGTCGCGGTGGTCGGAGACTACCCGATTCTGAAATCAGAACTCGATTTTCAGATCCAACTCTGGGCAATGCAGCAAAGAAGGGAAGTCTCTGAGGCGGAAGTATCGAGGCTTCGGGATGAGCTCCTGCAGCAGATGGTCAACGACAAACTGATACTGATCAGCGCGCTGAAAGATACCGCCGTTAACGTACCGTCCGAGCAGATTGAGGATGCGCTCAATCAGAAGCTCAAAGAGCTGAAAGCAAGGTTCCCGAGCGAGGCGGCGTTCGAGCAGCAGATGATGATGGAGGGGCTCACCTATCGGGAACTCAAGGCAAAGTTCCGCGATGAGATGCGCAACCAGCTCTACAAGGACAAGCTGATATCCCGCGAGTTGCGTGAGGTCACTGTGACACCCGTCGAGGTTGAGGAATTTTTCGCAAAATACAAAGACAGTCTTCCCTCACACCCGGAAGCGGTCAAGATCGCCCATATTCTGCTCGAGGTAGAGCCGAGCCAGACCACTCTCGATTCGGCCTATGAACGTGCTCAGATGGTCAAGGGCATGCTGGATGAGGGCTACAGCTTCGAAGAACTCGCCTACGAATACTCCGAGGACCCGTCGGCCGAAACAGGCGGTGATCTGGGCTACTTCGGTCGCGGAGACCTTGTGGAAGAATTCGAGAAGGCTGCGTTTGCGCTCGATATCGGAGAGGTGTCGGATATTGTCAAGACACAGTTCGGATACCACATAATTAAGGTCGAAGACAAACAGAGCGACCGCGTCAGGGTCCGCCACATACTCTTCCGGACCGAGCCGACCGAGGAAGATAAGGAGAAGATCAAGGCCCTCGCCGACAGCCTGATTCAGGAGATCGAAGCCGGTGCGGAATTCGCCGAACTCGCCAAGGAATACTCGATTGACGATGAAACCAAACGGCAGGGAGGCGAACTCGGCTGGTTCGTCTATGAGGATATGACCCCGGAATTCAAGCAGGCCGTCGCCGGTCTGGAGACGGGAGAGCTGTCCGAGCCGACCGAATCGCACTTCGGCATTCACATCCTTCTCGTGCAGGACAGACAATCATCGAGAGAATGGACACTCGAGGACGACCGGGATCGTCTGCGCGAACTCGCGCGGAGGCAGAAAACCGAAGAGGTCGTCAACAGGCTGCTATCCGAACTGAAGGAAGAAACCTACATCGATGTAAGAATATAGCGAATGAGACTCGACGACTACCTCTCCACTGTCCGATTGATCAAGCGGCGAACCGTGGCGAAACAGATGATCGAGGGTGGCAAGGTCAAGCTGAACGGCAAGACCGCCAAACCCTCCAGCCCGGTAAATTTGCGAGACTACATACGATTCACGCGCGGAAATGAGACTGTTGAAGTCGAGGTCACCGACCTGCCGCGAAAGTCAATTCGCAAAGAGGAATGCGAGAACTTTTACAAAAGGCTGAT
>CAYQCE010000038.1:0-34723 GCA_964415885.1 uncultured Ignavibacteria bacterium
ATCAAGATAACCCGAAATCTTGATATGTAAACGAGTATTTCTGAGCGTGGTATACTGCGAGGACAGGGGCTTTGCATGCGGAGTAGGTCAGCACGGAGTATCGTTGGATATCCGATCAGCGGAGCATTCCCGCACAATTATAGTGCGAATGTGTCATGCATGACACGAATCCGCGCACAAACTCTGAAGTGCTTCGGACAGTCTTTCTACATGAATTGCACTCCAAAGCTCTTGAACAGAGAGAAGTTGTCTCAAAGGTGGCCGCGTGAATCTATCTTTTGGCAGAGAGTTTGCTATGCAGACCACCAAACATGCAATAAACAGATAACATTACTGGCATGGGAGGATGTGATGGGATACACCAAACATTGGATGGGCACGGTGACGCTGCTGCTTCTGCTGTCGATTGCGATAGTATCATCGACTGCGCTCGCCGACACGCGGAGCGAGGCCGCTTTGACCGAGGGGTCCTGGTCGCTACAGTTCGCAATCGATCAGAATTTCGATCTGAACTCATTCGCAGGAGCGAATCTGTCGTGCAAGAAGCACATGAACGAGAACACTGCACTGCGGCTTGGACTGAGTCTGACAGGAAGACTCGGCAACAGCGATATCCACAGCTCAGACGATGGTGGTCCGGTGTACTTCGTGAAAGACGAGGATCTTGACAGAGACTATTTCAGCGGCAACCTGAGTTTGCTCTGGATCAACTATGCCAATCCGGATGATCGTCTTGTGTTCTTCTACGGTTTCGGTCCGCAGATCGGATATTTCCGCGACACTCGAGAGTTGTCTGTTGAGTCCGAGTTCAACAATCTTGACAAGGACTACAGGTGGTCGCTGAGCGGCGGTATCCGTGGTGCGCTCGGCGTCGAGTGGTTTGTCGCCAGCGGTGTGAGCCTTCTCGCGGAATACGGTACAGCGCTGCAATATGAGTATTCGGAATATGAGCAGTTGAGAGAACAAGGGGAGTCTACAGATCGGCGCGAGCAGATAAGCCGAGAGATAAGAGTGCTCGCGGATGCGGTGAGACTCGGAGTGTCGGTTTACTTCTAAGCGATATCCACTTGGTCGAACAAAAAAAGGCGCAGAGTGCGAACACCCTGCGCTCATTACTATCTATATCTGAACTACTATCTACTCGCGGCTGTACGCCTTGATTCCTTCCTCGAACAGATTGCCACCGTGGCAATCGAATGTCACGATTGCGGGAAAGTCCTCGACTGTGAGCTTGCGAACCGCCTCCGGTCCGAGATCATCGTACGCGATTACCTCGGCCTCCTTGATCGACTTCGAGATAAGCGCTCCCGCTCCACCGATTGCAAGGAAATAGACCGCCTTGTGCTGTTTAAGCTTGTCGCGGACTTCATCCGACATCTGACCTTTGCCGATCATTCCCTTCAGACCGTTGTCGATCATGGTGGGGGAGTAGGCGTTCATTCTGTATGAGGTTGTCGGTCCGGCAGATCCGATCGCGTTACCGGGTTTCGCCGGCGTTGGGCCCACGAAATAGATGATCTGGCCCTTCGGATCGAACGGCAGCTCCTCGCCGTTCTGTATCGCCTCGACCATCTTCTTGTGGGCGGCGTCGCGGCCGGTGTATATCGTTCCGCTGATCAGCACCTGATCGCCGATTTTGAGGTCTGTGACGACGTCGTCAGTGAGCGGAGTAGTGATCTTTTTTTTCTCAACCATGACTATCCTCCTCAGATGACGACTTCTTTGTGACGAGCAGCGTGACACTGAATGTTGATTGCAACGGGGAAGCTCGCGATGTGGCAGGGATGAGCCTCGATAAAGAGATCGAGCGCTGTGGTCCTGCCGCCGAGTCCCTGCGGGCCGATACCGATCTTGTTTACCATCTCGAGAAGCTCGTCTTCGAGATCCGCATAATATTTGTCGGGATGTTTCGAGCCGACTTCCCGCAACAGCGCTTCTTTGGCGAGCTGTGCGCATTTTTCGAATGTGCCGCCTACGCCTACGCCGACGATGATCGGTGGGCAGGGATTGCCGCCCGACTTGCGGACACGCTCGAGTACGAAATCTCGCAAACCCTCGACGCCATCGGAGGGTTTCATCATTCGGATTTCGCTCATGTTCTCCGAGCCGCCACCCTTCGCTGCGAAGGTAATCCTGACCTTGTCTCCGGGGACCACGTTGTAATGGATAACGGCTGGTGTGTTGTCGCCGGTGTTTTTCCGCTGGATTGGGTCGCCGAGGATCGACTTGCGAAGGTAACCGTCCTTGTAACCCTGCCGGACACCCTCGTTGATCGCCTCGTTAACATCGCCATTCACGAAATGAACGTCCTGACCGACGTCGATGAAGAACACTGCAAAGCCGGTGTCCTGACACATCGGCACTTTCTGGTCGTTTGCGATTTTGGCGTTTTTGACGATATCGCCGAGGATACCCTTGCCGACCGGCGATTCCTCGGTTTGCTCGGCGGTTTTAAGTGCGGTAAGGACGTCATCGCCGAGGAAGTAGTTTGCGTCCATGCACATTTGACGGACTTTGGGAATTAATTCACTAACATCTATCTCACGCATGCCAATGCTCCTTGCGCGACGTATTTCGCGAGAGAGGATTAGAGGATATGATTAGTCGGTGGTAGCGGCTTCGACCGAGACGGTTTTTCTGTCACGGCCTTTGCGTGCGAATTTAACGTAACCGTCGACCAGCGAGTAGACCGTGAAGTCCTTGGCGAGGCCTACGTTTATGCCCGGATGTATCTTGGTGCCACACTGACGCACTATTATTGCGCCGGCAGGCACGAACTGACCGCCATAGGCCTTGATGCCGCGTCGCTGTCCGTGTGAGTCGCGACCGTTTCGTGACGATCCGACACCTTTTTTGTGAGCCATTTTATTTCCTCCTCATAAGGAAAACCCAAATATCTCTATTTGGGTTTTCGCTAAGATCGAGGTTGAAATATATGTATCTGGGCCGGTTTGGCAAGCAGAATTTACTGCGATGGCACCGGCTTTTCGTCTTTTTTCTTGTCCCGTGACTTCGGCTTGAACGTGAACACGAGCTTGTCCGAATCTTCGGGGCAGTCGATCACGATCTCACAGTCACCGGCATGCTGGCCTTTGAGAATCTCCTCAGCCAGCGGATCCTCGAGATATCTCTGGATCGCGCGGTTAAGCGGCCGTGCACCGTACTGAGGGTCATAGCCCTTGTCAGCAAGGAACTGCTTGCCGGCAGGGGTGAGGTTGAATGTCAGGCCCTTCTCGGTGAGGCGCTTGGCGACCTCGTCGATTTGAATCTCGATTATCTCCTTTATGTGATCGATCGTGAGCTGACGGAAGATCACTGTCTCGTCGATGCGATTGAGCAGTTCCGGATTGAAGAGTTTTTTGAGCTCCTCGCGAACTCTCTTCGACATTGCATCGTGGTCCGGTTCATTTGCCTTCGCGGCACCGAATCCAAGTGTCTTTGAGTCGAAGATTTGACGAGTTCCGACATTCGAGGTCATGATTATGACCGTATTCCGGAAATCGACCTTTCGACCGAACGAATCGGTCAGGGAGCCGTCATCGAGAAGCTGGAGCAGGATATTGAAGACATCCTGATGAGCCTTCTCTATTTCGTCGAGAAGCACGACCGAGTAGGGGTGGCGCCTGACTTTTTCGGTCAACTGGCCGCCCTCTTCGTAACCGACGTATCCCGGAGGCGCGCCGACCAGTCTGGATACGGCAAACTTCTCCATGTATTCCGACATGTCGATTCTCACGAGCGCTGCGTCGTCGTCGAACAGGAACTCCGCGAGCACCCTTGCGAGTTCGGTCTTTCCGACGCCTGTCGGGCCGAGGAAGATGAACGAACCGATTGGGCGGAGCGGATTGCCGAGGCCGGCACGCGCTCTGCGAATCGCCTTTGTGATCGCAGAGATCGCCTCGTCCTGACCGACGATACGCTTCTTCAGTTCATCCTCCATCTTGAGCAGTCTTCTCGATTCCTGTTCCTCGAGACGGAAGAGCGGGATGCCGGTCATCTTGGAAACGATGACTGCGACATCTTCACCGACGAGTTCGACTTCCTGCTTCTCGCGATCTTCTTCCCACTCCTGCTTCATCTGCTCGAGCTGTTCGCGCCTGGCCTTTAGCTCGTCGCGCAGGTGGGCGGCGCGCTCGAACTCCTGGTTCTTGACGGCGTCTTCCTTGTTGGTAGAGAGCTCATCGATTTCTTTTTCGATCTCGTTGAACTCGTCCGGCCTGGTATAGGTCGACAGATGCGCCCGCGAGCCGGCCTCGTCGATAATATCGAGAGCTTTGTCCGGCTGGAACTTGCCCGTGATATACCGATCCGAGAGCTTGACGGCTGCGTCGATTGCATCGTTCGTGATCGTGATCTTGTGATGATCCTCATACTTCGACTTGAGACCCTCGAGAATCTTGATTGTGTCGTCCGTCGAAGGCGGCTCTACCATTACGGTCTGGAAGCGTCTGTCGAGAGCACCATCCTTCTCGATGTATTTGCGATACTCGTTGAGAGTGGTTGCGCCGATGCACTGAAGCTCGCCCCTTGAGAGGGCGGGCTTGAAGATGTTCGATGCGTCGAGCGAACCTTCCGCACCACCGGCACCAACAATCGTGTGCAACTCGTCGATAAAGATGATGACTTCCTGCGAGTTGATTATCTCGGTCATCACTGCCTTCAGGCGTTCCTCGAACTGACCTCGGTACTTGGTGCCCGCGACGAGAGATGCCATATCGAGAGTGACGAGGCGCTTGTTTTCGAGCGTTTGCGGGACCTTACCCTGTACGATTCTCTGCGCGAGTCCCTCAGCGATTGCAGTCTTTCCAACGCCCGGCTCTCCGATGAGCACGGGATTGTTCTTTTTGCGACGCGAGAGAATCTGGCTTACACGCTCTATCTCATCCTCGCGCCCGATAATTGGATCGAGCTTGTTGCGGCGGGCGAGCTCGGTCAAATCGCGACCGAAGTGATCCAGCGCGGGAGTTTTACTCTTCTTGCGTTTGCGAGCGTAAGAGGATGGATTCCCACTCATGATATTCTTCAATTCGTCATACACCTCTTTGTAGGTGATGTCGTACATGGTCAGAACCTGGGCCGCGACGCCCTCCTCGTCCTTGAGCAGCGCGAGGAAAATGTGCTCTGTGTCGATATCCTTCGACTTCAGTGAGCGGGCTTCCTGAGCGGCGACTTCCAGAGTCTTCTTGGCGCGCGCGGTCAGGGGAAGCTGTCCCATTGTCATGGTGCCGCCGGACGGCTGGACGACGTCCTCAATCGACTGTTTCAAGTCGGCCAGATCGAGACCAATGTTCGTAATAATTTCCACAGCCCGACCTTCGCCCAGTCTAATCAAGCCGAGTAGAAGATGTTCTGTCCCGATGTAATCGTGGCGGAGCCGAGCCGCTTCGTCGCGAGCGTACTCAATCGCCTTTCTCGCCAGTTCTGTGAACATCTCGTTCATCTCAGACCTCCCTGGTTATTCGAAATCACCGGCCGGCAAGCTTGTCGCGCACCAACTCCGCGCGTCTTGCGTCCCGCTCCGATGGCGAAAGTTCTTCCTTCAGCAACTTCTGTAAATGAGCAGGCTGGGCAAGGAGCATGATCTCGTTTACCTGTCTCATAACCAGCATATCGAGTATACCCATCGCCACTCCGAGTCGAACCGCCGACAGCAGGTTCATTGCCTCCTCAGACGTCAGCACGCGAGCATGCTTCAATATCCCATATGCTCGCCAAATCTTGTCCTTTATCTCATCACCCGCATCCCGGATCAGAGTCCGGCGGGCGTTTTCTTCATGTCCAATCAACTGTCTCGATACCTCGTCGAGAGAACCGAGAACATCTTCTTCCTTGCGTCCCAGTGTCGTCTGATTGGAAATCTGGAATAGATTACCCAAAACCTCAGTGCCCTCTCCGTAAAATCCTCTTACTGCCAGGCCTACTTTCGTGATCTGCGATATCACTTCGTCCACTTCATTGGTAAGTACCAATCCCGGCAAGTGTATTAACACAGAGGCTCGGAGTCCTGTTCCAACATTGGTCGGGCAGGAAGTAAGGAATCCGTACTCCGAACTGTAGTCGTAATCGAGCTTCTCGCCGAGCTTTTCGTCTACCTCTTCAGCGTTCTTCATTGCGTTTCGAATCTCGAGTCCGGACTGAAATGACTGTATGCGTAGATGGTCCTCTTCGTTGATCATGATCGACACGGACTCATCGTTTTTGATGAAGAACGCCCTGTGATCTTTCTCCCGCATGAACTCCGGAGAGATCAGATGGCGCTCGATGAGGAATCTCCGATCGAGATCAGAAATAATCTCTGAGTCAAAGAGGGAGCCGATATCGAGAAGGCCCCGGTCTTCGAGTGCCATGTGCACGAAGTCCTTCACCTTCGCACGGGTGTCCTCGCTCGCCTGAGCCGGATAATCGAGTTTGCCGATGTTTCTCGCCAGCCTGATTCGGCTCGACACCACGATGGCGGATTCAGTACCGTCGGCCTGAAGCCATCTGGCAGGTTTTTCAACATAGTTTTCAAACATAGTCCCTCTTATCAGCAATATATCGGGCTGCAACATTGACTGCAACCCTTAAAGGTATATGCTAATGCTCTTCGGTCGATGCCATCTCCTTCAGTTCATCACGAAGTTCGGCGGCTTTCTCGAAATCCTCGCTTTCAATTGCCTTGCGGAGCTCCTCGCGAAGCTTGCGCTCTCTCTTCATAGGCTCCATCTTTTCGGCATTGCCGAACGGCAGATTGCCGACATGGCGATTGGAGCCGTGAATTTTCCTCAGTAGCTCGTCGAGCTGTTTGCCGAAAGCATGATAGCAGTCGCCGCAGCCGAGTCTGCCGGTGCGTGAGAATTCGCTGAAGGTAAGCCCGCACGTCCGGCACCTGAGGTGCTCGAGCGCACCTTTCGTTTCATCGGTTGGCTTGTCGACCATGCTCGAGAGGAAATCACCAAGAGGGAAGGGAACGTTCTTCAGCGGATTGTGAAAACCGCGTTTCTCTGCGCACTTCGAGCAGAGATTGAGTACGGTCTTTTTTCCCTCCACAACCTGGGTCAGGTGGATGTTTGCTTCTCTCTCGTGGCAGTCTTCGCACTGCATTACTGAATACCTCCCCTAACGGGCACGACCTTTCCGCCGGTAAGCTCATAGATACTGTCGGCACGACCGGCGAGGTCGCGATTGTGTGTCGCGATGACGAACGTTGTGTGCAAAGCTTCCTTCAGGTCAACCATAAACTCGTGCAATCCGTCGGCGGTCCTTTCATCAAGATTTCCGCTCGGCTCGTCCGCGAGCACGATCTGCGGTTCCGTGGCGAGTGCCCTTAACACCGCAACCCGCTGCTGCTCACCGCCGGAGAGTTTGCCGGGCCGATGATTAGCGCGGTTCTGCAGACCGACTCTCTCCAATAGATTGGACGCTTTTGTCCGGGCTTCCGTTTGGTCAACTCTCTGAATCATCAGCGGCATCATGACATTCTCGATCGCTGTGAAGTCACTCAACAGGTGATGGAACTGGAAGACGAACCCAATATTGTTGTTTCGAAAAGAAGCCAATTGGTCGTCCGACATACTCGCATAATCATGATTGCAGACGCTGAGAGTACCCCCCGATGACCTGTCGAGTCCGCCGAGAATGTGCAGAAGCGTGCTTTTCCCCGCTCCCGATTCACCCATTACAGATATCATACTACCGCGTTTCACTTTGAGGTCTATTCCCTTCAGCACCTCAAGGGTGGCATCACCGGTAACAAATGACCGCTTGAGGCCATCCGCACAGATGACGTACTCTTCGCCCGAATCCGTTTTCGGACAGGTGTCTACGCGACTATTCTTATTTTCGCCCGTATTGTACATTTTGTTTAGCGATATTTACTCATATCTAAGGATTTCAACGGGATATAGCCTGCTCGCCCTGTACGCAGGGTAGAACGCCGCGATCAAAGAAAGCAGTATCGATGTCCCCGCGATCAACACGAAATCGAGCGGAATGATCTTCACCGGCAGCTTGCTGATGAAGTATATCTCTGCCGGCAACGATATCAGGCCGAATTCCTGTTGTGCGATGCACAAAGCACCTCCGATTATGATACCTGTGATTGTACCAACTGTTCCAGCGGCGACACCCTGGTAGATGAATATGCGTCTCACGGATTTGCGCGTTGCACCCATCGATTTCAGTATCGCGATCTCCTTTTTCTTCTCCAGAACGAGCATTACGAGCGATGATATGATGTTGAACGCCGCTACCGCGATAATTAGCCCGAAACCTACGAACATGCCGTATTTCTCGAGTTTCATCCAGGAATACAGTGACTTGTGCATCTGGGTCCAGTCTGTGGCGAAGTAGGGAAACTCAAGTACATCGTTCAGCTCTCTCGCGACTGCCGGAGCACGATACATGTCGTCGAGACGTATCTGCATCCCGGTTACCTTCTGTCCCATCTTGAAAAGTTTCTGTGCCGATTCGAGACTGATGTAGGAGAGCGACGCGTCGTACTCGTGCAGGCCGTTGGAGAATATGCCGGAAACGGTGAACTGGCCGACCTTCGGCATTTTCACGCCCGTTACACCACCCGTGAACTCAACATCCTTCAGGCTCATCAGAACCACACGATCGCCAATATTGACTCCGAGACGGTTGGCGAGTGTTACTCCGAGAATAATGCCAGGCAGGCCCGAATCGAGCGTATCGACATTCAATTCGCCCCGCATGATCGTATTTTCCAGCTCTGACACGCGAACTTCAAGTTCAGGGTCTATTCCGCGAACCATCGTGCCGTCGTTTTCGCGCGATGACGAGATCGATGCCTTGTAGTAGACGAACGGCGCTGCAGCTTCAACGTGACGAAAGTCTCTGAGCGTGTCGAGCAGCTTCTGTCTCTCCTGGATTCCCACGTCATCGAAAGTGAATACGGACACATGCGATAGCGTCCCGACGATTCGTTCCCTGACCTCCGACTCGAAACCGTTCATCATCGAGAGAACCGAGACGAGCGCGGCAACTCCGATTGCGATTCCGGCGATCGTGATGAAAGTGATGATTGATATGAAGCGCTCCCGCTGTTTCGACTTCATATAGCGGAAAGCGATGAACCTCTCGTAGCGCATAGACTACTCCGGCCGCAATTGCGGGAAGAGGATGACCTCTCGGATATTTGGCCGGTCGGCGAAGAACATGATCATTCGGTCGACGCCGAAACCAAGACCGCCGGTCGGAGGCATACCATATTCGAGGGCGCGGAGAAAGTCCTCGTCGAGCACCTGGGCTTCCTTGTCGCCAAGGCGCGAGAGTTCGTGCTGCGTGCGAAATCTCTCTCGCTGATCGATCGGATCGTTCAGCTCCGAGAAGGCATTTGCCATCTCCATCGCGCAAATAAAGACCTCGAATCTCTCGGTCAGTTTCGGGTTGTCGCGGTGCACTTTCGCGAGAGGGGAGAGCTCTATCGGATGATCGGTAATAAACGTTGGCTGAATCAGATTCGGTTGCACCTTCTCGGTGAAAATGTCGTCAATGATCTTGCCGCGGCCATGCTTTTCCTCTATCTCAATTCCGGCGTTCTTCGCGGCATTAACGAGCTCCTCGTCTGAGAGTGATGCCACATCAATGCCGGTGGCGTTCTCTATGGCATCCAGCATCGGCAGGCGCTTCCATTCGGTATCGAGTTCGACCTCGTGGTCACCGAACTTGACCCTGGTAGTGCCGAGAACCTCTCTCGCTATGTAGATCATCATTTTCTGGTAGATATCCATGATATCGTGATAATCCACATACGCCTGATAAAGCTCAACCATCGTGAATTCGGGATTATGCAGCCTGTCGAGGCCCTCGTTGCGGAAATCCTTGCACACCTCGTAGACCTTCTCGAACCCACCGATAATGAGCCTCTTCAAGTACAGTTCATCGGCAATCCTGAGGTATAGCGTCATATCGAGACGGTTGTGATGGGTTACGAATGGTTCTGCGGAGCCGCCACCGTACAACGGCTGCAGCACCGGCGTCTCGACCTCGATGAAACCTTCCGCATCGAGATAGTCGCGAATCGCGCGGAGTATCTTCGTCCGCAACATGAAGACCTGGCGAACTTCCGGATTCGAGATAAGATCGAGGTACCTCTGACGGAACCGTGTCTCGACATCCTTCAGACCGTGCCATTTCTCAGGAAGGGGCCGGAGCGACTTGGAGAGGAGTTCGATATCCTCGACCCAGATCGACATCTCGCCCTTTTTGGTCCGGAAGGCATAGCCTTTCACTCCGATGATATCACCGAGATCGAGTTGCTTGAAGAGCTTGTATTTATCGTCTCCGAGGATATCCTTCTTGAAGTAGAGCTGAATTCTGCCTCGTTCATCCTGGATATGGCAAAAGCTGGCCTTGCCCATGATCCGCTGGGACATTATGCGGCCGGCGACGTTGAATCGCTCTTCGCTCTTTTCGAGTTCCTCGAAGCTGTCGAAGACCTCTTGCGAGTGTTTGGTTACCTGAAATCTATAGGGATACGGTTCGAAACCATCTTCCCGAAGCTTCTGCATCTTGTTGATTCTTACTTCTCGCTGGTCCTGAACCGAGACATTCTGTTCATTACTCACGATAGTTCCTCGTTCATCGATTCACCTGTTTCCGTTTCCATACTTCGCGCTGAGCGCCTTCTCGACCTTCGGCGTAACGAGCTTCGAAATATCGCCCGCATTCTTTGCAACATCCTTCACCAGCGAAGATGACAGGTAGACATATCGCAACGACGGCATAAGGAATACTGTTTCCGCATGTTGTGTCAACTGCCTGTTCATGAGCGCGAGCTGGAATTCGTACTCGAAATCACTGACCGCCCGGAGACCTCGAACAATCGCCACTGCCTTCTGATTCTCGACAAAGCGGGCCAGGAGGCCGCTGAAGGCAACGACCTCGACGCCGTCGATGTTCTTAGCTGCATCCTTGACCTGCTCGAAGCGTTCATCAATGTTAAACAGGTAGTTCTTAACAGTTCCCTCCACGACGGCGACTATCAGCTTGTCGAACATACGCGAGGCGCGGGACATCAGGTCGACATGCCCAAGCGTTACCGGATCGAAGCTACCGGGATATATCGCAGTCCTCATCCTATTTTTTCCTCAAAATGATAACGTCTGTCTGTCCGAATTTTTTCTCCTTGAGCAGCTCGAAATATCTCTGGTCCCATTTCACCTTGTTCTTGCCGGAGTGTTCCACAACAAGGATCGTGTCTTTGCCAGCGAGGTTGTCGCGCGAAACAGCTCCCAGAACTTTCGTTCCCAGATCGGAGCCGTATGGAGGATCTGCGAAGACGAGGTCGGCGGTTTTCAACTCGGCGAAGCGGCCAAGGGCATCCGGCAGTTTGAGCCGGAGAAGCTCAGCCTTCTCATCATACTCCAGATGATGGACGTTCTCGCGGGTGACCTTGAGTGAGTCCTTGCTCAAGTCTATGAAATAGCATTTCTTTGCGCCACGCGAGAGAGCCTCAAGACCGAGGTTCCCTGATCCGCAGAACATGTCGACCACGATGCTGTCGGGTATCTCGTGTGCGAGCATGTTGAAAATCGACTCCTTGACTTGTTCGAGCGTGGGACGGACCTCGAAGCCCTTCAGGGTCTTGAGTTTGAATCCTCTCTTTTCACCAGCTACTATACGCATCTAAACCAACCCCAGCGCGGAGAGTGGAAGGAGATAGCGTTCCGGATTTCCGACCGCACTCAGGAGATCGCCCGGCAGTCTGCTCAGATCGAAGGCTGTGAACTCCATCCTGCTCGCGACGCGATCGATCTGCTCGGAGCTTCGCGACGAGTTTACAAGTGCCCGCACGGATGCGCTCCTGGGATTCTGACCGCACCATGACAGGAAGCTCTCCACCGTCTCCGGCAGTCTTGATTTGTCATTCTCCGATATCTCGGTCGTCGACATGCGAGCCGGTCCGCCCGGTTCCATTGCGATGAGATTCGCGCTTCCCGTTCCGATGTAGAGACAGTCTATTCTCGCGGCATCCTCCGGATAGGCGTTAATCAGGACCTGCTTCCATAGTTGCTGCGGAAAGAATATCTGGTCGATAGAAAACCCCGCCGCGTATGCTGCCGAAAGAAGCTCATCGACATATGACTTCCTGACCGCTGTGATCATTCTCGTATTGAAATTGCGGCACGGGGAGGTCTCGAGGTGATAGCTCTCGTAGAGGTAGTCCTCGTCCTGATCGGCCATCAGCATCGTCAGCTCCCAATTCTCCCACTCGTACTTGTCAATGTGACGAGATACCGGCACCTGTATGCTCGACTCGATCACGCGATCCGGGGGGAGCACGACTGATGCCGAAGCTCGTGCGACACCGCCCGGGAGATAGTGCCTGATATCTTCCAGAGTCCTGCGCAATCTCTCCATATCACTTGCTTTCGATCCCTGCATGTCAACGGAGACGCATTTGACTATGCGGCAGCTTCTCTGATTGACTTCCGCTACCACGGAGTTGACAACGCTGTTCTGAATCTCGATCGATGTCCTGTGTTGGTAAGGTGCTATCATGCTATTCTGTCGTAATGAGCTCTTTCAATTCCTCGTATTTCGCGGGTCCGATCCCGCTCACTGAGATCAGGTCTCCAGTCCTCTCAAATCTGCCGTAGCTCTCTCTGAATTCGATTATTCTAACAGCGAGAGTCGGGCCAATCCCCGGCAGCAATTCGAGCGAGTCGGCCGGAGCGGTGTTGACATTGATCTTGTTTCTGCTCAACATCGCGCGGAGGAAATTCCGCTCGGGACCGCCGACTTTGGAGGTCGGTTCTGCCGGCCTTTCGATCCTTTCAATAAGGACATCCGGGCTTATGACCGCGCTGCTCTTCTGGTAGATTGCGAAAGCTCCCCCAACCAGCAGGAGAGCTGCGAGAACCAGAATGATGCGGACATCCGACACTCCGAAGGTCGGTCTTCCGGTCGAGCCCATATCAGACCCCTTCCCGTGTTTCAATGTGGCAAAATAGAGTCAGTTCGCGAGTAGTGCAACCAAAACTTTGCCCACTTCCTCAAGGCTCTCGGGGCTGCATTTGTCGGGAGTGTCTTCGTGAGTGTGCCAGTACGGGTAGTCGAAGTCGATTATGTTTGTGGTGGGAATGCCGCGATCGATGAGGGGGAGGTGATCGTCATAGACTCTATGCTTGATTGAATCCACGAAGCCGGTAGCGCCAATTTCATGTGCAGTCTGCCAGACCATGTTCGTGATACGTGGTGCGTACGCCTGTGAATACTGCTCGCGATATATCCTCAGATCCTTGTCTCCAACGAGATCGACGAGGACTCCGAAGGCGTACGGGTTTCTGGACTTGAGGTTTGATGCGAAGAATTTGGAGCCGATACAGTAATAGTCAAGATGTCCCTCTTCTCCGTAGTCTTCGGCGTCGAACAGCACAATGTCGACTCCGTACCGCGATTCGATTTTACCGAGTGAGTTCGCCACTTCCATCAGGACTGCGCATCCCGATGCTCCGTCATTCGCGCCAGGAATAGGTTTGGCTATCTGCGATGAGTCAGTTTCTTCGTCAGCGCGAGGACGTGTGTCCCAGTGCGCGCAGAAGATGACCCTTGGCGATTTCAACGGGTCAAGCCGGGCGATGACGTTGGTGAGAGTATATGTCGTATCGAGAATAGTGTCGGTGAATTCGAATTGCTGAAAACGAACAGAATCGGTGAGTTCACGGAAGTGATTTATGAAGTATGACAGGGCCTTCCTGGCCCCCTCTGATCCCGGATTGCGGGGACCGAACGCAACCTGATCCTCGAGATAGCCGAACGCGCGGTCTCCGTCAAACGGGTAGGATGCAGTACGATCTTTGGCATCAGTCGAGCATGAGACCAAGCCGATAGCGAGGAGTAACAAAATAGAGATTGCGTGGATGCGTGTTGTCATGTCTGCTTTAGAATCTGATCTCGACCCAGATACCGACTTTGCGAACGTGCGATTTGGATCGGGTTCTCTTGTCTACTCGATCGGTCCAGCGCATCGAGAGTCCTCCCTTAATGTTGCTGGAGAAACTATACGACGCCTGCGGGGATATTGTCAAGTCCTCGCTCTCGTTACCGGGTGTTTCGACGCCTCGGCTGTCGACCTGCTTCGAGCTGGAGAAGCGCTTCATAATGTTGAGCGAGAGGGAGAGGGTTGACTGGAACTTGAGCCTGCCCAGAAGCGGAATTTTCACACCGGTTGGCGACCGGAAGTTGTAGCTGTTGCTCATGCTCACGGTCCTGGACTCATTTATCTGCTCGCGCGCTGCGCCGGTGAAGGACTTTGTTGTGTTTGTCGATGTCTCGTATCTGAGCTCGGTCTTGACGCCTTTGGGCCAGGTGATGCTGACATTGGCGAGCGGGCTGAACGCGTCCGTTACAATTTCCTTCGACTTCTCGCCGGAGTTCGTGTTGATCGATTCATCGAGTTTGTGCGAGTAGCCCGAGTTGACGGACAGCGACTTGAAGAGCCAGCCGAGAATCTTGAATCTCTCGAGCCTGCTGAATGTCACGGATAGATCCGGGAATGTCGTAGAACGGCTCTCCTGCTTTCGAGTGATTGAAGTCGAAACTCGCTCGGTGTAACGCGTCGATATCCGCGAACCGAGTATGAAATCGACGGCGCTCTGTGCGGAGTAGGACTTGGTTTGCGAGTCGTTGAACCGCCGCGCCGAACCCTCGACCTCTCTGCTGTCGACGCCCGGGTCCTTAGTCAGACCGAACTGGAATGCATATGTCGGACGATCGAGAAGGCCAGATGTCGCATAGTCGTCCGATTTGCTGTAGCTGAACTTGAGCGGATCGATTCTGTTCGTTACGAGCCTTATTGCGAAGAGGAACGGCCGAAGTACAATGAAGTCCTTGCCCTTGCCTTTGCCCGTGCCGAAGAACTTCTTCGGATCGAACTGGCTGTTGAATGCCCACGTCGATTTGCTTGACGCGGTCCGGGTGCCCTCCTGATTTCGCCCCGGATCGGAATTCTCGTCGTAGTTCGACTTGAAGCTAATTTGAGTTGTCATGAAGTCGAATATGCGGGGATCGTAGCTCGCCGAAACCGACTGTCGTCTCGAAAGCTCGAGACCGAGCTTGAACTTCTTGGGGTTGAACGAGAACTGCAGAAGCTCCGGGTCGCGCAGGTCACGCTGAGTCGTGAATGTGTACGACAGAGGTAGCGATCCGAAGAGCTGGTACCTGATCATTGCAGACCCTGAGAAGTCTCTCTCATACACCGACTGTTTGTAGCCCTGGATATTCTCCGACTTCGAAGAGCGTCTCCGAATGTCGCCGCTGAAGGACATCGAGTTTGGGAAGTACCCAAACTCCGTGTTGGTGATAGCGTCCGGGAAGAATGGAATGAACGATGTCCAACTGAATATTCGGAGTGACTTCTTGCCGACATTGAGATCGTACTTGGCGGTTGCCGTGTAGTTCTCCGACTCCGTAACCGGGACAGTCGGTGACTTTCCGGATGTTCGTGATGCCGAGAATCGCCACTCGAATGAGTTGAGTGTGTAGTTCCAGAGCCAGTTGTTCGTCTTGCGGTTGAATCGCTGCGAAACAGTAAGCGATTGACTGTAGTTGCGAGTCGTTTCAGCCTCTCTCTGATCCTCCGTTATGACAATATCCGAGCCGGATTTGAGTCTCGGAACGACTTCGGATTTACTCCACGAGTACGAGATCGGAAGTCGGGCGCCCCACTGTCTCGGAAGGAACTTGTCGAAATTGAAACTCCCGCTGATTGAGAGCGATGTCTGTTCGCGTCCCGAGCCGAGGTTATTTCTGTCCGCGGCGGTCAACTGCCGGAAAAATGCATCGGTGTTCCGATAGCTCAACGAGAACGACCCGAGGTCCGAGAGTGTAGCGGTCGTCGAAAGCCGCTTAGCGATCCCCTTGTCTTTCCGAACGTCGGTTACGCGGAGCTCATCGAGCCATAGCTCGCCTGTTACCATGGAATCCGGAGCGGTTTCCGGCCGCCATACTCCGACCCCGAAGTAGATTATATTGGTAACGCGCGGCTGTCCTCTGACAGCATAATTACCTACCGCGAGCATATCGATATTCGAGTCCGGGTTCTCGACCTTCAGTGTATTCAGGCTGTCTTTGACCTGCGTTATGGCATCGAGGTCGATTCTGACCCAGTTGCGTTCGTCCCAGAGAACGGTAGGGGATGAGCGGTAGAGTCTCGTTCTATACTCATAGTAGTTTGTCGAGTCGCTTCCCATCCGGAAGATGAAATATGTGTTGGAATCCTCTTCAGTGGAATGGACGTACATCTCCACGCGGCGATATCCAGCGTAGTTTTCACCGGTGAAGAGAATTCGTTCGGCTAAAGCTATGTCTCCCGGAAGGAGTTCCTTGTATTTGAGCCAGAGTGATTGCTCCTTTTCGGTAATGTCGTTGACTCTGTCATAGAAACCGACAACGCCCGGTGGCGGTTGGTATATAGAGGAATTCTCTTCTGTGTTTATAACAGCTACCTCGAGTTTCGTCGAGTCGTCATCCGCAATGTCTTCTTCTTCTGCTCGCTGCACCAGCCATCTCGTGGATACGAGCTCCATCGAGGCTATCTGGACTGAGTCCTGCTGCGGAAAATCGGTCAGAATCAGGCGAGCGAACTCAATCGCTTTCAGGCTCGGTCCGCCGAGTTCGTTGTCCGGCTCATCGAGCGGGAATCTGTATGTGACCCAGTTGTTGTACTCGGAATTGGGGACGAGGTATTTGTCGTCCGTGAAATCGAGGACGTACTCAAAATACGAGTTCACGAGATCGATCTGCTTGTCGCCGTCGATATCTTCTGTATCGGGATAATATCCCCGGCCGGGGTCCTCGGCGTTGCCCTGTCGGCCATTGATCTGCTCGTAGTTGTCAGGATCGTCATTGTCGTAAAACCAGTTGTCACCGGCAGGGTCGGACTCCGAATACCACTGATCCTCCGGAATCGCTTCCCGCTCCTCTTCATCGGTTAGGCCATCCAGTCCGACGTCCTCGCCCTCATCGAGGATGTCGTTCTTGTAGACGAAGTCCTCGGTATCGAGTTTGGAGTTGCCGTTGATATCCTCAGATATCTTACCAAGATGTATCAGCATCTTCCCATTTGTGGCGGGACGTTTCATCCTGACCTCGAGGAACTGCGTACGGCTCTGATCCCACGCACCCCTTGAGATAGGCCTCATCAGGCCGGCCCAGGAGTCTTCCGGGTTTCCCGTGGATGTGTTGGGTGTGATGCGCAGCACGAGCGTGTGGGTGCGATTGTCCCGGTCTCGGACATCTCTGTTCCAGATGTCGGTGATTGGCGTTTCCTGCCAGGGGTTGTACCAGATTATCCGTCCGAGGGGATTTGTCGTCAGGTCGGTGAAGTGCTCTGAGCCTGTGAGCGGGGCAGAGGATCTGGTCCAGTAGTGCCGAAGCTCCGAGAGGCTGTATGCTTCCCTGGCACCTTCAAAGTCATCAATGAATGCCTCGCCAAGGGTGTTTGGATTCGGCACTGACTGTGCGACCTCACCCGAGAAACTGACGCGCGACATTGATGATGCTTCCACGAATGGGAGAGCGTCCGCGAGCTCGGTAAGCAAGGGCAGCTCAAATGATGTCGAGAAGTCTGAATCCCAGACGAGGTACTTCGATTCCTCCTGTCCGACTTTCGGTTTACGGTCTGTGGACTTCTCGGACTTGTAGAGAACCGTTGTGCCGATATTGAAGTTCTTCGACAACACATATTCGAGCCTTGATCCGAACAGTGATTTCTTTTCTGCCGCGATGAACGGCTCATATTCGAAATCCACCTCGACCTGCGCGTTTGGATCGAGTACGTCATCAGTTCGGAAGATAATCCTTCCGATGTCGTAGTAGATCGTGTAGTCCTGACCCTTGGTCAGCGTTCGACCGTTCAATGTGACCACTTCCGATCCCTCGATGATGTTAATTTTGCCGAGCGAAAACTCTGTTTGACGCTGCTTCAGGTCGATTGCGAGATAATACTTGGATGCATCTTGTACGTCCCGAAATGAAGAGTTGTCGTAAATCTCCGGCACACGCTCATCGAGCTCGGGGTTGTCGAATGGTCGTCGGTCGGGGAAGAAAAGATAGCCCTTGTCAAGGAAGATACGGTCATCCGTGATATCGATCCGCCCGTCCGGGTTCGCATTTCCCGATTGATCGAGCCGATCCAGTCCCAGAATCTGGATGTATGGGACACCACTCTGGGTATCAAAGTTTTCGTCCTGTTTATCTTCGGTTCCCTTCTGTCCCTTGAAGATTTTCAGCTCGATGCCGTCCGGTTCAATGAACCTCGCGCCGAGATAGTAGACATTTCTCCATTCGTAACCCCATGTACTGTAGTCCGACTGCGCGTTGTTTATCTTGAGGAGTTGAAGGTGAAGCAGAGAGTCTGCCACGTCCTCTTCGATCAGGGCGTCACCGACCTCGACCGTATCTGTCCCGTTCCAGACCTTCATCCAGCAGGCAAGTTGATCGGTATCGGTTGGTCGGGTGAGCATCTCAATGTAGAGGCCTTTGTCGAAGACGAGATACTCGCTCCGGTCGACCTCAACCCACGTTGTCTCCAGAATTTCACGGTTGTCGCCCCCAAGATTCTCCGAGGTCGCGGAGTCGGCGAATACTGCCGCAATGCCCGGTCGTGGAGCGAACCGTACGAGGTCAGTCTCCTGCTCGAACAGCTTGAAGTCGACGAGAGAGTCTCTCCCGGGAACGAAATGCGCTCGTCCTGCAGCGACATCCTGTGGCGTACCAAATAGGCCGAGATCGAAGAAAGTGTTTTTCAGATACTCATGGTCTCGGCGAATCATCGAACTCTGCTGGGCTCCGGCGGTGAAATTCGAATTTTCGGTCGACCCCTTCTCCTGGGAGGTGATGAATGTCATACCGAGGTTTCCGAGCTGAGCGGTTGCCTTTATGCCGAACAGGCCCTGGACATTCTGCGAGTAGCCGACGAACTGGGTGTTGGGCAACGAGAGGTTTGTGTTGCCCGCCTCAATGGTCTGGATGATCTCGTCCTCGGTGCCCTGGTAGCGAATCTGAATGCGGTTATCGAGGTCGGTCTGGCGTTTGGAATCCTGGTCGACTCGCACCTCGATTTTGGAACCGATGTTACCGGTTATCTTAAATGATGATACCTGCTCCATATTGAGCGACGGAAACTTGCTCTGCTTGTATGTCGCCACCTGCGTCCGGTCATCCCATTGCGATTGGCCATCAAAACTGACGCGGTAGTAGCCGTTGACCCTCAGGCCGACACCCCCCTCGCCGATGATGCTCTGGACAGCCCCCGGCAGCCTGACCGGGATCTGGATGTTGATAAGTCCCGGGGCCTTGTCCTTTTGATCGCGCTGGATAGACGTGCTAACGCTTTGCTGCCAGTATTCGTTGACCTTGGCGTCAGCGCGATACTTGTAGAATTCCTGCGGATCGACATACATCGGAGACTGGAATTCCTCGAGTCCGAGGCTGCCCTGATAGCTGAATCCGGAAGTGAATTTCAGCATTAGTGTGGTGCTGTCGACCTCAGAGGCCTGCCTGAACTGGACACCCCGTCTGTCGAGCCAGGCGTAATCATCTCTGGCAATGGAAAACCCGGACCATCCGGTTATAGAGGGGACAGGCGCGAAGACGCGCGGAGGGTATTCGAGCGAAATCTTTACGCCCTGTGGCAGGGCCGATTCCGCCGCAAATGTAAACAGAACACTAAGGAAGCCGACGAGTAGTGTCGATGCAAACCGATTTCGCACTTCAGCAATTATCCTTAAACAAAATTACCTAATCTGTAGAAATCGTCCGCTAAGACCTCCTTCAACTAAAATCGCCAAGATAGGTTATTTCTTCCTGAAGTTCGTAGCCGAGTTCATCCTTGACTTTTTTCTTGAGTATCAACGCAAGCTCTTTTATATCATCGGCTTTGGCGCCGCCGAGGTTTACGAGGATGTTCGCGTGGTTTTTATAGACTCCCGCGTTTCCGACTTTAAGGGATTTGGCTCCGACTTTGTCGAGAAGTGCACCTGCGGCGAGCTTGCCGTGTTCCTCGTCAGCTTTTTCTATATTCTTAAAGAAGCAACCTGCCGAGCAGTCACTCTCCGGGTGCTTCTCTCCACGTATCTCCAGTATTTCCCTGACTTTCTTCTTCAACCTCTCCGGCGAGTCACTTTCGAACTTAAACTCAGCTTCCAGAACGACTTCGCCGGTTTGCTTCAATATACTGTGACGATACGAGAAGTCAAAATAGTTTTTGTCCACAATGCGAGCTTCCTGGCCGGGTTTGAAGATCATGGCCGAGACCAGACAATCAGAAATCGCCGCGCCGTACGCTCCCGCGTTTCCGAAAATCGCTCCACCGACTGACCCCTTGATTCCGGCGAGGGATTCGAAACCGGCCAAACCGCGTTCGCAGAGTTTATCGATCAATAGCTCGAGATTGTGGCCGCTGCCTACGGTGACGGTCTGGCTCTCAACGTTGAAGTCGTTCAGGCCTGATTTGATTATAGCTCCTCGATAACCGGAGTCCGAAACCAGCAGGTTTGAGCCTCCGCCGACGATGAAGTAGTCTACGCTGTTGTTCACGGCCAGATTTACTGCGGTCACCATATCCTCGGAGGTATGTGCCTCGATGAAATAGTCTGCCGGTCCGCCTACGCCGAACGTAGTATGACGCGACATCGGCTCGTTTTCTCGTGCACGAGAACCGAAGTGGTTCATCAGGGCCTTTCTAAATGCGTGTTTTGTGATAACTGCCATCTGATAGCGTACTTGCGGGCCGGTAGCGGTTGATGATACTCCGCCCTTTATACGCCCTCCGCGTCGGTGTTAGTTCCCGTTTTCTTCCTCGCGGGATATCTCGTTATCCGAGTCGCTGTTATCTCTATTCTCTTCCTCCACGCTGCTTGCTTCCTCGTTCTTCTCATTGCTTTTCTCGGGTGCTTCTCGCGAGGACTTCAACTCATCCACGTAATTCATACGAAGATGATACAGCGTTCGCTTGATAAGCGACTCTTCTTCCTGCGACAAATTGCCGCGTGTTTTCGACTCGATCATCTCGAGCATATCGATCGTGCCCTTGCACATATCGAGGTTCTTTTCGATCTTTCCGGTGAACGGGTTTTGCAGTTTGCCCATCTGCTGGAGCGCTGCTGCCTCCAGCGACATCACGAGCTGGAGGAACATCGCATTCACACTACTCTCGTCCGATGTCATTCCGATCACTCCTCAATTGCGCTGATCCGTGAGGCGAGCTTGAGATTGTGCTGGATATCCATGATCTGCGCCTCGATCTTCTTCAGGAGTCGAACGAAGTCGTAGTCCTCGCTGGACTGGATCATCTCGTTGACTCCCGTGCCGAGATCTTTGGATAGCTGCCTCAGCCGTTCGATTTCGTTCTGCCTGTCCATACTCTTCAATCCTAACCCGATTTGAGAAGCTCCGATTTGGCGCCGTAACGCCGTATCGCTTCCGTTCTAAGACGGCCGAATTGCTCGGGCGTCAATGTATAGTTTTTTGACACTATGTCAAAGGCACATTTCTTCGCAGTTTCGAGGATTTCAGCATCTCTGACAATATCCGCAATCTTGAATTCGGGGAGGCCATGCTGACGAGCTCCGAAGAACTCGCCCGGCCCCCTCAGCTTGAGATCCGCTTCTGCAATCTTGAATCCGTCGGATGTTGACTCTATCACCGCGAGGCGCTCTTTGGCGATGTCGGTCATCTCGTCGGCTGACATCAGGATGCAATACGATTTGTGCCTGCCTCTGCCGATGCGACCGCGAAGCTGGTGCAATTGCGAGAGTCCGAAACGCTCAGCGTGTTCAATCAGCATTACGGATGCGTTCGGGATGTCGATCCCAACCTCGATTACGGTGGTACTCACGAGGATGTCGTACGCGCCGTCTCTGAACGATCTCGATGTCGCGTCGCGCTCCTCAAATTTCATCTGGCCGTGTACGAGGCCCACTCTGAGATCTGAGAAGACGCTGTCGCGGAGATACTCGTATGATGTCACCGCCGATTTGAGGTCGAGTTTCTCAGAGTCTTCGACGAGCGGATAGACGATGAACGCCTGCCTCCCGGCTTTAACTTCATCTCGTATGAACTTGTATACATTCGACCGAGCGTCATCCGTTCGCCAGGCAGTTACGACTTGTTGGCGCCCCGGTGGGAGGTTTCGGATCACGGTCAGGTCGAGGTCGCCGTACGCTGTCAGCGCAAGGGAGCGGGGAATAGGCGTGGCAGTCATCACCAGCAGGTCGCAGTTGTGGCCCTTCTTCCGGAAATCGAGTCGCTGATTGACGCCGAATCGGTGCTGTTCGTCGATTACCGCGAGCGCGAGTCGCTGGAATTCGATGTCGCCGGAGAATAGAGCATGCGTTCCCACAGCAATGTCAATTTCGCCGTTCGACAGCTTTCCGCGCAGGACTGCCCGCTCTTTGTCGGAGATTGATCCGGTCAGCAGGGCGACTTTTACACCCAGCTTCCCTGCATACCTGGATATCGAGGCGTAATGTTGCTCCGCAAGCAGTTCTGTCGGGACCATGATCGCCGCCTGATGACCGTTCTCGACGGCGAGGATCATGGCGGCCAGCGCCACAACGGTCTTGCCGGAGCCAACCTCACCCATAAGCAGACGGTGCATCGGATGATTGCTCAGCATCTCCTCGAAAATCTGAGCGACAGCCTTGTTCTGATCGTCTGTCAGCTTGAACGGCAGCAGGTCATAGAAGTCGGCCACCTTGTCGGACGGCGGCATGTAAGTGAACGGCTTCGATCTGCGCTTGTGGGTCGAGTGCTCGAGCGCAAGCCGTGTTTCGAACAGGAAGAACTCGTCGAAGATGTGTCTCTCGCGGGCGCGTTCGAGTGCATCGTCGCCGGCAGGGAAGTGGATGTTCTTCGTGGCTTCCGGGAGCGATATGAGATTCAGTTCCTGCCTTAGTTTGTCCGGAAGGAAGTCATCGACTTCCCCCAGATGTTCATCGATTGCGGTTCGGATTATCCTCCGAAACCGTCTGCTCTCGAGTCCGACTGATTTGAGTGCGGATGACGACGGGTATAGCGGGATGATCCGCCCGGCATGAGTCAAATCCTCGAGGTTTTCTTCCTCGTCGAAGAATTCGAATTCCGGGTGCACTATCTGCGGGCCGTTGTATATTTTGACAGTTCCGGATGCGGCTATGAGGTCGTCCCGCTTGAACCGGTCTCTGAGGAAGCGAAATCCCTGAAACCATGTCAGCGTCAGATAGTCATTCCCGTCGGACAGGAGGACCTCAAAAACCCGGCTCCGTCGCCCCTTGAGCAGCCCCTGCGAGACGACTTTACCGATGCAGGTCACCGTTTCGCCCTCTCGAAGATCCGAGAATTTGCGGATGTCCGATCGGTCGATGTATCTCCGGGGAAAGTAGCGCAGGATCTCCGGCACGTTTCGAATACCGATCTTCTCGAGCTCTTTGGCTCGTTTCGGACCGACGCCTTTCAGGTACTGAATCGGCGTGACCTGCTGTTCTGTCTGATGCATGCTCTAATAGTAGGTTCCACTCGACATGGCCGCAACAGATTATTTTCTTTGTTTTGGTTGAAAACGCTGTGGCAGTGCGCGTTAGATAGAGTCAGAATGCGAAACGCTCGCACCTGGACAGCATATGCGGTGGAATAAGTATCGAGTGAGTTTGTATAATTGCCAGAGTAACTGAAACGGGAGGTCTGTGTCTATGCTGAAGCGAATACTGTTTTCTCTGATCGTTACTGCAGTGACAACCGGGATGGCGCTCGGTGAAGTCGCGATCACGGTCTACAATCAGAATTTGGGGCTGGTGCGAGATCGCCGGACACTTGAATTCGAGAAGGGCAACTTTGATCTCAATTTCACGAGCATACCGAGCGCAATCGATCCGACATCTGTGCACTTCAAGCTCCTCGACGATCCTGATGCGGCTGTCATTCTGGAGCAGAACTACCGTTACGATCTGGTCAGCGCTTCCAAGATACTCGAAAAGTTCATCGACAATGAGATCGAAATCACTGCGGTAGCGGGTGATCAGACAAAATTCTACAGCGGGCAGCTTCTCGCGTTCGATGGCGAGAATGTCACTTTGATGACCGACGACGGCGGGGTGAAGGTGATCGAATCCAAATGGATTTCGGACATCTCATTCAGGGAGCTTCCGGAGGGACTGATTACGAGACCGACTCTCGTTTGGAAGCTGGCGTCCGATGTCTCCGGTCAGCGGGATGCCGAGGTGTCGTATCTGACGAAGCAAATGAGCTGGGAGGCGCAGTATGTGGCTGTCGTCGCCGAAGATGACAAGAGTCTTGATCTTTCCGGCTGGGTGTCGATCACGAACAGAGCCGGAACTACGTTCGAGGACGCCACACTCAAGCTGATTGCCGGTGATGTCAATGTTGTGCAACCGTCGCCACCGTCATTCCGACGCGGAGGAATGGAGACTCAGATGATGGCGAAGGCTGATGCGGGTTTTGAGGAAAAGGCGTTTTTCGAGTATCACCTCTATACCTTGCCGCGCAAGACCACGCTTTCGAACAACGAAATCAAGCAGATATCTCTCTTTGAGCCGGCCAACACGCCTGCTGAGAAGGTATTCGTGTATGAAGGTAAGAAGTACGGAAAAGATGTGCGTATCAATATGGAGTTCACGAATTCGGATGAAGCCGGGCTTGGCATGCCACTGCCTGCCGGGAAGATCCGTGTGATGAAGAGAGATTCGGACGGGCTTCTGGAGTTTATCGGCGAGGATTTGATTGACCATACGCCGAAGGATGAGGACTTGCGAATTTATGTCGGAAACGCTTTCGACATAGTTGGCGAGAGGACTGTAACCAATCGCCGGCAGATCACGGACCGTATGAACGAGCAGGAGATCGAGGTTGAGCTGAGAAATCACAAGGACGAAGACATTACTGTCAAAGTGGTGGAGAGATTCGGACCGTACTGGGAAATCGAGAAGTCGAGTATCGAATTCGAGAAAGAGGATGCGTCAACGGTTATTTTCAGAGTTCCGGTTGCGGCCGACTCAGATGTAACGCTCACATTTACGGTTCGAACATGGTACTAAGCTCTGCGTCTGACATAGAGGAAGATGTACATTTTGCTTTGACAAAGAGTGTCACGTTTGTTAGAATGTCAGCCTGAATGAGCTATAGAGTGCAAGGAGGTTCGTTTTGAGGATTATTATAAGCCTGCTTCTCGTTCTGGCGATCTTCGCTACGGCGTCGCCGAGGCTAACCTACGATGCCCTGATAAGATCGGCGAAGATATACCTGAAGGAGATTCCGAAGAATTACGATTCTGCTGTCGAGAAACTCGAGCAGGCAATCGATCAGTATGCTGACAAGCCGCCGATCGAGGCCTATCTGATTCTCGGTAGCATTCATGCCGATAAGCGCCGTTATGCGGAGATGGACAAGAACTTCGACGCGGTCGATTCGATCTGCACTAACGCAACGGATAAGGATGCAATCAAGGACTGCGAAAACCTGGAAGTTACGAAGCGTGTTGGGCAGATTCGTCAGGCGCAGTGGATAGAGGAGTTTAACGCGGGAGCCTCCCTGCTGGGTGAGACGAAGGAATACGAGAGTGAGTACGGTGAGCTGGAGGATTCGGATGACAAGCTGGACCTCCTGTATGATCTCGAGCTGATATACCGTGACGCCCAGCGTAACTTCGACAATTCCACAGTGATTCTCGGGGATTCAGCGCAGGGGTGGATCAACCTCGGTATCACGTACTATCGCCTCGCGGATGTGTACAACAGAATAGGTTCGCTCGATGACCAGGCCGAGTTTGACCCCGCATCGACACCGATCATCAAGGATTCAGCGCTGGTTTTCTATCGGCAGGCGCTCGAACGTAAGCCGGACAATTTCGATCTAATGTCTAACATGGCAACGATCTATTTCGAACTCCAGCAGTGGGAGGAGTGTGCTGACATGTTTGGCCGGATGGCCAGCCTTCGGCCGGAGAACGTAAGCGTTCTGCAGAACCTTGCCATGCTGCTTTCACGTCTTGACATGACAGACTCCGCGAAGGTCATTGTGGACAGAGTTTTGGAGCTCGATCCTGACAATCGCGACATGAGGCTCCAGCGCGGCTATGACGAGGTCTCTATCGGCGCGGACCTCAACAGCGAGATCAACAGGCTGAAAGCCGAGGATGCTCCGCAGGCAAAGATCGATTCCGTCATTGAGCTGCGGAATGTAGCCTACAGGCAGGTGATTGAGGATTTCGGCAAGGTCACCGAGATCGAAAGCGATAACTACGATGCCTGGTATTTCCTCGGTCTGTGTCATTACTTCCTGGAAGACTATGAGGAGTCGAGGGATTCCTGGGAAGAGGCAGCCCGGATATCTCCGGAGAAGACCGAGATTTGGGAGTTACTTGCGCCGCTGTATCTCAAGTTGAAGCAGCCTGAGAAGTCGCGCGAGGCTCAGAAGAAGGTAGAAGAACTACAGGCCAAAGAGGGATCGGGCCGGTAGGTTCGACCAATAGATTGATGTCGAGGCGGTGGATTTCCATCGCCTCTTTTTTTATATTCAAGAGATGATAGCGGATATCATATTCACCCAGGGGCCACCCGCAGCGCTGTCTTATCTCGTCCCCGACGGCACGGGCGGCAGTGGACTCGCAGGACGCAGGGCGATAGCGCGCGTCCGAAACAAAAAGATGATCGGCCTGATCATCGCATCGCACGATAGATCGCCGGATGTCGAGCTGAAGGAGCTGGATGAGATAATCGACTCTCATCCGATCCTGTCCGAAACCCACATTGCATTCGCCAGGTGGCTGAGCAGCTACTACTACTGCAAGGCTCCGAGCGCGTTCCGGCTGTTTCTGCCAAAGCTGCTGCTCAATCCGGACAGCCTGCTTGTTGAGAGAACCGACCAGGCCGAGTCGCCAGAGCTGTCGGACGAATCAGATATACCCGCCCTGATTCCGGGACGACGCGCGATTCGTGTGAGCACGTTGAAGAAGAAGGCCGGCTCGCCGCCGGGTTTCTACTCACGTCTATCCGAACTCGAGAAATCCGGTATTCTGCGAGTTCGGTACAGGGGCAGAGCCAGACGAAAAGTAGACGATATGAGGGTGCGGCTCATAAAGACGAGGGAGAACTCCGGGAGGCTTGGGCTGAGGCAGAAAATCGTTGTTTCACATCTCGCAGACAAAAGTCATCCGACCAGTCTCGGACAGCTCGTGCGTCAGCTAAAAACGACACGGAAGTCGGTGGAGTCACTCGCAAGCCGCGGGATAGTCGAGATTCTGCCGCCGGATGTCGATTCTCGTGAATTCTCGGTTCAGGAGCGAATTCTGAATCCGGAACAAACGCATGTGGTTAGTGAAGTAACGAAAGGCATCCAAGCGAACGAATTCAGAACATGGCTCCTGCACGGTGTCACCGGCAGCGGTAAGACAGAAGTCTATGTCAAGCTCATCTGGAACGCAATCGATCGTGGCCGAAACGCGCTTCTGCTGCAGCCGGAGATCGGCCTGTCGGAAGACATCTACGCACGGCTCAAGGATCGCTTCGGCAACCGTGTGGTGCGGCTGCATTCGAATGTCACCGACCATGAGCGGTACGATATTTTCCAGCGTATACGGTCAGGCGAGGTGCGGATCGTAATCGGTCCTCGATCGGCGCTGTTTTCGCCGCTTGCGAATCCTGGTATTGTCATTGTCGACGAAGAGCATGACGGATCGTACAAGCAGTCGGGAAGTGCGCCATACTATCAGGGGCGAGATGCCGCGGTTGTGTGGGGCAAGCTGAATTCATGCCCGGTGCTGCTCGGCAGCGCGACTCCGTCAGTTGAGAGCTGGGGGAACGCGCAGCATGGAAAGTACAGCCATCTCGTGCTTGCTCGTCGATGGGACGATCGCGAAATGCCTGAGATAAAGACAGTCGTGCACGATCCGGATGCTCTCGGAGTATCGCCACTATCCGAGCATCTGGAGCGGGCGATCGATCGCGATCTCGCCGATGGCGCGCAGTCGGTGCTGTTTTTGAATCGTCGTGGGTTCGCTCCTGTGATAAAATGCCGGACATGCCGCGCACCGCTCCGGTGTCCGAATTGTGACGTAGGGCTGGTTTACCACAAACAGACCGATTCGGCGCTCTGTCACCTCTGTGGATATGTCGATTCGGCAATCGATAGATGCTCTGTTTGTGAGAGTACCGACTGGGGATATTACGGTTCCGGGACTCAGCGGCTGGAGGACGCACTCGCCGAGAGGTTTCCGTCCGCTCGTATCGCGCGGCTCGACATTGATGCCACAGGCGGTACTGCCAACGCGGCTAAGACATTTACGAAATTCCGTTCCGGTAAGATCGACATTCTCGTAGGAACCCAGATGGTTGCCAAGGGGCTCGATTTCCCGGGGATCAGGACTGTTGGTGTGATTTCGGCTGACGCGGCATCCAGCATGCCCGATTTCAGAGCCGCAGAACGCACGTATGCGCTTGTGTTCCAGGCTGCGGGCAGAGCCGGTCGCGGCAGGTTTTCCGGAGAGGTCATCGTGCAGATTGAAAACGAAGCCTCGCCTCTCAGACAACTCACGCGAGAAAGTCGCTACGAGGACTTTCTGGCGGAGGAGTACTACCGTCGAGAGAGGCTGAAATTCCCACCTGTTCGGCGTCTGATCCTGGTCAGGTTCAAGTCCGGATCCAAAGTACGCCTCGAGGAAGCTGTGGACAGAATCGGGGTCGAACTGAAACGGCTGCGAAACAGGTATAGGGGATATATGAGCATCCTGGGGCCGGCTCCGGCGCCGTTCCTTCGTATCAAAAACAATTTCCGGTGGCATCTGCTTCTCAAAACCCAATCAGTCTCGAGCGGTCTCGATTTTTTGGGCAGGTTCCTCGATCTGAAGCGTATACAGCGCATCCTGGATGGAATTCAGGTCGTGGTGGATGTCGATCCGTACGATATGATGTGAGATTCTCGATCTGAACCGCCTCGATTCATCCCGCTGAAACCCCGTTTCAAAGGCAAATCTCTGCCAGGTAAGCGAATCAAGAGGATTCGAGACCGAAATTGTTTCGATAGCGAACAGCAAAGTCGAAGAGTGCGCAAAGTTCGGGCACGGTTTCATCCGATAACAGTAATGAGGTAAATGAAAATGGGGTAGTAGTTTTGCGGAAGTGTGCCATATGAAACTTGCATCTAAATTTGGGTTCGTTCTCGTTGCGGCGCTCTGCTTGCTTGCATCCTTGCGGGCATTCTCGCAGGCCTCGGGACAGTCGGCTAACGCTTCCGGCTTCAAACGTGAGATTTATCGTGTAGAGCTCGACTCGTACGTCACTGGCAAGCCGGCTCTTGCTGCGGCTTGGACACAGTACGGAGAGCTGAAAGCGAAATGGCGTTCGGAGTTGTTTTTCGAGAGGCACCCGAACGAAACCGAGTATCGATATACATTCCAGGAAGAATATGCGTGCCGCAAAGCACTCGCCGGGAAGTGGGCCAGCCTGAAGGGACGACACCCAACTCTATCTGACAGGTATCTCGACAATCTGCTCAAAGTCGACAGCTCACGTTACTTCGACGAGTATATCTATTCCTGCTTCGCAGAGGGGAGTTGGAATGTTAACAAAGATGACTTCTACATGGACGAATACGAGTTGTGGAAGAAAAACAACATCAAGGGCCCGGACAAAGAGACGCATGTGAAAGTTGTGGAAGTCAAGCTTTCCGAATGGTAGACAAAAACAGTCATTGAATATTGTGGCGCGTGTTCAAAACTCCCGCGCCTCTTTTTTTGGAACGGACACGTTTCACTCCAATTTGCTTCAGCACTCCGAGTTCCCTTCCGATACAAATGTCATGAGAGTTCTTAACACAAGATTAGTACGATTCGTCTTGCCAAAAAAAGGTTGGCTTGTATATTCCCAAACGTTTACATGAACAGTTTTGTGAAAACTGGAACAAGGTAGGTTAGACTCATGGCCGTTTTCAATAGGATAGGAATCATCGGCGCCGGTTCTATGGGACAGGGAATTGCCCGCGTTGTCGCCGCAACCGGAACCGAAGTTTTCCTGATGGACAAGCAACTCACACTTGCCGCGAAGGGAGTTGAGGGGATTTCCGATCATCTTGACAAAGAAATAGAGAAATGGGGCATCACCGAAGCCGAGAAACGTGCGATACTGTCGAGAATTACGCCCGTCGCCGACTTCAAACAGGTCAAGACCGTTCGAATGGTGATCGAGGCTATTCCTGAGGATCTTGAGCAGAAACGACTTCTGCTCGCTCAACTCGACACGATCTGCCAGCCGAGCTGCATTTTCGTTTCGAACACGTCGACGTTGTCAATCACAGAAATGGCCGCTGCGACGAATCGGGCGGACCGTGTGATCGGAATGCACTTTCTGAATCCGGTGCACAAGGTGCCGCTGGTCGAGATCGTTCGCGGCCTTAACACTTCCGACGAAACCGTTCAGGCAATCCGGGAATTCGCTAATCAGCTCAACAAGTCATCGGTCCAGGTGCATGAATATCCCGGGTACATCTCGACGCGGATCATTGTCCCGTTCATCAACGAGGCGATCCATGTGCTGATGGAGGGGATAGCTACCCGCGAGGACATTGACACATCGATGAAGCTCGGTTTCGGCATGGAGATAGGGCCTCTGCGCCTCGCCGACATGATGGGTCTCGATGAACTGATGAACTGGATGGAGAACCTCCTGCATGAGCTCTCGGAGCACAAGTATAATCCGTGCCCGCTTCTCCGAAAGATGGTTCGCGCGGGACATCTGGGTGCCAAGTCCGGGCAGGGCTTCTACAGGTATGACGCTGAAGGTAACGTGCTCCCCGACGGTGAGCCCGCTGAGCTTCCACACAAGGAGACGGCAGAATGAGAGTCCTCGTAATAAACTGCGGATCGTCATCGATCAAATACCAGCTTATCGACACCGATGACAAGCATTGTCTTGCCAAGGGAGATGTCAGCCGGATCGGTATGTCCGGTGCGGTCTTAACGCACAAGGCCGAGGGGAAAGAGGAAGTCAAGATCACGGGCGACATTCTCGATCATATTATGGCTACCGAGTATGTGATCTCCGCTCTCATGTCTCCTAATCATGGCGTAATCAAGGATCAGTCAGGCATCGACGCCGTCGGACATCGAGTGGTGCACGGAGGTGAGCAATTTACAGATTCGGTGCTGATAAATGATGAGGTCCTGTCCGAACTGCGGCATCTCATCGACCTGGCTCCGTTACACAACCCGGCCAACATCCGGGGGATTAATGCATGCATGCGTTCGCTGGAGGGCATCCCGCAGGTTGCCGTTTTCGATACTGCATTTCATCATCGCATGCCGGATTACGCCTACATCTACGGGCTGCCGTATGTCTTCTATAAGAAATACCAGATTCGCCGCTATGGTTTTCATGGCATGTCGCATCACTATGTCTCGGTTCGCGCGGCAGAGCTGATGAAGCGGCAGCGCGATCAGTTGAAGATCATAACTGCACATCTCGGTAACGGCGCGTCGATGTGCGCGATCGATCTCGGACGATCGGTGGATACGACTATGGGGCTTACGCCGCTAGAGGGCCTGATGATGGGTACGAGATCGGGCGATATCGATCCTGCGATAATACTGCGGATTATGAGCACCGAGGAATTGTCGCTTCACGAGGCGAATACGCTTCTTAACAAGCATTCCGGCCTGAACGGAGTATCGGGCGTCTCCGCCGATATGCGAGAGATAATCGAGAGCATGCAGAAGGGCAGAGAACGTGCTCGCCTGGCCTTTGATATCTATTGCTACCGAATCAAGAAGTACCTTGGGGCGTATATGGCCGCGATGAACGGCGTCGATTGTCTGGTGTTCACCGGCGGTATCGGAGAGAACGCTGCGCTCGTCCGCGAAGCTGTTCTGCGGGATCTCGACTGGTTCGGTATCAAGGTCGACAAGGGTCGCAACCTGGACTCCGTCGGCAAAGAGGGTGAGATTTCCACTACCGATTCGATGGTCAAAACCTTCGTGATACCCACGAACGAGGAGCTGGTCATCGCGATGGATGCCCATGACATAGTAAGCAAAGTGGCCGGTCGCTAAGAGCGATCCGGCCGTTCCTTTCTTTCGAAATCGGCTTGCCTTTTCAAATCCCGTTGTATATCTAAGCAGGACGAGTTTATAGGGGTTTTGTGAAGAGACAGACACGGACTCCGAGGTGCAACCGTAGGCGATTTTCGCAGCGGAGGTGGTAATTTGAACGAGATAGTCCTGAAGAAGCAACTCTGCCCGAACATCACGATGTTCAAAATCCAGACTCCCGAGCTTGTAGAGAAGGCCAGGGCCGGGCAGTTCATCATTCTCAGAGCATATGAGAATTCCGAGCGCATTCCGATGTCTATCGGTGGTCTCGAAAAAGACAAGGGTCTACTGACCGTTGTTGTGATGGAGGTGGGCAAATCTACGGCTGAGATCGTACGTATGGAAGAGGGCGAGGCGTTCAGAGATGTCGTCGGCCCCCTCGGCGAGCCGACACACATCGAAGATTTCGGTGGAACATGCGTGGTCATCGGCGGCGGCGTAGGTATCCCGCCGATCTATCCGATCGCCCAGGTACTCAAGTCCGCAGGCAACAAAGTGACGGCGATCATCGGAGCGAGAAACGAGGGCCTGTTGATATTCGAGGAAGAACTCAAAGAGACATGTGATGAGCTTGTCATTACGACCGACGACGGCTCGAAGGGGATGAAGGGATTTGTTACCGATGCGCTTCAGAAGCTGATTGATGACGGTGAGGACATCAAGTTCGTCATGAGTGTCGGACCGGTAATTATGATGAAGAATGTCGCAAAGGTAACCAAGCCGCACGAGATCCCAACGTGGGTTTCGCTAAACCCGATCATGGTCGATGGTACCGGGATGTGCGGAGGCTGCAGGGTTTCGGTCGGGGGTAAATCGAAGTTCGCCTGCGTCGATGGACCCGATTTTGACGGTCACCAGGTCGATTTCGATGAGTTGATGAAGCGGCAGGCGATGTATAAGGACTTCGAGAAGAAGGCCTACGAGCACTTTCTGCACAAGTGCAAGATTGGCCTCGGCTAATAGACCGAAACCATCATTTGTTATAGAGCATCCGGGAGGTTGAGATGGCAGACGATCTCGAGGGCATTGCGCTCGGTCAGTTACCACCGAAAGAGAGAATGAAGATTCCGCGGCAGACCATGCCGGAGCAGGATCCCCAGAAACGAGTTCACAATTTCAACGAGGTTCCTCGCGGCCTCACTCCGGAACAGGCAGTGCATGAGGCGCAACGGTGCCTTCAGTGCAAGAAGCCGAAGTGTATCGATGGTTGTCCCGTTGAGGTTGATATACCAGCGTTTCTCGATCTTGTAGTGCAGGGCAAATTCACTGAGGCGGCGTGGAAGATAAAAGAAACCAACAGCCTTCCGGCAGTCTGTGGTCGCGTTTGTCCGCAGGAGGAGCAGTGCGAGGGGGTTTGCGTGCTGACCGGCAAGTACATACCGATCGCAATCGGGCACCTCGAGAGATTCGTTGCAGATTGGGAGCGCGAGCACGATGAGATGAAAGTGCCGGAGATCGCACCACCGACCGGTAAGAAGGTTGCGGTTGTAGGCTCGGGTCCCGCCGGACTCACCGTTGCAGGCGACCTCATCAAACTCGGTCACAAGGTGACTGTATTTGAGGCGCTCCACAAGGAGGGCGGAGTGCTGGTATATGGCATTCCGGAATTCCGTCTGCCGAAAGAGATAGTCAAATCTGAGGTTGATTTTCTCGCCAGGATGGGTGTTGAGTTCAGGTCATCATATGTAATCGGCAAGATCAAGGGAATAGATGAGTTGTTCGAGGAAGGCTATGATGCCGTATTCGTCGGTACCGGAGCCGGACTTCCGAATTTTATGGGTATCGAAGGCGAAAACCTGAACGGTATCTACTCGGCGAACGAGTATCTCACACGCTCGAATCTCATGCGCGCATATGATTTCGAATCGGAGGGCACTCCGATTATGCCGGGCAAGAGTGTTGCAGTGCTTGGCGGCGGCAACACCGCGATGGATGCCGTGCGTACGGCACTCAGACTCGGTGCGGAGAAGGGCGCTATCGTGTATCGCCGCTCACGCAAGGAAATGCCGGCCAGGAATGAGGAGATTCACCACGCCGAACAGGAGGGAGTCGAGTTCCAGTTCCTGACCTCGCCGATAAGATTTATCGGTGACGAGAACGGATGGGTGAAGCAGATGGAGTGCATCAAGATGGAACTCGGTGAGCCGGATGCCTCGGGTAGACGTCGTCCGGTGCCTATCGAGGGATCGCAGTATACTATGGATGTCGATACGGTCGTCGTGGCTATCGGCAACTCATCCAATCCGCTCATTCCCCGGACCACTCCAGGTCTCGAAACGAACAAGTGGGGTAATATCGTAGCGGATGACGATTCGATGGCGACCTCGCGCAAGGGCGTGTGGGCCGGAGGCGATATCGTAACCGGCGGTGCTACGGTGATTCTCGCAGCCGGAGCGGGCAAGAAGGCTGCACGATCCATACACCAATACCTGATGTCACTTTAGTATTCTTTTGTACGAAAATGGATTAGAGGGCCGCTCTTCTGAGCGGCCCAGGGTGTTGACAAAGTAGTCGGCACCTTTTTTTAATTTTGCCATTTTTTGCGGGAAGGACTATATGATGTATATTCAAGTCATATACTAAGGGTTGGGCAGCCCGCCTTTCACGTGGGTTTCTTCTTCTGTACGGACCGCAACATTACCG
>CAYQCE010000039.1:0-34140 GCA_964415885.1 uncultured Ignavibacteria bacterium
CTTCGGGCTTGTTGAAAAACCGCACGACAACGGTCTTTGCGAGTGAGCGTAGCGACGTGGCAATCTCAAAGCAGCCGTATAGTATTGCCTGACTATGAGATCGCCACGTCGCTACGCTCCTCGAGATGACTGCTCTGCATGAGGCCGCAGGGTTTCCCGACAAGCCACAGGCTGTGGGCCACCCGGCCGAATCACACGCCCGCGAAATGCCGCCACAGGGTCTGGCGTAACAGCTTCCTAAACAGCCCGTTTGTCTGGGCTATATTGTGAAGCGTATGTATATTAAGTCCGAGGCGTTGAAATGAACCTATCGCTCTACATTCACATACCGTTCTGCAAGACGAAGTGTATCTACTGCGATTTCTATTCGATTACGTCACTCGACAAGAGTGCGTGTATCGCGAGCAAAATTGCAGACGAACTCCATATTGTGTCAAAGCGTCTGATATCTGAAGAGTCCAGATTCAGCACGGTCTTTCTCGGCGGCGGAACTCCATCCCTCCTTGATCCCGACAGGATCACGAAGATTATCACGACCGCGAGCAAGCTAATAGATATTGACGAGGATGCCGAAGTGACGATCGAGGTGAATCCGGATGATGTAGCTCCAGAGAAGGCAGATAAGTGGGCTGCATCCGGAATCAACAGGGTTTCGATCGGTGCGCAATCGTTCAATGATCGCGAACTCGAGTTTCTAACCAGGAGGCACTCCGCTTCTCACGTCAGAGAGGCTATAGAGGTCATCCGTTCAAGCGGGATAAAGAATCTCTCGCTCGACTTGATCTATGGGATTCCGGGGCAGACCATCGACTCCTGGCTGGAGACAGTGCGAACCGCATGCTCGATCGACCCACAGCATATCTCAATGTACTGCCTGACCGCAGAAGAGAATACGCCGCTCTTTGATATGATAAAGCGTGGCAAGGTCGAGATGCCGGACGATGACTCGTTGTTTGAACAATACTCTCGCGCAATAGACTTGCTCGATGAACACGGCATCCTGCAATATGAGATATCGAATTTCGCGAAGACCGGCTTCGAATCGCGCCACAATCTCACCTACTGGACACTAAGGCCATATATCGGGATCGGGCCGTCCGCAGCATCGTACATCCATCCGAATCGCTGGAAGAATGTCAGCGATCTCGATGAATATGTGCGGAGAATCGAGGCGGGTAATGATGCTGTCGAGGAAAGCGAATCATTGAGCGCAGAGACACAGGCCGATGAGTATGTCATGCTATCGCTTCGGCTTGCCGATGGTCTCGATCTCGGTGAATACTCACGGCGATTTGACGTTGATCTACTGCATGCCAACAGGGATAAGCTCGACAGATTCCGGGATGAAGGTCTTATACAGCTCGATCAGAACAGGCTTAGGCTTACGAGAAGAGGGATGTTTCTGTCAGATGAGATAATCGGGCATCTGACCTGAATCGAGTTCGAGCTTTTCACGCCTCATTTCATCTGGGCGACTCTTTTCTGTATTCCGTAAGCCACCGAAACTGAAACAGCTCTGTTCGGGGCATCCAGAAGCGCTGTTCATATGCTCGTAATAGAACTGACTCGGCAGTTTTGAGATTTGTTCCGACACTGAGTATCCCGGTTTGATATGATTGTTGTTACGTCAGCAACTCGTTGTGTAAGAGCGCAGTTGAGCGTCAATCTTGAAGCGCAAGGGTGGAAAGCGCTCTTACACCTTCCACCCTGCGAATTGCGAACTTAGTATTCCGGATTCGGCTCGAAGTTCTCGGTATCGAATGTGCCCTGCAGCACGATGCGATACTCACCCGTGGTCGGGTTGACCGAATCGACCTGGCAGCGGCAGCTGGTGGAATGATACAGAATGTCTGTGAACTTCTGCCTCATCCATGCCGGCGATGACGGTGTTCTCTCTATCGAGTTGATCTCCTTGATATTCCACTTCTGCATTACAGCTTCTCCTGTAGTTTGAGCTTACACTTCGGGTTGATTTCGACTGACATCATCCGGCACTAATAAATGTTGTACCAGAAGCTCGGATCGGTGTCGAGCGTTCCAGTCAGTACGATGCGATATTCGCCGGTTTCTGTGTTGCAGTTTTCCACCTTTGCGCGACAGGAGACCGAGCTGTAAAGCAAGTTGGTGATGTTCCAGTTCATCGCGTTGGGAGAGGTTGGCGTCCGCTCGAAATTGCGGAAGTCATTGAAATTGAACCTCTTCATCTAAAACCTCCTCGTTTGGGTTTGATTCCGAACGCACTGACCTTTCAGATGCGTCCGACTTCTATTTTTCTCTTAAGTCTCGAATCATCGCTCTCTGCACGGCAGTTGAGGACAATCCGATACCTGGATTTCGGCGTCCGTTCATTGTCCGTTTCAAACTCGGCCGCACCGGCTGAGTCGTTCACGAACAGCTTCCTAATTCTGTTTTTCGGTTGCTTGACCGTGGTTTCAGGCACGATTCTCCTCCCCATCTCTTCCGCTCTCTTCGCCGGAGAAGAAGAACCCGAACCGCTCGAGAGTATCGAGCGCCATCATGGTCTCCCCCCTGCTCCAGCCCAATCGGTCCACCAGCTCATCGGTATCGATTCTGGTCCCGGGATCCGTAATCAGATGCTCAGCGAGCTCGAGGACGTATCGATGTCGCTCGGACAGCCCTCTCTTGTTAAGGATTGTTGAGACCAGATGAACCGCGTACTGGGCGGCGAACAGTCCTGCTCTCGCATTTACGCATTCTATGAAAAGATCGAATCTGTTGTCCGGCTTCTTCCATCCGCAGGTCAGTCCGGAGCATTTCGACATCCCGCCAATTCTCACCTGCATATCGACAATCACATGCTCGATCAGATGGGCGACATCGGCACAATCCCCGACACGCTTGACCGAAACACCTGATTCCTCCTCGAGATAGAGAGGGAGCGACTGCCACTCCTCGCAGCAGGAGTGCCGGGTGATAGTCGGGAAAAATTCCGCGAGTTCTCCGAAGACTTTCAAGAATTTCGCCCGCTCGAAACCGCCGGACGGCTCTATGTCGATTACCATCTTGATCTGCGCTACTCCCGGTTGAAATCGACTGTACAGCTTGAGGACTTCCGGGAAGTGGCCGTACAGTATCGCTAGTATTTCCATTTAGTGATCTTGTGCTCTTAAGCTTCCAATTCTTGACGGACTGTTGTGCTACGTTTATTTTAATCGACAGAGAATCTGGACTCTTTAGCTCCGAGAACTCATTTTGACACACTTTTAACCCTCTCCTGACATCGGAAAACTGATTGTTATATCTTCACTTCTGACATACATTTCAGTCTGAAACGGCATCGAAAGCCGGATATCAAGTAGGTTTAGCGCAGAGTGAGATAATGGAGCTGTTTCGAGATGACACAGAAAAGGACGGTTTAGACCCGCCTCGACCACTCGCAGAAAAAATGCGTCCGAACAGGATTGAGGAGTTCGTCGGACAGGAGCATCTTCTCGGGGAGGGCAAACCGATCCGCAGATCGATCGAGCGGCGCAAGATTCCATCGATGATCTTCTGGGGGCCGCCCGGCTGCGGCAAGACCACGCTCGCGAATCTGCTCGCCGATTCAATCGATGCCCAGTTTGCGCCGGTTTCGGCCGTCGCGGCATCGCTGAAGGATGTTCGCAAGATAGTCGAGCGGGCAGAGAAGGAATGGACGATCTACCACAAGAACACAGTACTGTTCGTCGACGAGATCCACCGCTTCAACAAGGCGCAGCAGGACTATTTCCTTCCTCATGTGGAGAAAGGGTCGGTCATACTTCTCGGCGCGACCACCGAGAATCCGTCGTTCGAGGTAATCGGTCCGCTCCTCTCTCGATGTCAGGTGTATGTGCTGTACCAGCTCGACGCCCGCCACATCCGCACAATTATCGATCGTGCTCTTAGCGATTCCGAGCGTGGGCTCGGCGAATACAACATCAACCTCGAAGACGACGTGTACGACTTCTTGATCGCGATGTCTTCCGGTGATGCGCGTCGTGCGCTGTCGTATATCGAGATGATCGCGGAGCAGTATAAGACAGAAGAGCCGACCGTTATCACGCGCGAGGAGGCCGAGAATGTCCTCCAGAAGAAAACGCTGCTCTATGACAAGGGCGGCGAGGAGCACTGCAATCTCATCTCAGCGCTTCACAAAGCTGTGCGCGGCTCGGATGTCGATGCCGCGATTTACTGGCTCGCGCGCATGCTCGATTCCGGCGAGGACCCGCTCTATCTCGCACGCCGGATCATTCGCATGTCGGTCGAGGATATCGGCGCCGCCGATCCGAATGCGCTCCCGATCTGTATCGCGGCCCGTGACGCCTACCATATGCTCGGTTCTCCCGAGGGCGAGCTGGCGCTGGTCGAGGCGGTCGTCTATCTCGCGACCGCGCCGAAGTCGAACCGGCTCTACAAGGCATACGGCAAGGCGAAACGCGCGATCGCCGAGAATCCGTCCGAACCCGTACCGCTGCATATTCGTAACGCCCCGACGAGACTTATGAAAGATCTCGAGTACGGCAAGGGATATGAGTACGCGCACGATTTCGAGGATGCTGTCTCCGCGCAAACATACCTCCCGGATTCTTTGAAGGATATGAAGTTTTACGAACCCTCTAGTTTCGGATTCGAGAAGACAATAAAAGAGCGCCTGGAATGGTGGGAGAAGAAGAAGAGGGGGGAGTAGGCGATCTCCTCAATCCTCCATTTCCCCGAAATGCTTATCCATGCATTCCGGGCAGATAGAGTGCGTGAAGCCGTAGCCCTTGCGGTTGCGGAAGTATGTGTCGACCGCCTCCCAGTAACCGGCGTCATTCCGGACATTTTTGCAGTATGAGCAGATCGGAAGAATCCCGCGGAGTTCCTCGATCTCCCGGACTTTCTCCTGCAATTCGTGGTTGCGCCAGATCAGCGAAAGATGGGACTCCACGAGTTCCCTGAGCTGCCTCATCAGCTTTTCGATCGCAGACGAGTACGAGTTCGGGTTATCGTCGAGAACACAGATAGTACCGAATACCTGGCCGTTCGGAAGCAGTATCGGGAAACCGAGGTACGAAATCATATTGAGCTTGATATCGGGGTTCTGATCCCACTCGGGATCGCTCGTGGCATCGGGAACTATCAGCTTGTCCTTCGATTTGATGACAGTCTCGCAGTATAGACCGGAGCCGGGAAGATGCTCGGAGTCTCCCGGATTGTATGAAATGCCCTCTGTATGGCTCGAAACGAACACCTCGATCTCAGGCCAACTCACCCGCATTATGAGCCCTGCGGGGACCCCGGCGATTTCAGCGAGAGTATTCGCGAGTTCCTGCCACTTGCGTAGAGTCGGCTCGTCGACATCGAACGGTTCGGCCGGGACATCAAAACCGGCCTGCTTTGGCGTGACTGATTTCGACTGCTCGTCCGCAACTGGATTCATTTGAGACTCCATTCAACAGCATGGTACAGTTGCTGCCCTGGTTTTGATGTCGACCTGAATCCGTACAGGCTCAACACCTCTACTATCTGGAATCGTCACATACGGATCAATGTCTTAGCGGAGAACGCGAAACCACTACTTCGATTCGAAACAACTGTATGAAACGGCTAATGCCACCCGAGTCGCGTGGAAAAAATTCGCGAAATCGCCCTTGAGGATTTATCTTAACCGCATGCTGGCAAGGTTGCTTCTCCTGATTTCGGTCATTTCATGGGGATGGTCATTCGTGGCGACAAAGATCGCGCTCGACTATGTAACGCCGGCGGAACTACTCGGGATAAGGCTGGTTCTCGGAATTCCGATAATGGCGGCAGTTATCGCCGCGAGGCGGATCAAGTTCCGGTTCTCCAGGAAAGAGACAGTTAGACTCTCGCTTACAATTGGAGTCATCACCGTCCATTTCCTGATACAGGTGATCGGGTTGAAATATACGTCGGCGACGAACACCGGCTGGATCATCGCTATCTTCCCTCTCGTGATGGCGGTTACATCCGCGATCTTTCTGCGGGAGCGAATACGCCGAAACGATATCGCGGGAATCGCAGTCGCCACGGTCGGGATATTCCTGCTGATCAGCCGCGGGAATGTCTCGGATATCGGCATGGCATCGAATGTCGGTGACTGGCTGATAATCGGCTCAGCATTCACGTGGGCAGCATATTCAATCCTCACGCGCGACATTTCCCGAACACACCATCCGCTCGCCATAACTTTCATTTTGATCACCGCGTCAAGCGCGATCATGCTGATTTACATGGCGTTCACATCCGACTGGGGATCATTCACACGGATACCGCTACGCGGAGTGCTCGCCCTGCTATTTCTGGGAGTCGCCGCAACAGCGCTTGCGCACTGGTTTTGGCAGGAGGGGATATCGCGACTCGGCGCGGCGAAGGCAGGGATGTTTCTCTATCTCGAACCGCTCGCCACCACGGCGCTTGCAGTACCGATGCTTGGTGAGACATTTGGCGTATACGCAGCGATTGGTTCCGTGTGCGTGCTGGCGGGGGTCTGGATATCGCAGCACCGCAGGCGCAAATCGATTGGAAAATAAAGCGCCGCCCGATTTCTCGGGCGGCTTTATCCTGCAAAGATAGAATATCTAAGTTGTCAATCCAAGGGCAGGTTACTTCTTCGGCGGAACGACAGCGTCCTTGCAAGACTTGGAAACACGGAACTTGACCGTGGTCTTGGCAGGGATCTTGATCTTTTCGCCGGTCTGCGGGTTACGGCCCATGCGGGCTTTCCTCTTGGCCTTGACAAGCTTGCCGAATCCCGGAAGTGTGAACTCGCCGGACTTCTTGGTCTCTTTCACTGCGATGTTGTTCAGTGAATCGAGGAAGCTGTTGACTGCAACTTTCGTCATCTCGAGGTCGTTCGAAAGCTGCGAAACAAGCTGCGTCTTGGTCATAGGCTTTGATGCTGGCATCTTACCCTCCATTGTTTCGACAATCCTGAAACGGACTGTCACTTGGTTTCAACTGCTTTATTAATCTTGTTATTACCCTCTATTTATGCACCTTTGAGCAAAGTCTAAAAAACCAAATCTCGTTTGACCCTGTTGTGGTAAGGCCAAAAATAGATTCTGCTATAAGTGCACGCAACAAAAAAATGCTGATTTCAGCGGGTTTTTGGACTTTTTTTCGCGATTTGACCGCTTCAGGACTGTCTCAGACCCGATTCAGCAGGTTTTATGACCGAACCGGGACCGTCAATCATCTAAAACTTCGCCCATCGCGGGACACGCGGGAAGGGGATGACATCGCGGATATTGGCCATGCCCGTGATGTACATTATCACTCTCTCGAAGCCGAGTCCGAAGCCCGCATGCGGAACTGTGCCGTACTTGCGGATATCGAGATACCAGCCGTAGTTGGCGATATCGAGGTTACATTCCGCGATACGCTCCTCGAGAATGTCGTGACGATACTCACGTTCTGATCCGCCGATTATCTCGCCGACTTTGGGAACGAGAACATCCAGCGCCCGCACCGTCTTGCCATCGTCGTTAACCTTCATATAGAAGGGCTTGATCGATCGCGGGTAGTCATGCACGATCACCGGCTTCTTAAAATGTACCTCTGTCAGGTAGCGCTCGTGTTCCGACTGCATGTCGACTCCCCACTCGATCGGATACTCGAAATCCTTCTTCGCAGTCTTTAGGATGTCGATAGCCTCGGTGTAAGGCAGCCGCACAAAGTCCGATTCGACAACCGACTCGAGCGTCTGGCGCAGATTCTTCTCCTTGTCGATCCACCTGGTGAAGAACTCCATCTCCTCGGGGCACTCATCGAGTGCGAACTTCAGAAGGTACTTCAAGAAATCTTCAGCTACAGTCATATCGTCCTCGAGCTCACAGAACGCCATCTCCGGCTCGATCATCCAGAACTCGGAGGCATGCCGCGAGGTGTGCGAATCCTCTGCACGGAATGTCGGCCCGAACGTGTAGATATCACCGAGCGCTGTTGCGAGAAGCTCGCCCTCGAGCTGACCAGACACTGTCAGATAGGTCGCGGCGGAAAAGAAATCCTCGTCGAAATCCACGGCGCCACCCTCGGCTCGCGGTGTCCTGTCGAACGGCAGCGTCGTGACTTTGAACAACTCGCCGGCTCCCTCGCAGTCGGATGCTGTGATGATCGGAGTGTGGATATAATAGAATCCGCGCTCCTGGTAGTACCTGTGTACCGCGTACGCGATCTTTGAGCGCACACGGAACACCGCACCGAACGTGTTGGTGCGGGGCCGAAGGTGCGCTATCTCCCGCAGAAATTCGAAGCTGTGTCGTTTCTTCTGCATCGGGTAGCTCTCGTCGGCATGGCCTATGAGATTCAGCTCCGTGACATGCATCTCGTACTTCTGACCCTTGCCCTGCGATTCCACGAGATCTCCGACCATACGGACGGAGCTGCCGGTGGAAACCTTTTCGAAACTGGGGAAGCTGTCCGGATTATCGATTACGCCCTGGATATTGCCGATACAGGAACCATCGTTGACGGTCACAAATGCGACATTCTTGGATGAGCGCACCGACCGCACCCAGCCGAGGATGATCGGCTTTTCGCCAACGGGCACGGCCTCGTCGATGATGATCGAGCGAACCTTGGTCCGTTTAAAGTAATCCATTTACAGCCTCCAGTGATTTATACAGGTACAACGGGTAAAAAGATATTCTACCGTTTGTACGCGCAAAGTCAAGCCCAAAGAGGGCTAAGATACTCGACTGGTATGTGGGCTGCGGAGTCTCAGCCGTGAGCGTGAACCGGAGAGCCGATTCACTGTAAGCGTCGGTTCACACGCCCGGCTGTCGCCGAACGCAGGAACCAACACGACCTCGCGAGTCAAACCTGCTCGATGGGGCGGCCCGGCTTACAGTCAGTTTCTTTTCGCATTGCCTGGAAGCACAAAAAAAACCGGCTGCACATGATTGCGCGGCCGGCGCTCTGGGGGGAGAGAGCAATTGAAAATCTTCTGTTACGCCCCTTGGGGGACGAGGTAACCCGTCCCCCGCGTACTGTACTCTCACGCTTCCGCTTTGAAAAGGGGCGTTATCGAGTTGTGGTTCCTTCCGTCGGCTCCAAGAGCCAACTGTAGCTCGTGCGTCCGATGGACCTCCTGACTTCTAAAGAGTACAGTATCTGTTCGAACATGGCCGTCTATATAATCAGCCGGGCGCGTCACCGGTCGCGGCATTGCCGGTTAGCGCCCGACCGTACCTCACAGACAAGTCCGTCGACTCATTTTCTCACACTCGTCGAGTGCGCGGTTCCCCGGTGGTACCGGAGTCGATCGGCGCAATCCCCTCTACCAGGGTTTAGTTTGGCGAGATTGGTGCTTGAAAGGCATGTTTAACGGCTTCTGCTACCACCTCCTCTCGTTCATACTGACGAAAGTTCAACAGTGCGATTAACTAAAACCCATACTGCCCTCTAAGACAGCGGTCTTGAAGCATTTCAAAGCGGTAGCAGTATTTGTGTGTGGAAACTCTCCCGTACTTCGCGCCAATTACGGCGTCATCACAATCTCTTACAGCAGCCTACCGTCGGAGTCAATAGACAGGTGTTGCTGGCTCTAACGATCCGACTGATTCTACAAAGTACGGTAGTGGTGATGAATAGGCAGATACCGTCCTACATTTTAGAATTTGAATTCACAAAACTTCAGCACGGTAACAGATAGACTATAAGATAATATACCTTTGTTGAGTTGAAAACCAAAGTCAGCTTTGTTTAATACAGTAGCGGTGGTTTAGTAGGCGTTCCTCCTATGCATATCTATAATATATGAAAGCGCAAGTTTGTCAAGGCACTTTTTGCACATTTTGCACATTTGCGCTCGTTTTCTCAATTACCTATATTTGGCAGCGATGAAAACATGGCTGCCCATCACAAATTGCAGGGAAGCGGACTGGACTAGTTGACTTACGTCTACAGAATATTCTCCGGAGTAGCAGCCCTGATAGTCATTCCGATCGTGCTTGCAAAAGCGGTGTTCGGAGACAGGGGCTACCTGGGATTTCTCGGAGTCTACCGAAACGCGCCCGCGCGGAGAAAGTGCAGAGGCAGAGTTTGGATCCATGCCTCTTCGGTGGGCGAGGTCAAGGCTGCGCTCTTAACGATCGATGCAACCCGTCAGGCGGGTGCCGACGTAGATTTCATACTCACTGTATTCACACCGCGTGGAATGAGAGTCGCACGAGAGGAAGTGGCATCGGATATCTATCTCAGCTATCCACCGCTCGATCTGCCATTCTTTGTCCGACGTGCCTTTGCGAAAATCGATCCATCGATTCTGGTCCTCACTGAGACCGAACTCTGGCCGAGTCTGATGCAGTGTGCGTACTCGCAGAGGATCCCAGTTGTCGTAATCAACGGTCGGCTCACCGACCGAACGCTCTCACATTACAGAGCTCTCGATACTGTGTTTCGACCGGTTGTGGAGAAGCTCGACATGGTGCATACTCAATCGCGGCGCGATCGAGAGAGGTATTTGAAACTTGGTGCCAGGGAATCTGTCGTATTCGGTGAGGATAATCTGAAGACTGCGGGGCTTGTGAAGGCCGCGGGAGGTTTCGACGGCGAATCCATTCGCCGAGAACTCCGTCTTTCAAGCGAGACAGCCGTATTCGTGGCAGGCTCCACTCGAGACGGAGAGGAGGAGACGATCCTCGAAGCGTTCAAGAAGGCGAGAAAATCGCAAAACAACCTCAAGTTGCTGCTCGCTCCAAGACACACAACGCGAGTACCACCGATTGAGAGAATGATAAGCGACAGTGGGCTGACCTATACACTTCGCAGTCGGATCGACTCGGAACCCGCTGAAGTGATCCTGCTCGACACGATGGGCGAGCTGTGGAAAATGTATGGAATCTGCCAGGCGGCTTTCGTCGGCGGCAGCCTCGTGCCGATAGGCGGTCACAATCCTCTCGAGCCGCTGTCGCTCGGAGTGCCGACCTGTTTCGGCCCACACATGGAAAACAGCGCCGAGCTGACAGAGCGGCTGCTCGAAAACAAGCTTGCGTTCACTGTACGCACTTCTGATGAGATTGCTGAATTTGTTACTCGATGCCTTCGCCGGGAAATCGAGCGTCCGGAGATAGAACAACTCGCCGCGCTGTTCGCATCCGATATCGATCTGGTCGCGAAAAGAATAGTCGAACTTGCGAAGGTGCGAAGAAATGGCTGACACAGACCATGCACAGGACTTCCTGAGCCGGCAGCATCGATCGGTTACTGAAAAAACAGTAGCGCTTCTCCTCGTGCCGTTCGCCATAATCTATCGCATCGGCATCCTGATCAGAAGATCTCTCTACCGTATCGGCATCTTCAAATCATACGAGTTGCCGGAGAGTGTAATCTCAATCGGAGGAATAACGGTCGGAGGAGCCGGAAAAACTCCGGTGCTGATGCATATCGCAGGACTTCTCGAGTCGAGCGGGAAGAATGCTCTGATTCTGTCACGCGGCTATGGCGGAGATTCATCCACTGCGGTTATAACTCCCGGCGAGGATACCGCTAACAGCCGCTTTTCCGACGAGGTCCGTCTGATGGCATCGAATCTCAGATCGACCATCGCTGTCGGAGCAAACCGAATCGAGGCATATACACGGGCGAAGAAGAGCGAGTCATTCGAGTTCTGCCTTCTCGATGACGGCTTTCAGCACTGGAAGATCGAGCGGGATATCGATATCGTCGTCATGGACGCAAGTGCGCCTTTCGGAAATGGAATGTTGCTTCCTCGCGGTTCGCTTCGCGAACCGAGATCGTCGCTTGGACGTGCAAGTGCAATAATACTCACTCGCGCCGATCAGGCGAACGAAATACAGCAGCGCATCTCTGAAATCCGGAACGTGGCCGGAGAAATACCGGTTATCGTTACTGAGTATCAAGTGGAGAGTATTGTCGATGTTAGATCAATCGAGCCAATTGATAGAGATATGATCCATGCCACCCCGGTGTTCGCGTTTACGGCCGTCGCAAATCCCGGATCGTTCTACCGCACAGCCGAGGCTGCGGGCTTGAGCATTCGGTCAAGACGGTCATTCAGAGATCATCATATCTTCACGCAATACGATGCGGATGATCTTGCGAGAACTGCGCGGGCGGAGATGTGTGAGGCGTTCGTTGTCACCGAAAAGGACGCAGTCAAGCTGCGTGATCTCGATTTTTCGGGGATTCCGCTCTATGCGATTCGAATAAGTTTGCATATTATAGAGGGTGAGAATAAGTTGAATGATCTCGTTTTCAGGAATTAATGATGATTAAAGAAAATCTTGATTTCCTCGTAGTCGGATCGGGCATAGCCGGGCTGTCGTTTGCACTCAGGGTGGCCTCGCTGGGCAATGTGGCTATTGTCACGAAGAAGAATGACTCGGAATCGAATACCAACTATGCCCAGGGCGGGATAGCATCGGTAATCAAGCCCTCCGATTCGGTCGAGAAGCATGTCAATGATACACTCGAGGTCGGCGCCGGGCTATGTCAGGAGGATGTGGTCCGGAAGATCATAGAATATGGCCCCAATTCCATTAGGCGGCTACTTGAACTCGGTGTTGATTTTTCCTTTAGCGGAGACCAGCGGAACCTGGAGACTCTCGATGTCGGGCAGGAGGGTGGACATTCGGAGAAGCGAGTAGTCCATGCCGCTGACTACACCGGCAGGGCAGTAGAGTCTACCCTTCTTTCGGCGGTCAAGGCCAATCCGAATATCGAGATATTCGAGGATCATCTCGCGAGCGAGCTGCTCGTCGACAGCAGGGCCGGAGCATCGACCTGCTACGGCTGCAAAGTTCTCGATTCGAGAAGCGGCGAAACGGAGTATTTCCTGTCTCCGGTGACCCTGCTCGCTACCGGCGGTGTTGGAAGGGTCTATTTCCACACCACGAATCCGAGCATAGCGACGGGCGATGGTGTTGCGATGGCATACCGCGCCGGTGCGTCCGTAGCGAACATGGAATTCATGCAGTTCCATCCGACTTCTCTCCGCCATCCGCTCGGTGATTCGTTTCTCATATCAGAGGCGGTCCGGGGCGAGGGCGCAAAGCTCCGTCTGAAATCCGGCGAGATGTTCATGGAGAAGTATCACGAAATGCGAGATCTTGCGCCGCGAGATATCGTTGCGCGGGCGATCGACTGGGAAATGAAAATCTCCGGCGAGCCAAATGTGTATCTCGACATGACCCAGATCAAGTCGGACTACGTGATTCGGCGATTCCCGAATATATACAATCGCCTGCTCGCGCTCGAAATAGATATCACCAGAGACTGGATACCGGTCGTACCGGCAGCTCATTACATGTGTGGCGGAATCCGCACCGATTACGAAGGCAGAACAGACATAGAGAACCTGTTCGCAGTCGGAGAAACCGGTTGCACAGGAATGCACGGCGCGAATCGTCTGGCATCCAACTCGCTCCTCGAGGCCGTGGTCGTCGCCGAGCTTTCCACCGAGGCGGCCAAAGAGGCACGCGAATCGATAGAGTCGTTCGATCCGCCGAAAGATATCCTCGAAACGAGTGCAAAGCCCACGAACTCGCTCGGCAGGTCGGAAAGAGTCTATCTGTCGCATGCGCTCTCCGAGCTTCAACGGACAATGTGGGATTTTGTCGGAGTAGTCCGCTCGGACGAACGTCTCCGGCTCGCGGGGAAACGTATCGATATGCTGCTCGAGGAAGTGGAGGAGTTCCACGAGAAATTTTCGCCGGCATTCGATGCACTCGAGCTGCGCAATCTGGTTATCGCCGCAAAGCTCATGCACAAATCCGCCACAATGCGCAAGGAATCACGCGGACTGCACTTCAATGTCGACTATCCTGACAGGGACGACAGAAACTGGCGCAGGGATACAGTGCTGAAAAAGGACACCTGAGATGGCACAGAGCGAAATCGTACTGATCCTCGATTTCGGATCGCAATACACGCAGTTGATAGCGAGACGAGTCCGTGAGCACAACGTTTTCTGCGAGATAGTACCGTACAATTATCCGCTGAACCAGTTGAAGGGTAAAAACATCCGGGGAATAGTGCTCTCCGGCGGACCGAACTCGGTCCTCGCCGATGACGCTTATATATGTAACGACGGCTATCTAAAACTCGGCGTCCCCGTTCTCGGTATTTGCTATGGTCTTCAGCTCATGGTCAAGATTTTCGGCGGAGAGCTGGCGCGTTCCGAATCACGCGAGTATGGCCGAGCGAAACTGAAGATCACCGACGACTCGAATCTGTTCAAGAATATAGGTGCGGAATTCGTGGTCTGGATGAGCCACGGTGACTCACCGAAGTCGCTCCCGGAGGGGTTCAGGCGGATAGGCAAAACGGACTCGGTCGAGTGCGCGGCGATTGAGAGCGCCGAGAAACGGATGTACGGCCTCCAGTTTCATCCGGAGGTTTACCACACACAGAATGGCTCACAGATCATATCCAATTTCCTTTTTGGTATTTGCGGTCTCAAAGGCGACTGGACAATGGAATCTTTCGTCGAGAGCCAGGTTGAATCGATCAGAGGGCAGGTTGGAGATTCCCGGGTGATTTGTGGGATATCCGGCGGCGTCGATTCCGCAGTCTGTGCACTTCTGCTCTCGAAAGCGATCGGCGAGAAATTGACATCGGTATTCGTCAACAACGGCGTTCTTCGCCTCAATGAGGAAAACGAGGTGCCGGATGAGCTCGCGAGCCTGAATGTGAATGTCCAAAAGGTCGATGCCTCCGAGCTATTCCTATCGCGGCTTGTCGGAGTTACCGATCCGGAGAAGAAGCGAAAGACCATCGGGCAAACGTTCATCGAGGTATTCGAATCAGAAGCTGCCAGGTTCGGCGACATCAAGTATCTGGCGCAGGGCACTCTGTATCCGGATGTGATAGAATCTGTCTCATTCAAAGGACCCTCCGCGACAATAAAAAGCCATCACAATGTCGGCGGCCTGCCGGAGCAGATGAACATGGAGTTGATAGAGCCGTTGCGTGAGTTATTCAAGGACGAAGTCCGGAAGCTCGGCAGCCTCCTGGGACTCAAACCGGAAATCCTCGGCAGACACCCGTTTCCGGGACCGGGTCTCGCTGTCAGAATACTCGGCGAGATCACCGAGGATAGATTGAATCTGCTGCGGCGGGCGGATAATATCTTCATCAAGGCTCTTCGCAGGCACGATCAGTATGACAGAATCTGGCAGGCATTCTCGGTACTTTTGCCGGTGCAGAGTGTGGGTGTGATGGGAGATGAGCGCACATACGAGAACGTTCTGGCCCTGAGAGCGGTTACCTCTACAGACGGCATGACCGCAGACTGGGCGAGGATACCGGACGATGTTCTTGCAGAAGTGTCATCGGAGATCATTAACCGGGTTGCCGGGATCAACCGGGTGGTGTATGACATCAGCTCGAAACCGCCCGCTACGATAGAATGGGAATGAACAAAGAGTTTGACAATTCGATCCGATTTGGTATTTTCAATTTGCTTTATGAGACGGGAAGATAAGAATCTAAAGGACATTTTCGAGCCTGTACGGTCTGATCTGAACAGGTTTGATGCGCTGCTTGACAAGCAGATGACGGCGGATTCCGCGCTGATCCAGAATGTCATTGATCATCTTCTCGAAAAACGCGGCAAACGGATCCGTCCCACATTCCTGTTCCTGACGGCCCGATGCACGGGCTATTCTCACCGCAGGATGATCGAATCCGCTCTCGGGATCGAACTGATCCACACGGCCACCCTGTTGCACGACGATGTTGTCGACGAGTCCGATACGAGGCGCGGTCAGGAGAGTGTCAACTCGCGATGGAACAACCTCGTCTCGATTCTGATGGGCGATTTTCTCTTCGCCAAAGCGTTCAAAATGCTCGTGGCTACGAATTCGTCTCGTCTCGTCGAGCGGGTCTCTCGCACGACAGAATCTGTTTCAGTGGGCGAGCTTCGTCAAATCGAGGAGAGCGGCAATTTCGAGATAACTGAAGAATCGTACCTCGATATCATTGCGGCCAAGACGGCATCACTCTTTTCGGCCGCGGCATCCTCCGGGGCCGTGCTGAACAGCGCCGATTCGCGAGAGATCAAACGACTGTCGGACTTCGGGGAGAAACTCGGCACGTCGTTCCAGATAGCGGATGATCTTCTGGACATAGTCGGCGAGGAGAAAAAGACCGGCAAGGAACTCGGGTCCGACCTGGTGCAGGGCAAGGCAACGCTTCCGCTGATCTATGCGCTCCGTCAGAGTTCGGAGAAGATTCGCAATGAGATGGTCAGCATCCTTTCGAACGGCACGAAACCTACCGAGTACCAGCGAGTGATCGAGTTTATCGGCAACTCGGGTGGTATAGACTACGCCCGCAACCGCGCGATTGAGTTCGGTGAAAACGGCCTCAAGCTAATCCGCAAGTACGGCGACTCCAAATACTCAGCAGCCCTCGAACGGGTTGTAGACTTCACGGTGAACCGGGATAACTGAGCTTCCGGGTACTGCCTTCATATACAAGAAAATGATTGACATCCTGTTCGACTAATTCCAAACTCTCGAGAGGAATAGTGTTTTTCGAAAGGGGAATTCAATGTGCGCAGATAGCGATGATCCACGCGATCAGGTAGGAAGATGGTCCGAAACGAAACTCGAGATCGTTAAGAAGTACGCCAAAACCTACTCCAAGATACTGACCCGCAACAATCTGACCCACTGCTACATAGATGCATTCGCTGGCTCCGGTGTGAATATATCCAGAGACACAAATGAGTTTGTTTTGGGAAGCCCCTTGAATGCACTGCTTGTAAAACCAGAGTTTGAAAAGTACTTCTTTATCGAGGCTGATGGATCAAAAATCAGGGCCTTAGAGGAAGCGGTTGCTCGGTTTCCAAACAAGGCAAAGGTCAGAGTTATGCCCGGTGATTGTAACGACCTGCTTTTAAACGTCGTTTTCCCTCAAGTCAGATGGCACCAATATCGCAGAGAGCTCTGCTTCCTTGATCCCTACGGTTTGCATGTCAAATGGGACGTCATCCGGGCTGCCGGTAAATCGAGGTCGATAGACATGTTTCTGAATTTTCCAATCATGGACATCAATAGGAATCCAGTGCGCAGAAAAGTGGATATGGTTCAGGAGAGCGCGATCGCGAGGATGAATGAATTCTGGGGTGATGACTCTTGGAGGCACGAGCTATATGATCGACAACCTAACTTGTTTGGGACCGATGACCTGGTCAAAATGGGTAACGCGGGGATTGTCTCCAAGTTCGAGAATCGCTTAAAGGATACTGCCGGCTTCAAATACGTATCGCAGTCGATTCCAATGCGAAATACGAGTCACGGCATCGTATATTACTTGGTGTTCGCATCACATAAGCCGGTGGCAAGCAATATAGTGAATGATATATTTGCCAAATACAGATATTCAAACTAGATTCCCTAATGGCCAAATCCAAAATTGAATGGACAGAGTCGACTTGGAACCCCGTCACTGGTTGCTCAAAGGTTAGCACCGGCTGCCGGAACTGTTATGCGGAAAGGATGGCACATCGTCTTCAAGCCATGGGTCAACCGAATTATTCCAAGGGGTTTGAAGTAGTCATGCATCCGGAAGTAGTCGATCGCCCTCTGAAGATGAAGAAGCCACAGATGATCTTTGTCAATTCCATGAGCGATCTGTTTCACGAGGAAATACCCTTAGATTTCATCCGAGAAGTCTTCGATGTAATGAAAAAGGCTTACTGGCATACATTTCAAGTGCTTACGAAGAGAGCTGAACGGCTCAGAATCTTTCACGAGAGCCTGGTGTGGCCGGAAAACGTGTGGATGGGTGTATCTGTTGAGCAAGCTCGTTTCCAGCATAGAATTACTGCCCTAACAGAAACCAGAGCTTCTGTGAGGTTCCTGTCGCTTGAGCCTCTTCTCGGACCGATTTCCGATCTCTGTCTTGATGGCATCGACTGGGTTATTCTGGGGGGCGAATCCGGGCCGGGTGCACGCACGATGGAGCCGGAATGGGTTGTCGAGATCAGAGACCAGTGTATGAGACAAGGCGTACCTTTCTTTTTCAAACAATGGGGAGGAGTTAACAAAAAGAGAAATGGCAGACTCCTCGAAGGCTTGACTTGGGACAATCTCCCCCTGGCTGTCGAAAAAGTTCGGTAGTCCGAAGATTTTCCCCTAATTCACTTCTAATCTTACGTTAATACTATAGGAAAACTGCTGAGGTTTCTTACCGCCGGCTGAAGCAGAGGAACACAAGATATACATCCGCAGATGGATATTTTGTTAGCAGCGAATATTACTGCGCGGGATACACATCCCGGGAACAAGAATGCCTTTTACTTTGTAATCGTCAATGGACAACCCACAACATTCGATGATGCAATTATGGGCGTTCAGTTTGACATAAGTCACAATGGGAGGGCCAGTTATGAGCAGAGCGCCAGATAGAAAGAAGTCCGGCCCGAATCTGCCCACTACACCCGAGTACTGTCATCCACTCACCCTGCAAAGTCTGCCGCCTCACAGATTTCAGAAGAAAGTACGGGACATACTGGAGGGGAAACTGACTTTACTCGTCAGGCACGGAAGACTTGTGAAGGGGTCAACGTTTTAGCGGCGGTTTGACCTCTCGGGAACGATCTATACGGATATGGAATTCAGGTACTGTATAGAGGATATTTCAGCTACCTGCGGGATATCCTCTACCTTGGCACATTAGGTCCTGCCCTGGCGAATACTGCATGAAAAGCCCCAGTTAACGCGGGCTTCTCTATGAGAACGAAGAGCGGCGAAAATAGATCATTGCGAGGAGCCTTGCCTCAGGCATGACCGGCCCGCACTGAATTCCCGATTGTTCAGAAAGCACGAGGGTCATAGAGTCAGAATGCAAGTTCTTTCGCGAGATACTCGCCCGTGTAAGACCCGTCTATCTTCGACAGATCCTCCGGGCTGCCGGCACCGATCAATCGCCCGCCGTCATCGCCGCCCTCGGGACCGAGATCGATAATGTAGTCGGCAGTCTTGATTACATCCAGATTGTGCTCGATAACCAGCACGGTATTGCCCATGTTGACAAGATCATCCAGCACGCTCAATAGCAGCTTGATATCATCGAAGTGAAGACCGGTCGTAGGCTCATCGAGAATGTAGAGAGTCCGTCCGGTCGATGTCTTCGAAAGCTCGGATGCGAGTTTGACTCTCTGCGCCTCACCGCCGGAGAGCGTCGTTGCCTGCTGTCCGAGATGAATGTACCCCAGGCCGACGCGCTGCAGGGTCATAAGCTTGCGTCGGATTGAGGGTATCTTCTCGAAAAACTCCAGCGCTTCATCCACGGTCATTTCGAGGACGTCGGAGATGTTCTTGCCCTTATAAGTTATCTCGAGTGTCTCACGGTTATAGCGTTTACCTTTGCAGACCTCGCACTGGATGTAGACATCCGGCAGGAAGTGCATCTCGATTTTAATTATTCCGTCGCCCTGACATGCCTCGCAGCGCCCCCCCTTGACATTAAACGAGAATCGTCCGACCTTGTATCCCCGCATTTTCGATTCCGGCAGTTGTGCGAACAGCTCGCGGATGGGCGTGAAAGTGCCCGTGTAGGTCGCCGGATTCGAACGCGGGGTCCGTCCGATTGGCGACTGATCGATATCGATCACCTTGTCGATGAACTCAAGACCCTCGATTTTGTCATACGGCAGCGGCATTCTGTGTGAATTGAAGAAGTGCTTGGCGAGCGCCGGGTAGAGCGTCTCGTTGATAAGTGTCGATTTGCCCGATCCCGATACCCCGGTAACACAGGTGAATGTGCCGAGCGGAAACTCGACATTCAGCTTCTTCAGGTTGTTACCTTCGGCTCCGATCAGCTTGAGATACCGTCCGTTCCCCCGTCTCCGATGCTCCGGAAGATTGATATTCTGCTTGCGAGATATGTACTTGCCCGTAACCGACTGCTGCGATCGGATTATCTGCTTCGGCGTTCCCATCGCCACAACAGTCCCACCTTTCTTGCCGGCGCCGGGTCCAAGGTCTATGACATAGTCCGACTTCTCGATCGTCTCGCGGTCGTGTTCGACGACTATTACGGTATTACCCAGGTCTCGCAGGTCCGTCAGCGTAGCAAGAAGGCGATCGTTGTCTCTCTGGTGGAGTCCTATGGAGGGTTCATCGAGGATGTACAGTACACCTACGAGACGTGAGCCGATCTGTGTCGCAAGCCTGATTCGCTGGGCTTCGCCGCCGGAAAGCGTGGACGCCGCCCGTTCGAGTGTGAGATAATCCAGCCCAACATTGGACAGGAATCCAAGCCGCTCACGGATCTCTTTCAGGACCTGGCTTGCTATAGCGGTCTCTTTTTTCGTCAGCTTGAGAGACTCGAAGAACGCGAGTGCAGCCTTGACCGACATCCCCGTGATCTCGTGAATACCTTTCTCGTGCACCGTCACCGCGAGCGCCTCACGTTTCAACCTTGCGCCCTTGCACAGCGGACACGGCTTGATCGACATATACTGTTCGATCCAGGATCGAATTCCGGCAGACTCTGTCTGCTTGTATCGGCGTTCGAGATTGGGTACAACGCCCTCCCATTTGCCGAAGTACTCACCGCGGCCCCGTCCTGTCGAATGTTCGTACTGATAACGAATCTCCGTACGGCCAGCACCGTACAGTATGACCTCCCGAATCTCATCCGAGAGCTCATTGAGCGGCGTGGAGAGTTTGAAACCGTAGTGGTCGGCCAGACCTTTGAGCTGAAAACGATACCAGTTCGAGATTTCGGATCCCCATGGGTGTATGGCACCGTTTCTGATACTCAGCGAATCGTCCGACACGATGAGTTTCGGATCGATCTCCATCTTGTTTCCGAGACCGCTGCAGACCGCGCAGGCGCCGTAGGGAGAATTAAACGAGAACATACGAGGCGAGAGCTCCTCGAACGAAATCCCGCATTTTATGCAGGCATACTTCTCTGAGAAGATCAACTCCTCACCGCCGACTACGTCGATTATCACTACTCCGCTCGATATCTTAAGCGCGATTTCGATCGAATCAGCGAGTCTCTTGCGGACCTTGTCGGATTTCACGATTCGATCGACCACGATTTCTATCGAGTGTTTCTTTTTCTTATCGAGGTCGGGGATATCATCCACCGAGTAGACCTCGCCATCGATACGGATGCGCACGAACCCTTCGCGGACGACCTCATGGAGCATTTCCCGATGCTCACCCTTTCTGCCTCGAACGAGTGGAGCGAGTATCTGTAGACGGGTCTTCTCCGGCAGGTCCATTACGGCATCGACAATCTGGGATGATGTCTGCTGTGTTATCTCCTCGCCACAGTTGAAGCAGTGAGGTATCCCGACTCTCGCGAAGAGGAGCCGGAGATAGTCGTAGATTTCGGTCACGGTTCCGACCGTTGACCTTGGATTTTTAGCCGAGGTTCGCTGCTCGATAGATATAGCCGGTGAGAGCCCGTCGATCATATCCAGATCCGGCTTCTCCATGAGTCCCAGGAACTGGCGGGCGTAGGCGGAGAGCGATTCCACATACCGTCTCTGACCCTCGGCGTAGATCGTATCGAATGCGAGCGTTGATTTACCGGAACCGGAGAGCCCTGTAATCACCACCAGTTTGTTACGGGGAATGCGAACATCTATGTTCTTCAGGTTGTGCTCGCGAGCACCTTTGACAGTTATATATCCATTACTTCCCATTTTTCACCTCATTTTGAACAAGCCCTTAAGATAGCAATGCTGCGCGCTAAACTCAAGCTCTATTCGGATTTGCCCAACCAAAAAACAGTTGACAAACACGGCATATTCGTTTAAGTTTTTGGCCTTAATTATTGTGCCGTTTGACGTTTAGCCGACACACGCGTCAAGTGTCTAAAGAGATGCCTGAGACATGCTTGCGGGAGATTTTAAGCGTTGACATAAGGAGTAGCCAATGGTCTTGAAACGTACTGCTATATTTTGTATCGCCCTTGCGCTCATCGTGGTGTTCGCAACCGATCTTTTGGCGGGGGGGTATTCGGCAACGGGCATCGGAGCCCGTGCCCGCGGTATGGGAGGAGCTTTCAGGGCAGTTGCGGATGACTGGAGCGCGGTGTATTACAATCCGGCCGGGCTCGCACGAATTGAGCAGTCGCAACTGAATTCGACATTTGAGTTTCAAAATTTCCGACCAAGCTACGATCCGGATGTGAATGCCAATGGCTACACGTTCGGTTATCCGGAGACAGGTGAAAGATATCCGGATGATATCGTAGCCTGGACACCGAATTTCTCCGGAGTTACTGTGGGTCCGCTGGGGCTGCCAGTTACCGCGGCGTTCTCGATATTCGCACCGTATGACCAGAATTTAACCTGGGACCTATATAGGTTCATACCAGCCTACGATTCGCTCAATTCCAAACTTCCGCTCTACGATCACGTCTTCGATCTGGACGTTCTCGATTTTCACGCATCTATCGCCAAGTCGTTCATGGAAGATCGTTTGCATGTCGGACTCGGGATATCGATGCTTAGGGGTGATTTGCACACCGGTAGAATCTATCTTGAACCGAACAATCTCGGCCAGCCATACAACGTCAGACCGTTCGAGCATTTCGTGACCTACGCCGTCTCCGACGTCTACGGATTCGGGTTCGGAGCTGACTTCGGACTGCTCTTCGATGTAAACGACAAGATATCGATCGGCGCCAACTACAGATCGCAGAGCACGATAACCATGGATGGCGACATCACGCAGAAGATTTTCACGCCCGACAACAGAGAGTTCCAGAATTGGATTCCCGGTGCTGAAGAAGAGCTGGATACGCTATTCTCGGGTCATACTTTCAATGCCCGGCATGAGGCCGACATCGAGATGACGATGCCGAGCGAGTTCGGTTTCGGTATCGCGGTTAAGCCGTCAGAGCTGGTCACCCTCGCGGCGGATGTCAAGTTCACTCAGTGGTCCGAGCTGGAAGACCTCGATATCGAGTATACGATGATCCAGGGTATGACCGGCTGGTCCAATATCGATGACATGCTGACATCTCTCGCTTATCCGTATCGGTGGGATGATGTGGTTCGCTTTTCCGCCGGAGTAGAGGGGCAGGTCAAGGATAACATCGTCTTGCGAGGCGGATACAGCTACGATCAGAGTCCCATTCCGGACGACCAGGCTACACCGCTTGTAACAGATACCGGCGACAAGCATCACATCTCGACAGGTCTCAGCTACTTTTACAACAAGTTCGAGTTTGCAGCCGCCGGAGAGATCGTTTCGATGCCCGAACGCGATGTCGAGGAGTTCTCTGATATAAATGATGATGGGGTTTGGGATAATCTCAATGGCACATACAAGAATACGGCATACAACTTGTCGCTGTCTGTAACGCTCAGATTCTAAGCGCGGGAGATAGATAATGATAGAAAAACGAATTATTCTTTCGGCCCTTGCAGTATTCCTGCTGATACTGGCTGCAGGCTGCGGTGACAGAACGAATCCCGCTGATCCTGAGCCACCACAGTCAGGCTTGAAACCAGTCCTGCAGTACAGCAGAATATTCGACGCATCCAGCCTGCCAACACAGACCTGGACAAACTACAGAGAGAGAATCACTCGCATCTACACTCCACCTGGATATCCGATAGATTTCTCGGGCAGCGGACGCAAGTACCCGACGCTCTATCTTCTGCACGACCTGAACGGCGATGAGGTTTCATTCCTCAAGAACCGTATCGACCTGATTGCAGATCGGCTGATCGCTTCGGGCGAGATACAGCCCATGGTTATCGTGATGCCGGACATGGAAACACTTGCCGGCGGGACATTCTATACCGACGGCTGGACAATGTATAATCCCGACATAGCCGGTAACAACAGTGCGGGAGATTTCGAGACGGCGATAGCCGAGGATCTCATCCGAATCATGGAGGCCGACGCTTTCGTGCCTCCGGACACGATTGCTTTCAATATCATCACCAGGCGCGCATCTCGTGCAATCGGTGGAATCGGTACCGGCGGATACGGAGCGCTCAGGATTGCGCTCAGGCACCCCGAACTCTTCAGTTCCGTGTCGATCATGAACGGCTTCGTGTCATTCGCCGATAGTGACGTTCCCGGATCGGGCGATCGCAGTGCTCTGATCGACCTCGCCGATTCAGTTTTCGCCGAGAACGGCGTTACGCAAGGTGACCTGGACGGCTTCTACAACAGCATTGATACAGCCTACAACAAGCCGTACACGAATCTCTTTTTCGTTGCAGCGGCCTCATTTTCGCCGCATGATCCCGAGGCGACAGACACCACAACCACGATTCGTCGCTACCAGATCGATCTGCCGTTCGACCACAATGGCGAAGTCTATCAGCCGGTCCTCGATCGCTGGATCGAAAATGACTTGGTCTCCGATGAGTCGATGTTCGAAGAGAGTGGCCTGTTCGGTCATCTCGATTCAACGGCTGTATACATCGAGTTCAGCGAGAATGATCAGTTCTACGCGAACGATCAGTGCAGAGATCTGATGGCCAAGCTGAATTCCAGGGGAATCGACTTCGAGTGGTCGTCATACGCCGGATATCAGGGCTTTCCTGCACAGCACGGCAACTTCATCTATGACCGGATCGAGCAGATTCTCAAGTTCCACAGCAGAAACCTGAGCGCCGATCCCGGAAACTGATAGACTGATTTAGACGAGAAAACCCGACTGAGCGATAGGAAACCGGATCCTCCTGACAGGATCCGGTTTTCTCATGCTGCACGGTAACAACCGCTCAAGACGAAAGTGGATAATCCGATACTATCTTAAGAAGTGTTCTGAATTGCACCTAACATTGAGAAAAGACACGAGGGACAACTTGACTACTGCATCTTTGAGGATCCGAAGCGATCAAAGGGCATTCTCCGAACTGCGCAGCGCTTTTCCAAATGGCTGCTGGCTCTATACAGCACAGACGCCGCAGCTCGACGCCATTTATCTGCCATTCTCGTTTTCGAGCGGAGTTTCCGAGTTTCTCGAAGAGAGGATGTTCGCGCTCTGCAGCAGGGCGGTGGAATCGCTCAACGAGTCATCGCAGGAACTGTCGGCCGGTCTCATTTTGTACGCCTATCCGTTCGAGGTTGACGGGAATCACCGCTTTTCCATTGCAACCTATGTGGATGTGGCGCGCTCATCAATGCCGTGCGATCTCGGCAGAGCCTCGGCGAAGGCAGCGAGGATTGCAGACAAACTCAAGACGCTCGTGAGAAACTCGAACGAGCCGGCCGTGGACCTGTAACAACCCGAGACCGCAACTCGACATCAGATATAAACACAGATGAAGCTCCCCGGTAAGCGGAACAGCTCTCCGGGGAGCGCAGAATCCTATTCCAGATCGCTCATCAATTGCTCGACCGCACGATGCAACTGCGGATCGCGGTCGTTTATGAAATCGTCGGGCGTATTTTCCACGAAGATATCCGGCTGACGCGGAGCGAGGTCCGTATCCTCCATATCGAGAGTGTAGGCTCCCCACGACGGCCGTCTGACACGTGTACCATCAATCAGAGTATATGATGACGTACCTATCACCGCTCCGCTTGTTGGCTCACCGATGACCTTTCCGAGTTCGAGCCGTCGGAATCCCTCCGCAAAGATTTCCGAGTTGGAAGCGGAGTAGTTGTTGATGAGCAGCGTTACCGGCTTCTCGTATGCTTTCGAGCGCATCTTGTTCTCGGAGATCACCGGGAATCCACGAAAATTCCTAAGGAAGTACGGAGTCTTGACGAGGATGCCGAGCAGATGCACAGCTATGTTGCCGCCTCCGTTATTGCGAACGTCGACTATCAGACCTTCCTTCGGCTCGGCGATCGAAACGAGTTCCTGTTTAAAAAACTCAAGACGGTCATGTGACATCCTCGGAATGTGGATATAGGCAAGACGGCCTCCTGAGAGCGAATCGACTATCCGGCGTCGCTCATCCACCCATTGTCTGTAGCGAAGACTGTTCTCAATGCCGCTCGATGTTGGCTTCAGCTCGAACTCATTAGTTCTGCCTCCGGGGCTGTCGCTCGCCCCGACAATTAACCTGTTTCCGTACTTCCCGCCGAGGAGGCTGTCGAGATTTGTCTGCCTTCCAAGCTCGACTCCGTCAACCGATCTCAGAAACATTCCGGGGAGGATGCCGGCGAAATCTGCGGGAGACTCATCGATCACTTCCGCAACTTTGAAGAGACCCTCCGAATCAATCGCGCTGTAGTCGAGGGTTATACCCGTCCGTGCCGTCTGCATCTTGTCAGGCGGACCGGGTGACCGTGAATAGATATTCAGATGTGATGCCCGCAGCTCGCCCATCATCTCATTCACGACATCCCGGAATCCCCTCTCGGTGCGTATATGCTCGATCACCGGCTCGTACTTCGTGCGAACGGCATCCCAGTCGGTACCGTGAAACTCGGGATCATAGAAATACGAATTCAGAATCGCCCATGTCTCGGTGTACTTCTGCCTGTTCACAGCAATCTGATCGATATCCTGGATGGCCTCGAACGACACAGTCTCGACTTTGCCATCGCCCAAACTGCATCTCTTGATCTGATCGCTTTCGATGAAGTAAACCTCCTTAGAGTCCTTCGTGACGAATAGATCTGACTTCGCGCGACCCGTGTGCGTGAGTTGTTTCAGGTCGGGATCACCCTCCGCATTTATCAACCATATCTCAGGCTTGCCGAGAATCGAAGCAACAAATACGTACTTTTCGCCGTCGGGTGTCAGAAGAGGATAGCGACTGCCATCGGTGAGCGAGTATGCACGGCTCCGTCGATGCTCAATATCTTCAAAATCTATCTCAACGACCGGTGTAACCTTTTCTTCCACTTCGGCGTCTTCATCGCCATCCTTCTTCCCATCATCCTCCATGAAGAGTGAATCAAGAGCGGACTCGAAGAACTCGATCGGCTTGTGCTGCAACTCAATTTTATATGTGTCCAGACGATCATTTACTGTCGAGGAGAAATAGACGATCTCGCCGTCAGTGGAAAATTTCGGGCGGAAATTCCACTCGGCGAATTTGGATATGTTGTGCGTGTTGCCGTCCAGATCGGTCACATAGATGTCTGTCTCGTATGTCGGACCGGCCATGGTATAGACTACCCATCTCGAATCCGGCGACCAGTCGTACTCTATCGTGCTCTCGACACCCAGATCGAAGAAGACGCCGTCCACCAGCGTTTTCTCCGAGTTGTCCTCGAGGTCGCGAAGTATGATTTTGTCCAGGCCGCGATAGTAGATCAGGTATCTGCCGTCCGGAGATACCAGAGGTTTGGTCTCGTTGATATCCGTCGAAGTCAGCTGGATCTCGTCGCCGGTTACGGCGTCGGACTGAAAGACATCATAATTGCCATTTCGATCAGAGACATAGTACAGCGTCTTTGAATCGGAGCCCCAATCAACGTACCGCTCTCTCGCCACTGTAGTCGTGATTCTGCGCGCCTCTTTGGCATCCTTCGTCGGGAGCACATAGATTTCGCCGTGAACTACGGCTGAAATTTTCTTCTCATCCGGCGAAAGGGAGTACCAGTCGACATTTCCGGTGAACGACTTGCGCGCAAACTGGTTTTCTTTCTCGTCGGCTCTGACACGTATATCGACCTTCTCGGACCTGCCGACCTGTGGGTCATGTTTCCAGATACTAAATCCCTGCTCGAACACGAGGATTGTACCCTGCGGATTGGAGTTCATCCACTGGACGCCGTCACCCTCGAAGTTCGTAAGTTGTCTCGGCTCCCCGCCGGTCATGGGTACTTCGAACACCTGTCCCCAGTCGTCCCGGCATGAGACGAAGTAGATCAAACCATCGCGCGAGTTCAGCACCGGCCATACATCGTGATTGGGATAATCCGTTATTCTCACAGACTCGAAACCATCCTTCGATCGATCGAGAAGCCAAATATCGGCGTTTCCGGAGGAACGAAGGTCCCGTCTCCACCACCGCGACATCCCGGAGCCGTTATTATACAACAGGTAGCGACCGTCAGGCGATATCGATGCATCGTACTCATAGCACCAGTAGTAGCCGGTCATCTTGATCGGCATGCCTCCGTCGATGGACATCTTGAAAACGTCCGACCAGCTCTCGCGGTTTGAGACAATCAGTATGCTGTCGCTGTTAGGGAACCAGCCTGTCGGATAGTCCGAAGACGTATTGAACGTCAACTGCCTGGCCTCACCCCCCTCTGCAGGGATAACAAAGACATCGTAGTTGTTGAACCGGTCTGAACTGAAGAGTAGTGATTTGCCGTCCGGTGAGAAGTGGGGCATTATGTCATCCGCCTCATGGTCTGTCAGGCGGGTGGCGTCCCCCCCGGATGCCGGCACAGTCCATATATCGCCCCTATAGCTGAAGGCTATGGTCCCGCCATCGGGAGATAGCGCCGGGTATCTTGCGTAGATGACCTCGGCTCCGGATGCCGAAACGGCACCGATCATGAGACCAAGAAGTCCTAAAAATAGTGACAATTTTTGTGCTGCGCGACAGAGTGTCATCCGTAACTCCTTTGATTGGTATGCGGTAAGTCCCTTAATATTGGTCAGTCGTAGCAGTCTGTCAACCGCTAAGCGATGCCCAATCAAGTTGCGTTCTGCGAAGAGGCATGTTATAATTCAGTCGGGATAGCCCGCACGGCATCGAGCAACTCTCTCTGCGCGACTATATGCGCTTAGCGTACCGGAGGTTCGATGGCAGGCCACAGAGAGATAGACATTGATAACGTCGGCATAAAGAATCTCGCTTACCCGATCCTCCTGCGAGATCGGCGGAACGAGATTCAGAAGACCGTTGCCACGATCGACTTCTACGTCGATCTGCCGAGGCAGTTCCGCGGGACGCACATGTCGAGGTTCGTCGAAGTGCTGAATCACTTCAGTGGCGAAATCGACATTCGAAACATCGATCCTATTCTCGATTTCGCGAAGGAGCGGCTGAGCGCTGTCACTGCGCACCTGAAGATCAGCTTTCCGTACTTTGTCGCGAAAGAGGCACCGGTGACGAAATCGATAGGATTGATGAATTACAGGTGTACCATTGAGGCGTCTTCGAAAAAGAACGGAGGAACTAAATCGACCGTAACGGTAAGAGTTCCGGTTACGGCTGTGTGTCCCTGCTCAAAGGAGAACGCATCTCAGGGCGCGCATAATCAGCGATCGATAGTAAAAGTCAAAGCGGGTATGAATTCGTTCGTCTGGCTTGAGGAGCTTATAGAGATCGTGGAGAGATCGGCATCTTGCGAGATATTCTCGCACCTCAAGCGGGAGGACGAGAAATACGTTACGGAAAAGGCGTATGAAAACCCCGCCTTCGTAGAGGACATAGTCCGAAACATAGCTTACGAGATCCACTCCGATTCGAGAATAGACTGGTTTTCTGTCGAGGCGGAGAATTTCGAGTCGATCCACAATCATAACGCATACGCCCGCATAACACGTAATCTAAAAGCGGAGCGGCAATCTGAACAAGGTACGGACCACGGTATGGCCAGGAGCTCGAAAACAACCGAATGACCGGAGAGCCTCTCGGCCTGAACCATAGATGTCCGCAGGGTCGCCTTTGCTCGGTTTTCCTGTGGACCGACCGCGTTTAGTCTGCAACAGAGACCTTTATGAAGAACCATGACGCAAAACTGCTCGAGATAATACCGCTGCCCGCGCTACTGCTCGATTCGGATGGCAGAGCTACCGCATGCAACACCCGATTCACCCGATCATCGGGCATATCGCTGGAAGATATCGAATCGCATAAGCTGAGAGTTGCAGACTGGCTGGATTCTCAAAGCACAGCCGGGAATCCGGATTCCCCGGAATCACTGAACGGCAATACGGGCGGTTCAACACGTTCAGTCAGGCTGATCACGGAGACGGGCAACACTCTTAGAGTCGATGCGCGGATGGCCCCAATAAGAGATGCCGACGGTCCACCTGCTTATCTCATGACTTTCGCAGACCTGGAGAACTGTGCATCAGAGAAATCGCACTCGAACGAGGGCGATTATTTTTACTGGGACGATATCTGGGAGTGGCACATACAGGAGGGAACGGTTGCCTTCAGTGATACCCTGCGGAGGAAACTCGGGATATCGTCCAAAGACAGATTCGGAGATTTCGAAAAATGGCTTACAGCAATTCACCCGGACGATCTCGAACGGGTCGACAGGATTATAAAAGACCACATCGCCGCTTCCGACGAGATGCTTCAAGAGGAATTTCGCGTTAGAGAGGCATCGGGAGAGTATATCTGGATACTGGCTCGCGGCAGAGTCGTGGAACGAGACAGTGACGCCCAGCCGAGAAGGATGCTCGGCACAATCGTCGATATCACCTCGCAGAGAAACGAAGAGGATCGCCTGAAGCTCCGCGAGGCAGGGCTTTTGTCGCTCGTCGGCAGCATTCCGGTCATGATCTGTGCCTATGACAGGTCCGGCAACATCATATTTTGGAATAAGGAATGTGAGCGAAAAACCGGCTACAGCTCGGAAGAGATAGTCGACAATCCCGACGCGCGCAAGCTGCTCTGCCGAGATGCTGAAAAGGCCGGTGAGACTATTGGCAGCAGGCCGGGAACGCCCGAGGCTATACGCACCAGTTGGATCTGCGAGATTATCTGCAAGGATGGCTCCCGGCGGACACTATCATGGTCGAGTGTTCATGAAGAAGCCCCGATTCCGGGTTGGGCGTCCTGGGACATCGGTGTCGACATAACCGACAAACGGATCGCTGAGAGCAGGCTGAGAGAGGAAGAGCACTTCGTTCACTCCCTTCTCGACACCGCCAACAGCCTCATAGTATGCCTCGACAAAAACCGGCGGATAACGGTTTTCAACCGGGAGCTGCAGAAACTCACCGGCTACACGGAGAAAGAGGTTATCGGGAAGGACTGGTCCGAGATATTCATTCCCGATAAGTACGGTCAGGCTCCGGCTCACGAGTTTAAAGAATGGGTAAAGAGCCATCCGCGAGACACCTACGAGCGCGAAATAAAGACAAAGAACGGAGACCTCCGAAACATCCTCTGGTCCAATTCCGCGATACTCCTTCCGGATTCGGACGATCTCGTGGCAATCGCGGTCGGCATAGATGTGACCGATCTGAAGGAAGCGGAGAGGAAACTCCGCGAAAGCGAGGTTCGTCTTCGTCAGATGGCCGAGGCTATCGACGAGGTATTCTGGATCCTGGATGTCGAAAAGAACAAAGTGATATACATCAACACCGCAACCGAGAGAATTCTCGGACTCTCTGTCGAACAGCTCTACGAGGACCCCGCCGCATACCTGCAGATTGTCCATCCCGAGGATCGGCACGAGGTGATAGATCGATACATGGACAGCAACGCGGAGACCGATACTGAATACCGAATTATTAGTCCAGACGGTACGATACGGTGGCTCCACTCCAAGACCTTTCCGATTCTGAACGAACACGGCCAGGTCTACAGACGAGCGGGCATTGTGCAGGATATCACCGATCAGAAAATGATGGAGCGGGAACTGAAGCTATCTGAAGAGAAGCATCGAACCCTCGTAGAGAATGTCGAGGCAGGCATAGCCATAGTCCGCCGCGACGGTAGCTTTCTGTTCATCAATTCCAAAGGAGCAAAGGCGCACGGCAAGTCGAAAGATGAGTTAACGGGAAGATCCATGTGGGAGCTGTTCCCGGAGGACGTCGCGAGCCGTCAGATGAAACACGTCATCGAGGTCATCGATACTCAGAGAGAATTCCGTGAGGAAGCACGTGTCTATATCGATAACGAATGGCGTTACTACGACACACACGTGCAGCCGTTTCACTACGCCGAAATCGATGAGATAGTCGCGATGATAATTGCATCAGACGTGACCGATCGAAAGCGGACGGAGGTGAAGATCAAGGAGAGCGAAGAAAGATTCCGGAGCTTGGCGAAGGCAACTCCGATTCCGGTTGCTGTATCGGACATGGAAACCGGCAAGATCCTCTATGCGAACAATCTCCTGGGACCTGCATTCGGATACGGCGAAGAGGAAATACTCGGTATCAACGTCAAAGATCTGTATGCCGACCCGCTGGATAGAGATCGTGTGATTCAGATTCTAAAAGAGCACGGTGCCGTCCGAAATCACGAGCTTACGGGGAGACGCAAGGACGGTTCAACCTTCTGGGCGGTCCTGACCCTTGACCGGATGACATTTGACGGCAGACCGGCAGTTTTCGGCGGATTCATTGACATAACAGACCGAAAAGCAGCTCTCGAAGAGATTAGAGAGAAGGAGAGGCGTTTCCGAGAGCTCGCGGACCTGCTTCCACAGACGGTGTTCGAACTCGATACCGAGGGAAACTTCATGTTCGTCAACAAGCGGGGATTCGAGTCCACTGGATACGGCGAAGCTGAAGTCAGGAGAGGGTTGAATGCATTCGATCTGTTCGAAGGTGAGGATCGCGAGCGCGCTGTCGAGCGATTCAGACTCTCGATGCAGGGAATCGATCTCGGAGGTGCGGAGTACTACCTCGTCAGAAAGGACAGGACCAGGTTTCCGGTCATGATCTACTCGAATCCGATTGTCCGAGATCGCAAAATTGTCGGAATGCGTGGGATCGCGATAGACATTACCGACCGAAAGAGGGCAGAAGACGAGCTAAGGCGTACTAATGATATCCTCGTCAGGGAAAGAGAACGCCTCGCGAAAACAAACATCGCGCTGGAAGAGATTCTCGACAAGACCGAGAAGCGAACCGACAAAGTGAAGCGAGAGATCACCACCAATCTCGAACGTGTTCTTGATCCGCATTTGAAGCGACTCAAAGCCAGACTCCCGAACGATCTCGTTCGAGACTTCGATTTGCTCGTTCAGGAGATTAAGGATGTCACCGATCCGTGGGTGCCGACTTTGGAAAGCGCTTATGACAAGCTGAGCCATAGAGAAATCGAAGTGTGCAACCTGATTCGTAAGGGCATGACCTCCAAAGAGATAGGTGAGCAGATGAGCATCTCAGCGGAGACGGTTCAGAAACATAGAGCGAAAATCAGACAAAAACTCGGGATTAGGAACAAAAAAGTCAATCTTCGATCCTTCTTAAAGCTCAGATTCAGCTCCAGTGATTAACAAAAACGGGTATTTGCTATACCCATGTTCCACCCTTTTTATACTCTATCCCACTTCTTGACTTTCTTCGATTTTGCCCCGATCTTTGATGCGTAAGGCTATGTTGCGCGGAAACTCCGCTCCGGATCCACTGGGTATTATCCCGATTCCGGAACCTTGGTATGGGCGACATAAAAATCGGAGCTGGCTTGACCTCTCAGCAAACCAACTCCAGATCCAGTCCTATTCGCCCTGGGGATTGGGCTTTGGTAAGGCTAATGCGGAAAAAACAATATCAATATAGTCTAACTTAGGTGTCTGTCAATAGAAAACTTACCTCACTCCTTGTTTTGCATACAAATCTGACTTTGATCTCCACAAGCTGACACACAACCTCAAATCGACTTGTTGCATCTCGTGCAGTCAGTTGACGACGAGTGAGCTACAAACTGTCGGGGATTGTTGTAAGCCCTTTGCGGCGTATCAGTGTGAACAAGCGAAGCGATTGAGGCTATCTCAGACATTTCCATATTTGTATTTCCGGTAGCGTGGCCCGGGTCTATTGACCCGGGATTCATAGGTAGTTGCTCGCGAAGACATACGCGGACCACGAAACGGTCTTCAAAGATGCCGGTGTGGTCGAGTCATTCCCGCGAAGGGGCCTGTTGAAAAAGGTCTTTTTGAGTGGCATTGAATTTTGTTGAATGGAGTCATGCAGAGTAAACGAGAGAATTCACAACAGGCGATGACGCTCCTTCCGCCACTTGAGAGTTTCATACCTAAGGATCACTATCTTTACCGTTTGAACCGAGTACTTGATTTGAGTTTTGTTCACGATACGGTACGAGATCGTTACTGTCAGGATAACGGTCGTCCGTCAATCGATCCAGAGGTGATCATCCGTTTATTTATGATTCAGGCTATAGACGGGATGTCTCATGTACGGGAGTTGATGCGTCAGGTGCAGGTGAACCTGGCTTATCGCTGGTTCATCGGCTACGGTTTAGATGAGAGTTTGCCGGATCATTCGACGTTATCGAAGGCCTTGGACAGATTCGGCGACGAGGTGTTTAACGATCTTTTTGATCGGAGTATCTCCCAGTGAGAGGTTAAAGTACAGGGGTCGACAAGATGGACGTCCTGATCGACTGCTTTA
>CAYQCE010000040.1:0-33911 GCA_964415885.1 uncultured Ignavibacteria bacterium
CCGGAGGCGGAACGGGCCACGATGATTCACTGCTTATAGTGCAGGAATGGCTCCCGAATGCCGGTGCCTTTAGCCCAGGTGCGTTCGTTTCTCCGGGCGTCAGTTATCTCGATGAGAGCTACGGTGGTTTTGGCTGGGGTTACAATGGTTTCAGTCTCGGAGTAGTCACTTTCGCCGGCCCGGCTTTTGCGACCGTCGGTTCCCCAGCGAAGATGGGTGATCTCACGCTGAAACTCGTGGACCCGACGAATATGTCCGCGAATTTCGAGATCGAGATCGACTCGTTGTTCTTCCCGCCGGCTGGTGCATTCAAGTACTCACCGACAGGTGGAACAGGTTTCCCGCCCCAGTTTTTTGGCACCAACATTACGGTTGTGAATAACCTTGGTCAGGCGACTGAGGAGCCGGAGGTATTTGTCGACCCAGAAACGATGCATGTCTACTGGTCCTGGTCGTTCGATCCGATACCCGCGAGCATACTGATTCCCGATCAGGACGGCTTCTTGGCAAGCGACATCGATCTGAACAACATCAGCATCAACGACACGATCGATCCGTTCAACGTCGAGGTGCTGCCAAGCCATCCCGATTTCAGCGGTCAGGTTCTGAAGGCCGATTTCTGGGTTAAGGGATTCCTCAACGCGTACATGTTCGACGAGGGCCCGCTTTTCGACACCACGACACAGTCTTTCCAGGTGACGGGCGAGACATTACTGGATGAACCGTTTGTAGCGTACGGCGAATTCAATTTCGTCGGTCGCTATTCCGGCGATGCCAACAACGATGGTTTCGTCAACATCGATGACGTCATCTATACGATAGAGTACGTCTTCGGCGGCGGACCGGCCCCGAGACCATTGGAAACAGTCGACTGCAACTGCTCGGGAGAAGTCGATACTGATGATTTGATATATCTCATTGAGTACATCTTCGGCAACGGCCCGAAACCGAGAGCCGGATGTTAGTTCGAGTCAGGTTATGGTTACAGGAATCATAGGCGGGGTCGCAAGGAGGCTGTCCCACAAGTGCTTGGCTTGATTCGGTCGGTTCCTGCTCGCCGCAGGCGAGTGTGAACTGACCGTGCGTAAGTCACAGATACGTACGGCTGTGACCGAACGAACGGCAGATCACAATCCCGCGTTTCGCGGGATCAGGATCTACCGCAACCATTCCTGAGCCTTGCGGGACAGCCTCCAAGGCTCCGCCTTTTCTGATATGTCAAACCGAAGGCCGCGCGTCCCACGGTTCGATCTGTCCAACTGTGGTTTCGTTCCGGTCACTCTCGACAGCATCCTTGACTCCGGCAGCAATCTCTTCATCTGTCAGCCAGCGGCTCTGGCCGTCCTCGACCTTGAAACCAAGAAGCACGCGGTTGTATGAGATATTGTCAAACTGCTCGTAGTATTCGCGACGGTCCTTGGCGAGATTTTCCGGATTAGAGGAGGGACTTCCGAGAATATCGAACACCCTGCAATCGCCATTTACGGCACCGATCAGTTCCGCAACCGCCTCCGATGCCTCCGGCGCATCGGAATAGATCCATGTAACGGCGAGCGTTACACCGCCGACACGACGGATATCATCCATCAGCTTGGATTTAAACATCGGTATTACACGGTAATCGGACCTTCGAGGCAGTATGTTGCCATCCATCGCCAATGTCTCGGTGGAGAGTTTCCGGAGGTCGCTCTCGGTCCGTGCCACCACGATGACATCATAGCCGCTATCCGCCAGGTAGAGACAGACATCCCGCAGCATCCCGGTACCGCCTATTACGAGTGCGTTCGGCATATAGAATCAAACAAGCTGTCAGATGATGAGTGCCCGTAAAGAAGAGAGGTGATTCGTGGAGTTATCACACATTAAACCGGAAAATAATCACGTCGCCGTCTTTGACGACATAGTCTTTCCCTTCGAGGCGCATCCAACCGCGTTTCTTGGCCTCGGACTCGGACTTGACCTCCGCAAGTTTCTCGTACGGTATCACCTCGGCCTTGATAAACCCCTTCTCGAAGTCCTTGTGAATAACTCCGGCGGCCTTCGGCGCCTTCGCACCTTCGGTGATAGTCCACGCCCGTACCTGCTTTTCTCCGCCGGTGAGAAATGAAATCAAACCCAACAGATCGTACGATCTGTTTATCAGCCGGTCGATCGCGGAATCGGTGACGCCGTAATCCTGCATGAACTCCTGGCGATCCGGCTCATCCAGTTCTGCCAGCTCCATCTGAACCCGCGCCGAGACTGCCTCCACCGCAACGTCCTTTCTCTCCGCATATTCCGAGAACTGGCCGACAATGTTATCCCTCTCGGCAATCTGGTCCTCGCCAATGTTCAGGACTATAATCTTCGGCTTAATCGAAAGGAACTGGAATCCGCGCACAGCCTTCTCTTCGGCTTCGGTCAGCTCGAGATCGCGAAGTGGTTTTTCCGCGTTGATCTGATCGAGACACTTGTCGAGAACAGCCTTCTCGCGCTTGAACTCGTCTCTCGGATTCACCTTCAACTGTCGCTCAAGCTTCTCCATCCTCCGCTCGATCAATACCAGATCTGAAAATATGAGCTCGTCCTCGATCATCCGGATATCGCGGGCAGGATCGACCGATCCGGATGGATGCGGGACCTTGGAGTTCTCGAAAACTCTGACAACTTGTGCCACCGCCACAGTCTCGCGGATCGCCGACGGGATCTCGGTATCGAGTCTGTCACGATCGGATGTGTCACCCGTGAACCCGGCTACGTCCTGAAACTCGATCTCAGCAGGTGTAACCTTCTGCGGTTTGTATATCTCGGCGAGGACATCCAGACGCTCATCCGGGACCTTCACGACGCCGCGGTGCACCTCACCTTTCGCCGTATACCCACCGGTCTCCTGCGATGTCCCGCAGAGCGCATTGAATAGCGTGGTCTTCCCCGAGAGCGGCAATCCGATTATACCTATCTGCATCTGCTTAAATCCTCCCGGGCCTCTATCTAGCGAAGCGCCGCAGAATGTCAAGGTTCATTCTGTCGTTTTTGGGCGGGTCGTCGCCCTTTGGCGTCTCGAGAATCTTCGGTATGTCTCGAAAGCGGCGATCCTCCATCAGGAACTTGAACGGCTCAAGGCCAAGCTCGCCCTGTCCGAGATGCTGATGACGGTCGACTCGTCCTCCGAGCGGCTTTTTCGAATCGTTGACGTGAAAAACCTCCAGGTATTCGAGGCCAATAGTCTCATCGAATGCCTTGAATGTGGTATTGAAATCCCGCTTCGTACGCAGTTCGTATCCAGCCGCAAAAGCGTGGCATGTGTCGAAACAGACGGACGTTCGCTTCTTGTCTTCGATCTTGTCGATTATCTCCGCTATATGCTCGAAACGGTGACCAATCGATGACCCCTGTCCCGCTGTGACCTCGAACGAGAGTCGCGTTTTGTTGTCCGGCAGCCAGTCGAATATCCGATTGACCGTATCTGCAATGCGCTTGATCGCGGCGGCCTCGCCGGTGTCGAGATGAGCACCCGGATGCATCACGAGATCAGACAGGCCCAGCATGTCGGCGCGGATTAGTTCGTCTCTAAGAGCATCGATTGATTTCTTGTATATGTCCACTTTGGGTGAGGCGAGATTGATCAGGTAGGCCGTGTGTCCGACCACAGCACGAAGATTCGATTCCGCCTGTTTCTCACGGAATCTATCTGCGTCCTCCAGACTTATCGGCTTACCCGCCCAGCGATTGTTGTTCTTGGTGAAAATCTGAAGCGCAGTAGCATCAACTTCGGTTGCCTGATCGATCGCGTTGTACACACCGCCGGCTATCGACATGTGCGCGCCGACAAGTGGAGTCTTCCCCTTTCGCGGAGTCATTAATAAAGCCTCGCCCGCTTGTTCAGGTAGGCCAGAAGTGCGCGGTCGTATGGAATTGATGTGTCTATCAGGTGATAATCGATATTCGACATACGGCATTCACGAGAGAACTCGTCGAATACCTTGTTCAGCGCGCTCTGGTAGTCACCCTTGACCTGCCATGGAAGAGTACTCATCTGCTCGCCGGTCTCCATATCCTCGAACACCGCCTCTGTCGGAAATGCGAAATCGCGCTCGCGGGGATCGAGCACATGAAATACGATAATCTCATGCTTCTTGTGACGAAAGTGCTTCAACCCCGCGATTATCCGCTGCGGGTCATCGAACAGATCGGAGAGAATGATAATCAGGCCTCGCCGCTTTATTCGTTCCGCCATTTCATGCAGAGTATCAGATATATTCGTCTTCTCGCCCGCCTCGAGTTTATCCATCTGCTTGAGCAGAATGTGCAAATGGCTCGCGGCCGACTTGGGCGGAATGTAAGTATGAATGTGCTCGTCGAACCCGACCAGTCCAACCGAGTCACGCTGCTTGAGCATCATATATGAAAGCGACGCCGACAGGTATGAGCAATACTCGAGCTTGCTGAGTCTCTTGTTCTCCTCGGACGTGTACCCCATCGAGGCGGATGTATCTATGAGAATGTACGACTTGAGATTCGTCTCCTCCTCGAACTGCTTGACATAGAAACGGTCCGACTTGCCGTAAACCTTCCAGTCGATATCGCGCATCGGATCACCCGGCATATACTGGCGATGCTCCGCGAACTCGACCGAGAAACCGTGATATGGCGACTTGTGCAGGCCGGTTATAAACCCCTCCACGACAAGCCGTGCCTTGAGCTCCATCCCCTTCAAGCGGGAGACGACCTCGGGTTTCAGATATCTTCTGTAATCATCTTCGGGCATATTTTATCCGTGGCGGGGTCTGCCGTTGGATCAGCCTTCCTTCGTCTCGGCGATCAGCTTTTCGATTATCTCGGACGCACCCACACCGTCAGCCTCGGCATTGAACGATGTGACAATGCGATGCCGGAGTACCGGCTTGGCTACGAACTTGACATCTTCCACGGATGGCGTATAGCGACCATCGAGCACGGCCTTGGTCTTTGCACCGAGAATCAGGTACTGAGACGCTCTCGGACCGGCACCCCATGACACCCAGTTCTTAACATAGTCGGGGATGCTGCTTCCGGTCGGTCTGGTCGCGCGCGCGAGACGGACGGCGTAATTGATGACATGATCCGACACGGGAACGCGGCGGACAAGTTTCTGGAGCTCCGTAATCTCACTGCCGGAAAGAACATTTTCGAGCTCCGATTCCTGAAAAGTAGTTGTAGTCTTGACTATCTCCTGCTCTTCCGTCTCAGACGGGTAGTCGATCAGGATATTGAACATGAAGCGGTCGAGCTGCGCCTCGGGGAGCGGATATGTTCCCTCCTGTTCGATCGGATTCTGTGTGGCAAGCACGAAGAACGGCTCCTCAAGCTTATATGTCTGTCCCGCTGCGGTGACTTCATGCTCCTGCATCGCCTGCAGCAATGCCGCCTGCGTCTTGGGAGGTGTACGGTTGATCTCATCAGCAAGGATTATGTTGCCGAATACGGGTCCCTTCACAAACCGGAATCCGCGAGTACCGCTCGACCTGTCCTCCTCGATTATCTCCGTGCCGGTTATATCCGACGGCATCAAATCAGGCGTAAACTGTATGCGCGAGAATTTGAGGTCGAGTATGCCGGCGAGCGTGGAAACGAGCAGCGTCTTCGCGAGACCCGGCACACCGATCAGCAGCACGTGTCCGTTCGAGAGGATTGATATCAGAAGCTCGTCGATCACCTTCTGCTGTCCGACAATTACCTTCCCGATTTCGGATTTTATCGTCTCGCGTGCCTTCTGAAGCTTCTCTACCGCTTGAATATCCTGAGATTGTGAGAGCTCGTCCGCCATAAGACCTCCAGAATGAAATTGTCGCCGTGCGAAGTAGTACTCTGATATACACGTCGGGATGAGACAATGTTTCGCCTTCAGCGATTACTGGGGCAATTAAGTCTTATCTCACAAAAAGTCAAATGCATCAAGCTGTTTACCCGCTTCAAACATCAAAAAAAAGGGAGACCCGTTCATGTACGAGGCTTGTTGCGATACCGTTTTGCGTCTGATCCTGCGGCCGCCTTGTGCGGGCGTGTGATCCGGCCGGACGGCCCACAGCTTGGGGCTTGTCGACAAACCCTGCGGCCTCATGCAGAGCAGTCATCGCGAGGAGTTCCGCGAGAGCGGGACGACGTGGCGATCTCTAAGCGTGCTTACACATTTCGCAAGCGGAGAGATTGCTTCGGTTTCGCTTTCAGAGATGACTATGGCACAATATGCCCAAAACCGGACAATGTAAAATAATCCTTGACTCGCGCTTTCCGAGATGACAGAATGCTTTGAATAGCCCTTTGTTTATGCGGCTATACGGTCAGGTCACACACGCTTACAGCGTGCAGGATCTGACCGAACTTTGTTTGAGGATGAAAAAGAGGCTCAACCCCGGTGGGACAGGCCTCGTTCTCGTTGTGAATAATCCACAAGTTAGCAGTCAGGCACTTCATCGCCGTCCGTATCGCATGGAGTCGGTCCACCCTGGAAGACGTAGTTTATCAGATAAACGACATCGTCGATGTCAACATTACCCGTGCAGTTAACATCCCCGAGCTCTTCCGGACTCGGTGCTGGTCCGCTCATGAATACGTACCGGACGAGAAAAACCACGTCGTCGATATCGGTTCCACCGGATGCGTCTGCATCGCCGCAGACTGCGGCCCCATGCCCGAATGGGTAGTACGTGTTCGTCAGCGACCTGTCATATCTCCAAATTGGCCGTGGTGACGCAGCGCTCGAGTAGTAGCTCTCCTCGAACTCCGTGTAGATCAAATACCCGTCCATAGTCGCCATGACCATCTCGGTATAGCCATTACGATTGAAATCCCCATAGACCGGCGAGTACGGCGTATAGTCGATTTGACCGGTGGCTTGAGTCACGGCAATAGGATAATTGTCACCGAGAGTACCATCCCGGTCCCACGCCACAATCGTCTGCAATTCGAAATCGCTGAAGAGGGTTGGCGATTCGGTACTGCTGTAGTCCGGATAGCCGTTCCCGTCCACATCTGCGAGAAGCCCGATGTGAAGGTATGCCCCGTTTGGAGATGTTGCGTACAAACCGGAGGACAATGTATCGCCAACCACCGGGGTGCCATCACTCCTCCATGCATACACATAGCTCCTGTCGAGATCGTAATATGATGAGAAATACTCCACCGTGCCATCGCGTTCGAGATCACAAAACATGGGAGTGCGCATGATGAAATAACCATTGATTCCGGTCTCATGTGGGAAGCCGGGCAGCAAATCGAGGTTTTCATCCAGCACGTATAAGTAATAATCGGAATTGGTATAGTCAGGGAGAATCTTGTAACCAAAGAGAGCGAGCTCGAGTATGTAGTCTCCGTCCACGTCCACTGCAGTTAGCCCACCCACCCTCTGGGTATAATCCAGCATCGGAAGATACGTGCTATCGACCTTCTGAAACTGTGAATCAAGCTTGTACAGATACCTCTGGTTGGCGCCGAGCCCGGAGTAGTAGAACTCGCACTGGCCGTCGCCGTCGAGGTCTGCAGGCTGGAAATTGCTGCTGCTGATAATCGCCGTATCAGCGGTGGTCCACGGTGATCCGTCCGAATCGTACACCCAGGAGTGTACTCCGTTGGAATATGGTGGGTCGAAACCTGTTGCTCCATACATGGAGTAGACAATCTCGTCGTCACCGTTGCCGTCCAGATCAATCAGTTGTACGACTGGATACCTGGTTTCGTTAACCTCCTGGTATACGCCGAAACTCGGAGAGCGGGTCTGTATCTCGAAATCGGACTCATTGGACGGGAATCCGAAAAGCGTGCTCCCCCCAACCATCACAATATCATCAAGGCCATCGTTATCGAGATTGCCGACAGCCGCCGGGAGTCGGAAATCGCCGGTTAGTGATGGAACCCCGGTTGTTTTCAAGGTCCCGTCAAGATTGAAGAACTTCACACCGCCGTCATAGCCTACGACGAACTCGTTGAACCCGTCACCATCGAAATCTCCCCAGTTCACGACGGATGTCAAATCTGAAGCGACAAACGATCTCCAGCCGTGCGGCGGAGTAAACGGCGTAGTGACAAAAAACGTCACTTCTTCCGTTGCCTCAAGTCCGGATGTGGAATAGAGCCTCATCCGGACCGTGTATTCACCCTCGGAGATGATCTTCCCGGATAGAGACGCTGCAGTTTCATTCATGACCGGCTGAGTGAGATATGCGAGCGTCTCCCAACTGGAGGGAGAAGCGCCCGATCCGTATGTTACATAGATTCTGGAGAAGTCAGGACACATTGCGGTCGCAACGATGTCAGCGAAGTTCTGCACCGTATCGCCTTCGGTGGGTGAGATTATCTCGAGAATCAGATCGTTCATTACATAGAAAGTCACGTAATATTCATGCGTACTCCCGGAGGTAAGTCTGAGGCTGTAGATACCATTCATGCCGGAAGCATCCCACGAATACAAAAGGTCATCAGTAACCGGAGTACTCGACGACGTTAGAAGCGTCCATGCAGCGGGCGTCCTCCCCTGACCATACTCGAGAGTCCAGCCGGTCATTTCCGCTCCATCGGCGATTCCGTAGACATCAATCGTGCCCTGTTGCGATGAGTTGTTCAACGGAGACGTTATTCTGATGCGTACGTCCGGCGCGGCATTCGCCGCACTGAACACATTGATACGTCCGTGGCCGCTGTACTTGTCCCAACCCGGTAGATGATCTCCCTGTCCAAATGGATCGGTTATGTCATCCGAAGTCGAAGCAAGCAGAGCTTTCATCGCGCTTTGACTTATCCCCGGAGTGATTGCCTCGACATAGGCTGCAACACCTGCAACATACGGCGCCGCCATGCTTGTGCCGGACGCCAGGTAATAGTGCTCATCGATGATGTGCACCAGCGGTTCACCTGAGCTTGCATACATATCCTCGTCATCAGCACGCAACGACAGTATTGAATAGCCTGGAGCGGAGACATGGATATTCGTGCCGTATGTGGAGAAGAATGCTACCTCATCGTCTCTCGTGGAGGCTGAAACAGCAATTACGGAACTGTATCCTGCAGGATAGTTGATCCTCTCGAATCCGTCATTCCCCGCTGCAGCCACCAGGATAACGCCCTTCGAGGCCGCGTAGTCCAGCGCATCCTCCCACAACTGCACCTGATACGAGAGCCCCCAGCTCATGTTGACTACATCGGCGCCATTGTCGGCCGCATAGATTATTGCTTCTGCCGCCCACGATGCCATCATCAACGGATGGAAGCTCAACGGCATGATCTCGCAGTCAAAAGCGACTCCCGCTATCCCTTCTGAGTTATTGCTCGTTGCCGCGACTATTCCAGAACAATGCGTGCCATGCCCATGACTATCCGTCGGATCATTGTCGGGATCGTCCAGAAGAACGTCACCCGCAAAATCCCATCCACGGTAGTCGTCGACATAGCCATTGTTATTATCATCATACCCGTTCGATGGCAACTCACCGGGATTCGTCCAGATCTTGCCGATAAGATCGGGATGATCCATATCCACACCGGTATCGATTATAGCCACTACTACCGTCTCGGTGACATCCGGAGGTGCGCTGTCAGCCTCTTCATAATCAATGTCCGAATCGGGAGTCCCATGTACTATAGCCAGCGTGTCATCACCGTAATTCGGGAGCCTGTCCACATGATAACAGCCCTGCCCGATGTTGTTCAATGCCCACTGGTGTAAGTACAGGGGATCATCTGGAGAGTAATACAACTCGACCGGCTCGTCCGGAATGGCGTATTCAACAACCCCGAGTCGGGAGTAGGTTTCGGCGGCTTCCCGGGCGCTTCCGGACTCGGCGAGAGTCAGCACAAATACGTTCTTCAAAGTATTTGGCAATTCTTGACCACGATGCTTGAAAAGCCGCTTCTGACCGGAAACCGCGAGGCTCTTGCTCAGATCGTCAATCTCCCTGATTCCAAGCCTCGGGGTGCCGTCCCGGTCGACCGACTCAACACAAACGAGATCACTTCGGAGCTTCACGATCAATCGATTCGGTGGTTTCTCGGTCGATTCAGCCTTTTCGACAGGGTTGTACAGTGCAAAGGCATTCGCTGCGAAAACAAACACTAACCCAGCGATGGTTGTGCGGATGAGTGCCTTCATGACGTTCCTCCTCTGTGCCGCTAATTGATGGGTGTACTACAAAATACCTCAACCCCTGCTGCTGGTCAATATGGATAATGACAGCAGTGTTCAAATTTCTTGGGCCAGACAATCTACTCTAACGGTAACTTTTGATTGCTTCATGACACGGCTTTTGTTATATATCCGGGAACTATTTGAGCGGGAAGTACGGGGTTTATGTCGAAGGAAGAGTTTAACGAAAAGTACGCATCGCCCAAGTTCTATTGGGGTACAAAGCCCTCCAACCTCACTAAGAACTTCGCTCCACTCGCAAATACGGGACCTGCGCTCGACCTTGGCATGGGTGAGGGTCGTGACGCTATCTTTCTTGCGCAGAAAAAGTTCGACGTAATCGGAGTCGATAATTCGGAGAAGGGGATAAAGAAGTGTCAGAACCGTGCTGAGAAGATCGGAGTTAGTGTCAAAACGAAACTCGAGGATGTCAGACACTTTAGAATCGCCAAAAACAAATACACCCTCACTCTCTCCAACAACCTGTTCCAGTTCATCACCAAGAGCGAGGCTCATCAGGTATCACGGAACATCATCAATGGTCTCAGGAAAGGTGGTCTCGTTATAGCCTCCGTCCTGACGTATGATGATCCCCGCTATAAGGAATATAAGAAAAAGACAACGGAGCTCGAGCCCGGGACATTCCTTATGGTCAACGGTGACATGTACTCGTTCTACGACTACCGTGAATTGCTCGAGTTGTTCACGTCACTCAGGCTGCTGTATTACGCTGAATACGATTATTACGATACGACTCACGGCGAAGGGCACTGGCACGGCATAGCCGAACTCGTCGCCAAGAAACAGTAGAATGCTCCCACATAAGATGGAAACACATATCCATGTTTTACAGGTTTCTGCTTGACAAAATCTGGGGTCTGTGTTAATCTTAGAGAAGTAAAACAGAAAAATGTACCCGGCATTGGATGCAAAAAGAATTCCGCTTCGGCGGATTACCGGTCATCCTACGACATAGGAGGTGACAATGTACGAACTCATGATCGAAGAACTCGAAGACAAGATTGCTCCGGCTAAGATTAGCCTCGGCGGCCAGTAAGCCGTTAAGCAGTCATTAGTTTTCGAATGACCGGAATTGAGGCTGCCATTTGTGGCGGCCTCTTTCTTTTGCGTCAGGCAAGCTTCAGCGTCAGATGACGAACCGCGTCAATCAACTCCGCTTTCTCTGGTGCATCCATGTATTTCTGAATGAGATCCGGCTCGTCGATATTCGACGCAATCTCCTTCAGTAGATCACCCGCAGTTCGAAGCTTGACAAACGCTTCCTCATACTCGAGTTGCGAGAGAAATGCCTTTCCTGCCTGGTAGTTAATCCTCCATAGTAGTTCTCTCTGCTCGAACGCCCTGGCCATAACATCCGCCTGCTCGAAATAGCTTAGAGCCTCGTTGTAGAGACGATCCGATGCGCTCGATATGCCATAGTAGAAGTACAGGTGGCTCCTGAACGTGGAGTGCTGGTCGAGCTCGCTAAGCTTGTCGAGCCGTTCGAGCGCTGAAGATGGTATCCGTCCAGCGCGCGACAGGATATTCAACCTTAGCAGATTCGACTCGCAGAGTCGAGTGCGCAGCTCTTCCTCCTCAAGGTGCTTGTCTATGCTGTCAAGCGTCGCCAGAACGGCGCTTGGGTCTCCACCGTTGACGAATGCGATCTCCGCAGACAGTATCTTAAGCGCGGCAATCTCCTCGGTGAGCTTGAGCGGAGATGTTATCGCCCTCGCCTGGTCAATATACTGCTTCGCCGAATCGAGGCTGTTCAGCGCCAGATGTGTCTTCGCCTTTGATGTATAGACTCGCGCGGCGAACGGTTTGTCTGTAATCTTCCGACACAAATCCTGCGATTTGTCGAGATAATCGAGAGATCTGCCATAAAGCGCTCGGAAAAAGTACAATTCGCCGAGCATGTGGCAGAATACAGCCTTGTGCGGCAGATCCTCCATCCGTCGGGCCATGGCGAGGCCTTCGGCGCTGACCTCCTCGGCACGTCGGAATTCACCCAGGCTCATGCATGCCTCTGCAATGTTCTCGAGATTAAACAGGAATTCCTTTTGCGCGCCCACCCTGCGGTTTATCACGAGCGCCATATTCAAGTAGTTCAGCGAACGACCGGATTCGCCCTTCCACTGATAAACAGCCGCCATGTTGTTATAGCTGCGTGCAAGCTCCGGCTCGTCATGGATTTCCTTCTTGAGATCTACGGATCGCTTGAAAAACTCGATTGCCTTGTCGTACTCCCGATTAACCGCATAGACAGATGCGATATTGGTCACAGTCGAGGCAATATCCTTCTTTGCGCCGAATTTCTCCTGGATCTCGAGCGCTCTCGTGTAATGTTCGAGAGCTCCATCGAACTGACTGTCCACCCAGAACATGTTGCCGAGATTGTTGAGCGTATGAGAAACCTCGAGCTGATCATCAAGGCTTTTGTAGATCTCCAGCGCACGATTCAGCGCCTCGATGCCCGAGCTGAATTCATGCTTGAACTTGTGGATATCACCCATATCCTTATGGGCTTCAGCGAGAAGCGACTTGTCGATGCCGGCCAGGCCGGTTATTTTTCTGTATTTGGTCAGCGCTCGGTCAAAATCTCCCACAGCCTTGTAATGATCTCCCATCGCCATCAGCAAACGGGCATTGGCAGTCGCATCCATCTTCTCTTTGTCAGCGAACGCCGCCTCGCAATCCCGCAGAAGCTTCTCGGTGTCGGTATAGACATCCGAGCCGTTAGCGGCTCTTTGATGCTTCCACGCCAGCTCTACCGCACGGTTTAGATCCCCGGCATCGAGAAAATGACGCGCTGCCCATCCTAACTGCTCCGCGGTTTCTGTCTTCCCGTGCTCGCTCAGGTATTCTCCCGCTCTCAAATGCAAGCTGCATCTCTGGCGGTCGTCGAGCGACGACTCCAGTGACAATCTCAGTGCCTCGCGGGAGAACATGTAATTCCCGCCGTCGTTCCGCAGAACTCGATCTGAAACCGAATCCTCGAGAAATGTCGCATCCATTTCGTCTTCGAGAATATGCCCGACAATTCTTTCATCGAAAGGATGTCCCAGAACAGCAATTCGAGCGAGTTTGTCCTTTGAAATCAGCGAAGTTTGCCGTACTTCCCGCCACGAGAGTTCATTGACTCTTTCGCTCTGCTCAAGGTCCTGCAGAATTCGTGAATCCACTACAAGACCGTCAGCCACAAGCTCAAAAGCACTTCTGGCTTGGAGCTCATCGACCACAGTCCGTGCTATCTCCAGATTGTCTGAGAACCTTCGCAGCAGTATCTCTGAGGTTCGCTGATCGGTCTTCTCTCCGGACAGTATATGATCAATTGACTCGCCGATGATATTCGCGGCTTCGACCGAAGGCAAATCAGCTATCTCCTCCGGAAGCGCACCACAATTGCCCAGATTGACAATTCCCGATACGAAGTGTCCCGCTTCGTCCGATTCGCGCATGCTCTGCAGATGGAACGGTATGTTATCTGCAGCGTTGACGACTGTCCGACTTCTCTCGGATCCGTCGACAAGCACATTCTTGAACTCGGTCTGAATCTGCTTTTTGCAAAAGTCGAAGGCTGCTTCGGCGAGTCCCCTGTCATCGACCGTTACAGCCGGAATGTCATCCAGTTTGCTCAGGTCTCGAATTGCTCTCTGCTTTCTGAGAGACTGTAATGTGGCTGTATCGAGAAACGACCCGGCCGGGAAATCAGTGAATTCGCAGGGTTGGCTTCCAACTGAGTCGGCAATCGAGGACGCAATTGCCATGACAGAAGGTGGACGTTCCGACGGATCCTTGCTCAGCATCTTCATTACTGTCTCGATCATCCGGTCATTTATAAAATCCGCGCGCGGCTCGAGTGAAGGCGCTTCCTTCTCGATATGCCCCGAAATCGTTGCAAGAGGGTCGTCCTCCTTGAATGGAAACCTGCCGCTGATAAGCCTGTATAGGACCACACCGAGCGCATAGATGTCGCTCGACACCGTGTACTCTCTACCCTTGAAGATCTCCGGAGCCATGTACTCGACAGTTCCCGCCATCTCCGATGCACGAGATGGATCGTAATCTCTTGCCAGTCCGAAATCGAGTATCTTTGCGACCGGACCACTCGATGTCGAATTCACACGGATATTCGATATCTTGAGATCGTTGTGAGTGTAGCCGAAATGGTGCAGAAGGTTAATACCGGAGCAGACCTGGGTCAGCACCTTCATGAATGTAATCTCATCGGTGAGCGAATTCCGAGCACACAACTCATCACCCTCGATAAGCTCCATAGTGAAGAACGGGATGTTTGTGCTGTCGTAGCCGAAATCGAAGACTCGTGTGAGATTAGGGTGCGATACGGATGCGGTGAACAGGAACTCCGTCATGAACGCCTGCTCGTCCGAATCACCATCCGCCTTGAACAGTTTTAGCGCAAGCTGCCTGGCGAGAAACATGTCCTCGACTGCGAGAACATGGCCACCGCCACCACCGCCTATCGAGGCTGTAACTCTGTATCTATCCGGAAGACTCAATTCCGATCAGTCCCTGTCGCCTGGATCATGCATCTGCTTGATAGGCATTGTGAGCTTAAACGTTGTACCGTCGACACCATCGGAGATCGCGGTTATCGTTCCACCGTGGCTTTCGAGAATCCGCCGGCAATTTGAGAGCCCGAGCCCATGCCCCTTCTCCTTTGTAGTGAAGCGCGGTTCGAACACCTTGTCGAGATCATCCACCGATATTCCGGGACCGTTATCGGTTACCTCGATGGATACCACGTTCGCCGCACGGTTGGCATCCACCACAACCTGAATCCGTCCATGTTTATTCTCTCCGGGATCGATGGCCTCGACCGCATTATAGATCAGGTTGAGCAGGACCTGATGCATCTGCCCGACATCCATATGAACTTTGGGCAGATCGGTCGGAATTTCCACATCGATATCGATGAAATCGAAGGTGGCGTGCGGCTTGAGAGAGAAGAGCAGTTCCTCGATCAGATTTTTCACCTCGTACTCAACAAACTCGGCCTCGAGCTTGGAGAGATCCATCAGGCTGTCGGTAAACCGCTTTATCTTCTGTATATTGTCGAAAATCGAGGAGACATTTTTCTCGACTTTGTCGTATGCCTCCCGCCGGACATGCAGCTTCAACAGTTCAGCATTGTTCGAAATAATCGTGAGATAGTTGTTCAGTTCATGCCCGATATTCGCAGCCATCTCGCCCTTGGCAACAAGTCGCTCAGACATGAGCACGTAATTCTCGAGCACTGCCTTCTCGGTAATATCCTCGAGCACCACAATCACGCCCGTGACCGTACCTTCGCCTTCATTGAGGCGATCGAGTTTGATCGACAGGACTTTCTGTTCATCGCCGATCTGGTGATAGTACTTGTTGTCCTGGTACTGCACTCCGGAGCTAAGCACACCCTTAATCAGTTCCGTCCAGCGTTCGCGCTCTCGTTCCGGCCAGAGTGACACGAACGACTTCTTGTGCGCCGCCGGGTCGTACTTGACCGGATCGACACCCGAGCCAAGTATATCCGATGCCGCCGTATTCAAAGTCGTAATACTCAGATCGCCATCCACCACCACAATACCAACCGGGGTAGCGTTTACAACGCTCTCGTTGTAGTATTTGAGATTCAGGAGGCTCTCATAGAGCTTTGCGTTTTCGACAGCAATTGCCGCCTGCTCCGCGAACAATTCGAAAAGATAGAGATCGCTTTGAAGAAAGATTTTAGCGTCCGAGCTGTTGTCAAGATATACAACACCGATTATCCTGTCCCGCAGTTTCAGAGGCACGCACATTATCGAACGCAGATGCAGCTCGAGGATACTCTCCTGTTTGGAGAATCGCTCATCCGCCTGAGCGTCGGATGCAAACACCGGTTTGCCGGTCCTGACAACCTCATTCGCAATCGAGTTCGAGATCTTGAAATCGTCCTTTGGCATCGTCTCATGCTGCAGGTTGTAGACGGTCCTGAACTGGAGATCTCCGCGTTCGTCGAGAAGCATCAGGAAACCACGCTCCGCCTGGAGCAGCTCTATTGCTCGCTTCATCACGACCTGAAGGATGTCGTCGAGTACAAGTGTGGAGTTTATCGCCTTCGAGATCTCGAGCAACGCCTTCAAATCTGCGCTGCGAGCCTCCGACTTTCCCTCCTTCTTCGCCAGCCTTGGATGTTTCTGCGCTATCAAGTCGAAGTTAGACTGGAGGGCGGCGAGTGGATCGGTTGTTTCTGCACTCCCCGGCCTGCCCGGTTCGGCGGACTTTTCATCGGCCGACCTGGTCTTCGTGCCAACATAAATCTTGGAGGTGGAGTCCTTCTGGTCTGGGTCGTTAAGTGACATCTGAGTACCTCAATCTACGTGTCTCCGGCGATTCTATCCATCGATTATCTTATCGGAAGAACTGGCCCGACCCTTGAGCCGCGGACGGGGAGTCAACTCTATGCGGGAAATAGGATTAATGGCGGGATTTTGACTCCTTCAGAGTCCACGGCGCCCATTGTCCGTTTAAGGCCACTGTCAACGGTGCGCCCGACGCAGACTTTCGGGGGAGAATGACTCCGTGCGAATGGCCTCCGACTCCCCTTTCAGGCCCGCCATATCCCACAGCAGGCCGAGGAGGCTCTCGCCGAACTTGCCACTACCGTCAGCGCTGTCACGATGATCCGGACGACCCTCCCGAAGCCACTTGTCTGCCGAGACTACATCATCATAGGTTAAATTGCGATAATAGATGTCCACTAAGATGTAATAGGTTCCGTTCATTGAGACGCGATCCAGATCGACAAGGCATCCGCTCAGTCGCTCCTCCAGCGTTGCGAGTACTCCCACCGGGGAATGGAGACGGTTCGAATCTGAAACTCCGTTGAAATCCCGAACGGTATAGATGTATGTGTCATCGAGAGGGCTGATCTCAATTCGGAAAGCGCATGAACGCGATTCTACCGTGCCATCGAACCAGACCTCACGCGGCTCCCTGAAATGTAAGTCTAACCGAAAAGTGAGTGGAATGCCGCTGTTTAGCTTCTCCAGTCTCACATCATTCATCAGGTCAGAAAAGTCAAACTCTACGGCAAGGCTGTCATCCAGGATGTATGGCGTCACTCGGGGGAGCTGAGCATTGGCTGTGTCGATGAGTGTCAGCGCCACAATCACGAACAGGCCAAGGCACAGCCGAGCTTGCCTCAGAATGACCTTTGAAACAGTACCCATATCTTCGCCGAAGCATCCGAATCATCCAGCGATTTCGCAACCTCAACCTGAAGTCCGTCCTTTAATCCGACTCTCAGACCGACAGAGGACTTGAAGTCACCATCCGAGAATATATCAGCATTTCTCGATACGACTTTGCCGGCATCGAACAACAGAGAAGTGTGAAACGCTTCATACGGCAACCCGATGACATACTCCAGATTTCCGAGAATCATCTGCTCACCATAAATGCTCTTGTGGTCGAGACCTCGTATCGTTCTCCATCCACCGAGATAGAATTTGCGGAATAGCGGCACATCGCGTCCCGCAATGCCGTATTTCAGCCTGACATTGACGCTCTGGCGGAGAGTGATCGGCTGGTATCGGCGCACCTCCGCAGTGAACCTATCGAAAACGTGATCGCCCTTGAGATTATCGCCGGCGCTGAGATACTCGAGATGCGCCCATAAGCGAGAGTCGTTACCGTACTCTTCACTGGACCAATCGAATGTATACCAGAGCCTCATCTCGCCGAGCTTACCCTCGAACTCGTCCCGCGCGGCGTGACGATCATCCGCGGGCACACTGGAGAAGTTCGCCCTAAACTCCTTATCCCATCCGAAAACAGAGAAAAGCTTCGGGTGGTGCTGCATCCAGGCGACGTCCGTATAGGCGTACGATACCCCGAATTCGTTCAGGTAGCCGGGTTCGAAAGTGAAGTAGACCTCGCCGCCCTCTTCTTCATAATAATCGCGCGGATCCTCTGCTGCGAGCAGCGAGAGGAGGGCCGCCTCCCACTTTGGTGAAAGCCATTCATCGTCGGTACTGGTCCGACGGAACAGATGACCGCCAAAAGTCAGCGAGTATCGGTCGAAGAGACGCTGGTGCGCCCCGGCGTCATAGCGCAGACGTTCGGCCTCAAAAGCGTATCCGAGCTCGGTGTAGATCATCGGCAGCAACGAGTCGGGGTCGACGACAAAGGCTCTGCCGGCAAGGAAGAGACCGTCGACACGATTGTAGTGACCATCAACATTGAAGTTCTTCGGTCGCCAGCCCTCAGAATCGGGCGAGAAGCGCGCTTTGTCACTCTTGCTGAATCCCCTGTGTGAGTAAACCTCGCCATAGAGCGTAGCCTCACCGAGCAAATTGACCTTCCCGTAGGCGGCAACCACACTTCCACGGATAAGCCCTTCGCCGACAACAAACACCTCCCCAAAGACCGCTATCACATTCCGGTTGACCTCGCCCCTGATTTCGACATTGCCGCCAAACACGAGCACGTCGCCGCGGACGAATGTCTCGGGATCAACTGCAACGTCTCTGCCGGCCGCAATGACGTTCCGCGATACCGCCCTGCGCCGCGCGGCTGCAGTTTGACGGGCATTCGCAAATGTCACAGAGATAAGGCTGCCGTTGCCCATGTGAACATCTTCCACTCGAACGGCCTCGAACTCAAATGCTACACCGTCAACCGTGATCCCGTCGTCGCTGATCACGAGATTCGGTGTGAGTGCGCAACGCCCCTCGGAAATCTCGACTTCGCCCGGATCGAACGTGAATTCGGAACTCATTTCGTTGATATAGACGGTTGCCCGGCCAAAGTCCTCCTCCATCTCCAGCGTGAGTCCGGTGAAGCGGGGCGGTTCAGGCTCAACAGCATGCGCCGAAGATAGACTTGCGCTAATCAGCAGGAAGATTGCACCGGCTATATGAAGCATCAATCCGGCCATTTAAGTATCTCCTCTCAGATTTATTCATATTCTGAGATGTTATAGAAGAGAAAATCGTGCCAGGTCAACAAATGTCTTTCCATATCACCTGATATCAGAAACTTACGCCCTCATGCCCGGCGGATATCCTTCAGTTTGATGTATTTCTTACATCGGCGGCAATTACCTCTGATGTCAATTTCACAACAGCCCGAGCTTCTTAAGCTTTCGGTAAAGATTGCCCCTGTCAATCCCGAGCCCGCGTGCGAGCTCGCTGACATTCCCATCTGCAGCATCGAGATGCGACTTGAGAAAAGCTCGCTCGAATCCCTCGATGGCCGCAGTCAGGCGATTGACATCCTCCCGCTCCCCATCAACCGCCGGCTCAACGAATCCAAGAGCGCTTAGGATATCATCTGCCGAGATACTCAATCCAAGCGAAGTGTAGTAAACCCGCTCAATCACGTTTTTCAGCTCACGCACATTACCCGGCCAGTCATATTCTGCCAACACACCGACTGCCTCAGGATCAAGAGCTTTGTCCTCACTCGACTCCTTTTCCATCCGGCCGAGGAAGTGCTCGGCGAGCACCGGAATATCCTCGCGTCTCTCACGCAGCGGAATTACGTGCAAAGGAACAGTGTTTATCCGGTAGAGCAGGTCCTCGCGAAACGCACCTTCCTCTATCTGCCGGCTCAGATCCCGGTTCGTGGATGCGAGTACACGCACATCCGCAGTCAGGCTCTCAGTCGATCCAAGGCGCTCGAACTCTCCGGTCTCGAGAGCGCGTAGGAGTTTCGGCTGCACGCCAATCGGCATATCGCCTATCTCATCGAGAAGCAGAGTCCCACCGCTCGCAGCCTCGAATCTTCCGTGTCGCTGCTTCTCCGCACCGGTAAACGCGCCCTTCTCGTGTCCGAAGAGCTCGCTTTCGGCAAGCTCCCCGGGCAGGGCGGAGCAGTTCACGCGAATAAAGCTGCCGGACGCCCTTCGGCTTTGATAATGTACTTGCCCGGCAACCAGTTCCTTGCCCGTGCCGGACTCACCCGTAATCAGAACTCGCGCGTCGGTCGGAGCTATCTGCTCGATTTTGCGGCGCAAGTTCGACATCGAATTCGAGACGCCGACCAACTCGTATGCGCGGAGTTTGTCTTCGACCAGTTTTCTGTTCTCGCGCTTAAGCCTTGCCAATCTGACTGCGTTATTCAGAGTCGCGGCGAGACGATCCGGTTCGAACGGTTTCTCGAGAAAATCGGTCGCCCCCATCTTCACTGCGTCGGCAGCTTCCTGCAACGATGCCGCGCCCGATATCACGACTACCTCCGGTCGATATTTGAGCTTAGCCAGCTCCGGAAGTAGTTCGAGACCGCTGCCATCCGGAAGCTGTATATCGAGCAATACAACCAGTGGGTGAGCCTCACTGAGAACATTCCTGCACTCCGACAAGCTGCCCGCGTGCTCTCCACGGTATCCGATTCGCCGAATGACATGCTCAATCTCCTCGCGGAGATAGCTGTCATCATCGACTATGAGAATCAGGTCCTTGTCACGACTCATCCGCAGCCTCAAAGGAGAGAGAGAACACAACTCTGTCGGCACCGTTCTCAAGGCTCAGTTTGCCACCGCATGATACGACCGACCGGTTCGCTATAGCAAGTCCCAAACCGGTTCCGCCGCTCTTGGTAGTGAAATACGGCTCAAACATACGATCTGCGATGACCGGAGAAATAGTGACGCCGTCGTTTAGGATATCGACGCACACCGAGCCATCCTCGAAGTAGCTTCGGACATCCACTCCACGCTCGGTCGCTGCCTCACAGGCGTTCTTGACAAGATTGATAAGGGCTTCCCGAATCAGGTTATCATCGACATTGATCCCGGGGAGATTATCGGCAAGCGCAAGGCCTATCCTCGTGGATGCACAGTCCGACTCGACAAATCTCAGGGACTGGCGAATCAGCATGTTCAGGTCAGTTTTTCCCATGCGTGGCTCGGGAGACCGTCCGAACAGCGAAAAGTCTCGCGCGGTTCTCTCCAGCAGATCGAGCTCTGAGCTGATCGAGTTGAGAGATGTACTCAGTTCGTTATTCGATGAAGAGGTTGCTCCTTTCATCCGACCTATGGCCAGCTTGACAGGCGCAAGCACATTTTTGATCCCATGCGAGATGACGCGAGCGGTTGTTTCCCATGCTGCCGTTTTTTCCGACTCGATTAACCGGGCGGTAGTCTCTCCGAGTTGTTCGGACATGCGGTTGAACCCGGCTACCAGTGCGCCGATCTCATCATTTCGCCCGTAGTCCAGGCGCACATTCCAGTTTCCGCGACCGACGCTTTCGGCCATCTCTCCGATTCTCGCCAGCGGTCGAGTCAGACTGCGTGCCAGCATGTTGGACACGAATAGAATAGCCACGAGATAGATTAGAATACCGGCACCCCATGCGAGTCGATAGACATTCTTGTTTATCTCTGTCAGCATCATGAGCTGATTAAACCTGAATCGGCCCCTTGAAAAGTCAGCCGAGAGCTGCCCGTACCCCTCCGGTATTTCCCTGCCTCCCAACAGAGTCACGTCGTCACGCCGATCGGCAACACAAATGACGTCCCGGCCATCAATCACAAATATTTCACCGCCTCCACGCGACACGACAGCCTGCAAATCATAGCCTGACAGATCATCCAATCGAATACGCCCAGTTTCGTCCATGAGAATGTTCGTATCTGCCGGGGAGATGCTTACGAGAAGATCGAATTCTCTTGCTGCAGTCGGACCCGCCTCATCCAGATCAAGTTCGTTTAGCTCACGTGACAGATCAGCGACCAAAGCCTCTCTGGACAGGGTAACGAGCGAATCGGCAGTGTCCATAGCGGAGATCACTCCGGGAGAAACCGAACGGTCGAGTCCGGAGAGAATGAACTCGAGGCTGATAGAAGTAATGATGGCTACCGGCAGGAAAGCGGTCACAAACAGGGTCAAGAATAGACGGTTCCGTAGTCTCATTCCTCAAACCGCTCGGGGAATTCCTCTCTCAGTTTTTTGACGGCTCTTCGGTGCGATTCAAAAGCAATCTGTTCATCTGTCGGAAGCTCTTCTGGAGCAAAGAACTTCGCCTCGAGTGCGTCATCATCCGGTCGAAGCTTCCCGCCCTTGATATCCGCGAAATAAAGCACCATTATAGCCCGCGTTCTCGGGTCGTCACTTCCGGAATATACGTGAAACAGCCCGCGCAGTTGCACATCGAGGTTTGTCTCCTCCTTGAGTTCCCGCACGGCCGTCTCCTCCGGAGATTCGCCCCACTCCATGAACCCCGCCGGCAACGTCCATTTGCCTGCGTACGGCGGGTGCGCCCGTTTTACCATCAGAAGACGGCCTCCGTTGAAAACAACCGCGCCTGCTGCCGGAGCCGGATTCAGATATTGTACGAATCCGCAGGACTTGCATGTCGGACGGTCCTCATCGGTACTCTTGACAATTTCGAGTTTCGTGGAGCAAACCGGACAAAATTTGTAGAAACGTGCCCGCTTCTCCTGTTCTATCGAGACGCTGGTATGGTCACTCATGCTGTCTCCCTGGTCGTTTTCTACTGTTCGAGTACCTCGATGTCGGTGATGGACCATTCTCCATCCGCCTGTGCAAAGCTGAGAATGGCCTTCTCCCTTAGATGCCGGCTCGCAGCGTACTCTACGAGCATCTCGGCATCTTTTCCGAAAAAGCCGATGCTCGGCCGATACAACACAAGGTGCGGTATCACTCGACCGGAGTTCGTTTGATACAACGGCTTTGCCGCAAAGTAGAGCGGTGACCGCGCCTGCACCAACACAATCGGAAGTCCGACAAACTCCGGAAGCTCGTTCTCGCCCGGCAGCGCGACATACTGGGTGTTTGGCTCATCCAGGTAGTACATTCCATAATACCGCGTCCATGCTGTGTCCTGCGACGGCAAAAGCCTGCCTGGATCGTCGAGATCGAGGAAATTCTCGAGTGCGGTCACGTAAATCTCGAACCTGTCGGCAGCTTGCATCGGATGACCGAGAGGGCAGAAGTCCATATTGTCCGCCTTGCCATCCATATCGCTGTCCGGCAGACGCGTGGACAGCAGGAGCTCTCTCTCGAGACGATCCGGTAAATTGTCGGAGTCCTCATCGTACCGAAGGTCTTCGAGCGCGAAGGCGAGTTTCGTTGTGTCGGGAAATTCCGGAACATCAATATCCTCATCGTAGTCATAAAAATACTCGTCGGCCATATCATGGAAAACCAGCTCGAGAGTGTCTTTCTCAACCGAGAATTCGAGGCGTTCGTAGTAGTAAGCATTCATAAGAAGAAGAGGCTCGACCCATCCAGCGCCCTCATCATGCACCGCCCAGATATTGTCCTTGCCTGAAAAGCGCTGTGATGCGAAGATCCCCCACCTTACACCAGACTCGTCCTCGGTGATATAAGATGGCTCAAAATCATTGGGGTAGACCCAATTCAGGAGGGGTCTCGTTCGGTCCTCACGGATTCTCGCATCTGTGCAGGACAGCACAAGCAATGAGAGTGCGAGGAAAAGAACCGAAAATGTCAGATATCGAGTTAGTATCATCAATCTGCTAAAGATGCCAATCATACTGAGTTTCGCAAGGCAAATCCGCAATATTACGACGTGCGGCCTGCCGAGTAAATCTATCAACTTATACACCCAGCCCCAAACATCTTGACAAAATTGCCCGCTCAGGCTTGATTAAACCCATGGTTTCAACATCATTACTGAGAAAACAGGTCTTAGAGATTGGGCGTCGACTCTACGAAAACGGCTTCGTTGCCGGGGCTGAGGGAAATATATCGTGCAGGTTGCCCGACAATCAGATACTAATAACACCCTCCGGCCATTCCAAGGGCAGGCTTGCGGAGGAGGATCTCGTCGTTATTGACGGCGGAGGTGCGGTTCTGGGTGGCTTTAGGAAACCGTCCTCCGAGTTCAAACTGCATACATACATCTACGACCGTCGCAACGATGTGAACGCGATAGTCCACGCGCATCCGATATACTGCACGGCCTTTGCCTGCACGGACACCGGGTTGCCGACAAACATCCTGCCGGAGATTATCCTGACAGTCGGTGAGATTCCGCTGGCCAAATATGGAACTCCATCAACGGATGAGCTACCGGAATCAATCGACAACCTCATCGACGACCACGATATGATACTGCTTCGCAATCACGGCGTGGTCGCAGCAGGCGACACCCTCGAAGACGCCTGCAACATGGTCGAGACGGCCGAGCAATATGCGAAGACCATATATGTTGCGAAGAGTCTCGGCGGAGCAAAATCTCTCACAGAGGACGCAGTCCGCAAGCTGACCAACATAAGGAACGGGATTTAGGATGCCGCTCAAGAAAGTCATTATCGAGCCGTCCGATGCACTCCGTAAGCTGCCGTCCCAGCATGGTTCCGAGCTGGACGGTCTCCGTAAACGCCTCGCAGGCAGAGGCATACGAACGGTCGATCTCGGTAGAATCGCTCCGCCCATTCCAAAGCTCGTTCACGAAAAGCTGAAGGCAATGCCCTCGCTCGAGCCCATATCCGGAAACAAGGGTGCGGACGTGGAGCGAAGACTCAAAGAGAAGATTTCTGATTGGTTGTACTCACGATTCCAGGTACGATTCGAGCCAGAGACGGAGATCCTGCTCACTACCGGCAATACTCCGGGCGTATATCATTCATTCCACGCCTTCCTCGACCGTGGAGATCAAGCGTATGTCCCCGATCCGGCGTTTTCGCTATACCGATCCTCGGCTCTGTCAGCCGGGGCAGAGGTCGAAAGCTACGAAGTCACACCCCGAACCGACTTTCTTCCAAATCTCGACAGGCTCGCCGATGCTTCCTCGGCTCGTGCACGGATTATCCTTGTCAACTACCCACACAACCCGACATCCGCAGCCGCTGATGAAACATTCTACGATCGCCTGGTCCGATTCGCACGCAAGAACAACTTACTCATAATTTCGGACGCAGTCTACAATACACAGATATGGGAACGGTATGCGCACCCCGCGGTCATCGCCACAGACGATGCGAAGTATAGCGCGATCGAGTTATTCACATTCTCCTTTATGTACAATTTTCCGATGCTCAAGCTCGGATTCGCCGTTGGATGCAGGGATTTCCTGTTGCCGCTCGCGAAGCTAATGCGGCTGTTCAACAGCAGACCGTCAGGGTATGATCTCCAGGTCGGCGACTACCTGATGGACTCATGCGACGAAATATGCGACAGCGTCGGAGAGTTTATCGGGTCCAACCGTCGGCGTTTCGACAACGGACTCCGCAAGCTCGGTTGGGAACTGCAACCCTCCCACTCTTCACCATTCGTCTGGGTCAAACTGCCGAGGAGACGTCTTTCCCTCAATTTCTGCCGCATGCTCATGAAACGAACCGGAGTGCTTACTCTACCAGGCAGATCATTCGGTGAGAACGGAGAGGGTTTCATGCGGATTTCTCTTTCGGTGCCGGAACTCGATATCGACGAGGCGGCGTCACGAATCCTGGAACATTCCCGCTTCTATCAGCGTCGGTACAAAAGCGCGAGGAGCGAAACGAATGAGTGACATAATCAGACTGCACAACATGATGTTTTACGGATATCATGGCGTATCACCGGCCGAAAAGGAAACCGGGCGTCGTTTCGAAGTCGATCTCGAGTTGCACGTCAATACCCGGGACGCTTCCAAATCCGATAAACTCACCGATACGGTCAACTATAAGGAGGTCTACCTTACGGTAGAAGAGATCCTCTCACGCGAGCACTTCGCCCTTCTGGAGACAATTTCCGAAAGACTCGCGGACGCGATACTCGAAAGATACGCAGTCAAGAGCGTAACGGTGCGTGTAAGAAAGAAAATCCCGCCGATCCCCGGAAATCTCGACCATATCGAGGTAGAGATAACCCGCCCATAGTCCGCCCGATCACAGCTTGACAAACAGGTCCAAAAAGTTTAATTGACGTTAATGCAAAGTCAGACAGTCTACTTAGGTCTCGGCTCCAACATCGGAGACCGGTTGAAATATCTCCAGGGAGCCATCGTCGAACTCGCAAACCTCGATGACGTTGAGATGCGCCGAGTGTCCCCGGTCTATCAGACGGAGCCGATCGGATACGAGGCCCAGGATGATTTCTATAACCTCGTCGCCGAGATTGAGACGACGCTCGCACCGCCTGCTCTGCTCGAAAAGATAATGGAGATTGAGGAGAAGCTTGGCCGGACCCGGACCGACCACAAGGGTCCTCGCACAATAGACATTGATATATTGCTGTTTGGCGATATAGTGATCGAAGAATACAGGCTGACGGTACCGCATCCACGAATGATGTTGCGTGAGTTCGTGCTCAGACCATTGTCGGATATCGACCCGGACATTAGAATACCGACGGTCAATGTCTCGGTGGCGGAAGCCCTGAGCGAAGTCGAAGGCGAAAAACGTGTGGATCGCATTGCGAAGAGAATCGAGATAGACGAGTCGGTGGATGAGTGACTACAGATACATAGCGGTAGAAGGACCCATTGGAGTCGGAAAGACGAGTTTCGCAAAGACACTCGCGGACGCTCTCCCCGCACATCTGATGCTCGAGAACTCGGAGGAGAACCCGTTTCTGCCGGAATTCTACCGCAATCGGAGCAAGCTCGCTCTGCAGACTCAGCTTTACTTTCTCGTGTCGAGATACCAGCAGCAGACCAGGCTCCTGACACACGATCTCTTCATGCAGCGGATTGTCACCGATTACACTTTTGATAAGGACCGTCTCTTTGCACAGATCAACTTGAATGATCGCGAGATGTACCTGTACGACAAGATTTCGGAGTTGATGTCGCGTTCGCTGCCGCAGCCTGACCTCGTGATTTACCTTCAGGCCTCGACAGAAAATCTCCTGGCGCGTATACACAAGCGCGGGATACCATACGAGAAGAGCATCGACGCGGCATATCTAACCGAACTCAACGAAGCATACAATTTTTTCTTTTTCAACTACGACAAAGGGCCGCTCCTGGTCGTGCAAACCGACGAAATAGACTTCGTTAAGAACAGAGATGACTTCGAGGACCTTCTGGCCCAGTTGTCAAAACCGATAAAAGGTACTCACTACTATATTCCGCCCGGACGGTCATTTCTTGATTAGCCTATGACTACACGAAACACGATTCGAGATATCAGAAAGAGGAAGAAGGACGGTGTCAAGCAGGTATGGCTGACCGCGTACGACTTCTACACGGCACGCTGCCTTGATGAATCCGGAGTCGACGGTCTCCTCGTGGGCGACAGCCTGAATATGGTAATCTACGGTCATCCGAACACCCTTTCGCTCACGCTCGAACAGTCACTCCTCCACACAGAGGCTGTCGTGAGGGGCACGGACAAGGCAATGGTTATCGGCGATATGCCGTTTATGACATACCAGCAATCCGTGTCAACCGCCGTAGAAAATGCCGGGCGCTATCTCAAGGAAGCGGGAGCCTCCGGGATCAAGCTCGAAGGAGGGTTGGAGATGGCACCCACAATCAGACGAATTGTAGAATGCGGGATACCGGTGATGGGACATATCGGCCTTACTCCTCAGTCTATCAATAAGTTCAGCGGATATCGCGTGCAGGGCAAGGCGGCCGACTCGAAGAGCTATCTGATGGAATCAGCCGAGGCTCTCAGAGATGCGGGCTGTTTCGCGATCGTGCTCGAAGCTATGATATCGGATATAGCAGCCGAAATCACGATAGCGATCGACATACCGACTATCGGGATCGGCGCCGGTCCCGATGTCGACGGGCAGATCCTCGTAATAAACGACATTATGGGCTCAGACGAGGAATTCGAGGCCCGGTTCGTGCGGAAGTACTTCAATCTCGCGGCGAAAATCCGTGAGGTCGGAAAACAGTTCGTGGATGATGTCAAGTCCGGCGACTATCCCTCAAAGGACGAAACCTACTGATGCAGACGATCAAGTCGATCATAAACATGCAGAAAACGGTCCACAAGCACAGACTGAGCGGCGACAAGATCGTTCTGGTTCCGACCATGGGTGCATTCCACGAGGGACATCTTTCGCTGATTCGCAAGGCCAAGAAAGCCGGCGATGTGATCGTCGTTTCACTGTTCGTGAATCCCACCCAGTTTGGCGAGAATGAGGACTTGAGCAAGTACCCCCGCAGCTTGAAGCAGGACAAGGAGATGGCAAAAGGGCTCGGAGTGAGTTATCTCTTTTTACCAACGCCGAAGACGATGTATCCGGAGGGGTTCTCGACATGGGTAGAGGTCGAGCGGATCACGAAAGTGCTCGAAGGCAAGTCGCGACCGTCCCATTTCAAGGGCGTCACGACCATCGTAGCCAAACTGTTCAACATCGTTCAGCCCGATATCGCGATCTTCGGCCAGAAGGATGCCCAGCAGGCCGCAGTGATAAAGAAAATGGTTGACGATCTCAACATCCCGGTCAAAATCGTTCTCGCGCCTGTTGTCCGCGAGCATTCCGGACTCGCTATGTCGTCCCGCAACAGATACTTCAATACGGAACAACGTCTGCGTGCCTCGTGTATCTACAACGGACTCAGGAAGGGACTCGATCTGATAGGCGGCGGGGAAACCGATCCCCGAACTGTGGCAGCCGAGGTCAAAAAAGAGATCAACTCGACTCCCGGAGTGAAGGTAGACTACGTTTCAATCAATGACCCCGGGGATTTCAGCAGGGTCAAGACAATAGAGCGGGAAGTTCTGATTCTCGTGGCGGCCGAACTTGACGGCATCAGATTGATTGACAATCTTAGAGCCCGGCCTGGACAGCCGAAGGACAGGACGAACACAAGAGCACCGAGGAAAAGAGGTCGACGAAGAAGATAGTGTTATGAAAGACCAGCAGTACATAGAGATGTGCAGAGCCAAAATTCACCGGGCGACGGTAACCCAGGCGGATCTCGAGTACGAAGGCTCTATCACAATAGATCCCGATCTGTTGGATGCCTCCGGGATCCTCCCATACGAAAAAGTGCAAGTTCTGAACCTGAACACGGGCCACCGAATCGAGACCTACGTCATCGTGGGAGAGCAAGGCTCCGGTGTAATCTGCCTCAACGGTCCGGCGGCGAGACTCGGCGCGAAAGGCGACGAGGTTATCATCATAGCTTATTCGCTTATGCCCGAAGAGGATGCAAGAAGGCACGAACCGAAGATCGTCATGGTTGACAAAAAGAACAGGGTGAAAGATGTCGAGAGTCTATAGGCCACTGGCAGCGATAGTACTGGCGGCAGGCAAGGGAAAACGTATGAAATCCGATCTTCCCAAGGTGCTTCATGAGGTCGCCGGAAAACCGATGGTTCAGCATGTAATCGACACACTGCGCAAACTCGAAATAGAGAAGATAGTTGTGGTGATCGGTCACGGCGCTGATCTCGTCCGCGAGAAACTCGCGGACTCCGACGTCGAATTCGTCGAACAGAAAGAGCAGCTCGGAACCGGGCATGCTGTGCAGATGGCAAGAAACTCGCTGGAGGATTTCGACGGTGACGTCGTCGTACTGGCCGGAGATGTCCCTCTTCTGCGTGCCGAGACAATCACGGAACTGGTGCGCGAGCACCGCCGAACCGAGGCGGTCGGAACGGTCTTGACGGCAGAACTGCCGGATCCGACGGGCTACGGACGGATCGTGCGCGACAGCGACAACATGATATTGAAAATCGTCGAGCACAAAGACGCAAGTGAAGATGAGAAGAAGATTGCCGAAATAAATACGGGGACGTTCGTTTTCAACAGGTCTTCACTGTTCGAGGCCCTCGATAAGGTCGATAACAAGAACAAACAGGGCGAGTATTACCTGACCGACGTGATGCAAATCTTTCAGGACCAGCGACTTCCAACGGCAGGCTTCTGTGTGTCGGATTATCGGGAGACACTCGGAGTCAATTCACGGGAACAGTTGGACGAAATCGAAAGTATATACAAATCCGAATTGACTTGACAAAAATTGAACAAGTCATTACTTGATTCGTATAGACTTGCAGGAGACAGGTTTATGATGATAAGGGCTGCAATACTGACAGGGCTTTTTCTTTTGGTCTCATCGTTTGCGATCGTAGCGGGCGATTCGCCGGTCCGTAGTGAATCGTATCTGGCCGGTCAATCCGAGAAGCCCAGCACCACAGATTACATAGGGACGAGCCGCGTCGACAGCAAGTTTTCACTGTTCGATCCAAACAGGTTTAATATGCAGCATTCGTATTCTATAATGTACAGCTCCTGGGGCGGCCATGGCCAGACCATCGGACTGTATACGAACGAGATAAGCTACAGCCTCTCTCGCTCGATCGATGTCAATGTGGCGCTCGGATGGCTGCATCAACCAACGGAAATCATGGGTAATAGTGAACGAGGGGTCACCGATTACGGTCAGATTCTGCCGAATGTCCAGTTCAAGTATCAGCCTTCCGACAAGTTCAAGCTTATGATAAGCTATGAGACTCTGCCGGGGGCATTTCCGGAGACCCGGGAACGATACTACTGGCCGACTAGTCGGTTCTCGCGTTAAACCCGGCACTCGCCGAACAACCTGAATATGTCCAGAAGAAAACGAAGCCAAATTCCGCCACACAAACTGTATCAAACGCGGATTACGCCTCAGCCCAGCAGGAAGTTGAACTACCTGATCGGGTTGCTCTCTCTCGTGGTGTTGATATTCGCGTCATCGACGGTACTCAAGATTGTGCAGGGCGAGACACACAGCCTTCCGATACAGAACTCGTACCTCCGGGTGCAGGTTCTCAACGGCTGCGGGATTCCGAAAGCCGCCGCGAATATGGGACAGATAATAAAAAGGCTCGATGTCGACAATGTTGATGTTGATGTTATTGACGAGGACAACTTTGACACGTTCGATATATCCGAAACTATGATACTGGCACGGGACGAGCGTGCACATGCAGAAGCAGTGCGTATTGGCGAGATGATCGGGATTCATCCCGACAATGTTGTCGTCCAGCCGCTTGACGACAACTATCTGAGTCTTGACCTGACGATCATAGTCGGAAAAGACTTCGAGACCATCGCGAACCGTGCCGGCGCAATCACTGAATGACGCCACTGTGAGTTACTTATTCGGAAAGGAGTCCAGCTTCTAAATTGGCCCAGACTTCACACGAGCTTGCTCGCCTCGCAGGCAAATTTGCCCTTGACAAACTCGCCACCGATGTAGTAATACTCGATCTACGAGAGCTCACCTCGGTCACGGACTTCTTCGTGATCTGTTCCGGATCGGCGGATATTCACGTTAAGGCCATTGCGGAGAATATCAAGGATGGCATGACGGATCAAGACCAGAAACCATGGCACATCGAAGGCGCAGGGTTCGGAAGCTGGATACTCATGGATTTCGTTGATGTAGTCGTACACGTGTTTTTGAAAGAGAAGAGAGATTATTATGCGCTCGAGAGATTGTGGGGCGATGCACCGGTAGAGAAATTAGAGGAGTAGCTGACACTGCACTGAATCCTCGTATCCCCCACTGGAAACGCAATTTCATCATTCCATAAAATAGAATAGGAAAGTACAATGCTTAAAGAGAATGCAATGGACATCAATGACCTGAAGAACAAGACCATCTCCGATCTCTCGAAGATGGCCGATGATCTCGACATCCCCGGGGTGTCCGGATTACGGAAACAGGAGCTTATTTTCAAGATCCTGGAAGCCCAGACCGAAAAGGACGGCCTGATTTTCGCGGAAGGAGTGCTCGAGATACTCGATGAAGGCTACGGATTCCTCCGCAGCGCCGACTACAACTATCTGCCGGGACCGGACGATATCTATGTCTCGCCGTCGCAAATCAAGAGATTCGACCTCAAGACCGGCGACACCGTATCCGGACAGGTCCGCCCGCCGAAAGAGTCCGAGCGGTATTTTGCTCTGCTGAAGATCGAGGCAGTCAATTTCGAGAATCCCGAGATCGCCAAGCACAAGATGCTCTTCGACAATCTCACTCCGCTTTATCCGGAGGAGAAAATCAAGCTCGAGTATTCCGCCGGTGAATTTACCACGCGTATCATGGATCTCATGGTTCCGATCGGCAAGGGACAGCGTGGACTGATCGTATCGCCGCCGAAGGCCGGAAAGACAATGATCCTTCAGCGTATCGCGAACGCAATCACAGCAAACCATCCGGACATGCGCCTGATCGTTCTGCTGATTGACGAGCGCCCGGAAGAGGTTACCGAGATGCGCCGTTCGGTCAGGGGTGAGGTCATCTCGTCGACATTTGATGAGCCGGCCGAGCGTCACGTTCAGGTCGCAAATATGGTCATCGAGAAAGCAAAGAGACTCGTGGAGCATCAGCAGCACGTGGTAATTCTGCTTGACTCGATCACACGGCTGGCACGCGCACACAACGCGGTAGTGCCGCACTCAGGCAAAATCCTGTCAGGTGGTGTCGACTCGAACGCGCTGCACCGTCCGAAGAGATTCTTCGGCTCCGCGAGAAATATCGAGGAAGGCGGATCGCTGACTATCATGGGCACAGCGCTTATCGAAACCGGGTCGCGTATGGACGAGGTTATCTTCGAGGAGTTCAAGGGCACCGGTAATATGGAAATCGTGCTCGATCGCAGGCTATCCGACCGCCGTATATTCCCGGCAATGGATATCAACCGCTCCGGAACCCGTAAGGAAGAGCTCCTGCTCAAGTCCGACGAGCTGAACAAGGTCTGGATCATGCGGAAATTCCTCGCCGAGATGAACCCGGTTGAGGGTATGGAGTTCCTGCTGGATCGAATCAAAAAGACGAAGTCGAACGCGAAGTTCCTCGAGTCGATGAAAAGCTAAAAGAAAGTGACGCGAATCTTCTTCGCGCCACTTTCAGATCAAATCGGCTCAATCTGTCGAATCCCACTGGGATATCGACATTCGGATTAATTCTCCAGAGTCGCCTCCAGAGAGATATCCACCGCCTTCAGTGCCTTCGAAACCGGGCAGCCGGACTTCGCGCCGTTCGATATTTCATCGAACCTGGCCTGCTCGATACCGGGCACTTTAGATTTATTGACAAGCTTGACACCGGTAATGGCGAAACCGTCATCCTGTTTCTCGATCTTCACATGCGCGTCGGTCACGACCTTCTCGGGCGTGAACCCCGCCTCGGCGAGAGCGTGCGAGAGCGCCATCGAAAAACAGCCGGCATGCGCGGCAGCGATCAACTCCTCGGGGTTGGTGCCGTCTCCGTTCTCGAAACGGGATTTGAATGAGTAGTTGTTGTCTTTCAGGACTCCGCTCTCGGTCGAGACTGTGCCTTTGCCCTCCGGAAGGTTGCCTTCCCAGACTCCGGTTCCCTTACGAATAGCCATCAGTGTCTCCTTTCGATTCTGTGATCGGATCAGTTCAGTTCTCATTGCTCACAAGGACACACGGAAAGAGCGTTTGGTTCCCGAGGAGATATGCGCAGCCGCTATAACACAACCTCGCGCCCTCCTGTCGCCCCCGCGCTCTCCTGTCACCCCCGCGCCCTCCTGTCACTCCCGCGCCCTCCTGTCGCCCCTGCGCGGGAATGACACGACAACGCTTACATGTTCGAAAGCCGCTTTGTGGTTAGCGGAGATCCCTGTTCGCAGCCTATTTTGAGACCCGGATCAGAGGGTTTGTTGAAAAAGGACGGGTAGCAAGGTTCGGTCAGGTCCTGACCGCCGAAGGAGGGTATGACCTGACCGCATGGCCGTATGAACAAAGGGCGATTCGAGGCACGCCAGATCACACGCCCGCAGGCGGGGTCTATCTTCTCCAAAGTGTCTGAAGGTGTGTCTGCGGTAGGCGCAATCCCGCGTCCGCTAAAAACAGAATTCACCAAAACCCAAGATCAATGGAAGAAACCCACCTGAAAG
>CAYQCE010000041.1:0-33832 GCA_964415885.1 uncultured Ignavibacteria bacterium
TGCCGAGGTCGATTCCGATTATCTTCTTGGACTTAGCCATATCTTATTCTCCTCTTTTCTTCGAATCTTTCATTACCTTCATTTAACAGCTCTCTCGTGTTAAAGCCCGCCCCTTCGTGTGGGGCGGGCTTCCAATTTCAGATGCTTCGTGATCTGCCCCACGAGGGGCCGTTCGGACTTAATCAGCCGACATCAACATTGATCTGCTTCGGCTTGGCCTCTTCCTTCTTCGGAAGTTTCACTTCCAGAACGCCGTTGCGATAGTTGGCCTTGACGTTCGACACATCGACATTCGTCGGGAGCGTAAACGACCTGCTGAACTTGCCGTACATGCGCTCCATGCGGTGGAAGTTGCTGCCCTTCTCGCCTTCCTCCATCTCCTGCTTCTTCTCGCCGGAGATAGTGAGTACACTGTTTTCGACTGAAACCTTAAAGCTGTCCTTCTCGAGTCCCGGAGCTTCTGCCTTGACAATCAACTCATTCTCGTTCTCGGCTATATCTACCGGCAGAGTCCAGCCCATACCGTTGTCGTATTCGCTCCAGTCGGAACGCCACATTCTGAACATCTTGTCCATCTCATCAAGTACGTTCATCGGATTCCGTCTTGCTCTGGTTAGTGTCAGCGTCATTTTCATGACCTCCTCGTTCTATCGTTTCTTCTCTCTTCTTTCAGCCTTCTAATACTGATTTCACCCAATATATAAGCATAGACCGTGCCAAAAGAGTAGGCACAACCCTAACATAGTGCCGTGCAATACATTAAAGCAATGCGGCTGTCGGGATAGTGAACTTGAGGACTGCCTATCAGGCAGCTAACATGTAATTACGGCAGGAGCGCGCTGCCGCAATGTCATCTACTCTGCCATTTCGGCTTGTGTCGTGTCGGGTTGGCCGATACAGTAGACCCGCTTCTCGGTACAGGCAATGTATACATTACCGCCGTAGTACACCGGCCCCGCCTTTATCCCACTTTTGGCCGGGAATTCCTGATAAATGTTGCCATCTTCCCTGTCGATTATCAAAATCCGACCATCGCCCGAACCCACGATGACTCGGTCTGCAGTTACGAGCGGAGTAGAGTTCATAATTGATCCGGCAGCAAGTCGCCAGCGGATTCGTCCGGAGCGCGACACAGAATAGAGGTAACCATCATTTGATCCGAAGAAAACCGCGTCGCGAGACGCAATGGGCGAGCTGAAGATTTGGCCCTCTGTCGGAAATCGCCACATCAGGTATCCCGTAAAGGCATCGATTGCATACAGGTTGCCATCCGTGCTTGTAACGTAGCAGATTGTCGTTACAGCAGGCGAAGAATAAATCGCCTGCCCGGTCTTAAATCTCCAGATAACCTCGCCGTCCGTCAGGTTGACACAGTAGGAGTTGCCATCCGTCGATCCGAAATAGACACTGCCGTTCGCCACGGCTGCGCCTCCTTTTATCGGCTTGCCGGTCTCCAAAGTCCAATTGGTTTCTCCGGTTAATCGATTGATGGAGTAGAATGTGCCGTTAAAGTTGCCGACGAAGACCATTCGATCGGAGATCACAATCGGCGAAGATACATCACCGATCGCCCGCTTCCAGACCTCCTTGCCGTTATTGATGTTGATACACCTGAGACGTCCGTCTTCTTTCTCCTCGGCGATGTACAGGAGGTTTTCGGCCAATGCCGGTGCCGCACTGACTGCGGAGCCCATCTCGATCTTGCCAATCTCAGCCCCGGTGACCGGATCGAAATAGTAAAGGTTTTCGTCGAGCGTCGGCAGAATCCCCAGTCCGTTGTTGATAACCGGCGGGCTGTATATCCGGCCGCCGAATTCTGCGTCCCAAAGGAGCTCCAGGTTATCCGCGAGATATATCGTGTCGTGACTGACGCCCTCGTCGCTGTTGCGAAACATGTCCCATCCATGAGGAACATAAGAAAAATCCTTGATACCCTCGATGCTCGATGAACAGCCGACAACAACCGCCACCGATGCGATCAGAGCGAGAGCGTTGGAAAGTCTCGCTTTCATCAGAAATTCCACCCGAAGAAGAAGTCGAATTTCCAGGAATCGGATATCTTCTCATAATCGGTCGTTCGCGCGAGGTCAAAGCGCAGCACAGCCATGTATCCGAGGGCAACACGGGCACCAAATCCGAATGAACCGTAGAACCGATCAAACTCCTCGTCCCACGCATTCCCGGTATCAAAGAACAGCGCGCCTCGAATTCCGGAGAATCCAAGCCGTCCAAGCGGGAAGCCGATGTAGAGATTATCAATAAGCGGGAATCTCAACTCGTTGGACCAGAGCACGAGATTGCGACCGTAAAAAGTCCTGTGCTCATAACCGCGAAGCGACCAACTTCCACCGAGATAGAGCCTCTGCGGCTCCTCACCCTTCGACGTATAGCCGAACAGCCGTGTTGCGAAGGCCGATTTCCTGCCGAGACGGAAATACTTGCGTACATCTCCAAGCAGCATCGTCGTAAAGCTCTTGCCTGATCTGAGATCGTAGCTGATTCCGGCGGTCAGATTGTAGCGGGAGCCGTCGAGCGGTCCGGTCATGTCCCAGATCGTGTTGTCCTTGATATACGAGATGTAGTTTGTCGAAAGCACCGCATGCCGCGTAGAGTCACGATAGAATACGTACCGCTCCGATTTTCTCAGCACACTCGTCAATTCGATTCGCCGGAACTTGGAGAACGGGTATGACAGGAGCCCGAGCCCGCCGAATTGACGCTCGTCGTATATGCCGTCCACGCGGTTGTCGAACTCATCGTAGAGATGAAACGCACCGAAACCGTAGTTCAGTCGGTGCTCGCGGTTGATGTAGTTTATTCCGACGTTGAATGACTCCAGGAACTCGCCGCGCGTAGTAGCTGTGTTATAGATCAGCAGGTAATACTGATGATTGCCAAGCATATCGGAATATCCAACCTGAAGACCACCGACCGTTCCCCAGAATGCATCATAGCCCACTGCCGACTGTGCGAAGTCGAATGAGAAGTCGCTTACGTACTTGTAAGATGCCTCGACGGACTTGCCGCCGATCTCCCTCGGAGCCCAGGCGAGCATCTCGCGATCATCGTCCTGACCTCTGTAGTCCAAGACAGGTGTCAGAAGAGTGTCCGCGAAGGGCATTACATAGACCCTGAGTGCCTGTCTCTGATAAGACGTGAAGTAGACTCTCTCGCCGTCCGGGCTGAACTTCGGATCGAGTACACCACTCGCGTATCTCCCTACTCGGTGCATGGTACCGAGCGAGTCGAGAGCAAAGATATTCGGCACACGGTCTCGATCGGACTGAAACACCAGCCAGTTCCCGTCCGGCGAGTACGTGGGCGTGGCATCGACATGGTTGCCAAATGTAAGCCGGGTAATCTCACCGTCCGACGGATTCAGCTCGAACAAATTGCGATATCCCGCGTCACCGGTCAAGAGCCTGTCGGATGAGAAGACGATTCGCTTGCCATCCGGGGTGAATACGGGATCGAAGTCGCCGTACACATCTTCCGTCAGGCGGGCAAGCGAGTGGTGCGCCGGCGTGTAGATGTAAAGATCGAAGAAACCGTTTCGAGTCGCGGCCGTGAAGACAAGCTGTCCGCCGTCCGGCGACCAGGATGGAGATTGAATTACGACCAGATCCTCGAACTCATATTTCTCCTCGACCTTGCGTTCACGAAGATCATATATATAGAGCACATCGCATTCGTAGTTCCGTGAGGCAAACGCCAGCTTGCCGGTGTTGCTAACGCTGAGTCCCGACTCGAGTAGATGCAGCGACTCGAACTGGGGTGACCTCTCGCCCTTCACAAGCACTTCATAGTCGCCATCGCTTCCATTCAGCTCCTGCAGATAAATCCCCGAATACCCGAGCTTGTTAGCCTTGTAGATCAGATATTCTTTCTCACCGTCGCCGAGATCGAATCTAACAGCTTCGGGCTTAACCGCATATCCCCTCTCGGTGACAGGTCTCGCCACCCGATCCGGCAGGTGGGCATCGGCGAGTGCCGGGAAATGTTCCTGCTTCAGCGAATATCTCCAGCCGTCGAATATCTCCTTGATCGGCACTCCAAATGTATATTCAACGATCTCACGGAATGACATTCCTTTCCACCAATTCTCGAATATCATAAGGAGCTTCTCTTCACCGTATGTCCCGGCCATGTACGCACAGAGCGATTCGCCGAGCTTGTACATGAGGTAGGTCCCCGAGATGGAGAAGATGCTGTTTTCGTTGAACTCCAGACCGGACAGCACCGCATCGGAAACTATCATATTCTCCGACGGTGTCCAGTCGCCGGACCAGTATTCGGCAATTCCCTCGGTGAACCAGAGCGGCGGAGAATGCAAACGAACCTTCTTGTGGTCCTTATTCACGCGTGACAGCTTGGCATAGGTAAAGACATGCACGAGTTCATGCCGCAACACGCGGTCGAAGTCGTGATATGAGCCATCAAACGGCAAAACGACACGGCCCTTAAAAAACTCGGTGAACCCACCAACATTCTCGGGCAGAAGCTGCGGTATTACATTTGTTTGTGTAAAGAAGTTCGGCGACGAATAGACAATCACCGGAGTCGTGCGCGTGAGCTCGATATTGAATTTGTCTGCGAGGTGACGGTAACTCTCTTCTGCGCTTGCAGCCGCCATTCGAGCCAGGCGGTCCTCTCCTTTGTAGTAGTAGACATCGAAATGCTCTGTCTGAAGAACATACCAGTCAAACTGCGAGTACTGGATTTTATTCTTGCCGAAATAGTATTGGCCGTCTGCGTTAGTGGCAAAAAGTGCGGCGAGCAGAAGCAGCGCAACAACGGCTGTAGCTGTGCAATTAGTCATCAGTATTAGATACGTACAGTTTAGCTGTTCTGTCCAGTGCTTAAATCCCTTTCAATCTGACTAATTGCCCGATCGACAGCCTGCGAAAGGGCAGTGGATTTGAAAAGGCCGAGTATCCCGGATGAGGATGATTGCCGGAATTCCTTCAAAACAGCGATGCTGCGAGTACTCCTGATGCGGGCAAGCGCCGAGACGACCGCAATCTTCTCCGCCTCCACCGATTTACTGAGGATCTCTTTGATATAGCTCTCTCGCCTGTTCAGAAGACTGCTCAAAAATTCTACGGATTCCTCGCCGCCAATCTTTGCAATAATGGGTGCGAGTGTAGCTCGCATCTCCGGACTGGATTTGTATGCATCCACGAGATGTGGCATCACGGTAGCGCCCCCGATGTTCCCTATCGCGGAAATCGCCTTCCGCTTGATCTTATCACTCGGCGAGTGTAGATATCCGGCGAGCAATCTTGCGGATCGTTCACATCCAATCTTCTCCAGCGCTTCAATGACATTCTCCACGACACGCTGATCGGATTCCGCAACAAACTTCTCTACAACTGCTACCGCATCCGCGAGACCGAGGTTCCCTGAAACAAATATGATGTTTCGGACCTTGTAGTATGATTCGAGTGTCAGATCAGTAGATCCCGACTGACGCTCTATCAGTTTTTTATCATCGAGCAGAGTTTCGAACGCTTTCAGAGTCGGCTCCCTGTAGTCTGCCAGCACTCTGAGTATCATAAGTCGCACCCCTCGATCCTTGTGCGAAATGAAATCGATCAACGCAAGCGCGGAATCATATGTGGGAAACTGATTCAAGAGGTTCTCGGTGATTCGAAGACGTTCCGACGGCTTCTCGGCGCAGGCCGTGATGATTCTTCTGATCCGCTCACCCGATGCGAACTCAATCAGGAAATCATCGGCCCGGTCATTGACGCCCTCCGCATAGGCAACTTCCCCGCCAGAGAACTTCCGCACCGCCGCAGCGAGTTTCTGAACGTCTTCGAGACGAACCTCATCGAGAAGCCAGTCGCCGATTCTCGTTGACGCCTTACAGAGAGACCCGAAGTATGGCATCTCGATAGAGACATCCCCCAGTTCCGAAAGAACAATCTCGACAAGCTCATCGAGCGTATGTGAAGCGTCCTCTTTGATCGCGGAATCTATGAGATTGAGAAGACTGGCTTCATACCCGGCGAAGGATTCGGTATCGCGTGCAGACTTCCTCAGGTCATCAAAGACCCGCGAGAGAAGCCGACTTGTGTAGTCCTTGTCCTCGAGCGCATCGAGACGCTTCGGGACCTGCCTGACAGCCGACTCGCTCGGCAGTCCGCCCTCCAGGCTCACATTGAATTTCTCGAGTTCCTCGAACGCCAGCTTCTTCTTGGAATGTTTGCCCGAGAGAATGAGATCAACGAGATTTTCGTCGATAAGATTCAGCTCTTCGACGAGCTTCTTGACCTTTGGCACCAGATTAGGGTTGTTAACCTTCTCGACCATCGACCGTATCCCGAACAGCATATGTTCGAGATCGGCCTCGTCTATCCCGTCCTCCGATTCCATCTTCCGTTTGAGAGCATGCCCGACGATACGCACGAGCTGATCTTCAGCGATTTCACCCATCTCCGCCTCGATTTCGCCATTTAGCTTATCGAAATCGATGGCTTTCTCATATTGCCGGGCGAGTTTTTTTTCCCCGGAATCTCTGTCGGAGAGCAGGCTTATCAGGAACTCGGGATGCTCCTTTGCCAGATTCGCAAACTCGAGCGTCATCTTGGCAGCCTGACCGGCAGCCGCCCCAGTCACTCCAAACGTCGAATCCCTCGATACGATTTGCTCGTCGTCACCAACGAGTTCGTATCTCAGTGTGTCGATCTCCACACCCGTGATGGCATTCTCCGCAAGATATGCTCGGAGGTCGGACCAATTGTCCTTCTTGCTCATTTTGAGTGTGAAGTACCTCAGAAAACCGGATAGTTGTTCGGGTCGGACCTCTGACGTAATCACAATGCTTCGGAGAGCAAGCTCCTGGATTGCGGATGCAATAAGAGATGTCTGGCTGCTCATTCCCGTAGCAGTGCCATTTACAGCGAGTCCACCGTCGATCACGCTGAGGATTACAGTATCGAGTTCTGTCAGGAGTTCCTGCAGGATCGAGTAAGGCTTCTTGATCGCATTCTGGCAGGCCGGATGATCCGGCGGATACATGCGAAAGCTCTTGATCGTGGCTTCGAGCGATGTCGCGAAAGCAGCGGCCTTCGATTCGACAGAACCTGTCTTACTCATCTCCTGCATTCAACACTCTCTTAATCTCGCCTATGCTGAAACTGTCTTCTCGGCGAATATCTGATTTATCGCATCTCTGAGCTGGGTTACAGTGAATGGTTTCGAGAGAACCATATTGACGCCGCGCGATGCCACGTCATCTTCCGCGATCTGGGCACCCCAGCCGGAGATTATCATCACCGGCAGCGATCGCCTTTTCAACTTGACTGCCTTGGCTACATCCCATCCGGACATTCCGGGCAACCCGAGATCAGTGATCACAAAATCGAAACTGTCTTCATCGAAAAGCGACAGCCCTTCCATGCCATCCTTCGCGACCGTCGGCTCATGACCGATGGCGACAAGCAGCTCCCTAACTACATTCAGGAGTGACTCATCGTCATCGATTACAAGGACTCTCAGCTTACCGACATCGTTGGCAACTGTCGGCGATGCTCCGGCCTCTTTGAGATCGGGGCGCGCAGGAAGAACAATCGTAATTGTTGTGCCCGCGCCTTCAGCGGTTTCGATCTCAACCGTCGCCTGATGACGTGACAGAATACCGTACGCAACACTCATCCCGAGTCCGGTCTTTCCCTTGCCCTTGGTGGAGAAGAACGGATAGAATATCTTGTCTCGTACTTCCGGCGCCATGCCGATACCGTCATCACGTATAGACAGAACGACCGAGTTATCCCGGTCAAAGGTTGCTATATCGATGCGACCGCCGTGCGGGAGCGCCTCGACCGAATTCTGGATGATATTCGAGAGCGCATCCACAAGTTCACCCGCCGATCCGGCCAGCGGCTGCGTTGACTCGAGATCGACACCCATTTCGATCTCGGCCATATTCAACTGCGCCTGGTCTTTCCAGATCGGACGTGTAGTTTCGATAGCCTCTTGAACCACTTCGTTTATCGAGACTCGTTTTTTCGCCGTCTTGCTGCGAACCCTCGCGAACTCCTGAGTTCGACGGACGCTGTCCGAGCCTTTGAGCGCCAGGTTCTCGATCTCCTTCAGACCCGCCACAATGCCGGCATCGGTGGTTTCACGCTGAAGTAGCTGCGCCCGCCCGAGAATCGACCCGAGGTTATTGTTAAAGTCATGAGCCACTGCACAAGCCATCTCGCCGAGTGCACGCAGCTTCTCGGTCTCGAGCATCTGTTCCTGGGTCCGACTCAGCTTGTCGTAGGCATCTTTCAGATCTTTGTACATACGGGCGTTCTCGATTACATCCGCGGCCTGTCTCGCGAAGATGGCGAGAAACTGGAGATCATCCAGGCTGAACAGATCGCCCGACGCACGATGCACGGAGAGTACGCCGATAGCACTGCCCGAGAAAATCAGCGGGACGGCGATTCGAGAACCGCCTCCGGACTTCGGAGTTCCCTGCTCCGGCGGCAAGCCGTTTGCAATCACACCCTCACCGAGCGACGCAGCCCGCCCCTCCGGCCCTCGGCCGATCGCAATATCTCTCTGCATTATCGTGTCGTGCTCCGCTTTCGCACTTGTCAGAAGCGGTGACAAACGCTCCTCGTCCGGACTCAAAATGTAGATCGTTGCATAGCTTGCCGATACGAGAGAAGCAGCAAGGTCGATCACCTTCTGAAGTACCACCTGATAGCTTAGAGACGAGTAGATAGTGGTCGACAGCTCCACGAGCGCTGAAAGCTTGCAGGATTGCTCGGAACTCGTCTTCATTATCTGAATGCTCTTGCAGAGAATGGACACGAGACGTGCAGAAAAAATTAGATTTTCAAGCTCGTCCGACGAGTAGCTCCGGGACTCCCTGAACCAGAGGAGAACCAGCACCGCTTTTGGAGCAGAGGGCAGATCGAGCGGCACAAATGCCGCAGAGCGAACGCCGCATGTCTCTACGCTTTCTACTTTCCGCAGCACGCTAATCGACACGTCCTCGATGAACACAACTGGCTCCCGGCTGTCATGCGCCTTTACTATCGCCGTGACCGCCCTTAGACATTCGTCAGTCAAATGCTCCGTATCGTGCAGACTCGATACGTGCACGTGAGTCTGATCGATGCCGAGCACGGAAACGCCCTGAACGGCCACCACCTGAGCACGATTGTTGGCGCATATCTGGCGCAAGAGCTGACGGAGGATATCTATGGTCTCGCGTGCACCGTCTCGCATGGGAACATGCACGCCTGTGTGATCCGGACTTCTCATTTCCTGACACCCGTGTCCAGAGTCGATATTGCATCAACGAGGTCTTCAATTTCGCTGTATCTGCAAGCGGACGAAACCACGAAATCAACCTCACCATCGCCCGCAAGATCCGCCAGAGTACTCCGTCCGAAATCCGTCGACACAACGACAAGGCAATTCGGCCGAAGCTTCTTGCAGACCGAGAGTGTGGATGAGCCCGCTTCGGAGAGAATCGATATGTCAGTGATTATGACCCCGACATCCTCCGCCTGAAGCTGTTTCACGGCCTCCAGAGAGCTTCTGGCATGCAGTACACGATGACCACGGTTTTTCAGATTCGGTTCGAGCGACGCATCAAATGAGTCCACCGATGACATCAGCATAACCGATATCGCCCGCTTGAGCTGGGTATCCTCGCGGATACAGTACTCGGGTTCATTGGAGAGCATCTCTGCTGCGATCAGCGAACTCGCTGCCGTTTCACGCAGATTCTCCGAGTTGGTGTGGTACGATTTTGTATCAATCATTGCTGCTTTACGTGATGAGTACGGCTCACTCGGTTTCGATGCGAGTTCACGTAATCGCCGTACATGTTAAACGCTCGCGCCACCGTGTCAGCGTTCCGTCTGATTGTGCGTACACAACGCGACATCGGGCTGTCGGACACCGGAAGACTCGTTTCGAGAAGCTCGGCGGCGCCAAGAATTGAAGTCAGCGGGTCTTTCAGTTTTCGAGTGATATCTGTGAATGCGAATCTGTCAATGTCACCAAATCCATCTTCTTTTGAAGTCTCTGGCTTAACGTGCCGAGCGGAGCGTGACGGTCTTCCCATTAGGCCGAGCAAAACCGATGCCTGTGTGGCGAGCATGGAAATTAGGGAAAGATCATCCCTGTCGAACGGCCGCCGATCCCATGATCGAATCTCAGACAAAACCAACAGCCCCTCCAGAGAGCTTCGAACCGTCAAGGGGACGATTATCACAGTACTGGCTTTGAAAGAACTGAGCATCGACATCTCCGAACTGCTCAGCGTTTCGTCGTCCTCCGTACGAATCACAACGGGCTCGCCCACGCGAACTGCCGACGACACTCTGCGCAAGCTGTCGAGATTGCTAGAGCAGCGGAATGCATCCTGCCGGCTGTGTTCTCTCCGGCTGTCGACAGCAATGCATCTGACCTGATTGAGAGTTCGATCGTACGAAAACACGCGTGCTTCCGTAACCGGCAATCCCTCAACGGCTGACCTGGTAAATTCACGCAGGAATTCCCCCGAGTCACCGTCGGTTACGAATCTGCGCGTAATATCCGAAGTTTCGCGCATGGTCTTTAGCCGGGACGAGTTTAGCTCACGCTGCCTCGCCGCACCTGTAACGCTCGCGAACGCAGTCGCTACAATCTCTGCATTCGTTAGATCCGACTTGTCATATTGGCCGCGCTCCAGCGATACAAACGATAGAGCAGCCAACGCCTCTCCCGCCACTACCACTGGCACGGTTATGCGCGAGTTGAATCCACATCGCGCCAGCCAGGCATCGTCAGAGTATGTCAGGCCGGAGACCCTGGCAACGATATCCGAACGGCAATCCCGAATAACATCCTGCACCGCTGTCTTCCGGAGCGGCAGGGACATGCCGACTTCCGAGATTGCGTTCGCCGACTCGGAGTACGAGTACCGCCGCATGTTCGAGTTGTTCTCCTCGATTACCGCAACAGAGATCATGTCTGCCGGTACAAGACGCGTAATCAAATCGTAACCTCTACTCAGGAAAGCGGCAAGATCGTTGGATTCCGATGCTATCCTCTGCAAACGCATAGATGTATCCTGAGATGCGATCAGGCCGATAAGATCGCTTCTGAGATCCAGTGAGTGCATCGCGTCCGCTATAACTTCCACCCCGAAGTTCATCAGATCGAAATCGTCCGGTGTGAAATCCTCGGCATCCTCGAAAGCGAGAACGATCGCACCGTACGTCTTTCCCTGAGACGCAAATGGGCAAACCGCAAGCACTTCGCAACCGTTCTCCTGCAGATCGAGACTTTCGGACAATTCTCCAGAAACATCAGTACCAGTAAGATAGTCGGATTCCGGTGTCTCCAAAGCTGTTCTGATCTCAACGAGTCCTGTCACCGAGTCTACCGGCAGACTTGCTCCATCCCGGAGACGTTTGGCAATAGCGAACTCTCCGCCCGACTTCGTCCTCCAGAGAGCAAGCCCTGAGGCGGGGCGAAGTGTCTCATCGATTTGCCGTGCGAATTCATCCAGCAACTCGACCGTCGGTGCGGTCCAGTTGGTTACCGTACACCGCATGCTCGCAACCAATTCCGCGATTGCCTGCGATTGTGCCATCCTTCGGTTCGATCGCACGAGCGAGGGTATCCACTCCGCGAGACCGGCGAACGCCAGGAGGGCACCGGCTATTAGTGTGAGACTCTGAAACGAGAACCTTAGAACATCATCGCCGATTACCGGCAGTCGACTGTCATACCCCAAACCCTCAACGAGAAACAGAAGCGAAGCAGCGTCAAGGAAACCGATTCCGACCGCCAGCTTAAGCCAGACATCAGGATTGCGTCTGAAGTACTTTTCCCTGTGGGTTAAGAGTGCAACAGTGAAGCCGGCAAGCACAACGAAAAGCGTTGCCTGCAGAATAAGACTCATCAGCGCCTCCTACAGAGTACGGGTTCTCATGTAGTTATCGACATTATTGCTTGATTATTAAGCAGATAGAGCGACAGGGGCGTGCTGACGACACAAAGGTCTGGATGCGGGTTGTCGCGTTTTGAAACGTCAGCCTGTTTCCGACAGTATGTCAGCGGCTGACATACTCCACGAGCTGCCTGATCTCTGATTCAGATTTGATTCCTGAGTCGGTGACAAAATGGGAAAAACGGGAGATATCGATCGATTCGAAGTAGAAATTTGCTACCCTGCCATAACTTAGCTCAACGTCGGAAATCTCTTCCGGGGGATACATCTCCGGCTCGAATGAGAAATCGGACGTGCTGACGAGCTTATTCTCCGCGAATACCGCAACGTTCCTTTTACCGGCAGCGCGCATCAAACCTGCGAATATGCCAGTGCCGATCTTGTTGACGAGATATTCCTCTGTCACTGCATCTGCACCGGTGAGAAAGAGATCGCATTCTGCGATGCATCTCTCAACCGCCAGATCAGCAATGACTTCGGTACGCACGCCGAATACGTCGATCTTCCGGGCGAGGTCGACTCCCTCGCACATCGGCCGTCCTTCCGGAACCACCGCACTCAGGGTTTCGCGGGCGGGATGGTGCTCGAAGACAGCAACAATCGAGGATGACATGCTGATTGTGAGGATCCGGGATCCCTCCGGGATCAGCCCGGCGGCATGGGATGCCAGCTTCTGTGGTGATTCGGTATTGTTGGCGGCGAGACTGTCGATCCATTTCCGAAGCGAATCCATAGCGTCGGATTCTGACCTGACCCGTTCAAGCTTCCGGTGGAGTCGATTTGCCAGATTCACGAACGGCGCCATCTCCGGCTTTACACTTCGGATTCTGTTGGGAAGTCCCGAGAGCTTTGCAGAGTGATCGGAAGTCGAGGTAACAGAGATTTCATCTACTACGGCTCGCAGATACTCGAGCGCCTGAGTGTAGAGAGTTGCCGCGCCAGAGCGATTGTCAGCTCTTATCCTATCGAATATCTCCGCCGAGGAGGACATTGACCTTCCTTGTGTTCTTGAAATGCAGCTTGGCTACCTTCACAAGCGCCTCAGAACCATGCTTCCGGCAATACTCCGCCGCAGCCTGATCGACATTCAGACCGGCACCCTTCGGAAGCGTGATGCCTGAATCGCGTGAATAGCGATCGAGGTAATCGAGGAATCTTGCACGGGCGATGATCGACGCAGCCGCAACTCCAAGATGCCGCTCTCCCTTCGTCTCCTGAATCAGCTCGATTCCACGCCCTTTCTTCATAAGTGCGCTCTTCACATATCCCGGATCTCCGAATTGATCCGTGATCGCGCTCTCCACCGGACAATCCTCCAGGATATTCTCTATCGCACGGGAATGGCCCCAGGCCAGAAGTCGGTTCAAGTTGCGAATCTTGCCGTACAGCTCGTTGTACTTCTCCGGTCCAATCGCCACCACTGAGTGCGGGAGTTCAGACACAATCGAGTCCGCAATTCGTCGGACCTTTTTGTCGGATGTAGTCTTTGAGTCTTTGACGTCGAGAGCAAGAAGTCGATCCTTCGATTCCGGAGTAACACAAACGGCCGCTATAACCAGCGGCCCGAAGTAGTCCCCCTTGCCGGATTCATCAGTACCGATGTAGATCAGAGCGGAAGAGTCTACGCCTCCATCCATCCGGTCAGGCTCTCTCTATATACTTGCCGTCTCTCGTGTCTATCTTGATTCGATCGCCTTCCTTGACGAACATCGGCACCTTCACCTCGAGCCCGGTTTCGACCTTGGCGCTTTTCATCACATTCGTTACAGTGTCTCCCTTGATCGCCGGATCGGCCTCAACGACCTCGAAAACGACCGATGACGGAAGATCAACCTGAATCGGTTCGCCTTCGAAGAACAGTATCGAGTAAGACTGGTTCTCCTGAAGATACCAGATGTTGTCTTCGAGCTTCTCTTTGCTGATCGAAACCTGGTCGAATGTCCGCGTGTCCATGAAATACCAGTCGGTGTCGTCGTTGTACATATACTGCATTTGCTTCTGTTCGAAGTTCGGCTCGTCGAATGTCTCGCCGCCGGAGAAGGTCTTGTCTATCACCTGACCGGTCTTGATATTCTTCAACTTGGTTCGGACATTCGCTCCCCCGCGACCCATCTTCACATGCTGGAAATCAACTATCCAGTATGGCTGGCCCTCGATCGCGATTCTCATGCCCTTGCGGAAATCGGATGTGCTGATCATTTTCAAACTCCCAAAATGGAACTGTATTGCTCGAATTTCCGAAAGCGTCGTAATATATATCCGAACGGTCTGTTTTCAAGCGAAAAGTTGTCGTAGAGTGTCGTAGAATTGTCGTAGAGCATTGCCGACCTGATTTCAGTGAGCAAGCGCTCGACGTATTGGACAACTCCGACACTGGCTCCTTCCGACCCACCACTTGGACAACAGGTTTCACATCGACACAACGCTCTAATTAACTGGCGCTCATTGCCTTAAGCTCAGCCGGCAACGTGGCACAGTGCTTGCGTTTAGACGCATGGGACTCAGGCAATTTAACTAGAGGGGAAGGAAACTTAGCAGGAGAGGAAGGTCATGAAGGGATTTACTCTGAATGCCAAAACAATCTGCGGGCTCGTCCTTGCGCTCGGACTGACAATCGGTCTCAGCGCCTGCAGCTTCGAGAAACCGCAGCAACCGACATGGGACACTGACCTGGTGGTACCACTCATCTCGCACAACTACGATATGCTCGAGCTAGTCGATCGTATGGACGAGGAGAACCTCAGCTACGACTCGCTCGGCAACATCTCGATCTCAATCGATCAGACAATGGACACGGTGTCAATCGACGCCGGTCTGGCGATCGACGGTATCACTACGGCCTACTCCGAGAAGCTTGGCTCGGTCGAGATTAACTCGCCCACGGCGGTCGCGGAGCAGATCAGTCTCTCGGACTATGTCTCGCTGGGGGAGGGCGGCGTCGTGCCAAGCATGACTATCCAGGCGAACAAGAGTCTGCCCGAGATTGCGGAATTCAACTCGGTCACGATCGAGTCGGGTTCGCTCATTATCACGGCAACCAACAACTTCGGTCTCAATCTCGACAGCGCCAACATCGGCATCATCGACATCTCAACATTCGACGTGATCGGGCTTGTGAGATTTCCGGATGGAATCCAGGCTGGCTCAGCGGAATCCGGAAGCATTGATCTCGCTGGGAAAACACTCTACAACAGGCTCTCATACAGCGCATTTCTGTACCTCGAGGGCGACACACTGCTGACTCTGGCCGACAAGTCTGTCAGTGTTGAAGCTGGATTCTCACCAAACGTTACGGTCTCCTCGGCAAACGCTCTCATCTCGTCTCAGAGCAAGAGCTACCAGGAGAGAATCGGCTTTGCGAATGACAATGACATCGAATCGGCAGCAGTGAGCGACGGTCAGATCGAGATCCGCGTCACGAACGCGACTGAGCTCCCGACAACGATCACCGTCAATGTGGACGAATTCCGAAACGGCACGCAACCGCTCAACTTCTCCGTTGAGCTCTCGAGGCAGCAGAACCAGCAAATAGTTCGCAGCCTCGCCGGTTACACATTCACTCCGCTGGCGGGCGAATCTGACCCGTCAATGGACGTCGAACTCGACGTTGAGATCGCGGGAAGCGGCTCGGAGACAGTCCTTGTGAGTGCATCCGATTCGTTCGCCGTCGAGGTGGTCGTTACTGATCTCGCATTCTCGTCCGTAACCGGAGTCATTGCGCCCACGGATGTCACCATCGATCCGGTGCATGAATCAGTGGATATTCCGACCGGCTTCGAGAATTTCAATCTCACATCGGCGGTCATGACACTCGAGATATACTCGGCTGTCAGCCTTCCGACGGATGCAGACATTCGTCTCGAAGGAAACAACGGTCAGGAACTCGATATCTCAGCGACACTGAACGGCGGCTCTGCACAGATCCCCGGAAAGACAACTGTGGTTGTGGATGACTTGAGCGATTTCCTGAATCCGATCCCGAGCTCGATTACGCTCACAGGCACTGCCACGGTCGGTGACGGCGTGACCTCGGGTACGGTAACGGATGATGCCTATGTCTACGGTAAAGTGAGCATTGTTTCGCCGCTCGAGATGTCCATAGGCAATACAACGTTCGATACGGATATCAACAAGGCGGAACTGGATGACATTGACGACGATCTCGTTGACAGGCTCCATACCGGTACTGTCCATGCGCATCTGACCAATCATCTCCCGCTGGAGGCTTCGGTAACGCTCTACCTGAAGGGCGACACGCTGGATATCTATGACAATCCGGATATCACAATCGGGCCGGTCGAAGTCGGCTCCGGCACACTCGGCTCGAACGGCCTCGTCAGCAACAGCGTTGGCTCCGATTTCACGACTGTTCTGACCAGCCAGGACCTTCAGATACTCAACAACGAGACAATCTACATAGGCCAGATAATCACATTCGCCGGCACTAACGGTGAGACTGTGAAAATCATCTCCAGCGACTACATCAACGTTCAGGCGTACATGGAAGTCTCGGCCCGCATGGGTGATTTCTAAGCAGGAATAAAGGGAGGGATCAGAATCATGTTTAGACTCAAAACATACAGCGTGTTCGGTTTGATACTTCTGCTCTGCGCATCCGCGATGGCGGGCAGCCACTATGATGCGAGAAGCATCGCGATGGCGGGCAGCTATACTGCAGTCGCTCGCGGGTACGAGTCTGTCGGACTCAATCCCGCGAACCTCGCTCTCGCAGACAGGCCCAATACATCGGTCGGCCTCTTCGGATTCGGCTCGCTCATCAACAATAACGCCTTCTCGAAAGGTGACTACAACAAGTATAACGGCAGCCACCTGACAGACCAGGACAAGCAGGATATCCTTGATAAAATACCCACCGACGGTCTTGAGTTCAAAGGCAACACCGGCGCTACCGCACTCAGCGTCTCGCACGGCCCGTTTGCCTTCTCAACCGTAGTCGAAGCGGGCGGCCGCGGCAACCTGTCGAAGGACGTCGTCGACCTCGCATTCTTCGGCAACAAGGTAGGGGAAACTGTGGTTATCGATGACGCTGACGGGGAAGGCATCGCTCACGTTGACTTCAATCTGTCGTACGGCCGCAAGGTCCGGAGCTTCGATTGGGGCAAAGTGACCGCCGGCCTGACATTCAAGTACATACGCGGTATAGCAGTCTTTGATATAACCCAGGCCGATGCAAGCGCCACAACAAACTACGACGGAGTCAACGCGGACGGTTCGATGACTGTGAGGTCATCGACAGGAGGTTCCGGCTACGGTTTCGATATCGGCGCTGCTGCCAACTACGGTGAAGACTGGGTCTTCTCATTCGGAATCAAGAACCTCGTCTCGAACATCTCATGGAATAATGAGACCAGGGAGACTGAATACTTCTTCGACGTCGCTGGATTCACGGTCGAAACGGCGGATGAGGATACAACTGTCGTTTCTGACGAAATCGAACACTCCATCGGCTCTTTCTCGACAAGCCTCGCGCCGGAAGTAAACATCGGTGCTTCGCACACCTACGGCGACTTCCTTCTCGCGTCAGACCTGAAACTCGGATTGAGGGACAAATTCGGCTCCACAACAACCCCCGAGATCTCGGTTGGTGGTGAGTATCAGGCTCTCAGCTATCTGCCGCTCCGCGCGGGACTCTCATTAGGCGGGCTTCACGGTTCGTCGCTGTCTCTCGGAGGCGGCGTCAACATATCGTCCTTCTATTTCGACATCGGGTGGGCTTCATCCGGCACCGTCCTGCCCAAGTTCGGGAAGGGCATGGCATTCGCGGTTTCATCCGGACTCAAGTTTTAGAGAACTCTTAGCAGGAGACGCAAAATGCATATCAGGATCATAACAACTGTTGCAGCGATGCTCTTGTTGCTGATCGGGATCGTCGAGAGCGGTTCCGCCATGCCGCCATATACCGGAGACCCAAAGGATCCTGATTATGCAGCTAGATCGAATGCCGCCAACTTCATCTACGCATCTCTTCAGGAGAGCTGGGCTTTGCGAGGTGTCGATGAGCCGGCTGATATTGATCTCAGGGCATGGCTCGCGTCATCGAGCGCGTCCAGGAACATGCTCTGCATACTCGTAGACTTCCCGGATCGCGCCGGGATCGTAGCTGAAGAGTTCTTCGATACTCTGATCTACGGCGCGTCCGGAACGACTGTCAGGACATATTACAACGAGACCTCGTATGGTCAGCTCGACATCGTGGCCGTTGATCTTCCGTCTGATCTCGGCTGGGCAACAGCAAGCCAGAATCTGGCCTACTACGTCGGTTCCGACAACGGCACCGGGACCTATCCGAACAACTGCCAGAAGCTCGTCGAAGAAGCGGTCGATCTCGTTGACGGAGTTGTTGACTTCAGTCAGTATGACAACGATAACAACGGTTGGGTGGACGGCCTGATGGTCGTCCACTCCGGCCCCGGAGCGGAGTTCACTCTTTCAGCGAACGACATCTGGTCGCACAAATGGGCAATAAGCCCTCGGCTGAAGGATGGAGTATATGTCTACACATACAGCATGATGCCCGAATACTGGTCATCATCCGGCGATATGACGATCGGCGTTTTCTGTCATGAGCTCGGGCATGTCTTCGGGCTGCCGGATCTGTATGACAGGGACTACTCCTCGAACGGCGTCGGAAGATGGTCGATTATGGCATCCGGGTCATGGAACGGTAGTCTCGGCAGTTCGCCTGCTCACTTTGACGCATGGTGTCGAATTGAACTCGGTTTCACAACTGCAACGAACGTAGCCTCGAACATGACCAATGTACAGATTCCAGATGTTTTCTCCTCAGGGACGATCTACAAGCTCTGGACCAACGGGTCGCCGGGCAGCGAGTATTTCCTCGTGGAGAACCGGCAGAAGACCGGCTACGACTCGGCACTACCTGGTGAGGGTCTACTCATCTGGCACATCGATAATTCCGTATCACACAACGATAACGAATGGTATCCTGGCCACACATTGAGCGGAAACTACGCCGTAGCGCTTGTACAGTCGGATAATCTGTGGAGCATGGAGAAAGGCATGGGACACGGAGACGCTGGCGATCCGTACCCGGGGTCGTATGGCGTGACGTCGTTCTCGCCGACCTCATCGCCGAACTCAAACGACTATGACGGTGCAAATACACTGGTAGCTGTCAACAACATCTCCACCTCAGCGGATACCATGACGGCTGATCTCATAGTCTCCCTCATCTCAGCTGCGGAGGAAAACCTTGACGACGGTATTCTACCGGACGGATTCAGCGTCGGGCAGAACTACCCGAACCCGTTCAACGCCTCTACAGTGGTGGAATACTCCGTACCGACAGATGGAATCGTCGAGATTGATGTATTCAACATACTTGGGCAGACCGTCTACTCGACGGAGCAGACGGTAGCTACCGGCAGCCATCTGTTTGAATGGACGGCATCCTCGACAAACGGATCGGACATCCCTTCCGGGACATACTTCATCCGACTGTCCCACGACGAACGGGAACAGGTCCGAAAAATGTTGTACCTAAAGTAAGTAAAAGGCCCTCTCGCAGGAGACTTTCGAGTGTTGTAAGTCTGCGAGTAAAATCGAATGATAAAAGCTACTTCAGGTTGCCTCTGTTGTGCTCATTTCCAAGCTGAGTCACCGCAGAACCACCGGAATGATTGCGCCGAGCCTTCCGTGGCTTCGACCTGCTGTCTTTCTGTTCCTGGCGTTTCTGCTTCTTCAACCTGGTGTAGCACGACTTGCATCTCTTGGGTTCTTCCGTGAACCCTTTCTCGAGAAAATACTCTTGTGCGCTGACCGTAAATACAAACTCCTCATTACAGTCGGCACAAATGAGTATCTTATCTTTGAGTGGTTCGCACGCCATAATGTCCCCCCGGTCTGCTTCACTCTAAAAGATCCTCTTCGGCATACACCAACTGAATGCGAGACTCAAAAGCATCGATTGAAGTGTGCGGATGTTGTTTCTGACAGGACTATAGAGATCACACAGCTCCTTGCTACACAGCCCGAGTCAGCAAATCTGCGCTTTATCGATATCAAATCTCACATTTGCAAATGCTTCGTCTATCACCTCCCGTCACAGGGATTTTGATGTCGCTGGACCCGCGCAAAGTCTATCGCAAAAGCATCATCTTCTTAACTTCAGAAAAACTGCCTGCCGTGAGTCGGTAGAAGTATATCCCGGACGGCACTTGCTCTCCGTAATCGCTCATGCCATCCCAGGTCACACGGTAGAACCCTGCCCCCTGACGATCATCAACGAGAACGGTCACTGTCTGACCGAGGATGTTGTGAATCGTCAACACAACATGTGCTTCATCTGGTAGATTATAGTGGATATGAGTCGATGGATTGAACGGATTCGGATAGTTCTGTGACAGCGTGAATCTGTCCGGCCTTGCATCGATTTCAACATACTTTGATATCAGTTCTCTCACTCTGTCGGCGAATTCATCTCCCTCCGAGGATGCGAGTGCGAAGTAGATCGCCTCGAACGCCTCCTTATGCTGCCGCATCTCCTTCTCATCCGGCACAAATGCGGGAGCCGCAAAGTCATGCGTCTGATCCCAGGCCACGCCTATAGCACTGACATCATTCTCGTTGACTACACCGTCACCGTTGCAGTCGGCGTATGTCGCCGCCAGGGGATCCCATGCCGATGCCACCTGCAATCTCCACTCGAGACCACCGGTGCGCTCCGGTCCGGTCATCATCCAGTACACTCCCAGCGGGAGAATATCCGCCTCATTTACTTTGCCGTCGTTGTTGGCATCACCGGGATGAACCCCCGGTCCCGTAACAAACGAAAACGAATAGTCGTCGTCCGGCGAGCCTTCCTGCAATCCGTCACGGTCACCATCGAGAGTGTTCCCTGCTGGATCAGCGAGATCCCCGCTCACGGTCACTGTAATAGTGTCAAGCGGAAGAAGCGGATCGTCGGGACTAAATACCACTTCCCAAACAGTAGGCAGATAGTTGAGTTGGCCCTCTATCGGCAAATCAACTTTACCGCTGACGAAAACGAAGTTCGATGAATTAACCTGTTCGAGCTCTAACGGTTCGCTCATACGAACAGTGACATTTGCCTTGAACGATATGTCATCTGTGCCGTCCTCCGGATCAGTTGAGCGAACATACGGCGGCACGCGTTCCGGTATACCTATACCGCTTAGTTGAACATCGAATTCAGGGATCGCCGGATCATCCGAGTGGATAGTCATAGTCGCCGCAAAATGCCCGGTATCGGGTGGAACGAATGACAGGGTGATATCTCTAAACGACTCTGAGAAAATGGTCGCTGAAGTCGGAGCTGCCGAAAACGCGCTCGATCCGGAGAAAGTGATACCAGTGATTTCGATCTCGAATCCATCCGCAAATGAGCTCTGATTCCTGACACGGAGCACATATTCGGTCGTGCTGTCGACCTGGGTCGTATCGAATGTTATCTCGTCCTCGTTGACAAGAATCAACGGATCGGCGTATGATACCAACTCGAATGTCATAGTGTCCATAGGCGCACCGCCCTGTGCGGTTCCGATGAGGGCTGCACCATATATTCCTCGCGGCACATCTTTGGAGAGAGTGGCAATGATTCGAGATGAGTCGTTGACCGTCACCGTGGGGTCGATCAACATGTACTCTATCGTTCCGCGGGACGGCTCAGCGACAGTCACAGCCTCGAGGTTGATCTCTCGGTTGAACTGGCCGAAAAGTGTGTCCGCTGAGAAGTATATAGTCTTTGTATACTTGTCATCGAGAGTATCATTGAGAGTCAGGTCGAAACCGTAAACAGTGATATAATTCTCCACAAGCGCGGTATCGAACGTCCCGCAGTCGTTCAGGGAGGCAAGCCATACGGCGTAGCGTCCCGGGTCGGAGTAAACATTCGTTGGATTCTGGATATCTGACGTGTTGCCGTCGCCGAAGTTCCAGGACCACTCGAACGGCTCATTGAGAGACAGATCGCTGAATGACACCTCCAACGGTGCAGAGCCTGCAACCGGTTCTGCCGTAAAGTCCGTTTGGGCGTTCCCCTCAACGGTAATGTATGAATTCAACCTGAGCGTATCGAACGAACATCCGTTGGAAACGCGCAGGCGAACGTTGTAGGTGCCCTGTTCCGCGTATTCATGAGTCGGGTTCTGCTCGGTCGATGTTTCCCCGTCGCCGAATGTCCAGAGCCATTCATCGAGACGCCCGGTCGAGAGGTCTTCGAATTGAACTGTTAGAGGCGCACAGCCCGACGTGACATCTGTTCCAAACTGAGCATCCGGAGCAAGCATGACTTTGATAAGTGTATCCTTCACTGCCACGACTGTTGTGCATGGAGTTATGGCATAGAGTCGGACTGTGAAGAAACCGGTCGTATCGTAAGTATGATAAACCTCTTCCAGTCCCGCCGCGTATGTGCTGTCTCCGAAGTCCCAGAACAGGCTGTCGTAGTCGCCACCGGCCTGGGCGTTGAATCTCACGTAGAGCCCCGGGCATCCGGATGTCGGCACTGCGTTGAAGTCTGACGTGATCGAGCAGTCCGCCCATTCGTCCGGTCCAATATCGACGCGGTCGTTCACAACGCGCTTCTTGCCGTCGAAATCCCACGGAGGCAGCCGATCGTGAGCCTTCCCCACGTTGATCAGCGGCGAATTGTCCTGCAGGTGATAGTCGCCGCCGTGATAATCCACGAAGAGTGGATCGGAGGTAATGTTGTTTCCGATGTCATCACAACCGGGACCGAACGTCTGCCCCGTATTTCCGAAGTAGCAGTTGTAGCCCGTGAAGATCGTACCCTCCGAGAGACACTCCACACCGCCGTTAATGTTATTGACTATAATATTGTTGTAGAACTCGAGTGTCGTAAACGCTGTGATATCTGCCGCAGCAGTGCCGTCTCCCGCCTCGTTCTCCATGAAGAGGTTATTCGTGATCAAGCCACCACATTCATCGAAGTAGACTCCGGCTCCCGATACACCAGATCCGTCTTTCAATATGCAGTTCGCGACAAGCACGAAACACGTGTCGGTGAAATCCCGAACGCCAATGGCTGCGCCATAATCGGCGAAATTGTTATCGAAATAGCAGTTTATGATATCGACATTAGACGAGTTGGCGTATAGAGCGCCCCCGTAAGTCTCAGCATAGCAGGTCGTGAACGAGCAATTCTCTATGGTGGCATCACAGGAATACATATAGAGACCGCCGCCATACGCACCCTCACCGGAAAACGAGGTGCATGAATCAAATGCGCAGTTTGTAATCTCCAAGCCGGTATTGGAGGCGTATACACCCTGTGCCAGGCTCTTAAATGTAAGACCGGTAATACTTATCTCGTCCCCGAACCCTCCGTATACATAGAGCGCTGTGTAGGCGCTGTCGATATCTATGATTGTCTGCTCAGGTCCCTCAACACCCTTCAGGTGCGCCCAATAGCTGTAGTAATCCATGTATATAGGATCTCCATAGACTCCCGGCAGAATCATTATGGTGTCACCATAATTTGTCTGAAACAATGCGTGAAGGATACTCTGATACGGATTACCGAGAGTGCCGTCACCGAGTTCGTCATCACCCAACTCGTCGGAGACATAGATATTCTGAGGTAACTCCTGACCATTCGAGACATTGCTCAACAATAAGAAAAGCACTACCGCAATGAGGAATACCGGATAGTGCCTCAGAATCCCAAATTTATGACGAGTAATGTTCTTCATCACTGCACCCCTCTGGCAACGACAGTTGCGCCATCAAGAGCCAACTCTTCGAAACGCTCGACCGGCTCGCCCCGCGGGTTGATCAGGGCGGTTTCGGATTCGACTGCTATCCTGATCGGAATCGTACCCGAGGCCAGAACGGTGAAATCGATCGTAGCGAGCACGCCGCTCCCGCTGACCCCGACAGGGCCGGTATCCGGCGTACGGCGGCTGACACCTATCGCAAGGTAATCATCCTCGAAATTCGGGAACCAAATGACCTGGTCCCCGAGGAAATCCCCCTTCGTCGCAGCATCGAGTCTGATCCTGCTCGGATCATAATACAGACGAAAAGCGGCACCGAATAGCGAATCGACCTCGAACACATAAATATCTATACTCCCGCTCGATCCAACAGTGAACTCCTGATATCCGGGACTCGCCTTCAGCAAAAGTACGGTCGGTTCCATCACGATACTCACCGTCTGATCGAGTCCCTGGGTTATCGTGACTGTGTCCGAACCATAGTATATTGTGCGCCCGTTCGAGTCGGCGGCGATCATCTCGAAGACTCGATCCGCTCCCGGTGGCACATCCAGCGTAGTCTCAACACCGCTCCCGACGACCGGAAGAGTCTGTTCGATTGTATCCATGTCAATCGCGTGGATCAGGAGATCGACGGTTTCAATCAGGTTCAACTGCTGTGCGACAGCCGGGAATTGCAGTGCCAGATCGATACGAGCGCCATCTGTTGACCGTGACGGTGACTTCGAGCATGAAGTGACGCCGATCAGAATGCAACACCCAACCACTGCATAAAAAATGCGATCTAACTTCTTCACAACGACAACCTCAGCATTAGTCCGAGCTCGAGTCCGGACAAATCAACATTGCCATCATCAGCGGACCCGCTGTATGACTTCACACGCCCCTCAACTGCGGCATGCTCACTTAGAACGCGCTCGAATGAAGCCCCAATCCCAAACAAGGTAGCCTTCCCCTCATAAAACTCCGGCTGTTCGTCGAAACTGTTCGCGCTAACGAGCTTGTAATCAAGGAGTATCGAAACGACGCCGATGCCACGAAGATCGTATCCGAAATCGGAGAAGAATCTGAACTCCGAACCGTTGTTATTCTCCTCGAATTCGACAAGATCGCCTTCGACCAGACGCTCATCCGGCGCCCTGAGAAGCACCCTGATTCCGCCGTGCAGGCGAAACGCCTGATAGAGGACGTTCGAACCGATCGAGATCTCAGTAATCGCGCCCATTCTGTAAATATCGACATCGTCCTGAACAGCCACGCCGAAGTGATTGTATCGAATATAGGAGTATACATTTCCATACTCATGGCCTATCGCACCGTTAGCGGCGACCACGAAGCGGTTTCCGGGATTGTACGAGTCAACGTCATCCACGGGCGAATACGATGAATTCAAGAGATAGCCGAAACCGAGACCGAATGAGTAGATCGAGATTTTCTCCGCAAACGCACCCTCGAAATAGATGCCGAAACCCTCGCCGTAGCGTTTCGCCGGAATACTGAGAAAGTCGGAAGTCAGCAGATTCCCCAGAGTGGTTTCATCCTGATCGAGAGTAGTCTTGCCTGTGGGCAGGTTCAAACCCGCACCGATGAGCACCTTGTCCTCATACAACGAGCGCAGCACGGATAACCTTGTATCATTCATTCCGGTCAGAGATATATCGCTGCCGGTAGAATCCGTATTCGATCCTGCTGTCGCGGTCGAAAAATGTATTTCGGTATTCTCGTACACAGGCACGAAGGCGTAAACAGGAAAATACCACTGACTCAGGTCAAACTCCTCACCGGAGAGATCGTTATCGATTGTCCACGACTGAAATATAAACCGTGCGGAACCGTGCACGGGATCACCATACACTATTTGCGCCTGAGCAGGATTCACCGCCAGCAGAGAAAAGACAACAAGCGCAATTTGAGTCAGTAACAGTATCTTCATATTCCCCCGAGATCTATTCATCCGGTGCAAACGATCCGGTTACAGTCACTTTGCCTTTTACAGGCGGATATACGTGCGGATTATCTCCTTCATCAGGATCGGCCTCGTCGATCTGGAAGCCCAGAATCGACCTGGTCGTCTTAAGTGACCTTCCGGTCTCACGGACAGTTGGCTGCTCATCCAGCATGTCATCGATTTCCGACCGGAACTCATTTTCCGGCGGAACTTCGCCTAGGTAGCCCGCCAGCCCTTCCACATCTGAAAGAGCGGCTGAAGCCGCACCAAAACTCGGGTCCTCCTGCAGAGCCGCCTGGTATTCCGCTTCCGCAAGTCTGTACATCCCCTGATCCTCGTACTCGAGCCCGCGGGAGTAAGCCAGAAATGCGAGAAGCGATGTTGTCGGTATGCTATCCAGTCGCTCTTGGTCCTCGGCCGTGGGCTGATAGCCCAGTTCCTTCAGAATCGAATAGAGGAGATCTTTCTCCAGTCGGAAGAACTCCTGAAGATCAGAGGCTACTCCGGGCGGATACGTGGCTACACCCTGCGATGTACTGACCAGTTCCGCCTCCGCGCTGATCTGCTGTTCCTCCGGCTGACTCAGTTTACCGGTAACGACCGTTCCGGCTCCCAGCAGTTTTCCCATACGCGGGGCCGTCTGAATATCGAGCATCTCGCTCTGACCGAGTTCGAGCTCTTTGCGAATCTCGTTCAGTCTCAACCGCTCCACGATGGTCAAACCGGAAATCTTGGACAAATCGGTGGCGAGCATCTCCGATAATCCGCGACCGAGCGGAGCATATGTCGGATTAAGCTGTTCGGTGTCAAAACCCAATACGCCAACACGCGTTTTGGGCAAAGCCTCAGCATCGATCTCTTCTTCTTTCGCAATTATCGCGCGGACCTCCTGCTGTATCTCCTGGTCCTGAAGATAACGGATTCTCTTCCGAATTCGATCCGTCATCTGGCCTTCCTGCGCGAAGGAGAGATAGGCACGATAGGTTTGAAGGGCAACCTCATTCTCACCGAGAACTTCGTGGGAGAGACCAAGGTAAAGAACTGATGGCGGATCGTGCGGATCGATCAGCAGCGCTTGATTCAGTGCGTCCACGGCGCGTTCGTGCCGATCGGTTCTATAGTAAGCCACCCCAAGCTGTCGCCAGATTTCAATGTTGTCGGGATCCTCGTCTGCGGCACGCTGCAGCTTTTCTATCGCTTCACGGTAATCCCCCTGCTCGAAGGCGATATTGCCTTCGCGGTACATTTTCGCACCGCAACCCGCGAGCAGCAGGAACAGAATGAGCGCGACCAGAGTCGACTTTACGAGTTGTGTAATCATCCCTGACTCGAGAATGGCTCAAGCCGTGACATCTTCTTCTGCGCCTCAACATATCCCGGCGCTATATCGAGCGCCTTCTGATACTGCTGATACGCAGCCATGTAATCCTTCTTGTCCTCGTAGGCAAGACCGCGAGAGTAATGATACAGCGCATCAAAACTCGCATCTCTGCCCTTCATTATCTCTTCCTTCTCCTCGTCGCTCGGTGTGACATCAAGATCAGCGAGGAGCTTCATGATCAAATCTTTCTCGAGTTCCATGATCTTCTTCGGCTTACCCTCAACATATTCAGCCTTGATGATCTCACCCGTCTCGACCTTAACCAGACGTGCATCGATACGGAAATCATCATCCGAGAGCTTCATGAATCCGCCCATTAAGAGCGTGTGTGCGCCGAGCAGCTTCCCGATCCGAACCGCAGTCCCCTGGTCAACGAGGTCGCTCTGCTGGAGCTTGAGTTCCTCAACAAGGTAGTTGATGCGGTCCCGTTCGAGTACCTTCAGGTCGGAAACTTTGGTTATCTCATGGATCATCATTCCGGGCAGCCCTTTCGAGAGGGCATCCAGCTTGTCGTGATCCACGATCGAATTATTGTCGAAATACATCACTGCAATTGTCTGAATCTCCGATCCGCGATCGCCGGCACCCTCAGGAATCGGATGCTCGTCTCTAACCTTGTACCAGAGATTCAATACCTGTGGCGGGTACTCGTCGGCGTCGAGTTCTATCATTGGGTCAAGACCTACCATCCTCGTGAGGTACTGCCTTGACTCTTCAACATGCCCGAGTCCATAGGACGCGAGCGACAGAATCTGAAGCGCGCGCACCTCCTGTCCCTTGTCGAGATTGCCGGACGTTAGAAGGTCGGTTGTTTTGATTATGGCGTCCTGGAAGCGGGCCTGATTGTAAAGACCGTAAACTTCCTTCAGCGTCTTTTCGACGATGTCCTGTGCGGATGAGCCCGAAACGGCAAATAGCAATACAAACAGTATGACTGGAACTGATATCCATTTCATAAGGACTGCCCTCCAATAGAAGATCACTTTGGCCTATATTAGATAAGTTAAAATCTCAGCGCAAGTTAAAAACAGCTTCGAAAGTAAAAAGATATGCCGCATCGATCTATTAGTCCCTTCTCAGCTTGAACACGACATTCGCGCTCTCATTCGGTTTAACTCGGACGATCTCGGGGTTGTCAATGAGCCGATAGCCATCTCGCGTAACGCTTATTTCATGCGGCCCAGCCGTCAATTCCACGACCGCCGGCGTCCCGAGTCCGGTTTCTTTTCCATCTACGACGATATTGGCCCATGGTTGTTTCGATTCACCGACGAATTGAGCACCGACCGAAACCCTGCCTTTGGGGCCGTTAAACTTGTACGATCTCGTCGAATTGCCATCCCCAATCTCAACATACTCAACGAAGCTCTCGTCATTGTAAACCACTTTCAGCTTGTGCGTCCCCGGCTTAACACTGTTCAACGTAAACGGTGAATCGTTTATCGTGTGACGCTCGCCACGGAAATACATGACCGGTCTATTGCTGAAGTCGTACGGAGCAACCTCGATCGTCAACGACCCCGAGTAGGTCGGCTTCGGCGGTTCGATGACAACCGGCTCAGTCAAAACAGCGTCGTCATTTTCGGCAACCACCGGAGATGTCGATTCACTCGTATCCTCGATTGCGGCCTCCACCGAATCTTCAAGTACAATAGGTTCAGATGAAGTCTCCTCCGGTCCCGGCATGAACGCGAAGTATCCTGCGATCATAGCGGCCACAGCAATGACTCCGGCGATGACGTACGGCACCGGGCTTTTCTTATTCTTCTTCGGTATGTCTGCTTCAAGCTCATCTCCGCCTGGAACTGTGGATGGCGGCAGAGTAGCAGGGACTGTCATTTGATCTTCGTGTGAAATGGACGCGGAGTCCATAGCCGCCGCGATATCTGAGCTTTGCTTGTCCGAACCAATACTGCTGAGTTCACGCGCAATCGTGTGCATCGACTCATATCTGTCTTCCTGCTGCTTCTGTAACATCTTCAGAACGATGTTCTCGAGATCAGACGGTATGGACGCGATTATCTCGGATGGTTTGGTAGGCTCCTGATCGAGGTGTGCCCTCATAACGACAAACTCGGATTCATCCGTGAACGGCACCGCACCGGTCAACATCTGATACAGCGTGATTCCAAGCGAATAAACATCGGTACGGGCGTCGATCTGCCTCCCCTCGATCTGCTCCGGAGACATGTAGTGTATGCTGCCCGCGCCAGTGCCGGTCTTGGTCAATTTTGAATCACCGAGAATCTTGGCAATCCCGAAGTCGGTGATCTTGACCTTTCCTGACGAGTCGATCATTATGTTGGAGGGCTTTATGTCGCGGTGAATTATGCCCGTGTCATGCGCATATCCAAAAGCGTCGACCATCTGTCGGGCGATTTCGATTGTTTCATCGGGTGATAGTGACTTCCGTTCGGATAGAAGTTCATCGAGGTTCTTGCCATCGACATACTCCATTATGATGAAGTGCCTGTCATCCTCAATCTCGAAATTGTGGATAGTGACAATATTAGTGTGATTCAGTCGTGCCATCGCACGAGCTTCGCGTCGGAACCACGAAGACAACCGCTCATTGGTGACATACTGCGTGTGTAGCAGCTTGAGGGCGACAACACGCTCTATGAACGTGTCCTCGGCTTTGTAAAGAACGCCGAATCCGCCCTCACCCCTCTTTTCGAGGAGCCGATATTTCCCGATCATCTGTTCAGACATTTCGCGGTGGAATGAAATCGTGTTCATGCAGTTAGTCAACAAAAACCATTGCCATTAACGGAGAGCCAAACGTGTCTGTGTTGTTTGATTATGATCACACAATGACCGGACATATCATGCGAGTACCGGTCTATTCGAAGCCGAGGCCGCACGGCGGAGGTCCGCTGCCGAACACGTAATCGATGAGATATACAATATCATCAATCGAGACGTCACCTGAACACTCGGCATCCATTGCTTCCGCTGGGCTCGAGGCCGGGCCACCCTGAAATACATGCGCGATCACGAAGATGATGTCATCCACGTCGATGCCGCCGGAGTCATTGGCGTCGCCAACACGCCTGTACGAAATAGAATAATTGTAGGCGTACGGACCGTTTGGAGATGTTCCGCGAATGTGAGGAATGAAGACCGCATGCTCGTACCGATCGATGTACGGAACGTAGAATCGTGTGGATGTCCCGACCAGATAGGGATCAAGATCGAAGACAAGACCGCCGTTCGAATCCACGGCCACCGACGCGACCGCCCATTGACCAGCTTCAACTGAGTCGAGCTTAAACTGCAGGATCCCGTCGTAGAGCGAGTCGTTGTCAAATCGAATGTAGTTCGAACCCATCACCGACGGCGGATCCGAGCCGGCCTGACCCAAGGCCGGAATGGAAGAGTGCGTCCGAGTGATCGCGACCTCCGGATATTCGGCCGCATCATCATACTGCTCACCCGTGGCGCGACTGCCGGTTGCATAGTTCCAGAACAGGAACTTGCCGAACTCATTGTTCAGCGATGAACCCCGCGTCTGCAATTCGAGCTGAATCGCTGTTATCGGCGATGGCCCGAAGCAGGTCGTAGTCACTATATCGTATATGAACTCGGTGCCATAATTCTCCTCAAGATACACCGGCCAGACAAACGAGCCATATGCGTGATCGATATCGTCACCGTCGATGAGCGACTTTTGTGGCACAGGCCAGAACTCATCGAAGTAGTTGTAGTTGTCGTTGACCTCCGGAAAGACCTCCTCCTCCATCCACACGCTCACCGCTTCCCCCCACCACGGGCTGACGTATGCGTCATAAACGAATTGCACCGCATGAAAGAACTCATGAGTCACAGCAACCTTCATCGAACCCTTCTGGTTGCCCTCGGGATCATCATTATCAGCAAATGAAAGAAAATTTCGGTGGAGGCGAATATGCGACGTGAAACCATCCGCACACTGCTCCGTATATGGTGTATCCCCCCAGGTGATACCATACAATTGACTCTGATGAAAGTATATATCGTAGATGCTGTCTCCGCCGAGGCTGCCGTCGGACGGCGGAGCATCATAACCGAGAGTACCGACTATATGCCGCCATGCGGAATCAGCGTACAAAGCGATTGTTTCGACAAAATCGGGATACCCCGATGAGTCGGCATCATCAAGTGGCACCGGTGGAGTCTCCATTCCGGCAGCAGTGTCGAAGTGGACCCAGAAATGACCGTCGAGTGACAGATACCGAAACTCGGTGAGCGGCCGATTGATAAGCGGTTCCATCCGGGACTTGAGTTCCGGCGAGAAAGTATGCCAGTTGCGACGAATCTCCTTAAGTATCGGCGTTCCACTCCTCACCGGCTCCGTCACTTTAACGGACACGTGATCCGGCAGAGCGTCCGGCTCCAATACACTTTGCGCAAGATACAAATAGTATTCTTCTCTTTCTATCTGACCGGATTCCAGCCTGTCCCGCAGCAACGAATGCTGGTCTTCGATCGTTGCAGCATGGAGAGCAGCCGCGCAGACGAAAGTCAGGAAGAGCATGATGCCAAGTGAATTTTTCATATATACGCAACCCGTACGGATACGACTTTCAGTGAGTACACATTAAAAATATACGCTTGTTTATAGCAAAGTCAATACATTCCAAATCGATCGAAGCCTGCTCTTGCATCCAAGGGCCTTCTATTCCCCTAAACTCGACAGATTGACATCCGGGCTTGACCACTTAGTTAAACAGCAACTCACGCCAACCCGTTCCCACTCAACCTCTTCACGCGATAACGAATGTATTTCAGTTGACAGCGCTGAGGGTGAACCCTATCATTGTTGGACAAACGGAGAGTTCTGATACTATCTTTCGCGAATGAGAATCACTAAAAAAACTCTACGGCCATACGAATCACAGACGTATGGAATATAAAGGAAGATAAAGAGTTAGCATAGATGCGAGGGTATTAATGGAAGAAGTCCAGCGCGAAGAGTTCGAAGTTGATGTACTGATAGTCGGTGCCGGGCCCGCAGGTCTGGCGTGCGCATATAAGCTCAAAGAGATGATCGATCAGCACGAGGAGAAGCGGGCTGCCGGAGAGTCTGAGTCCGAAAAGGACCTCTCCGAGACAATGGTGCTCGTGATCGAGAAGGCATCCCATGTCGGTGCTCATGTCCTCTCGGGGGCAGTGATGGACCCGAAAGGTATCGAGGAGCTTATTCCCGACTACAAAGAGAAAGGTGCGCCACTCGGGATGAAGGTCGAGGATGATACCCTGTACTTCCTCACCAAATCGAGCAAGTTCGCGGGGCCGTGGCTTCCACCTGACATGCACAATCACGGCCACAATATCATCTCTCTGAATCAGTTCACAGCCTGGCTCGGTGAACTGGTTGAGGCGAAAGAGATCGACATCCTGACCGCCGCCGGGGGCAGACACATGCTCTACGAAGACGGCAAGACTGTCGGCGTGCGCACCGACGACAAGGGCATCGACAAGGACGGCAACCAGAAATCTAACTTCGAGCCCGGTACGGACATCAAGGCGAAAGTCACTGTGCTGGCTGAGGGCGTTCGCGGTTCGCTGACCAAAGCGCACGTCAATGAGCTCAAGCTTGATCAGGGCAAGAACCCGCAGTCGTATGTCACGGGTGTGAAGGAGATATGGGAGATCCCGGAGGGACGCATCGAAAAGGGAACGGTCGTTCACACACTGGGATTCCCTCTCGACACACGGACATTCGGGGGCGGATTCATATACTCACTGACTCCCACAACGCTCCTCGTCGGGCATGTGGTGGGCCTGAACTACCGAAACCCGCTCACGGACCCGCACAACCTGTACTCGAAATTCAAAACTCATCCGTACATAAAATCGCTCCTCGACGGCGGCAAGATGACCCGATACGGCGCCAAGGCGATCCCCGAGGGCGGTCTCTGGTCCATGCCGAAGCCGTACGGTGACGGCTTTTTGATCATCGGAGATAGCGCAGGCTTTCTGAATTCAATGCGCCTCAAGGGAATTCATCTCGCTATCAAGTCCGGTATCATGGCCGCCGAGACAATATTCGAGTCACTTCTGGAAGACGACAACTCCGAAGCGAAGCTGAAGGGATTTGAGGAGCGCTTCAAGGACTCCTGGGCGCACAAGGAGCTGTACAAGGTTCGCAACTTCCACCAGGCTTACGATGAAGGTCTGATCTCCGGCATGCTGCACACCGGACTCCAGTTAATCACCGGCGGCAAAGGAACCAGAGAAAAATACGAGCTCGACGAAGACCATAAGCATATGAAGCAGATCAGGGAGTACTTCGGCGAGGAGAGTGTCGATCCGATGCGTCAGCGGATAAAGCATGACGGCAAGCTCACCTGGAACAAGCTTGACAATGTCTACTACTCCGGGACGAAACACGAGGAGGACCAGCCATCCCACCTCATTGTGCACGACCTCGATATCTGCAAGAACCGCTGCACAAAGGAGTACGGAAACCCGTGTCAGCACTTCTGCCCGGCGTATGTCTACGAGATGGAGGAGGCTGAAGACGGCACGAAGGAGTTGAAGATCAACGCTTCCAATTGCGTACACTGCAAGACATGTGACATCGCCGACCCGTACGGCATCATAACCTGGGTAGTACCCGAGGGCGGCGGAGGCCCTAACTACTCTGACATGTAAACAAATCGCGATGTTTGTCATTTGTAAGGCCCGCCTTGAGCGGGCCTTTTCAGACTGATGACAAAGGGCAGTTTTTTGGCCTCTCCATGTTCTTCCCGCCCCTCCCTCGTCATTCCCGCGAAGGCGGGAATCCATCTTTTGTCTCAGAGCCGGTGATTCGCAAGCCATGTGGC
>CAYQCE010000042.1:0-33339 GCA_964415885.1 uncultured Ignavibacteria bacterium
AATACCACCAGCAGTACGTGGCTAAGCGCATTCGGCCCTAACAGGAAAACCCGCTGCAACTTACAGGAAACAGGACTGCATCTCAACACAATAAGTGATTGACAAGTTGTGCATTGAATTCGATCTTTCCACCCAACAACGAAACTCTGTAGTTCAAAGCAATTCAGGAGGAAGCAATGGCTAAGAGAATTCTCATTCTCTCGTTTCTTGTCTTGATCCTCGTCCTGCCATCGGCAGTTCTGCCGGCGCAGGAGTCCCGGCAGGCTGGCGACGAGAAGGGAATGCCCGTGATGGGTCCCCCGGACGAGATCAAGGAGATGGACTGGATTATCGGAATTTGGGACGTCGAAATGAAGTCCCGTTTCGATCTGCAGGACACAAACTGGGTCCACAGCATCGGACAGGCCAAATATGAATGGATCGCCGGTGGCGGTGCTCTCATGATGACCTTCGATTCCGATATGATGGGCATACCGGTGCAGGGCACGATGCTGCAGTGCTACAGCCGTGAATTGGATGAATGGCAGGCGGTCTGGGTCGACAACATGGGCGCTATGATAAGCTACTACACAGGCGGCCACACAGAGGACGGAAAAACAGTGATGACCGGAGAAGACATCTGGGAAGGGCAGAAGTTCCTGACGCGAATAACGACTTGGAACGAAACTGGAGAAACATTCGACTGGATGATGGAGCATTCATACGACGGCGGCGAGACCTGGCATGTGTCAGCTAACGCAAAGTATGTGAAGCAGATATAGCCTGCATTCGAATGGCAGAATCTTAAAGGGCAGAGCTATGCCAGCTCTGCCCCAATTCAGCTCCTGATCCGATCGCTATCAGCCTTTCTTCTCGAGCTCCTTCCACAATCCGATCATATTACCGTCCGGATCCTCGAACATTGCGTTCGAGCCTACTCCAGGTATCTCCGTCGGCCCCATGACGGTCTTCCCGCCGAGCTTCTCAGCCTTGTCCAGATACTTCTGAAGATCGTCGACCAGAATGTAGAGCGTGATATACGGTTTCCCGTCCTTGGGTTTCCAGAACCCGCCGCCTATACCCTTCTCCTCGGCAGTGACAATTGTGTAGTCCATGTTCGGGATGTCATTGATCTTCCAGTCAAAAAGCTTGGCATAGAAGTCCCTGGCCTTGCCGCGATCCGCGACTCCTATCTCGAAATGAACAACTGGATTCGCCATTTGAGACTCTCCTCTCAGTACAGATATGTTGGTTAACAGGATACAAATTCTCCAACACCAAAGAGGAGTGAATAGATCGCCTATGCAATCATTTCGGTGTCATTTTCTCGAAATCGGTTCGATTCGTTATTCGAACAGATCGATTGTTGGAGATTTCTTTCTGGGTGCGAACCTGGTTGGGTGATCATCAAGATACACGGTGTCGCCCTTCTCCATATGTATGGCTTCGAATCCACGCTTGCGAAGATCCCGCATGAATTCCTTGAAACCGTGGATTGTGACAACTTTCTTTGGATCGGCGCGTTCGACATACTCCAAGAGATCGTCGTAATCGGCATGATCGGAGAGCGGTATCGAGTCGTCGGCGCCCGCCCATCGCGGTATGCTGCCGACCGACCATCCGGTCAGCATACAGGACCGTACGCGCCGCAAGCCGCTCATCTCACGGTTTCGCCTCCAGCCCGGCGGAGCGATCAGCACTTTGTCGCGATATGTAGACGGATCGTATTGCTTGAACGGACCGAATATGACCCCGCACTTCTGGTAGAGCACAGCCATGTCATAGACAGACTTGTGGAGGCTCGCCTCGTAACCGTGATCACCTATTATCTTAAGCGCTTCCTGCGCCTTTCCGAGCGAGTAGGCCACGATCATAGGCGTCAAACCTGACACACGGGCGGCTTCGATGAACTTCAGCAGCATCTCGACCGAATTCTCCCACGGCGGGAAACGATACTCGGGTCGTCCGTAGGTGGTCTCCATGATGAGGATATCGCACTTCCTGACCTCAGCCGGTGCGACCGTCAAGCTGCGTCGGAGCTTGAAATCGCCGGTATACACGATCTTCCGCCCCTTGTGAGTTAGCATCAACTGCGCCGCACCGAGGATATGACCCGAGGAAAACAGCTCCACTTCGGTCTTTCCCACGCGTGCTCTCTGTCCCAAAGGTACTGCGTGCGACCTGACACGTTTGTACCGTTTGCGGAAAAAGATCACCGTTTCCGGCGTAGCGAGAATCTTTTCATGACGGGCACAGTGATCCGCATGCGCGTGCGATACGAATGCGAAGTCACGTTTCCGCGTGGAGTCAATCGCGAAGTCCACACCTTCGATTTCGATGCCGCTGTTGAAGTGAATCATGCCTTAGTTGTCGCTCGGCCCGAGTTTGTATCCAATGTCTCGCAGGAACTTAACTCTCTTCTTCTTATGCTCCTCGTCCTCAACTCCGAGAGGTGAGAAACCATCGATAACACCCATCACGCCGCGTCCCTGATCGGATTCGGCGACTATCACCTCGACCGGATTCGCGGTCGCGCAGAATATCCGGACTACCTCCACACACATTTTGAGGCTGTTGAGGAAGTTGATCGGGAAAGCGTCCCGAATGAAAATCAGAAAAGCATGCCCACAGCCGATTCGGAACAGATTGTCCTCCGCAGCCTTGATCAGCTCATCATCCGTGCCGGAGGTTCGTATGAGGCGATCCTGAGAAGCCTCCGAGAATGCGAGCCCGAACTTGATATCGGGCATCGAATTGACCATCAATTCGTGGATGTCCTCCACAGTCTTTATGAAATGGCTCATACCGAAGATGAGGTTCGTATTCTCGGGTGCGTCGATCTTTACCAATTCGGTCTTCATATGCGTACTCCTTTGCGAAAGGACTCGGGCCGATTGCCCGACTTCTAATCCTGAGGTCTGTATTCGAATGGCACATCGAACAGACTGTCCGGATACTGTCTGCCGAATTCGAAATCGGAGAATTCTTCAATTACCTCACGCCGTCCGTTGAAGAACAGGAACCCGAAATGCCCGCGGAAAAAAGTCCGGACCGGATAATAGTTGTCGTTTTCGAACTTTTCGAGCTCATACGCTATCTTCATCATCTTTACACCGGTCGGTCGATCCGCCAGCTCGAATTCGTTGTAGACAATGCCATAGTCATCAGGATTGATCAGAAAGAAACCGTCCACGTGCTTGTCGTCCCGCTCAATCGCACGATAGACTAACTTATCGAGATCTCCGGAAGCGCTGTCCGGTTGTGCGAGTGAGAATTCGTACTCGTTGAAGTACACAGTATCGAGAGGCTCGCGAAATCGCATCCTCTCCCTCTGCTCCTCCGCTTTCTCGATGAGCTTATCCACTTCTTTGAGAATCTTGTCTTCCTCGAGAGGCTCGCCATCCTCGATTACGGATATCACCCGCTGATGCCTGGTGTCGAAATCGCTCGCGAAGACTTCCTTTTTCCAGATCTGCTCGGAGATTATCTCCCAGTCGCCGTTGACATTCCGACGATACGACACGGCATCATACTTCAAACCCTCGAACGACTCCCGGGCGGCATACCGTTTCTCGATGACCTGCTGGAGGTACGAATCGAGGTCCTGAGCAACCGGGCGAGTCGGCAGCATCAAACAGAGAATTACGATTGATACGATGCCAATGGCTATCCTCTTCAATGGCATATCCAGCTCAATTCTCGACTATTTCGATAGTCCGCACGGAATCCGTTACCTCGATTCTGTCTACAGTGCGCATCCCGGACATCACCTTGCCGAACGCGGTGTACCCTCCATCGAGATGTGGCAGCCGCATGTGACAGATGAAGAACTGAGATCCCTCGGTATCCTTTCCGGCGCTCGCCATCCCGAAAGTACCCCGTTCGAACGGACGCGAGTTGTATTCTCCACGTATCGAGTAGCCGGGATCACCCATCCCGTCGCCGCGCGGACAGCCATCCTGTATAACAAAGGACGGTATAACTCTGTGCCATATCAAGTTGTCGTAATATCCCTGTCTCGCAAGCTTGATAAAGTTATTCACCGTTTTCGGTGCGATGTCGTACCAGAGCTCGAGCACGATCTCGCCCCGATTGGTCTTTATGATCGCATTTGGATTGGAGGCATAGCGGTTGAATTTCTCGTCGTAATTCTCGCCCGTTATGTCGGTCTCGTACGGCCCCACTCTGTCGGAGAAATCCTCGCCCAGTTTCTCGAATGCCTTGATTGCCGCTTCCTTGACCTCGCGGTTCTCATCTTCGAGCGCACGGGTATAGATATTGTAGACTTCGTCGGTAACTGTAGTGGAATCGTACCAGCCCCGAAACACCTCTACAATCGCCTGTTTCACCTTCGGTTTCCCTTCGGCGAAGTTGAAGACCTCGATAAGCTCATCCGCGTACATCGTCGCCCTCTGAGAGGCAATGAGCTCTATTGCAGTAAGCTGTACAGAGAAATCCGTATCCTTGAGCGCGGCGGAAACATGGTCCCGTAGCTGCGGCGAGCGGAGCATTCTCAAGGTCCGAAGTGCCTGGCGTCTCACACGGAAATCCGAGTCCTCGAAGAGGAACTTGGCAATAGCCAGAGACTTCTCGTTGTGTACCTCGGCGAGCCCCTGAAGAATACGTGTCTTGTCGTACCAGCCGGGATAGGCGAGAAGATAGTCATCCACGTTATCCATGAAAAGCGAACTGTCGAGCATGGCGAGAGTGACATATGCGTTGCCTCGCAGAGTCGGGCTTTCGGCTCCCGCGAACGGGAGTACGCGCGAAACTGTCTTGTCGAGCTTCAACTGCCCGATCACTGTTACCGCCTCCGCCTTGACATGATCCGGATTGTCCTCGGATAGAATGTTCAGGAGCGATTTCAGGGCACGTTTGTCGCCAATCTGCGATATCGATCGAATGATATTGATCTTGACCAGTGCGCTCTCCTCCCGGCGCATCCGATTGGTCAGATCCTCCAGACCACCGGTATCGCCGAGCAACCCCAGAGACCGAGCCGCGTACATTCGAACGATCCTGCTCGAATCCTTCAGGCACCATTCGAGTCGACCAAACGCTGTGGAATCTCCCGTCCGCATCAGCGCGAACACAGCCTTCCAGCGCACATCCTCCACAGAATCGCGCGACAGCTCGATCAGGTCCTGAACTCTGTTGTGTCCCTGCATCCTCGCCAGAGCGAGTGCCACCGCTCCGCGCACCTCCGGGTCGGGATCGTCAAGGTATTCACGTATCGTGGCAACTGCCACAAGATTGTCGAGCTTCCCGAGAGCCTTTATCATCTCGGCTTTCACCGCATTCGACTTCTCGTCATCAAGGTTCATAGTGAGCGACAGGAATGCCGCCGAATCCGCCATCTGTCCGATTGCGAATGCCGCCTCGCGACGGACTGCCTCTACCGAATCCTTGAGAAGCGCAGCCACGGAGGTCGCAGTCTCCGGCCAGTCTATTCTTCCAAGAGCACGAATTGCGGCAAGCCTCACCTCCGGATCGGGATCTTCGAGATAGTCGAGAAGCTCTCCGCTACCCATTGCCCGCATGTCCTCGAGGATTGCGACTACCGCCATCTTGTTGTCAGTCTTAATATTGACTCCTGCGTTATCGCCAGCACCACAGGCAAGCAACAACAGAACTGTAGCCAGCATTGCCGCCGAAATGAGCCTATGAATCATACTTACTCCTTGTCATTCCAATCATCCTGTTGACTGTATTTATAGCACAATAGTGCGGCTTTTCAAAATAAAAGAGAGTAGGGCCCGGCTTGCACTGATATGTGATTGAGCCTGACATTCTTCTAACACTTGATTACTATTATGGCAAGTATGGTAAGATAACGTGAAGAGGAAGTGCGATTAAATTTCTATTGCGGAGACTTCATAAGATGAGCAGGTTACCGACATTCTGCGTTTTCCTTGTTATCTGTTTCTGCGCTGCTGAGACACTCGCGGCGACAATCCCCGCCGTTCACAGCAACGTGTACCGTGCGCCCGACGGTTCTCTCTACTACATCGCTCCCGACGGTGACACTCTGCGGGAAGTTACCGGGGAGGCTGAGTATACTCTCGAAATGCTCCGGACATATCCCGTAGGAACGGAGGATGGGATCAAATTTGATTTCGGCGATCAGGAGTTCGACGGCACTATCTACTACGGCCTGAGGATGAGCCCGAGTGAGATGAGATACTCCTATCCGATCTACTACGGCAGGCCCGCAAAGATAATCAGCGGCGTATGTCTGGTTGATATCGCCAACCGTATCGTCGGCAAGTATGATTTTGTGAACTGGCAAGAATCGGGCAAAATTCGGCTCGGCTATCGAATCGTCAACGATCAGGGACAAATTTTATATGACGGGAAGATACGTCTGCGGGGCACAGGGCCATTCGAGGTCGACACTTCGATAGTCGAAGGTCCATTCATCAATCTCGTAACCCACCAGAGCGCGGTTGTCTCTTTCATAACGAATATTCCTGTAGTCGCCTCTGTGACGGTGATCGACAGGGAATTCACCGAGGATACCGCAACCACCCATCATGAGATAGCGCTGTCCGGTTTGCAGCCACACACCGAATACGCCTACTCCGTAAAATATGGGCCGTACACCGACACATACTCGTTTCGAACAGCACCCAAGTCTGGCTCGCGGCTGCCGTTCACGTTTGCTTATGCCAGCGACGGTCGCGGCAACTCAGGCGGCGGCGAACGAGACATCAAGGGCGTAAACGCCTATATGCTCAAGAAGATATCGATGATATGCGCATTGAATGACGTTCGGTTCTTTCAGTTCACAGGCGATCTAATCGATGGCTACACGATCAGTATGGGCGAAATCGAACTGGAATACGCGAATTGGAAGCGCGCCGCAGAGCCGTACGCCTGCTATTTTCCGTTCATCGCCGGCTTCGGCAACCATGAGGTCCTGATCCGCTATTTTCAGTCGGAGGACAAGGCGGCATCACTCGACAGATTCCCGTACGGCGAGCAATGCTCGGAATCCGTTTTCGCACGCAATTTTGTCAATCCGTTGAATGGCCCGGAATCGGAAGACGGCGCCGAATACGACCCTAATCCTGACAGCATCGATTTTCCATCCTACAAAGAGAGTGTATTCTACTACACCTATGACAACGTGGCGATGGTCTCGCTCAACACGAACTACTGGTTCGCGCCGTCGATCAAATACACTCCCGAAATTGGCGGGAATCTCCATGGCTATATCATGGATAACCAGCTCGCCTGGCTCGAGGAAACGCTTGCGATATTCGAGTCCGATGTCAATATCGACCATATTTTCGTGACTCTGCACACTCCGGTATTCCCCAACGGCGGACATGTCCGGGATGACATGTGGTATTCAGGATCGAATGACCCCCGGGCCTGGGTCGCAGGCAAGCCGCTGAAACGCGGCATTATCGAGAGACGGGATGAGCTCCTGAACCTGCTGATGAACAAGAGTTCAAAGGTACGCTGTACACTGACCGGCGATGAACACAATTACAGCCTGCTCCGAGTCGATGAGAACCTTCCGATCTATCCCGATGGCTGGACCGGCAGGAGGCTCACAAAATTCCGTCCGATCTGGCACATCAACAATGGTGCCGCAGGAGCCCCATATTATGGTCAGGAGGAGACCCCGTGGTCTGAATTCGTGGAAGAGTTCTCCACCCAGAACGCGGTCGTTCTATTCCATGTTCACGGTGACGAGATAGAGGTCGAAGTGATAAATCCGGATACCGGAGAGGAACTCGACAGGTTCAATATTGGCCCGGACAGCCAATAAATGAAGGGACAGGCCATCCCGGCAGAGGGGGCTAGGAAACTGCCGAAATATGCAAACTGTCCCTTCGAATCGGAAACTAATGCATTGATTACAAAAGGTCAACTGTAATCGGAGTCTGTGCGTCTGTATCTAACAATATCCCAACCTATGTCGGCCTGTGCCCGAGAAGCCTCGATGGCAGGAACACTACAGCTTTGAACAGATTGAGCAAACCATCGAATGCTATCCCGACTGCTCGAAACGGCAGAAGCAACAGCCAGACAATGGGATAAGCCAGAAGCGCGAGAACCGCCACCGGCCAACACAGGATAAGAAGTATTACCCAGAGAAGAAACTTAACCATCCTGATCCTTTCTTCCATCAACTCTAAATAGTACGGTCATTTGAACTCATAAGTTTCGTATTCTATATCGCTAAACGACGATTATTCAAGCTGCACCGGCTTTTTCGCTTGACAAAATGCCGTTCGGATGTAAATTGTTTCTATATATAGAAACAGACGCGAGGATGCAATGACGGAAATAGATGACATAGCGCGCGCTCTCTGCAACATTACCGAGCTTCGCACCATGCGCAAGTTCATCTACGAGGTGTTCACTCCTGCTGAGATCCAGGATGTCGCTCTTCGATGGCGACTGATGCAGATGCTGTCCGATGGTGTCACGCAGCGAAAGATTGCTGACGATCTCGGAATCAGTCTCTGCAAGATTACACGCGGATCGAAAGTACTGAAAGCAAAAGGCTCGGTCTCGAAGAGACTCTTGGAAAACTCTACAGGAGGAGAAAATGCATCGCGCAAGAAAACTTCAAGGGCTGCCGAATCATGAAGGTTATTTCGGAGACTACGGCGGTCGATTTGTCCCCGATATACTGCACGGTATCCTTGACGAGATAACTTCGGCTTATCTTGAGGCTCGTCAGGATCAATCATACATCGACGAGCTCAGGCATCTTCAGAAACACTATATCGGTCGCCCCAGCCCGATATTTCATTGCCGGAATCTGAGCGAGAAAATCGGGGGCGGACAGATATATCTGAAGCGTGAGGATCTCAACCACACCGGCGCACACAAAATCAACCATTGCATCGGCGAGGCTCTTCTGGCCAAGCGTATGGGCAAGAAGAAGATAATCGCCGAAACTGGTGCCGGACAGCACGGCGTCGCGCTCGCTACCGCAGCAGCCCTGGTCGGTCTGGAGTGCGACATCTACATGGGGCAGGTGGATATCGAGAAGGAGTACCCGAATGTCGTGCGGATGAAGATCCTTGGAGCGAGCGTCATACCGGTGACATCGGGCCTCAAGACACTCAAAGAGGCAGTCGACACGGCATTCCAGGGCTATCTGGAGGATCCCGTAAACCAATTCTACGCAATCGGTTCTGTGGTTGGCCCGCATCCATTTCCGATGATGGTCCGTGATTTTCAGCAGATCGTCGGCGAAGAAGCCAGGGAGCAATTCGCGGCACTGACTGGCGGCCTCCCCGACAATCTCGTGGCATGTGTCGGAGGAGGTTCGAATGCCATCGGACTTTTCACCGCCTTTCTCGATGATTTCGATGTCAAGATGTACGGGGTCGAGCCATCCGGACGCGGCTTCAAGGATGGCGACCATGCCGCCACGCTAACTCTCGGGAAGCCGGGCGTGATACACGGGTTCAGATGTTATCTGCTCCAGGACGAAGAGGGTAACCCGATGCCGGTCTATTCGATCGCTTCCGGCCTGGATTACCCGGGCGTTGGACCGGAGCATTCGTTCCTGAAGGATATCGAGCGCGTCGAATATGAGACGATAAGTGATAACCAGGCAATCGACGCCTTCTTCGAGTTATCTCGTGTCGAGGGAATCATCCCGGCACTCGAAAGCGCACATGCAGTGGCATACGGCATACAACTCGCGGGCAAACTGTCGGATAGCAACACCATTCTGATCAACCTCTCCGGAAGGGGAGATAAAGACATCGATTATGTGACGGAAAGATATGGAAGTAACTTCGGAATATCGTAGACAAGCGACATAAGACGCAGGGATGCGTCAGGTTACCCTGCCTAACAGGGCTTGCTGAAAAACCGCACGACAACGGTCTTTGCGAGTGAGCGTAGCGAGCGTGGCAATCTCAAAGCAGCCGTATAGTATTGCCTGACTATGAGATCGCCGCGTCATTCCGCCTCCGCGGGATTCCTCGCGATGACAGCTTTTCCAGCCATACGGACTTTTTCAACAGGCCCTAACAGTAGTTTCTGAGTTGACACGCCGGGATCATTCTGATTCCGACGTGTCTTTTTCCACCATCCAGAAAGAGGTGTAGACTTCGCCGTCGTCACCGACCACATCCCTGCACACGAAAAGACCGTTGGTCTCATTTACCAGCTTGCGCACGATCTCGTTTCTGACATCCTGCGACATATTGTCGAAATATGCTCGCTCATCGAAGTCCATCCGCCTGCCCCGCGCCGCCTCGAATAGGTCATTGAAGCTGTAATCGCAATAACTCATAATCAAAGTTGTCTCCCTTCACGATAAAACAGATCGAAATCGCAGATGTTTCGGCGATCGCTCCTCAGAACATCAATCATCTATCAATATGATACGTTCACATTTGACCCCAACCGCCGATAACAATAATGTAGACAGTGCTTTAACATGGATTGACGAATCAACTATGGGGCGGTTATTCAGGGGTGGATTCAAAGTACGCGAATATGAGCCGTGCAGAGCTAATCAATGAGCTCGCTCGGATAGAGGCATCGGCAGAACGTCACACCGAGAGCGAATCACAGACAAACTCCGGCTTTGATACCGCCTGCACTTCAGCAAACTCCGCCTTCGAGAGCATACTCCGAGCAACACCGATGGGATTCGGCGTGGTTGTCGACAGGGTTATCACACACGTCAATGACAGATTCTGCCAAATGACCGGTTACGACAAGTCGGAGATTCTGGGAAAAAACGCCCGGATCATCTACCCTTCCGACATCGAGTATGAGTATGTTGGCCGCGAGAAGTACGCCCAGATCGAAGAGACTGGAGTAGGCACGGTCGAGACCAGATGGAAGACCAAAGATGGCGAGATCCTTCATGTCCTCCTTTCATCAGCACCTATAGATATTGAGAACTGGTCGAAGGGTGTGACATTCACCGTTCTCAACATAACAGACAGGATCGAAGCCGAGCGAAAGCTCCGGGAGAACGAGGAACGATTCAGGTCGTTTCTCGACAATGTCGAAGACATGGTGTACTTTCAGGGGTTGGATGGTTCCCTGGCGAGCCTGAATAACGCCAACGAGAGCATCACGGGATTTTCGCGCGAGGAATTTGAGGACGATCCACAGCTCTGGCGGAATATAGTGCATCCGGATGATCTTCGTCTGGCTGAGAAGTTTTTTGATGATCACCCCGAGGGTGTCGAGAGGTTCGACGTCGACTACAGGCTCAGAAACAGATCCGGAGAATGGCGCTGGATCCAATCGAGGATGGTAGCGGCTCACGACACAGACGGTGACATCATAGGCTACAACTGTATCGACAGGGACGTTACGGAGCAGAAACGGGTCCAGGAAGCGCTTGGAAACTCGGAAGAGAAGCACCGTCTTGTAGTGGAGAACGCCGCAGAGGGTATTATAGTCACTCGAGACCAGAAGATAATCTTCGCAAATCCAAGGGCTCGCGAACTCGTCAAGTACTCTGTCGAGGAGTATCTCGACCGGCCATTTTTGAGACTCGTACATCCCGATGACCGCGACATGGTGACCAGATATCACAAAATGCGGCTCGCCGGTGAGGACGCCCCTCAGTTTTACGAATTCAGACTTCTGGACAAAGACGGAGATATCAGGTGGGTCAGTATTTCCGGAGTACTGATCAATTGGGAAGGAAAACCTGCGACGCTGAATTTCATCAACGACATAACCGAGCGGAAGGAATTCGAGGAGAAGCTGCGGGTCAATGAAGAACGTCTGCGGACAATCTTCGACTCATCCCCGGTAATCATAGGTTTGCTCGACCTGAAAGGCTGCTGGATTGAACTGAACAGATACGCCTACAACATTCTCGGCTACGAGTCGGGCGACCTGGTTGGCAGACCATTCCTCGAGATAACTCATCCCGAAGAGAGACAGTCAGCCGGAGAGAGATTCAAGCTCCTTATTGACGGTGAAATTGACAGCTACAACACGATAAGACGATACCTCAGAAAGGATGCAACTGTCTTCTGGGGCAACGTGAACGTCAGTCCGCTCCTCAACAGCATCGGAGAAGTCGAGAGCTATGTAGCTATCGTGGTCGACATTACCGACAAAGTCAGGGCAAACGAGGAGATTGCAAAAGCAGAGAAACTCGATTCCATTGGCCTTCTCGCTGGCGGCATAGCGCACGACTTCAACAACATACTCTCAGCGGTTCTCGGAAGCGTCTCTCTGGCGCGTCTCGACCTTCGTAAAGACAGCGAACCCGCACTATTGCTCAGGGAGGCCGAGAAGGCAATCATGAGAGCGCGCGATCTCACTCATCAGCTCCTCACATTTTCCAAAGGAGGCGCACCGCTACTCAAAACCACATCGATCAAAGAGATCATAAGAGAATCTGCAGATTTCGCTCTCCGTGGCTCGAACGTCGGCAGCCGATACGTTTTCGCTCATGATCTGAAGCCCGTTGAAGCCGACGAGAGTCAGCTTAGCCAGGTGATAGCGAATCTTGTCATCAATGCCGACCAGGCAATGCCCGCGGGCGGCACCATAGAGATTTTCGCAGAGAACACAATGCTGAACGACAGCGATAATCCGCACTTGAAAAAGGGCGAATATGTCAAGATTTCAATCTCTGACTCGGGCGTTGGAATAGACTCAGAAAACCTGTCCAGGATATTCGACCCCTTCTTCACAACCAAAGAGAAAGGCACGGGCCTCGGGCTGTCGAGCTGCTATTCGATTGTCCAGAAGCACGACGGACACATGGGGGTAAAATCTGAGGTTGGACAGGGGACTACCTTCTATATATATCTGCCGGCTTCCACAAAGTCATCTTCTTCCTCTGAACTCACACTTACGTCGAACTTGCGAGGTCAAGGAAGGATCCTCGTCATGGACGATGAGGAGCCGGTATTGAAACTTGCTCGAATGGCACTTTTACGACTCGGCTATGATGTCGAAGCCGTCACGGATGGCGCAACGGCGGTCACGGCATACAAGAAAGCGATGGAGGAAGGTAACTCCTTTGATGCTGTCATAATGGACCTCACCATCCCGGGAGGAGTCGGCGGCAAGGAGACTCTGGCACGAATCCGTCGAATCGACCCGCTGGTCAAGGCGATCGTATCGAGCGGCTATTCCAATGACCCGGTTATGGCAGACTACGAATCGTACGGCTTCTGCGGGCGCGTAGCCAAACCATACAAGGTACGGGAACTGGCCGAGGTTGTCGGAAGTGTGCTCGTAAGCGAATCAGTATAATTCCGACGCCGCTATTGTACTCCCAGGCCGATTCACCAGCCTCCAGAATCCAGTTGACAACGCACTCTTAAGGTGTAGATTTAGTCCGGCGGTGGGGTATGCCCGCGCGCTGATGAATCGGATCGATGAGAGTCGATCCCTTAATTATATGTGGCACAGTATGTGGCGATTCGAATTACAGATGGTCAGGAAGGCCTATTACAAAGGCCAGTTGTAAATGCCAGTCTTCTCCTACTATCAAACCGACAGTTCACCAGCCACAATTGAGGAGATTGACATGGCAAACATACATGCTCCGGCAATCGTGACCGAGCTACCGGGACCAAACTCCCGCCGACTGATCGAATCGGATGAGAAATTTGTCTCGCACTCATACACCCGCATGTTTCCGACCGTGCTCGACAGAGGAGACGGAAGCTACATCTGGGACGTCGACGGCAACTGCTTTGTCGACTTCCACTCCGGCATCGGCGTCTGCTCCACCGGCAATGTCCATCCGAAGGTCGTCGATGCTATCAAAGACCAGGCGGAGAAGGGTGTTCATTTCGCCTCCGCTGACTTCTATCATGGCCTGATCGGGAAGCTCGCAGAAAAGCTCGCCGAGATAGCGCCGGGCGACAACAACAAGCGGGTTTTCTTTGGGAACTCCGGCACTGAATCGGTCGAGGCGGCTATAAAAGTTGCCAAATATTCCACCGGGAGACACCGTTTCATAGCATACATAAACGCTTTTCACGGCCGGACGCTCGGTTCGCTTTCATTGACCTGCTCAAAGAAGGAGCAGCGTCTGCATTTCCATCCGATGATGGACGGCGTCACACACGTCTTTTATCCGTACTGCTATCGCTGCCCGGTCAATCTCGAATATCCGAAGTGCGATTTCGCATGCATCGATCTTATAGAGGATGAATATCTAACCAAGGTCTGTCCGGCTGAGGAGGTTGCGGCAGTCTTTGTCGAGCCGATCCAGGGCGAGGGAGGATATATTGTCCCGCCCGACGGATACTTCAAGCGTCTCAAAGAAATGTGCGACAAGTACGGGATTCTCCTGATCTCGGATGAGGTTCAATCCGGCATGGGCCGAACCGGCAAATGGTTCGCAATCGAGCATTACGATGTCGAACCGGATGTTATCGCAGTTGCAAAGGGAATTGCATCCGGGATGCCTCTCGGAGCCTGCGTCGCGAAATCCGAGGTGATGGACTGGGGTCCGGGTGCGCACGCATCGACATTCGGCGGTAACCCGGTCGCATGCGCAGCGGCTCTCGCGACCATTGATGTGATCGAGCAGGAACTGCTCGTGAATGCCAGAGAGATCGGGGACTACATATTGTCCCAGGTGCGCGAGTTTCAGAAGGAATCCGAGATCGTGGGAGATGTGCGCGGAAAGGGACTGATGATAGGTGTCGAGATCGTGAAAAACCGCGAGACTAAGGAGAGAGCTCCCGATCTTTCGAAGATGATCATGCGGGAGGCATTTCGCAACGGTCTCATGCTTCTTACATGCGGTCCGAACTCCCTGCGGATTCTTCCGCCTCTCTCGATCTCAAAGGAAACGGTCGATCAGGCGCTGCCTATACTCTTAGATGCCATCCGTACGGTTCAGAAGAAACGAGGATGAAACTATATATATATTCGAGCCGCCGGAGCAACAGAGCCGGCGGCATTCGATTTTCCGAATAGTGAAAGGAGCTTGCGATGAGGCTGTTCGAATTTGAAGCGAAACAGCTCTTCAAGAAGTTCAATATTCCGGTCACGGAAGGAGTGATCTGCAGAACCCCTGCCGAAGTGCGGAATGCAGTTACCGATCTGGGTGGTCGCGGGATTTTGAAGGTGCAGATACTCTCCGGAGGTCGCGGAAAAGCGGGAGGAATCAAGAAAGCGGAATCTCCCGAGGATGCCAACCAGCTCGCCGAGGAACTTTTCGACTCAACGATCAAGGGTTATCCGGTAGAGCAGATTCTCGTCGATCCGCTGCTCGAGGTAAGGCGTGAGTACTACCTGGGTGTGACGATCGATCGCGCGCGATACAAGATCGTTGTGATCGGATCACCCACAGGCGGAGTGGATATCGAGGAATTCGCCAAGAAGAACCCGAAGAAGGTCTTCCGTCAGGCCTTCGATATCGACGAGCAGATGTATATGTTTCAGGCTTTCGATATCGGGCTTCAGATGAAATTCCGCAAGGACAAACTGAAACTCTTGTCGTCGATTATCCTGGGACTCTTCAACACATTCATGAAGTACGACTGCAAGCTCGCCGAGATCAATCCGCTGATCGAGACAGAGAGCGGAGATCTCGCCGCCGCTGATGCACGTATTTCGCTCGACGACGACGCTCTGTTCCGTCATCCTGAGCTTGCCGAGATGGGCATTGAGAAGCGGCACGAGGAGGGCGAGATGACTCCGCGCGAGAAGCAGGCGCGCGATAACAATATTCCGTATCTCGATCTCGAGGGTAACGTCGGTATGTTCCCCGGTGGCGCCGGATTCGGCATAATGGGCAACGACTTTGTCAACTATTACGGCGGCGAACCGGCAAATTTCATGGACTCCGGCGGCGGACCATCCCCGGAACGTTTGGCAAAAATGCTCGTCCTGCTCGATGACAACCCGCAGGTCAAAGCCATCTTCGGGGCACGCTTCGGTGGGATATCCCGTTGCGATGATTTCGCCAAAGGCGTAATCATGTTCCTAAAGGAACACGGGCTCTCCAAACCGATGGTAATGAGAATGACCGGCAACCAGTGGGAAGAGGGAGTCAGGCTGTTCGAAGAAGCGAAGAATGAGAATTCCGAGCTATTCGAGCAGGTCGAATTCCACGGTATTGAAACACCGATCGAGGAGATCGCCAAACGTGCGGTCGAGTTGGCGAAGGAGGCGAAGTAATGGCTATCCTCGTGAATAAAGAATCACGGATACTCGTGCAGGGCATGACCGGTACTGCCGGACAGTTTCACACCAAGCGGATGCTCGACTACGGCACCAATATCGTCGCGGGAACGTCTCCCGGCAAAGGTGGCGAGGTAGTCGAGGACGTTCCTGTGTTTGACACTGTGGAGTTCGCGATCGAGGAAACCGGAGCCGACACTTCCGTTATCTTCCTTCCGGCGCGATTCGTGAAGGAAGCGGCGATCGAGGCTATATACGCCGGTATGAAGCTCGTGGTTGTCATACCAGAGCATATTCCGATCTTCGATATGATGGAGATCCGAAAGATCGCCAGGGAATACCGCTCTACGGTCCTCGGCGGAAATACTCCCGGTATCATATCTCCGGGACAGGCGAATCTCGGCATTATGCCCGAACTCGCTTTCAAGCGCGGCAAGGTCGGAACTGTCTCACGTTCAGGATCGATAACTTATTATGTCGCCGATACGCTCACACGCACCGGATACGGCGAAACCACATGCGTCGGCATGGGCGGCGATCCCGTACTCGGCTCGACCTTCGATGATATCCTCTGGGAGTTTGAGAAGGACAAGGAGACCGAGGCGGTCGTGATGTGCGGCGAAATCGGCGGAGTTTACGAGGAACTTGCAAAAGATACTATTCAGCGTATGAAGAAACCGGTCATCTTCATGATCGGCGGACTGTATGCTCCTCCGGGCAAGCGGATGGGACACGCGGGCGCTATCGTCGAGGGTTCGATGGGCACAGCAAAGTCGAAAGTCAAGGTGCTCGAATCTGCCGGGGCTCATCATGCCAAAACATTCCTCGATATCCCACGGCTCCTCGAGGAGCAGGGCATTGCGCCTGTGGAGAGCTGACCCGATCGGCTGCCGCAGCTCTGAGCCGGATACGAATGCATCAGTTCAGAATCCCGCTTGCGCGGTCTCAGGAAGCGACGGAATATGAACAGCAAGGGGCTCGACTGAGCAGAAAAGCAAACGGCGCACCGGAAGAGGCTGTCCCATAAGGCCCATGCCTGGTTACGGCAGATCCTGATCCCGATGAGAGTCGGGATTGTGATCTGCCGCCTCCCCGGCCAAGCCCATATTTTATCTGCGACTTACGAACGGTCAGTTCACACTCGCCTGCGGCGAGACAGAAAAGACCGAACCGATCCACGCACTTGTGGGACAGCACCGGCAGGTGCGCCGCTTCGTTTCGTAAATCAATCGCCGCAATGTGTTACACATCCCATGCATTTTCTGCCAGATCGTGCGTTCGTCCTGGCCGGAAGTGTGAACCGGCAGTGATCGCAGCTATGCACCGGAAATCGTCCGTTTAAGCCTCTTTCCAATACTTATAGTCTGATTGACTAATCCTCCCGGTAAGTGCGAAAGCACTCTCAACCCCATTGGCGGGTTTGTCATCCTGCCGACGAACTCTCCCGCTCGCCGGGATTCACCCGAGCGGATCAGGTCCTCGGCGACTATCGCGAGTTGTTCATCACGAACTCGCAGGTACTCGTCTTCGTGCCCTTTCCTGAAATCCGCATCCTCGCCCCAGACTCTCTCGATGATCTTCAGTCGGGATTCCGCGCATGTTCGCGGATCGGCATCGGTAAGTCGCACACCTTCATGCCCGAACTGCACCACCGTCTCCACTTCGAGGTAGGCGCATTTGCCGCTGCCCGCGAGACGACCATGACACTCCCAATCCTCGAACGTCTCCGTGTCCTCGGCGAAACGGATAGCGTCGCCAGCCTCCTCGCGCCTCACAAGAAGCGTATTTACATTGATGTAATTTGCCTTGAGCTCCGCGAGATAAAGATCACCGACATAGACCTTGAAGTCATCATACTCGTCGGGTAGTTTAACAGCTCCAGATATTTTCTCACCCGGACCAAGAATCTCGTCCCAACTGCGTTTATCACGATGCCATGTCTTGGCCGCAAATGCGATAGTGTTCTTGCTGCGTGTCTGGACACGAAAGTCAGTGAAGCAAGAAAGGACATCTTCCCGGGCATTCATGAACGCTCGCTGAAGCGCGATTTTTCCAGGCAGCCACTGGTCATCCGAATCAACGAAAGCGATATAGTAGCCTTTTGCCTCTGCAACACCTCGATTGCGTGCCGCTCCTGCTCCACGGTTTTCGGTCTTGAAATAGCGTATCGGTCCCGGCTTGGACTTGACAACGTCTTCGGTTTCATCCGTAGAGCCGTCGTCTACGACAATGATCTCGTCCCCATCCTCGATCTGCTGGAGCACCGATGTCAGCGCCCGCCGAAGCAGATAGGCACGGTTATACGTCGGGAGTACTACAGATACCGGCCGCTTTTTCATCAAAGATTCCTATTAGACAGGTGCCTTAATCAAAGTGTGTAATCAATCCTGCAAGAACCATTATCTACTGGATACGTATACGATAATCAAGCTCGCAGGTTTTGTAAAGCTTTCTTTGAATCGTGCTCCCGTGAGGACTTCTTTTGTGGCTATTGTTCGAGATGCGGATTATCTTGTCACCCATCGAAAACTGACAGGATGGATATTATCGCTTTGGGCGGACACCGCCTGCACCGAGAAGATACATATGGGCTTGCTTAGAAAGATAGTTCGAAATGTCTTCGCGAACTGGTTCGCGCACTTCGTGATAATTGTCGTCGGTTTCTTTCTCATGCCGTTCATTATCTCGAGGCTCGGCGATACCGGATACGGCATCTGGGTGCTCGCTTTCTCGCTCACGGGTCATCTCGGAATTTTCGATCTTGGCCTGCGCCCGATTATCGTGCGATACGTCTCGAAATACTACGCGCTCGGCGACGACCAGAAAATCAACGAGGTAATCAACTCGACATTCGCCGCATTCGCTGTCCTTGGCATCGTCGTGCTAATTGTGTCGGTCGTGATAGCGCTCTTCGCAGCGAAGTACTTCAACGTGCCGCCCGACCGATATGGCGATCTGCGGATTATTATCGTCCTCGCCGGGATGAATCTCGCGCTGACTTTTCCATTCGGGGTCGTGAACGCAGTGATCGCGGCATTCCAGCGGTTCGATCTCAGCAGTATCGTCAAAGTCACTATCTATCTATCTCGCGCGCTGATGATCGTGATATTCCTATCTACCGGAGGCGGCGTCATCACTCTCGGAATCCTGTATGTGTCGACTCATCTGGTCGAGTACATCTGGAGACTCAAGCTGTGCTACAAGATATATCCGAAACTAAAACTCACACTTGCCTACGCCAACCGGGATACTCTTAAGATGGTCGCAAGCTTCGGCGTGTACGGCTTCATTATCGCTGTATCCAGCAAGATTGCATATCAGTCGGACTCGATTGTAATCGGCGCGTTTGTTTCAGCCGGAGCTATCACATACTTCTCGATCGGGGCAAACCTGATTCAATATCTCCAGAACATTGTGTCACTTCTCAATACAACACTTACACCGGTGGCATCCTCACTCGAGGCGATGCATGAGTTCAAGCTTCTGAAGAAGCTCCTCATTGTCGGCACGCGGTATTGCGCACTGATCGTCTTTCCGATTTCAGCAACCTACGTTATTCTCGGCGCTGACTTCATCAGGCTCTGGATAGGACCGGAATATGCGCCGTCCTCATCGAAGGTCCTGGCGATACTGACCATCGCGTACGTCGGATATCTGTCGCAGTTCGTGGTCGGCGCAATCTTCTATGGTCTCGGCAAGGTGAAAGTGTTCGCAATCGGTTCGCTGGGCGCCGCGGTGCTTAATCTGGTCCTCAGCCTGATTCTTGTGAAGCCGTACGGTATATATGGTGTCGCGTGGGGCACGACTATTCCTCTGGCGCTGTACACCTACGGAGTCCAGCCGATATATATATGCCATCTTCTCAAAGTGCGCTATATTGATTACTTCCGGCAATCATATCTTCTTCCGATAATCGCCACCATCCCATTCGTTCTGCTCGTGTTTGCGATAGAGCGCTATATCCAGCTTGACAGCCTTCCCGAATTCGGATTGTATATTTTCGCCGCCACGGCGGTCTACGCAGCGATATCGTTCCGCTACGCTCTGGAACCGGACCATCGACGGGCTGTGACAAGAAAGGTCATGCAGGCACTCGGACGGGGCTGAAGCCGGGGCTGGAATCTCGCCTGTAACGAACATCTCAACATGAGCGTCACCAACAGGGGCTGCTGACCCGGAACATCTACAACGCGAGCACACGGTCTTGCCATTCCCGCAAGGGTCTGCTGTTAGCCAGGCCCGAAAGCAGGAATCGAGTGCCCGTTTGATAGACAACACACATTGAAGGGTCTTACCACAGACGTCATGGCCTCGCGCCCATTATCTGATCGAATCGCGCCCTCGACGCAATAGTCAGGAGCACAGAGATACTGACCGAACTGAAGCTTCTCACCACATCGAGGCGAAGAAGAGACGCAGACCGAGACTTTCCAGAGTAATCTCCTCAACTTTTCCCTTGACACGCCGATAATGCAATAGCATATTGACATGTGATTAGGAGCTAATGCCATGATTTCGAAGACCGCCGTACATGCAACCCTCGCGCTCGCTTTCCTCGCCGAACTCGACTCGGAAGACTATGCGGGAGCATCGCAGATAGCCGAGAGTGTCGGCGCGCCGCGCAACTATCTCGGAAAGCTCTTGAAACAGCTCGCATCCGAGGGTTTGGTCGAGTCACAGAAGGGGTACGGCGGCGGTTTCAGGCTGGCGGAGTCCCCGGATGACATCACGCTTTATGATATCGTCGAGCCGCTCGATCATGTCAGCCGCTGGAACGGGTGCTTTCTTGGACGATCCACCTGCTCCGATGAAGCACCCTGCGCGGTTCACAAACGCTGGGCACGGATCCGTGAGCAGTACTTGAGATTCCTGAAACAGACGACGATCGCTGAACTGGCCCGCAAGGGCGCAGCGAATGTGCTATAGAAATCAGTCTCTCTTTTGGACCATAAGAGGAGAACCACATGCGCTTCGATGGTAATAGGAGGTTTTGATTATGGAACCCACGACAATTCTCTCAAACGAGCATCGGGTGATCGAGATCATGCTCGACTGCATCGACAAGATCGCGCGCAGAGCTCGCAAGGATCACAAACTCGACGGTTCCGATGCCGAGGATGTGATCGACTTCATCCGCAATTTCGCCGACCGGTGTCATCACGGCAAAGAGGAGGATCATCTGTTCCGAACACTTACCGAGAAGGGAATGCCGACAGAGGAGGGGCCGATAGGCGCGATGCTTTCAGAGCACGAACAGGGTCGAGCGCTCGTTCGTGGCATGGCTGAGAATATCGAAAGCGGGACGAGAGGTGATCGCAGTGCGTTAGAGCAGTTTGCACGCCATGCAGAGAATTATGTGGCCCTGCTCCGCGCGCATATACGAAAAGAAGACGGCGTACTCTTTCCGATGGCAAAGCGGTTCCTCAGCGAAGAGGAACGGCGAGAACTCACTGAGACATTCGGTAGAGTAGAGCATGATGATATGGGCGAGGGAACACACGAGCGCTACATAGAACTGGTCAAAGCTCTTGCGCATAAATACGAAATCTCAATAGACAGCATACCCCAGCACGCCTGCGGGTGCGGACACTGAATCACACCATGACGAGACTCGATTTGTCGGGGAGTTTTCGCCGATAACAGGAGGAATGCCATGAGGAAACTCTGGATAGGATTCATCGTCGTAGTCGTGCTTTCATTTGTTGTGCTCGGCTGGGCGGGATTTCGGATATATCAGGAGAAGCCGCCTATACCGGAGCGGATTGTGACTACGGAAGGCGAGACGATCGTACCGAACAACAATGTCCTCGCCGGTCAGCGGATTTGGAAAGGGATGGGCGGTATGGAAACCGGTTCGGTCTGGGGGCATGGATCATATGTCGCACCAGACTGGACGGCGGACTATCTACACCGGGAATGCGTCTATATCCTGAACCAGTGGGCGCAGGATGATTACGGCATCGCCTACGACAGCCTGGGCAACGAGCAACAGGCGGCTCTGCAGGCGCGGCTCAAATCGATGATGCGTGAGAACACATACGACGCATCGACGGGTGAAATCGTGCTGCACCCGGTCCGCAAAGAAGCGTTCGAGCACAATGTCGATCACTACACCGACATTTTCAGGAACGGTCATGAAGAATACGCAATCCCATCAGACATGCTTCGGGAGAACGAACAGGTGCGGAAGCTCGTTTCGTTCTTCTTCTGGTCTTCGTGGGCTGCCAGCACCAACCGTCCCGGTGAAAACATGACCTACACCAGCAACTGGCCCCACGAACCTCTAATCGACAACAGGCCGACCTCGGATGCTATCATCTGGACCGGCATGTCGATTATCATGTTGCTCGGAGGTATTGGGTTACTGGTCTGGTATTACGCCGCTCAAAAGGAGGAATCGATCTCCGAGCGGATACCATCTGAAGATCCGATGATGACATTCGAGGCGACGCCCTCGCAGAAGGCGGTCATAAAGTACTTCTGGGTCGTATCCGGGCTGTTTCTCGTGCAGATGATAATGGGGGTTATCACCGCACACTACGGTGTTGAGGGGCAGGGCTTTTACGGCATCCCGATATCGGAATGGATACCGTACACGATCACCCGGACGTGGCACACCCAGCTCGGCATATTCTGGATAGCAACCGCGTGGCTTGCAGCCGGGCTTTTCATTGGCCCCGCTGTTAGCGGTCAGGAGATGAAAGGTCAGAAGCTGGGCGTCAATACACTCTTCGGCGCGCTCGTGCTCGTGGTAGTCGGCTCACTCACCGGCGAATGGCTGAGTGTAAAGGGATATCTCGGTGGCGACAACTGGTTCTGGTTCGGTCACCAGGGGTTGGAGTATGTTGACCTCGGCAGGGTCTGGCAGATTGGGCTTCTGGCGGGACTTGGTCTCTGGCTGTGGCTAGTCGGACGGAACATTGTCCCCGCGATCCGGAAGAAGACCGAGGAGAAGCACATTATGATTATGTTTCTCATATCGGCTATAGCGATCGGCGGATTCTATATGGCCGGGCTGATGTGGGGCAAAGACACGCATCTCTCCATCGTCGAATACTGGCGCTGGTGGGTGGTTCACCTCTGGGTCGAGGGTTTTTTCGAGGTCTTCGCAACGGCGGTTATCGCCTTTCTGTTTGCTCGGCTCGCGCTCATACGCCTCAAGATAGCCAATGCCGCAGTGATATTCTCCACTACGATATTCCTTACAGGTGGAATTATCGGAACTCTCCATCACATGTACTTCTCCGGCACACCGACCGCAATAATGGCGCTCGGTGCTGTTTTCAGCGCGCTTGAAGTTGTGCCCCTGACGATCATCGGATTCGAGGCCTGGGACAACATCAAGATGGCGAGATCGACTAAGTGGGCGCAGAGATACAAATGGCCGATCTACTTTTTCGTCGCAGTGGCTTTCTGGAATCTCGTAGGTGCGGGTCTGTTCGGATTTATGATCAACCCACCGATCGCGCTCTATTACATGCAGGGGCTGAACACCACACCCGTGCATGCTCACACCGCGCTCTTCGGAGTGTACGGCATGCTCGGACTCGGTTTGATGCTCTTCTGCCTGCGAGTGCTGTATGTCCGTCGTGACTGGAAAGACCATATTGTCAAGTATGCATTCTGGACGATCAATATCGGGCTGACAGCAATGGTAGTCCTCAGCTTGCTCCCAATAGGATTCATGCAGACATGGGCTTCGGTCGAGACCGGATACTGGTATTCAAGGTCGGCGGAGTTCCTTTATTCCCCGACCGTTACGGTGCTCAAATGGCTCCGGGCACCCGGCGATACTATTTTCGCGATCGGCATCCTGATTTTCGTGCTGTTCATTTTTGGCCTGACAACAGGCCATTCGCTCCGCAAGAAATCGCCGACAACCGAACCCGGGCCAAGACAGCATGAACCGGTGGACAGAGAGTAAGGGGAAGAGAGAATTTATGATGAATGCAATTAAGGTTTTGAAAGCCGAACACGATTTGATTCTGGCGTTTATCGACAGTTTGAAATCATCGCTCAAGAGCATGGAGTGGAGAATGGACTCGGGGCCACCATCACAGTACTTTCGCAATGCAATAGCGTTTGCACAGGGCTTCGCAGACCAGTTTCATCATCACAAGGAGGAGCACATCATGTTTACGCTCCTCGCGCAGAGATGCGAGGGCAGATTCGATGCCGAGATCGAAAGACTCCGTCAGCAGCACGAGTACAATCGGACATTACTGGCCGAGGCACTATCTGCGCGCGGCGAGGAGTCATCCGGAAAGAAGCTCCATTTCAACCTCATGCAGTGCGCTCAAAATTTGAGGTCGCACATTAAGCTGGAAGACGAAGAATTCTTCCCGCTTGTAGAGAAAAGCCTGACTCCGGACGACGCAGCTTTGCTGGAAAAGGAGTTTGCGAGTAGAGAGGATGAGTCGAGTGGACCTGTGCTTAGCGAATACAGGCTACAGTTCTCAAAGCTCTGTAATCAGGTTTCGACAGGTTAAGCCAAGGTACGGCAGAGGATCCACCATAAAGAAAGCCCCACTCATACAGCGGGGCTTTCGTGTATCTCAATTTTCTTGACTGAGATTACTTCTTCATGCGACGGTACATTCCAGCGCCGGCCATTCCGATGCCAAAGAGCAGAAGAGTGGCAGGCTCGGGAACCGGATCCGGACCAACGGCCATCTGGCCGATTGCGAAACCAAGCGGATCATCGCCCGGCTCCGGAAAGACCTCGATGTCGATATAGTCGACAGCGGCGTCGGTGAATCCGAAGAATGCCGCATCCTGATCCGCTTCACCGTTGACGGTCGTGTTGATGGTGTTGCCATCGGACAGTCCAAACGTGAAGTCGAAGGTGGCATAGCGATTGGGCTGATAATGCATTCCCCAGGCGGAAATAGCGTTGTCGAAGGAAATCCGAAGGTTGTTCTGTTCGAGAGTCCAGAGTACATTGCCGTTGAAACCATTGTTCCAACCACCCCACGTGAGATTAGCCGTACGGACTTCCATCGGGATATCGAAATTGATCGATCCGCCAAACGGATTGTTGAGGCTGTTGTGAATCGTGAAATCCGGCCCCGGGATAACAACATCCTGGCCGCCAACATCGTAGATGTCAGTCAGGCTTGACGCCCATGAAAATGCGAGTGCGGAACTCGAAGCCGCAAATACGAGAGTGACTGCAAGTATCAAAGCAATCATCTTTCTCATTGAGATTCCTCCTTGAGTTTGGGTCTACAGATACGGTTTGAATTCATATTACTGGTAAAGCACATTGTGCACCAATAGAATCCACTTTAAGCGGCAGGAGGAATTGAGATTGTAAGCTACGCTCCTACAGTACGTTAGATATGCCCACAAATTCGCCGCCGAATCACCGTCTCGTGGATAGGACACTACTCGTTGTCAGCGATTCCGACGGCACAATCTCGCCACAGACCCTAAGTGGCTGTATAGCAACTAATTAAAAAGCCGAGCACAAGTGTCCGGTATATCGACAGTCTGTCTCAAAAGGATGGAATTACTTACTGAATAGTAAAGAGAAGCGCGTCTCCATCGAACCGCGCTTCTCATTTATGCAGAATTCGCCTTGAAAGATCTTACCGAATCTTCCTGACCCTGCCGGACGATCCCTCGCGTTCTCTTACCGACGGATTCCCAGCGTAGTAGACATCACCGCTCGAGTTAAGGCGTGCCCTCAGTTCATCAGTAGCAAAGACTTCCGCATCGCCGGAGGAATTCGAGCTGACATGTACTTTCTTGCTCTCGAGTCTTTTCGCGCGGTAGTCGCCGGAGGATGAGATCGATACATCCTGTTCCTCGACGTATCCACCGTCGATTCGCACATTACCGGAGCTGTTGATATCGACTACGAGAAAATCGCCGTTCAGCGTCTCGAATCTGACATCACCGGAGCTGTTGATATTGACCTCGACATGTTTCACTTTTACATCCCGAAGACTCACATCACCCGATGACTTGATACGAATATCGAGCGATGAGCATGTTAGATTCCCCATGTCGAGATCGCCGGAACTGCCGATCGAGACATAGAACCGCTCTGCCTCAATATCCGGCGCTTCGATATCGCCGGAAGACGATATCTCGATTTCGGAGAGACTCTTTACAGTCAGGTAATACCTGACCGGCTCATTTAGTGTCAGATTGACATCTCCCTTGATATCAACGGTCAATCGCCCGCCGAAGACACTTGCATCGAAATACTCGATCACGTTATCCTCGGCCTCAACCACCAGCTTCTCCTCATCGCCAATTTCGATGAACATACGGCCGATAGTAGCCAGCTCGACAGCATCGACACCGGAAATCTCGCGTTCCTCTGAGATTACATTCCCGGAGCCCTCGATCTTCTTGTCCCGCCATCCGGCATGCGTAACCGGCGCAAGTAAGAGTCCGGTCAGCACTATCATCACTGCAATCTGAAGTCGTCTCATTGCGATTTCCTCCCTATTTCTCTGCCTACAGCATCTTCGCAAACAGCCGGTTGTATGATTCGGGCAGTCAGTCAGCGCGCGGTACCGGTCTGTGTCAATAATTTAGTAGCGTATACGGAATTTCATCTGAAAGGTTGTCAAAAATTGGACTGTAGAAATCGTAACCGGTTACGATCGGTATCTAATGCCAGTAGTTCAGGGTGAATTCGCCGTTCTCGAGTGTTGCATACGAGAAGTGTTCGAACCAGTCGCCGGTATTTATGTAGACTCCGTTATCGAATTCAACCTTCTCCGGATTATGCGTGTGGCCGATCATCACGCAGTCATATCCGTCGCCGAGCTTCTCTGCCGCCCAGTCACGATATTCCTGCAGGAATGACTCCCGGGGCCTTGCAGAGGTACGTCCCCGGCTGCTGCGCGAACACCACTTCGCGATCGGAATCCCGATATCAGGCGGTATCAACCTGTAGAGGCCAATGTTAAACCGATTCCGAAGGATCCGTTTGAGAATCCGATATCCCCTGTCGCTGCGTGCGAGACCGTCTCCGTGAATGACAAAGATCTTTCTGTGCTCATGCTCTACCGATGTCGCATCCCGATAGACCTCTATACCGATTTCGTCGCTGAGCAAATCCCCCAGCCAAAAGTCGTGATTCCCGGTAACATATCGAATCCTGACCCCCGCTTCCGATAGTCTCTTTAGCATGAAGAGCACCCGAAGATGTTCCTTGGGCATAGCGTGTCGATATTCAAACCAGAAATCGAACAGGTCTCCGAGGATGTAAAGGAACTCTCCGCGCAAAGAGACAGACTCGAAGAAGCTCTCGAGTTTCTCGAGTTTGGCTGCTTCGGCATCGGGAGCATCATGCCCGACATGAATATCCGAAATAAAGAAGACGGCCATCGAGTCGAATTGTAACGAATTGAGTGAGAAAATGGAAGCGCATAGTGCCGAAACGTCCGTACAAATAGAAAGCAAAGCGGAACAATCGATCAGAAACTATTGTCCTGTGTAGACAGCCTCGATAAACGGATCGACTTTACAACAATGCGGACAAATTCGGTTGACTTTTTTACGGCTCTTTGTTATAAATAGCTAACCTAAAGAAACACAAGCGACAGGGAGTTGGGATGACGGGAGATATGTCCTATGTCGCAGTGGCTGTGACCATAATCGCGATAGTCTTGCTTCAGTTTTGCCCCATTATTGCGGAGCCGGTGATCTACTCCGCAGAAGAGAATATGGAGCAATCGGAGTATTGTCTTGCCTGTCACGATGACATGGCCGGGTCACTGCAGAAATCCGCACACAGACTGGCTGCCGAGGATGATGTCGGCTCACCCGTGTCCGTAGGGTGTATTGGATGTCACTCAGGCTGGGAGGAGCATTTCGATGATCCATCCCCCGAGAACATTGTCGCGGGACCCGAGCTGAATCCAGCCGATCAGGCTCAGATTTGTGCGACCTGCCACAACACTGAACATCAGATGAACATGATTTCGGATGATCCGCACGGACTCGCGGGAATCGCATGCCTCGACTGCCACAAGATTCACGACAACACCGAACTGAAACTCGTGCGCGATGACGACGGCGACTTCTGCATGAGCTGTCACCCGACAGTCGCGGGAGCATTCAAGGCGCGCTCGGTTCATCCGCTCAACACCGGCAACATAGCGTGTGTGGAATGCCACAAACTCGGAGAAATGAGCGACCAGATTGTCCGGACCGGGTTCGAATGGACATGCCAGAACTGCCATACTGATCTAGCGGGTCCATATCTGTACGAGCATCCGGTAGTCTATTCGCATCTCGTGGAGGGCGAATCCTGCACCGAGTGCCACAGTCCACACGGTTCCCCGAATGACAGGCTGCTTAAGCAGGCCGGCAACGGTGTATGTATGCAGTGTCATGGCACACCACCGTCCCACAGGACCGCTCACGACGGCCTCGCAAACAATTTCGCGTGTGTGGACTGCCATTCGGAAATTCACGGTTCATACGACAACAGCAAACTGCTCGATCCGGATCTCGGTATGAAGCTTCCGTTTGATTGTTACCAGTGCCATATCCTTGGCGAATGAGGAGGTTACCAATGCTAAGAAGAGCTACAATCGCAATGATGATCCTGCTCTTGACAGCCGCATGCTCCTATTCGTCGGATGTGGAGGGTACTGTAACTGCAAGTTACATCTACCTCGACGAGGAAGGCAACCGGGCTGTCAATCAGCCGACTTTCAACACGTACGAAGGGGCAGCGTTGTCGATCGAGGACTTTAGATACTATCTCGATAACGGCATGCGCCTGACTGCGGATATGAAAAATATCACTCTCAACAACCGGAATCTGAACCTCGGTTTCAGCAAACCGGGGCTGTTCGGAATCAGTCTGATGCACAACAAATACCGGCGTTTCTATGATTTCGACGGCGGAATATATACACGACGGCACCGTGAGGGCGCCAAACTGTGGGTCAGACCGCACAAGTATATCAAGATATTCGGCGGTGGATCGTTCAATTCCGAAGCCGGAAGTATGATCCCGCTGTATGATGGGACTGCACCGGGCGTTCCGTCCGACATCGACTACCAGCAAACGTACTATAACGGTGGAGTGCTCATCAACCATGCGGGCCACACGGTCCGCGCCGAATACCGGGGATCCGAATTCGATGAGGAGAAAGCCGACGACCGCGACCAGGAACGAATGTCTTATTCGTTCTTCGCAGCCGGACCGATTCCCAGTTTCGAACGGCTGAGCGTACTCGGCGGATTTCGCAGATTCGAGACCAGGTTCTCGGAGACAGACTACAAGATCGAATCCAATCGCGGCCTCGCGGGCGGATCGATTCAACTACCGAGGCATTTCTCGCTGAAATACATGTTTGTCTTCGATCGTACCGGTTCCGATTCCGACTTCGTCAAAACCGACAATGTCTCGCACGGTGTCTTTCTGTCGCATCTGTGGCAGGGAACCGCGAATGTCACGGTTGGATACCAGCGCAACTACAATGACGATTTCGAGGATGAGATTCAGGCGAACTCTTTCTACTTCTCAGGCTGGTTAAAGCCCATCCAGCCGCTCGAGTTCAGGGCGCAGTTCGGGACGAAGGAGGATGATCTCAAGTCCGGCAATACAGTGCTCGGAGACCAGTACAAACGCAAATTCCGGTTCTCCGGAAAATACCGGCGCAGCGGATGCGGATCGATCACGTTTCGGCTCGATGCAAACACTCGCAAGAGCGATCTTCTCGAGACCAAGTCAGAGTTTCTGCGCACCGGACTCGACATTCAGGCCAACCTGAAGGGGTACGCCACGCTTACGGGCGGTTACTCACATGCGGTCGGTCACTATGAGAACACTGAGAAAGACTTTGAATTTCATGACTATATAGCGTTCGCTGATATAACGTCGAGAGAATACTACAATATCACAGGCGGATTTGGTTTCAACTACTATTGGAGCGCGCAGGAGTTGGATGTGGAGCGCTCTATGCTCGAATTCCGCCTCGGATACAGGTTCTTGCCGAGACACAAGCTGGAAGTGCAGTATAACGTTCACAACTTCGATGATTTCATATACACCGGAGCTTTCGACGAATACTACACGGCCAACATAGTTGAAGTGAGATTAATAAACGATCTGGCCTTTTAGGAGGAGAGTCTATGTCAACACGCAAACTTCTGGCAATCCTGATCGCGATTCTTGTCGCGGTGTCGTTCGCCGCCTGCGAACGAAAAGTCACCGTCGAGGAAGTAGCGAATGGTAACGGGAACGGAGGCGGCGAACCGGTCTCCTGTTTCGGTTGTCACAGCGATCAGGAATTCGATCTCATGTATGCACAAAGCCAGTGGGAGGTCTCGCTTCACGGGATAGGAGAGACGGTCGAGCGCAACCGCCTGAACGCAGGATTCTATCAGGCGTGCGAGCAGTGTCACACACACGAGGGCTTCCTTACGCAGAACACTTCGTTCACGCATGACGGGACCCAGTTCTCGAAGATACAGTGTTTCACTTGCCATGCGCCTCACACCAACGGCGATTTTCGCCTCAGAGTGGAGACATCGGTGACGCTCGCCGACGGTGTGACCGATTACGATCGCGGTACATCAAACGTCTGCGCACCATGCCATCAGAGCAGACAGAATGCGGCAACGTATGTTGTGGATAACACAGAACTCGGTCAGCGTTTCGGACCTCATCACTCGAACCAGGCGGACATGCTGCTGGGTGAAAACGCCTACGAATATGACGGCTACAGCTACACCAATTCGCCGCACACCAATGCTGCGCAGAATGGCTGCGTCGATTGTCACTTCGACGGATCCAGGGATGAGTTTGTCGGCGGCCACACATTTGCAATGAGACATGAAGAGTCGGGGATACTCAACCTCGATGGATGCAATCAATCCGGATGTCATGGCACCGACGGACTTGATGAGTTCGATATCATGGCAGATGCCGACTACGACTGGGATGGCACGACCGAAGGTGTCCAGTCCGAGGTCACCGGGCTTCTCGACAGCCTGACTGTTCTTCTCGTAAATGCCGGTTTAGCGGTTGAGGACGAGGGAGAGTTCTATCCTGCGGATGTAACAGTATCGACAGCCGATTCAGCGGGCGCCGTCTTCAACTGGGCATTTGTTCACGAGGACCAGTCGGCGGGTATTCACAACACGAATCACACCGTTGCGCTGCTTCAGTCTTCGATCAATTTCCTGAACACAGGTGATCCGAACGGCGTCGCTCGCCGCACGATACCGATGCTCGCGTCACATTAGATACGCACTCACATCGAATGAAAACTGAACGCCGCCTCATTCAGAGGCGGCGCTTCTTTTCTCTCATCACTTAACTTCCTATATTGACAGCCCCGTCCATTATTGTATCTTTCGGGTACACACGAAATCCAAAACAGGAGGTCTTGAGATGAAGCGGAACGGCTTTCAATCGTTCCTCGCGGCTCTCGTCATCGCTGCATTTCTCTTCTCGCTGAGTTTTGCAGCCGACTATTCAACCGGCGATCCCAATTGCTCAGGCGCGACCGACATAGATGACATCGTGTACTTGATCGCATATGTCTTCCAGGGCGGACCGGAACCGTGCACACCGTCGGAATTCGACGGCGCTATCACCGGCAACACAGGATGCAAGTACATGGAAGAGGCGGCAAGGATAGACACAACCTCGGACTGGGACTGCATCGAATGGGAATACGACGGCCAATCGACTCTCACAGTGCACCACATCAACGCCGGGCTCAACTGCTGTCCGGTATTCGCGGCGGAGTTCAGGCTCACGCATGATACGATCATAATCGAGGAACTCGATTCGCTTGAAGGCGGCGGATGCGACTGCAACTGCCTGTTCAATATCGATTATGAACTGACAGGTGTTGATCCCGGTGTGTACACGTTTATAGTGATCGAGCCATATCGACATCCGTCCGACCCGGAGCTTATCTTCGAAATGGATCTGACGACAGAGTCCAGCGGAATCGAGTGCGTCCCGAGATCATACTATCCATGGGGATTCTGAGTATTTGCAGCCGAAACAATCGGTGTTTCGACATCTTTTTTTGCGTCGGCGTTCCGAGCAAGTGAAACGAGCACGGAAACCGACAATTTGAGATTGCAGCATGCAGCGGCATGAAATAGGAAATCGATTGGAGCAACCATGAAGAGCATCCACACAATCACAGTCATCGCAGTGATAATGACTTTGCTGCTATCCGGCCTAACATCCGCCGGTGAATCCACGCAGAAAAGCGGCATCGACAAATACCTAACCGTGCTTTCGAACGATGTGACTCTTGTCGAAGACGGACCACAGGCCTACCGAATGACGACTATCTGGCATAACCGCGGCATCAACGGCGATGCCACCGCCAAATTCGTGATAACCGGAAACTATACGCGCGCGCTTGGGGACGGTATGGTCAGGTGGAACAATGTCCAGATCAGGGTCTTTGGTGATCCATCACAGCCGGAGTCAGACACTATCCCGCAGGAATGGATGGAGAATTTCACTTACAAATCCCCCGACGATATCGCCGACCAGGAGCTCTTCTTCGAGTTTCCGTCCGACGAATCCACCCACCTGCTCCGTACCCTCGTGTGGGATGCCATAGCTTTCGAGGTGTTCGCGTGGGATTATTTCGACCAACTGAAACTGAATGAGCCTCTCACACCTGCGGATTTCGCCAACATGACCGTCCAGATGGCCGATTGGGGCACGATCGGGATGAAGGACCTGCGGTTGACATGGCTCGGAATCTCGAAAATGAATGGCGAGATTTGCGCGCTCATTCAGTGCGAATCGTTCATGAATCCGGTCCGCTCCTTGGGAATAACCGGGCGGTCGCTTTACTGGGGTCGAATCTGGGTGTCGCTTGAAGACAAACAGATCGAATACGGCAAATTCAATGAAGATGTGAACATGGAAATGGGGGCATCGGACGATTCGAAGAGATTCCTTAATGTTCAGCGAGAGGTCGAGTTCAAGAGGATCAAGTGACAACGCAGGAACTGAAGGATCAGAATGAACCCGGATTCCGGGGCGAGTGAAACGAGCGGAGAAACCGACAATTGCAATAGGTGCTGACTGGAGAGAGAAAGCCGGGTCGCAGGGGCTTGTTGAAAAAGTCCGTATCACTGAAGAACCTGTCATCGCGAGGAGTCCCGCCAACGGCGGGGCGACGCGGCGATCTCATAGTCAGGAAATACTTACTATACGGCTACTTTGAGATTGCCACGCTCGCTACGCTCACTCGCAATGACCGTTGTCGTGCGGTT
>CAYQCE010000043.1:0-29058 GCA_964415885.1 uncultured Ignavibacteria bacterium
GTGCAGACGTTAGCCTCGGAAATGGAGTCGCCTGGAATTTCTCCCGCGTCACGAGGACATATCTTCCAAGACGCTTAACCCCTTGTATCGGGCTGGTGCGTGACAGGTGCATCGGGCTGCCTCCATCTCCATCGAGCTTACAAAGCGTCGTCTTCTCCGGCAAAGCCGGAAAAGAATGTGCTCCTTCCAAGCATTTCTGGGCTCCATCCGCGAATGCAGACCATGGGAACCATGCGATGGATCCCATATCGATTCGGAGACCCTAATGCCCCTAGTTTTCCGAAACAGATTACGGTCACGCGGAACAACATTGAGACTAACGCTGCACTCTTTCTTCAAGACTTTGTTTGGCGGTGAAGTAAAGTGCCAGCTACTTATTGACATTGAACTTTCAAAGATCTCAAGACTTCATTTAACACTATATATAACAGGGAGATATCTGTCAAGTATAAATCGAGCCGAAGCTGTCTCAACTACAGCAGTCGAACTTGACAAATCACGATTTCTCGTTACCTTAAACGCGTACCAAAATAGTACGATACTTGCTGAGATTTCTCCGGAAATACCGATCTTATTAACAGTTAGAGCGTATAATTGACCTATGAGAAATTTTCCAAGGCATCTGATCATTCTGTCGATCGTCGCGGTCACTCTCGGAGCATCGTTTGCCTCGGCCGCAGAGAACCCGAATCAGTTAACAGTAGCCCGCCTGAAGTATTTCGGCGGCGGCGACTGGTACTGGGGCAGTTCTGCGCTGCCGAACCTTATCAACTACCTCCAGACGAACACTTCCATTCCGGTTGCGGACGAGGAAGTCAGGGTTACACTCGAGGATGATCGCCTGTTCAACTTCCCGTTCCTGTACGCCACCGGACACGGACCTATCAAGCTCTCGGATGCCGAGGCGGAAAAACTCGGTCGCTATCTGACAGCCGGTGGGTTTCTCTTCTGCAACGATTCGTACGGGCTTCGGGAGTCGTTCTTCGTCGCGATGAGGAAGGTTCTTCCCGATGTGGAGCCGGTGGAACTGCCGTTCGGACACGATATATTTTCTTGCTACTACAACTTCCCGAACGGTCTCCCGAAAATCCACAAGCATGATGAAAGCGCTCCGCAGGCATTCGGCTGGTTTGTGGATGGCCGGTTGGCGGTGGTTTTCGCATACGAATCCGACATCGGCGACGGATGGGAGGATCCGCAGGTACACAACGATCCCCCTGAAAAGCGGGAACAGGCGCTCAGGATGGGCGTTAATATTGTAGTGTACGCTCTAACAAATTGAAAGGTATATAGTTATGTCGATCCAGGATGACATCATTAGCCTGACCGACAGGATCCGATCACTCAAGAAATATATCCTCGCATGCAACGCGGCGTATGGCCTCATATTCGCCGCTACAATCGTCTTCGCGGCGGTGATTCTGGCCAATCTGTTGCATGCCGCGTTCTACCTTCCGGTCTGGCTCCGAGCGGGATTTTCGGCCGTGTTCGTAACGGCGTTGCTCGCTGCTGTTTACAAGTATGTTCTGTATCCAATCCTTTTTGCGCCGTCACTCGAGTCCGTATCGCTTCTGGTGGAGAAGAGATACTCACATCTCGAAAACCGGCTCATAGCGTCACTTCAGCTCGAGAAGAATCTTCACGATAACCGTGAGAATTACTCGCAGGATATGATCCGTGCGCTTATCAGGCAGACATCCGGCACGGTCGAGGGGCTGAATCTGAAACAGAGCCACTCGAACGCGCACCTCAAGAAGCTGATGCGCTATTTCGTTCCGGTCGGCGTCGCCGTGGTTCTTCTCGCAGTGCTGACACCGGGGCTGTTTGAGTCGTCGTTTCATGTCTTCTCGCATCCGCTGACGGAGATTGAGCGGCAGAAGACGTACGATGTTCTGGTGACGCCGGGCGATGTCGAGATTCTGAAATCCGAGCCGCTGGATGTCAACGTAGCGGTAGTCGGGGAGAAGCTCCCCGATGACGCACGCATATTCTGGAATACGACCGGTGCATGGCGCTCCGCTGATCTTGAGAAGCCGAAAGGTGCGGCATCATCCAGAATGATCGGCAACCGGCTGGGGCTTTCCGGCGACTCGGTGGCCTATAAGTACCGCTTCCCCGATGTAAAGCACGATTTCAAGTATTACGTTCAGGCGGGCAGGGAGCAATCAGAGGAGTATGCTGTGAGCGTGGTGGACAACCCCCGCGTGAATGGTCTGAAGTTGACATACATCTATCCCAAGTATACAAGAATGAAGCCCGTTGAAGTCGATGAGAACGACGGCACAATCCAGGCTCTTCTCGGCACCACGGTCAACCTGGAGCTTCGAACGAACAAGCCTGTTGAGGAAGGCAAGCTCGTCTTCGCGGACGGCAAGCAGATCGAACTCGATTGTTCCGACACCGTTGCTGCCGCGAGCATCAAAGTTCGTGAGAATTCATCATATCACGCCGAAGTGACAGACTTTTCGGGATACAGCAATCTCCATCCGATTGAATATCGGATATCTGCTCTCGAGGACGCGCACCCTGAGTTGTTCATGGTCAGTCCGGGCGGAAATGTCGACCTCGGAGATGATATGGCGGTTCGTCTCATGGCGAATCTGTCGGATGATTTCGGTTTCTCGCGTCTCGTGCTGCACTACACCACCCATATGACCCGTGTCGAGCACTGGAGCGACAGTATAGAAATTGGTATCGCAAAGAACAAGACCGAGCAGCAGGCCGATTACTTCTGGGACCTATCCAATGCGGGACTGGTTCCGGGGAGCTGGATCGAGTACTATCTCGAGGTTTACGACAACGACTACATCTCCGGCCCGAAATCGACCCGCGGTCCGGTGATGGCAGTTCGGCTGCCCACACTCAACGAGCAGTTCGCCATGATTGAGAGCTCGCGGGAAGATCAGCTCGAGGAGTATATCGAGGCCCTCCATGAGCAGCGTGAGGTTCAGCAGGCATTCGAGAAGCTCTCGCAGGACATCAAGCAGGATCGCCAGATGAACTGGGAGCAGACACAGGACCTCGAAAGCGCGGTCGAAAGACAGCAGAAGCTCTATGAGAACTTCGACGAACTCGCCAAAGAGTTTGAGGAGATAAATCGCAAGGCCAAGGAACAGGATCTTATGACCCTGCAGATGATGCAGAAGATCCACGAGCTCCAAAAGCTGTTCGAGGAAGTCGCCACCGAAGAGATGAGAGAAAATCTGAGGAAGCTTCAGGAGGCTATGGCGAAGCTCGACAAGGATGAAGTCGAGAAGGCTCTCGAGGATATGAAGTTGTCGACCGAGGATATCCTCGAAAACCTCGAGCGTTCGATTGCGCAGCTAAAGCGGATGAAGGTCGAGCAGAAGATGCAGCAGATGATCCGTCGAGCCGAACAGATTTTGAAAGAGCAGCAGTCGGTAAACGAGCAGACTAAACGATCCGAATCGGATCAGCTTTCGGACAAGGCCGATAAGGAAGAGCGCGTCAAGGAGTCATTCGAGGATTTGAAGGCGGAAGCGGACGATCTTCAGTCGATGATGGAAGAGGCCGAGATGCAGGAGCTCGAACAGGCGCAGGAGTTCCGGAACGCGATTAAGCAGAGCGATGCCGAGCAGGATATGCAGCAGATGATCGCAAGCCTCACGAAGCAGGATAAGCAGAACTCAATGCAGTCCGGTGAGAATGCAGAGCAGAAGCTCTCCGAGATGCTCGACAAGATGAACGAGATGCAGCAGCAGATGTCGAGCGAGATGGGCGCCGAGCTGGCGAAGAAGATGCGCAAGGCACTCGACGACGTATTCTATCTTTCTGAGAAGCAGGAAGATCTCTACCGCAAGGTCGAGGAGATGCGCAGCAACCCATCGGGTACTTCTGAACTCGCAGAGGAACAGCAGTTGTTGCAGTCTCACGCCAAGTGGCTCGACCAGCACATGTTTGAGCTGTCGAAGGAATCGGTCTTTATGCAGAAAAGAATCGGTGACTTCATGGGCAAGTGCATGTCCCATATGGGCCAGGCAACAAAGGGCCTTTCCGGATCAAACGGTCAGAACGCACTGAATAGCCAGCGGGACGCGATGTTCTCCTTGAATCAGGCATCTCGCATGATAATGGAATCGCTGAATTCGCAGAAGCAGTGCAACTCTTCCTGCAGCAATCCTAATCAGAGTATGTTCAAGAAGATGGGCAGCCTGTCGAAACAACAGCGTCGGATAAACCAGCAGACGCAAAGCATGTGCAACAACCCGAGCCAGACAGGACAGAGCAATCAGCAGAAGGGGATGGAGAGGCTCGCGACCGAGCAGTCCGCGATTCAGAAGAGCATCCAGGAACTTCAAAACGAGCACGGCGGCAAGCGCCAGATTAAGGGCCGTCTCGAGAATATGCAGCAGGAGATGGATAAGATCGTAGAGGCTCTGGAGAGCGGCAGCGTCGATCAAAGCACACTCGACCGACAGAATAAGATATACCAGCGCATGCTCGATTTCCAGCTCGCGATGGAGCGTCAGGACTACAGCGAACAGCGCCGCGCAGAGACCGGAGCGGATGTTCTCAGGCGCGGTCCAGATGCGATCGATCAGAGCGCTCAACTCGGAGGAGAGTCGTACGAAAAGCGGCTGCAGCAGTTCCTCGACGAGGGCTATCCGGAGGAGTACGAGGCGCTGATCAAAGACTATTTCAAGGCGATAATGCAGTCCGGCAACTGAGTCGGCTGACAACCAGGTGTGACTATAGGGACTCATGAAGAGAACATCACGACTCATTACGATAATTGCGCTGCCGGTTCTTTTCGGAATCGTTTCTCTCGCCACTGCACAGACCAGGATTTTCCCGGGTGAGGGATCCACGGATCGTCTGGACCGCGCACGGGCTATGAATGTTCAGGGTGAATACGACCGGGCTCTGAGGCTTCTGCTGCAGCTCGATCGTGAAGAACCGAACCAGCCCGCGGTGCTGGATCTTCTCTTTACCGTGTATAAGAACTCCAAGCAGTACGACGAGGCGGAAGACGTTCTCAAGCGCCGTCAATCGGTCTATGGCGATTCTCCGCATATTCAAATGCTGTTCGCCGATCTCTTGCTGAGAACTGACAGGGTCGACGAGGCTCGCGACAAGATCGAGGAAGCGCTCGCGGAGAACCCGAAGAACATCTCGCTGTATCCACGAGCATCGAATATTTACCGATCGAACGGCTTTTATGACGATGCCGAGGATATCTATGTTCAGGCTCGGAGGACTTTCGACGATCAGACTCTTTACAGCTTACAGCTCGGTCAATTGTACGAGGTTCGCAGAGATTACGAGTCGGCCGTGCGCGAATACTATACATACATGACGACCGATTCATTGAACCGAGTTCGCGGTAACACGAAAATCTCGCAGTTGATCCAGTATGTCGATGATGAGGAGTCGATTACTGCAGTCAAGCGGGCCCTCTCGGGCTTGCGGGACGAGAACCCCTCCGACCATCTGCCGCGAAAATACCTCGCCAACATCCTGATGGAGCAGGATAGTCTGCATAAGGCTCTCGAAATGTACAAGGAGGTGGAGCATCTCGCCCAATCTGATGGACGTGAGATGGTGTTTTTTGCCCGACGATGCCTCGAGCGCCGTGCGCCTGAGCTCGCTGCGAATGCCGCCAACTATGTGCTCGATAATTATCCCAACAGGCCATACTATCTACAGGCCAAGCATCTTCTCGCGACGAGTTTCGTGCAGATGGACAAGCCCGACTCGGCTATAACCCTGTTGCACCATATCTATGAAACCGGTGGTCAGAATCGCGAATTTCTGGATGCATACGTCTCCATCGGAAATGTCTTTCTCGATCACAAGCATCAGCCGGATTCTGCGCTTACCTATTTTAAGGATGTTCTCTCCAAGACAGAATCTGGACCGCTCTTTTTCCGTGTGATGATCAGAATAGGCGACTGCCATCTTATCAAGGGCGAACCAGAGGTTGCGGACAGCATTTATGCTCAGGTGCAGGCGCAGGGACTCCGGGACGAGGATCGGGAGCATCTCGAATGGCGATGGGCGCAAACCAGGTTTTTTATGCACGAGTTCGAGGATGCCAAACGGCTGTACGGCAATCTATCCGGCAGGTATTACAAGAGCCTTTATGTCAATGACTGCCTGCAACGAATGCTGATGATCGACGAACATACCGGTATGAATGTTATTGATCTGAAAAGTTTCGCCGACGCCGAGTATCTCGAGTTGCGCGCAATGCACGATTCGGCAGAAGTCATCCTGATTGAACTCGCCGGCAGAACAGGGTCCGACCTGGCAGATGACGCAGCTCTCGAACTTGGGGAAATGTACGTGGCGCTCGGTGACTATCAGGGAGCCATTTCGGCTTTCAGGAATCTTCTGGACAATTTCGAGGATTCATTTCATCGCGGCGAAGCTCTAAAGCTCCTCGCTGACACATACCTCGAGATTGACGACACGGAGAATGCCTCTGTGGCATATCGAACGCTTCTTACCGAATACGAAAATGTCTCTCTGAAAGAACACGCCAGAGAGCAACTCAAGAAGCTGGAAAACCTCTAAGAGACGTGTTCTCTACAATACCGGCTCTTTTTCCTTAGACGGCTTCACTGTGGTTCGCGACACTTTGTCGAGCTTTTTCTCGAGATCCTCAATTCTGTCAATATATCTCTCGATTCGTCTCATTCTTATCTTAGTTGTTGTGCGCACGAGAAGTGCGAGCGAAACGAGCATGAACAGCACAGAGTTCACCTGCCGGAAAATCTCTCCGTAATTGAACAGGCTGTCGAGAAAGGCCGCGATTCCGAGCAGAAAGAGTATGGCACACCATGCGAGCATTCCGGATCTCCATAGAAAAGGTTTGTTTTTGGCTTATTGACCCGTATATATTGTCATTTCGGAACAATCAGTCGCTCTCTTTAGGAGGAACTTCGTCCGCAATGGAAGCAGAACAACGGCACAAGGATAGAGCCAATATAGCGGTAGGCGTGTTCACTGCGTTCGTGGCGTTTCTGGTATACTTGAAAACGGTGGCACCATCGATCTCGTTCTGGGATTGCGGCGAATTCGTGGCGGCAGCCGTATCTTTCGGAATACCACATCCCCCCGGAACCCCGGTCTATATCCTTTTAGGCCGGATATTCTCTGTAATACCGTTCGGCGAGGACCTCGCCTTCCGTGTCAATCTGCTCTCAGTGCTCTCCTCCACGTTTGCAGTCCTGATCGCCTATTTCGTGATCACCCGAATAATCGGATACTGGAGCCGAACCGATGGGAGTGTTTACGAGCGAATTGGCATCTATCTCGGCGGGTTTGTCGGTGCGCTCTCGATGGCGTTCAACCGGACATTTTGGATTAACGCTGTCGAGGCGGAGGTCTACGGTCTCATGATGCTCATCTTCATGCTCGCGCTCTACCTTATGATCCGATGGTACGAGAACCACGAATCCCCGCAGGCCGACCGGCTGCTCGTTCTCGCGGTATATCTTTCGATGATCGGCGTGGGCGTGCATCTGAGTGCTTTCCTGGCTATACCAGCGGCGTTCATTTTCATCCCCGTGGTTGACAGACATCTCGCAAAGAGTCCGCTCTACTGGATTACGGCGATTGTAATCATGGTCACCGCGTTCAGTCCAATCGATTTCCTCTATATTGGCGCCGCATGGTCGGTGGTAGCGTTGATCGGCCTCTTCATGGCTCAGCGCAAGAGAATGTGGCGGCTGGCACTTCTCATGACACTTGCCGGGATTGTAGGATTCTCGATACAATTCTATGTGCCGGTTCGCTCGGCGCTAAATCCGCCGCTTGATGAGAACAATCCGGATAACTGGGAGCGGTTCGCGAGTTTCGTTGAACGCAAGCAGTACGGCGAGGAGAATATGATCCCGCGTATGTTAACCAGGCGCGGCCAGATAGAGCACCAGTTCGGCGATTTTCCGCGCATGGGGTTCTGGCGGTTTTTCTCAGAGCAATATGCGGATCCGGGAGTCGGATTTATGGTGATGCTCATGATCGGGCTTGTCGGGATGTACTATGCTCTGAGGGCGCATTTCGAGACGGGAGGGTTTATAGTGCTCCTTGTGCTTGCGGGCACAGTGGGGCTGACGCTGTATATGAATTTCGCGGATGGCACACTCATTGACCCGCGCACCCAGCTCCAACGTCTCGAGGTCCGCGACCGGGATTATTTCTGGACAAACGGTTTCGCGATGTTCGGTCTCTGTATTGGGTTCGGCGTCTCGGCTCTCTACCGGCTCGTGCGCGTAATGTCGATCAAACGTCTCGGCGGAGCGGCACCGGTGATCAGCGTGGTAATGGCGGTTGTGATCTTCTTCATTCCGTTCGCCACCTATGCCCACAACTCTCTCGCGTGTGACCGCTCGCTCGATACGCTGCCGTACGATTATGCATACAACGTACTGAATACGTGTGGAGAGGATGCCCTCCTGTTTACGGCGGGAGATAACGACACATTCCCGCTCTGGGCGCTGCAATGGGGGCTGGGGATTCGTCAGGATGTTCGGGTTGTTAACCTGTCACTTCTGGATACCGATTGGTACGCTATCCAGATGCGCGACAATTTTGATGTGCCGATATCGCTCTCCGACGAGCAGATTATCCAGAACAAGCGGATGATCCAAGGTCGTATGATCCCTATACCGGATAAGCCGTACTACGATCCGATCCGCAAGCAGACACACCTGTTGACGACATACCCAACCGAGGATGGCTCAGTCGTTCGCGTGGCGCATCAGTTGACGGAGAATATTCTGCTCAACAATCAGTGGGAGAAACCGGTCTATTTCGCAAATTTCCCGCCGAGCGAGGTCGGGATCGACCTGATAGCGCACTGCAAGAAGGTCGGGATAATCTTCCAGATCACGAAGGAAGAGCATAACGTGGCGATTGATACCGATGAGTCACACCGGCTCTTCACGGAAGTCTACGAGTTCCGCAATCTCGACAAGCCTGAGTACTATAGGGATGAAACCCAGACCACGATGGCGCTCGGTCTCGGCCAGAAATGGTATGATGCATACAATGCGTTAGCCCAGAAGCGGGATACAACAAAAGCGCTTGCGGTCTTCGATGGCCTGGTCGAGAAAATCCCCGAATTCTGGCAGGCCTCACTCTCGCGTCATGTAGTCGATTCACTATTCGGACGAGAGGGCAAGACTGCGGAAGAGTACAGGGAGGAGTATCTCGAATTCGCGATGGAGCTGTATCGGCATGCTCCAGACAGCTTCTACTACAAGCAGTATATCGGGATGGCGCTCTCAGCGATGGGGCGGGACGAGGAGGCGCTTGCCTGGTTCCAGAGGGCGTTCGATGAACAGCCGACATCCGGCCTGACCTACCGCTCGCTCGTGAGCGCATACATCAGTCTTGGTGAGTACGAAAGAGCCGTTGAAGTATCGAAATACTTCCTGTTCCTCAATCCGCTGGATGGTACCGCCAAGAGGTTGATCGAGGCGTACGAAGGTAGCACACCGTAATCCAAGGTTCCAGCGCGGAGTTACTTCTCGAAGCGGAACGGGTATGAACCGTTTCGCATGTACTTCCCCTCCTTGCGGGTCATCATTTTCTCCATGACAAATTCCCGCCGGATTGTGCAGACATCCGAGTGGAAACGGCGAATGATCTCGTTGACCTCTTTCTCGTCGTAGACCCGATTTGGCTCGAATTCGGTGAGAATGACCTCCAGAACGGCGGCGCGTTTTTTCCGCTGCGCCGGGATCGATTTCAGCTTGCCGCTGATCGGATCAAAAAATGTAGATGCCAGGCGGTTCGGCGATCCTGCGTTCTGGTTTGAATGCCGCTCGAGCCACTCAAGGAGCCTGACCCGACTGATACGCCAGTCCTTGCCGATTTTGTAAGCCGGAATTTCACCCGATTGAAGCTTTCGAAGCAGAACCTGCGGATTAAGCCGCAGTATTTCCGCGGTCTCGGCGGCAGTCAAAAGATCGAGCGATTGGATATTTTCAGCCATGTTTTCCTCCATTTTGATTCGAATTTATACATACTAAACGCTACTGTCAAGTACTTTACTGTACTTTAGTTTACTTTATAGAATTAGTCTTGTAGAAAAGACTTCTTGCCTGAGCGGACCGGCTCAGCTATTTTACCAATGTCACCGCCATTAACATTCTAACTGAAAAAGGGCGAAAGGAGTATGTCATGAGACATGTATGTCCAACTCTGTCTGCGCTCTGCGTGGTTGTTCTGATCGTGGCCGGATTCGGCTGCAGCGAGAAGAACAATCCAGCCGAGCCGGTGCAGATCGATCTGACGAATGGCGGGGCGAGCCTCTCAGCCGAGAAGGGCGAGGCGCTCGGATATCCGATGGAAGTTGAGGCCACCGGGCAGGTGTCAACCATCGAATGGTCGATCGAAGCGGTCGGCAGGCGACCTGCCGGCAAATTCCTCATGGACGCCGATGGCGTCTTCCACTTCACACCCGCCGTTATCGACGAGGGGATGCAGTTCGTCTTTCATGTCACCGCGCGTGAAGCGAGCGGAGCTGTCGCCGAGTGCGGTATTACGGTGAACGTTGCCGATATGGCGATCGGGTTCCCGGGCGATATCAACGATGACGGCGAATTGAATATCGATGATCTCATTCTCTACGAGGCGCACATTCAGCTTGTCGCCGGTCATCAGTTCGACACGCCCGATGAGCTCGGCGCCGCGGATGCCAACCGTGACGGCTACAGCCCGACAATCGCCGACGAGCTGTTCATGTACCGTTCAGTCTTTGCTGCAAACACTGCTAATCTCGATTTGATCCATCCTTTTGTGGACACAGCGGTCGTGACTCTCGAGGGCGATGACGTTATCCTCGACGTCGACCGCGAGGTGGCGGCGATTTGGGTGCAGTATGACGGCGGTCAGCATTTCTTCGACCTGATCGAGGGACTGGAGTCGATTTCGCAGTCGACCTACGGACGGGCCGCTGTCTACACGTCGGGACTATCATCGATGCTCATGGGCATCACGTACCCGCCCGGACGGTATAAGCTCTATGGTGCGTCCGGGGGTGCGAACATCGAGAGCTTCGAGGTCGTCGATATCGACGGCAGCATGATGTTCGTCGATATCGAGTAGAACTTGAGTGATCCCGCACCGGGATCATACCTTGCTTGCTTCAACACGGCCGCCCGTTGGGGGAGACGGGCGGCCGGAAGTCAACAGGATTTGCTACGCAGTCGCAATCAAGAGGCTTACCGTAAGCTTCACATATCTCACCCTACTCCTGGAGTAAAGTCGCTCCTTCCTTGTATAGATGCTGAAACAGCTTAACCCGAAGGAGGAATACGATGAAACGCGCATTTGGATTTTACAGTCTCTGCCTGGCCGTTGCAGTGGTCTGTGCAATCGACACGGCGTCTGCCGAACGCTTGTCCGACCTGGAAGATAAAACTGACCTCTACGACCTGGATTCTCTGTATGATGCTTTCGTGGATGAAAACCGGCACTTGCGCGATACTTGTATCTCGCTTCCAGAACCTCAGCCGTCGCTTAACGAATGTGTCCTTGTGGGGGGATGGATGTTCAAATTGGTGAGTATAATCTGCTTCGATTGCGACGGGAGTCCGACCTTGACACTCAGCATTCACCATCCCGATTCTTCTACGCCTCCTCCGCCCGATCAGTTAATTTGCCCGGAGGCGCTCATCGCAGGAGCAGGGGAGGAGTTTTCGCACGAACTTTGTCGTGAACAGGATCTTGAGAACGTCGAATGGACTATCACGCCGCAGGGCCGCGAGCCTGCCGGTGAATATCACATCGATTTGGACGGTACGTTTCGCTTCGTTCCGGATGTCGTTGACGAAAACCGCAATTTCGAGTTCCTGATTCAGAGGTTCTATTGTTCAGATACAACCGAGTGCACGCTGACTGTTGCAGTTCAGCACATGGATCGTTACTTCCCCATGGATACGGACGGTAACGGTCTGGTAAACATAAATGACATTGCTTTGTACGCGCTTTATCCGGAACAACTCGGCGAGATTTTCAGTGGCATGACCGAAGAGCAGAAGAAGTCTTTCGATTGTAACCGTGACGGCGTCTACCCGTCGATTGCCGATATTCAGTGTGCAGTCGACTACGTGTTTGATACACGCGGCAGATAAAACAAGCGGGGAGTAGTCCTGGGCCGCCAAAGAGCAGTTCGATTTCGAGAGATGGGCTGAGTAGGCGGCGTACCGGATTATTTTATCGCGCCTATTGATGCCCTTGTCCTATATCGTATTGGATCAATCCAACACTTTTCCTGCGTCGGTTATTTCAATCTGAACCAAACACGGTACGTAAGCGGTTAAACTCCGGCAGTTTGAGAAAATCTGCCGACGAGGCAGAGATTTTGCATTATCAAGCGTGGACTTCTACCGTCCGCCAAGGAGGAATGACGATATGGCTATAATGGGTGTAACGTCGAACGTTGGTTCGCTCAACATAGTCCGGAATCTTTCGACCATGCAGCGTTCCCTCAGGAAAACGCAGGGAAAGCTGTCGTCGGGTTTGCGGATAGACAGAGCCGATGAGGACCCGGCCGGACTTGTGATATCCGAACAGATGCGTTCCCAGGTGGCGTCGGTATCCCAGCTCATCAGCAACCTCGAAAACGCAATCAACAAATCGAAGACGGCTGACTCCGCGCTGATGCGTGCCGAGGAGCAGCTTCTGGAGATGCGCGACCTCGCTGTCGCTGCAACCTCGAGCGGCAATGTTGATGAGGCGATGAAGGATGCGTACGAGGATGCGCTGAACAGTTCGGTTAGCTCGTACAACAATATCGTCGAGAACGAGTCGTACGGTCGTCAGAAGCTTTTCGACGGTTCAGAGGGGAGTTTGGCCGATCTCGAGTCAATCGCGCGATTCGATCTCTCCGATCCGGAGCAGGCCGAGCAGGCAATAGCGGCAATCGATGAGAAGCTGGAGGAGGTCACAAAAGCGCACGGCAGTCTCGGCGCAACCGCCGCAAATGAAATAGAGACAATGCAGAGGAACCTTCGCAATACACACGTGAACCTGACCCAATCCGAGTCGGAGATACGTGACGCGGACATGGCGGCAGAGGAGGCCAGGAAAGTGTCGCTTATGCTCAGGATAAAAGGGGGGATTTCGCTGATGGCTCAGGGTAACCTTATGTCAAAATCGGTCCTTGGCCTCCTGAACACATAGATAGATTGCCCACCCTGGAGTTTAAGACGGTACACCAAAGGGCGCACTTAGACGATAGGAGGGTTTGAGTAGTGGCAGCGCGCTGGACGAGAAATCCGGCGCGTTCCCTTTTGTGGCCGACATCTCCCGGCCTTTCCGATTGACATCATTCAGCGGTTTAGCTATTCTCAGTTTTAGTTATGCCGTTTGAGTTTGAAGAAATACTCGAAACCCTGCACATGACCGAGGTGGAGAACCTCGACGTGCGAACAGTCACTCTGGGGATATCCCTGCGCGGTTGTTCGACAGGGGACATCAACTCCACTTGTGCAAAAATCCGTGAGAAGATACTCCGAAAATCCGAGAAACTCGTACAGACTGTCGAGTCGATAAAATCGCAATTCGGAATACCCATAGCGAACAAACGGATCTCTATCACTCCGGTTGCAATCCTGGAAAGCGACAGTTTCTCTCAGGATGATTTCGTTAAGATTGCGATCACGCTGGACCAGGTGGCCGGAGATGTCGGCGTCGATTTTCTGGCGGGGTATTCAGCTCTCGTGCAGAAGGGATACACTTCCGGTGACTACAACCTCATTTCGTCAATTCCGGATGCTCTTGCCTCGACAAAGCGTGTTTGCTCCTCGGTGAATGTAGCCTCCACGCGCGCGGGGATCAATATGGATGCCGTGCGGCAGATGGGGCATGTTCATGTCGACACGGCACAGAAGACCGCTGCCGAGGATGGCATCGGTTGCGCCAAACTCGTGTCATTCGCTAATGTTCCGGAGGACAATCCGTTCGTTGCAGGGGCGTTTCATGGTGTCTCAGAACCGGATTCGGTCATCAATGTCGGGATCTCCGGGCCGGGCGTTGTGCTGCACGCCGTGGAGCGGTTCCGTGACGCAGATTTTGGTACGCTCGCGGAGGTGATAAAGCGAACGGCGTTCAAGGTCACAAGAATGGGCGAGATGGTAGGACGTAAGGTATCCAAAGAATTGGGAGTAGAATTCGGTATCGTCGATTTGTCTCTTGCGCCTACACCGGCCGAGAGAGACAGCGTCGCTAGGATTCTCGAGGCGATGGGTCTCGAGCGATGCGGTACACATGGCACAACAGCGGCACTGGCTCTCCTTAACGATAATGTCAAGAAGGGCGGCATGATGGCTTCCTCATATATCGGCGGCATGTCAGGGGCTTTCATTCCGGTTTCGGAGGATGCCGGTATGATCGAGGCGGTGAAGGCGGGAGCGCTCTCTCTTGCGAAACTCGAGGCCATGACAGCAGTGTGTTCGGTTGGGCTCGATATGGTAGCGGTGCCGGGTGATACTCCGCCGGAAACGATATCCGCGATCATCGCAGATGAAGCCGCTATCGGTGTGATCAACAATAAGACGACCTCGGTCCGAATCATCCCGGCTCCGGGAAAGAAAGTGGGTGACTCGGTTTCATACGGCGGTTTGCTCGGCGAGGCACCGATCATGGATGTCTCCCGATTTTCGTCGAGCGCATTTATCCGTCGAGGGGGGCGCATTCCGGCACCGACTCAGGGACTGACAAACTGAAATCCAATCCATCATGACACTCGATCAATACGATGTCGTCGTCGCAGTCGGCAAGAAGTCGTATCTACGACGACCCACGAAGGAAGATCTCGACTTTTATTACGCCTGGTACAAAGACCCCGATATCCAGCGATATATGGCAAATCCGTTCTGGGATCCCGATCGATCGAAGGACCGCTATCGTGAGGTCTTCCTCCGAAGCCATCTCCTGACCAGAGGCGACAGCCAGTCGCTGACAATCTGTGAGGCGCGGGAGAAGAAGCCTGTTGGCGTGGTCGTCAGCTACGATATCGATCGCGGCGCAAAAAGCTGCGAAATGGGGATTCTAATCGGTGATCCGGAGTTCCGTGGCGGCGGTTACGCAACCGAGGCGATTGAGCTCATGCTGTCATACCTGAAGGAAACTGTCGGAATTCGGATCGTGCGGTGCAGTATCGTGCCCCAGAACGAGGTATCCATCAGGCTTTTCGAGAAATGCGGGTTCAGACGCTCCGGCACCAAACGAGAGCAAGGCTACGACTTGATCGTCTTTGAGAGAAAATTGGAATAGTCCGGTGATTTCCTGTTAACTGCGGATGTGCTTCACAGGCTCTTTATATATTTCTTGATTAGCTCTCCAATACCATACCTCAGGTCGAGACAATCGGACATCTGAACCGCCATCGATACAGATTCGTTGACTACTGTTCCCAGATCCGTGCTCGATATCCTCAGCAGGTTTTCCGCTTCCTGCTGCAGCGGGATTGGAGAGTCGGCAGTGCCGCTGTTCAATGCGCGATCCTCGAATACTCTGCCTGCAACGTAGATCAGATCGAGAAGCGGAGATTCGCAACACTCATCGTGGCCGAGTGTTTTTCGGTGATGCTCCGAGAGTATCGCGCTTATTTTCGGGGAGAGATTCCATTGTTCGGCGATGAATCGTCCTACGTCACAGTGATCGAAGCCGAGCAGTTCGGCCTCCGTATCGAGCCCTTTCAAGCCGGTATTGGCAATGTCGGCCCGGAATCCGTCATCGTCTTCTATCGAGGCGAGCAGAAATGCCTTCCCGGAATCGTGAATCAAGCCGGCAACGAATGCCTCCTCCGGAGCGTGATAAAACGCGCTTCGAGCGAGGTTGCGCGCGGCGGTGCCGCAGAATACGGCTCTGCTGCAGAACGCTCTTGCGTCGAACATGCCGCGGCCTTCGAGGGTGTTCACGGAGTTGAACACGGCTATTGACGTCACGAATTCTTCGGTCATCATCAGCCCGAGAAGCGAAATCGCCTGCGCTACCGTTTCCGCCTTGCCGGGATATTCGGCGTAGAGCGCGGAATTGGCCATGCGAAGAAACTGCTGGCAGAGTATCTCGTCCGATTCGATGGCCACTGCGAGCGCATCCGGCGCTTTGTCTCCGCGTATCGATACCGCCTTCAGCTCATCTATGACCCGCATCGAGTCTGAGCAGCTATCGAGAAGCGGACCGAATTTGGCTGTGAGTCTGTCGCCTGCCATCAGTCTTCTCATTCGTCGAATAAGTGCTTCTCCGCCTCGAACAACTCGCCGAGGTCGAAGACCATCTCTTCGATCTGTTTCGCATTGAAACCCGCCGCCTTTGAAAGAGGCAATGCGGTCAGATCGACCTGCCTGAAATCCGTGAATCCGCAATCGATATGTTTGGCGAGATCATTTGCTGCCTGCACCACGAAAGGCACCGGCATCGACTTTGCGTCTGCGGGATCGTACTCCTCGCCTGTCCGCTCAGGATTGTGATGCGAGCAGATCGCCTCAGTCAGGAATGTGGGGAAATTCCATTTGCTCAGGAGAAGTTGTGCAACGTCGACGTGCGAGAACCCGAGTTCCTCTCGCTCCACATCGATGAAAGCCACGCCGTTGCTCTCCACCATCTCGCAGATCACATCGTATTCGCCGGTTAGCTTCTGAGATAGAACCAGCTTGCCGATGTCATGAAGAAGGCCGGCGATAAACGCCTCTTCCATCTGTCGATGACGGATTTTTTTGCAGATCAGTCTGCAGGCCATCGCCGTGGCGAGTGAATGCTCCCAGAGCTTCTGCTCGAGCTGGCTTTCATCTTTGCGTTTGTAAAGGCTATGCGTGGACGAGGCGATTACAAGCGACCGGAGGGTGTAAAACCCCAAAATGAGGATCGCTTCCTTTAATGTTCCAACATCCTTTGCTCTGCCGTAGAAAGATGAATTCGAGAGCTTGAGTACTTTGGCTGAGAGAGCCTGGTCGGTCGACAGGACCTTTCCGAGCTGCTCGACGTCTGTGTCCAGATTGGATGTCAAGCCCATCACCGATGAGACGATTGCCGGCGAAGCCGGCAGTTCACCGACCGTCGATATGATTTTTTCAACCGAGACGGTCTGTTTCGTTGCCTCTGTCATAGGGAGAAAAACCTCCTGACGATCTGTTATTTGCTTTATCGGCATTAAGCGAAGTTGTTTGAGCCATGAGACCGTGGAGCTTGTTGAAAAAGTCCGTATCGCTGGAAGTGCTTTCATCGCGAAAAATCTTGCGGAGGCGGAATGACGCGGCGATCTCATAGTCAGGCAAATACTATACGGCTACTTTGAGATTGCCGCGCTCGCTACGTTCACTCGCAAAGACTAAGATTTTGGGGTTTCTCAACACGCCCCAGTGAAGTGGGATCCACCGTCCTAACCTCAAGATATGCAGTTAATTACGGGAGTGTGCATAGACCCCAATGGCGCCAATTCCGGTTCACAGTATCATTTCTGTGATTTCGCAGGAAGATTAAGATGGGCGCGTTCCGGGGTCGTTAGGGAAGTCACCAAAAGCTAACGTTTTATAGTGCAAAAATTGACCACAAAAATTCAATTTTGCTGTTGACAAAAACCAGGGGCACCCCTATATTGAGGGCGTCTTGAAAAGCAAGATTGGTTACGGCAATTCCACTTTATGTTCATGCTGATGTTTAGAGTTTTCAAGTAACGATTGCGAATACTGCGTACGTTTCGGTTCCCGAAACAGGGGATCAAAGGGTACTAACCATAAATCGATGTTTACAGAACAGCGAGTGCTGTTATACAGGCTGAGGTTTCGATCCTTTTCTTGGGTACGCGGCAACATTATGGAAGGGACGCAATCAGTTTCTTGCAGCTAAACTTACCGTTCAACAGGGCGATATTAGGATATAGATTGTATGTGTTTAGTTCCCGCAAGTTCCTGAGTTTTCGCAATATAAGTTCCAAGGAGGACTTACGATGAAAAGCACCGGTCGCCCAAAGCGCCAGGCAGTGCTTATCGCTATGATGTCGCTGCTCTTCGTATACGCCCTGTCACCGATAGTTGAAGCCGATCCGGCTCTGCCGGAATTGGTAGTGAATGTCACAGATGTTGATATAGATGTCGGAGCCGACAGCGTGGTAATGGAAATCTACATGGACAACCCAAATGAGGCCTGCAGCGGTGTGGACCTCTGGCTCAGTTTGCAGCATCCGGAGATAATCAGGTTTATGGCTGATTCTGTCTACAGATGCGATACGGTTTACTACGATTGCCAGGACTCCACCTGCTCCGAGTATATCGGTGATTCATGTATCGCCTGGGATTACTTCAACTGCCAGGATTCTCTTTCCTGCAGTTGGATTCAATCCGGCGCTATAAGGACACAAGGCACAGTGATCGAAGATTGGGAGCAGATGGAGGTGATCGTGCACGACTCCCAGCGCCTGTTGGTGCAGCTCTTCGGTATCGCGAATACCGGCGGCGGTACTCCGCCGATTCCCGCCGGATCCAATCATCTGCTGGCACGGCTTGTGTGCGAGGTTTCGGATAATTCCGGATCCATACCCGATACAATGTGCCCATTCTGGAATTACGATATCGATCCACCGGACTCAGTTTGTGACAGTACGTATTTCAATGAGTTCGGCATAACCAACGTGGCGATTCAACCGAGGAGCGCGTTCTCCGATTCCGACGGCACAGATCTGATCGGCTGGGAATGGACTGATCCGTATTGCGTGGATTCGACCTGTATACAGTGGGATGGACCGGATTGTATCGAATGGGAATGCAACGAGTATGATTCTACGCATTATGTCGACACCTCCTCGGTCTATTTCTTCGGCGGGGAGGTAACTCTGGTCGGCTGTGAGCCGTGCGCGGGTTGTGACTGGGTTGTCGGTGACGCCAACGCGACTGGAGCGATTGATATTGACGACATCGTTTACTTGATCGCATACATTTTCCAGGGTGGTCCGCCACCCATCCCGCACGAGCAGGCCGGTAATGTCAACTGCTCGATAGGTATCGATATTGATGATATTGTTTATCTGATAGCGTATGTGTTCCAGGGTGGTCCCCCGGCGCCGTGCAGTTGCGAGGATCTCCTGTAACGGGGGAAGAAAAGGAAAATTGAGGAGCGGGTCGCCCGTGAATGGAATATTAACTATCCGCTCGCATTGAGTTAATGAGAGAATGATTTAGTCAGGCATACATGCTGTCGTTCTTTCGAAGCAACTAACTGAGCAAAGAAGTTATGACACACCATAAGCTTGAAAATAAGAAAAAGAAACTTGTGCTACGCGGCTACAAGTTGAGAGGAAAAAAAGAGAGAAAGGAGGTCCAGAAGAAAGTAGAAGAGGCGTTAGAATGTTCAAACCATTCGCCTGATCTATTTGTGCTGGCCTAGTATTGCTCAAATGGTGATGGCGTTCTTGTTGTGCAGGCCTAATTGCACAGCGAGCGCAATTAACTAACCCATTTGAGGGGGGAAACGAATTAAGTGATGTCGGGACGAAAACCAGATCGAGCCGACACACTTCGAGATGTGAATTCTTAAACTAAAGGAGCACAAGATGAGACGCAGTTTTCTGGTTATCTTAATGCTTCTTCTTGCTTGTAGTTTTGCTACTGCAGCCGATTACATCGCGGTGGACTTCAACCACGGCGACCCTTTCTTCGATGGTTTTCCGGCAACAGTTACGTTTGCCATGACCTACGAGTGTGACGACCCGGATCCACTTCCCGGTACGTCGAACGGTTTTGAGTTTACGGCTACCGGTGGCGCTGTATTTGATTACACTGCCGGCAGCTTCACCAAGCTGCATGACACCGACTGGTGGGCCTTTGGTGGCCTGAATGTCAACGAATCCGCTCTTATTGGTTCCGGCCTCACCGTTGGCCAGCTCTTCACCGGCGGTCCGACTGCATTCCCGAACATCGCAACGGGTACTGTCGATGAGCCGTGGCTCTCGATCACTTTCGACAACATCACCGGTATCGGCGGTCAGTTCTGCGTGGACTCCGCTCAGGTCGGTTCGACCGGCCCGTGGAAGTTCTCCGGAATGACCTGCGGTCTCGGTGGTGCCCCTGACCGTCCGCTCTTTGTGGACGCCAGCGGTTCGGATGCCAACCATCCGATCTGCGCCAACGTCGATGAGCTCGTTTGCACCGAGCCGGACATCAACGTTACCCCGGTAGGTGATGAGCTTTCCGCTAATCACTGCAACGGCACGAGCTTCCAGTTCGCTGCCGATCCGGGTGCTGACGGCCTGAATCCGGCTACCATAGCCGGTTGGAGCGTCCTCTCCGGTCCGGGCACCATTGATGCGTCCGGCAACTACTCGATTGCTGCGCAGCCGACAGGCAGCTATGCAGTTGAGATCGAAGTTCTTAACAGCTGTGGCGAGACCGACACCTACGCCTTTGACGTTGTTTTCACCAACAACGCTCCGTCGTTCGTCGGTTGCCCGGTTGCCAAGAATGCCTCCACGGAATCCTCCACCAGCATTCAGCTGAATGCTACCGATACGGATCCGTGTGATGGTCTTACCTTCTCGCTTTCCAACGATGGTGGATTCCCGGGCGACGTTTCCGTAAGCCCGTCCGGTGAGTTCGTGTGGGATCCGACTGCTGCTGCAGCCGGCGACTACTTCTTCGAAGCTACCGTCGAGGACGGTGAGGGTGGATCCGCTACCTGCGATATCGAGATTACTCTTATCGCCGGTCGTCCGCTCGACATCGTGATCGAGAAGGAAGAGGGTGGCACCGACTATGACTTCCAGGGTGCACTCCAGGGCAAGTACTATGAAGTCGCTATTTTCCTGGCCAGCTTCAATCCGGCAGCCCCGGATCTGGAGCAGGATCCTGAGAACACCGGTCTCGGTGGTTTCGACTTCCTGGTTGCCTATGATGCTTCCGCTTTGACCTTCATCGAGGCCTTCCCTGGCCAGGAGCTGGTCGACAATGGCTGGGAGTACTTCACCTATCGTTTCGGTGCCTTCGGTAACTGCACCGGTGTTTGCCCGACCGGCATGCTCCGCATTGTTGCCATGGCTGAGCTGAACGATGGCCCGAACCATCCGGACTATAACGTTCAGGCTGGCGCTCCGGTTGCCAACGAGGTTGGCTTCACCGGTGAGCTGGTTAGCCTGAAGTTCTATGTCACGAACGACCGCACTTACGAGTGCCAGTTCGTGCCGATCTACTTCTGGTGGTTCGACTGCACCGACAACGTAGTGTCCGACCCGACTGGTAACAAGGCCTACGTTGCCGATGAGGTATTCAATTTCTTCGATTGGAATACCGATGTTCAGGATTACGGTTCGACGGCCCTTAATGCGGCCTCGGATGGTGGTAATTACCTCGCCGTTGATTCCGGTCTCGAGTTCTACTTCCCGCAGTATGGGGCTTGGAACTGCGATGTCGACAACAGCGATGGCAAGGGTGCGATCCCGGTCATCCGCTTCTTCAACGGTGGCGTTGACATCATCTGCGCCGACGACATTGATGCTCGCGGCGACCTCAACCTGAACAATATCGCCAATGAAATCGCGGACGCGGTTCTCTACACCAACTACTTCATCTATGGCATGAGTGCCTTCACAGTTCATGCTCCGGGACAGGTTGCTGCTTCGGACGTGAATGCTGATGGTCGCGTGCTCACCGTTGGTGACCTCGTTTACCTCGTTCGTGTCATCACTGGCGATGCCGTACCGTTCGCGAAGCTCTCACCGTTTGCCAACAGCGTTGAGTTCGTCAACACCAATGGTGTTGTCGCTGCCAACGGTGTTGCCGACATGGGCGCCGCTCTCTTCGTGTTTGACGTTGAAGGCCAGGCTGACGCCACCTTGAACGTTGAGGGCATGAAGATGAATGCCGACATGGTCAACGGTCAGCTCCGCGTTATCGTATGGAGTGACTCCAGAAACAGCATCCCGGCCAATGCCGATGTCATCACCGTCTCCGGTAATGCCACGCTGGTCGAGGCTGCTGCTGCCGACTACTATGGCAATGACCTGAATGTGAACCTCAAGGATGGTATCCTGCCGACGAGCTTCGCTCTCAAGCAGAACTATCCGAACCCGTTCAACCCGTCCACAGCTATCGTTATCAATCTGCCGGAGCAGTCCGAGTACAAGATTGATATCTACAACGTAGCTGGTCAGCTCGTTAAGAGCGTGTCGGGCAATGGCGTTGGTGAGGTTACCGAGGTTATTGACATGTCCGGTCAGGCCTCTGGTATCTACTTCTACAAGGCCACTGCGGGTCAGTACACTGACACCAAGAAGATGGTCCTGATGAAGTAATTTATGTCAGGATGACATAGATGCTGAGGGGGAGGTAATTCTCCTCCTCAGCTTAAATCAAAAGCGGCCAACAGAAAGAGCAAGAGAAAGGAGAGTGATACAAAAAGAAAGAGATCTACCGGTGTTATCAAGGCGGCATAGGTGCGAAACAGGCATGTAGACAGGATGATCGGGGAAGCTAAGCTTATTTGATAGATAAGGTGCTCTCGATCTTTTTTTATTTGGTAGATATTCTTGAAGTGAAGAGAAAGGATGCATCTCTTTGCACCATAACTGAATCGAATTTGCTACATCGAAGTACCAATCAGGTTTACCTCTCACGGACGAGTCAAACTGGCGACGAGCAAATTGGGTCGAGAAGACCGGACGGCATACTTAAGTAACTGACATATAACGGATTATGAACGACTTGTGATGCGCAAAGTCTGCGCATGCGACTCTTGGCCGATATCCGACTGCGGCATAGATGTTGCTCTTTTAGGGTGGGAACAAATCTAATTATCGTGTCTTGGACGACACAGGAAAAAGGACGTAGAGATTAGACAGGTTGGTAATATGAGAGCGTTGATTCCGATTCTCGCCGTTTTGTTTTGTTTGGCCGGAGCGAGTGGATACGGCCAGGACGATCCGTTTGGTGCGGTCGATACCGTTCGGGTAGGCGATATAACCGCTGCTCCGGGTGAGACGGTTGATCTGGATGTTCTGCTATTCAATGACAAGACCTTAAACAGTCTGACTGCTCCACTCCACTATAACAATCAGCTAATTACAGTCGACACGGTCATCTTCGATGACTCGAAAATATCGCATTTCGCCAATCATTTCGGAGTGGTGGATAACGGTGCGGGAACGCTTTTGCTCGGAGGGGTTGCTCTTCAGGAGGAGCCAATAGAAGCCGGTCTGGGGATTCTCGCTACGGTCAGGTTTACAGTTTCGGGAAGCGCCCCGATTGGCGCGTATGTGCCGATTGACAGCGGATTCATCGAGCCGGCAGGCTATATGGTCCTTGTGACGAGCGATCTCGAGAAGATTAAACCCGCTTTCACCTCGGGTGGAATCCAGATCGTCAATCCGAACAAGGCTCCCATTTTCTCAGATATCAACGATCAGTCGATCCGCGAGGGTGATACGCTGCGATTCACGATCTCGGCCACCGATCCGGAAGGAAGCGCCGTCGAAATTGGTTCGCACAAACTACCCGATGGGGCGAAGCTGAACAGCCAGACGGGCGAGTTCGTCTGGGCGCCGCCATTCGTGGGACCGCACTCATCAATCGGCAGTCCGTTCGAGTTGAAATTCATCGCCAGCGACGGCGATGTCGCTTCATATATGACTGTTTCTGTAACTGTGGCTAACCGCAACCGTGCTCCGGTTCTGTCGGCGCCAGAGACGGTCGATGTTACGATCGGCGATTCCGTCAACGTGGTAATTTCGGCTGACGACGGTGACCTTGAGGAGGTTGACGTCACGGTCGAGAATCTGCCGGGTGGTGCGGATTTCCGCACCGGTAATCCCGGCTACATTACCTGGGATACTGAACTCTCCGACTCCGGGTCTTTCGAGATTTATGTCTTCGCGACTGATCCCGCAGGTCTGGAGGACAATCGAACTGTGACTATAAACGTAGTTCCTGCTCCGTTTGCCGAGCTTGAGATAGCCGACGTTCAGATCGTCGGAGGAAATACCGGTATCGTAGATTTGCATCTGCTCAACCGAACGCCGATTTCGGCGATGAATCTATTAGTGAAGTACGATCAGTCCGCTCTGGACCTGCTCTCGGTGACATCCGAGGGAACCAGGCTCGAGGGTTGGGAGATATTCGCCCTCACGATCGAGGAGGCCGATGGTCGAATATGGCTCGATGCGAGAGCGAACGCCCCCGGATCTGATGTCAATCCTCCGCTCGATGAGGGGGATGGGATGGTTATGCGGCTGAATTTCTACGTATCCTCCGATCCGGGGTTCATTGGGATGCTTGTGCCGGTCAAGTTCGATTTTCTCGATACTCTGACGCAGCAGGATAATGTGCTGTACACCGACGTTGGCGATCCTGTAGGATGGGAGAATACGTCGTTCTCGGACGGCTCCGTGTTTATCAAGCAAATCGAGACACTTATTGGTGATATCAATCTCAATGATGTTCCATTTGAAGTTGGCGATGCAGTGTATTTCCAGAATTATTTCATAAACCCTGCCGAGTATCCTCTCGACGGTGAGCGCTGGCCGAATTCAGATATAAATCAGGATAACCGCCCCGGCACGGTAGGCGACTTAGTCTTGCTCGTGGATATTGTTGGAGGCGGCTCCAGCGGCAAGGCGTCGCACGAAATCTCGGATGAGTCCGTGACAGTCGAAGTCGAAAGCGACAAGGGTAGCACCGCCTACAGGCTGAGAGCGGCACGCCCGATCGGTGCAGTGCTCCTCACTGTGGAGACAGATCGTGAGCATGCGTTCGAGATTGGTGAAAATCATGAGCACGCCGAAATGTTGACCCATTTCGATGGCTCCTCGACGAGAGTGCTGGTTCTTTCCGACGGCAGAAGCGAACTGCGATTCGACTCGGACGCTCCGCTTCTGTTGCGCCACGAGGCGGGAACTGAGCCGAGTCTCTCGAGTATTGAGATAGCAGATATGTTTGGCAATATGCTTACGGCAGAGTTCCGCAAGGATGAGGCCCTACCCGTAAGCTACAGCCTCGGGCAGAACTACCCGAATCCATTTAATCCGAATACCGTGATCTCGTTCGCGATTCCAGGCTCGGAATCGGTCGAGCTTAAGATTTACAATATACGGGGGCAAGCTGTTAGAACCTTGATCGATGGGCAGATGGCCCCCGGTCGACACACTGTCCAGTGGGATGGCAGGGACGATCGCGGTGACGCGGTCTCATCCGGAGTTTATCTGTACAGGATTTCAGCAGGCGACTTCAGCGAAAGCCGGAAGATGACGCTGCTGAAATAAGGAGCCATGAAAAATACACTGTTCAAATATACGAGAGGTGCGAATATGAATAACAGCAAGTACGTGATTCTAATGCTGGTTCTGCTTGCCGTGTTCTTCGGCAGTGGTGGCAGCGCTTTAGCGCAGATTGACTGCCCACCCCTGCCTATACCAAATCCGGCGGACACTATGCGATTCGTGTCGACAAACGGTCTCCCGGGCGATACCGTCGCAGTCCAGTTGTGGGTGTCAAACCACACATACACAGTCGCGGGCATGAACTATATGTTCAGGTTCGACACGACTCATGTGAAGCCGTTCATCGATCCGGCATCGCTTACAGAAGATGAGGTGGTTTTTGACCAGATAGGAAGAGCCTTTGCCCCTCAGCCGGCGGCACAGGGATACCCGTTCGATTTCGCATCCGCGGTGCGTACAAACGAGGTGTCGCAGGGAAAGCAGGTAATTGCCGGGATTCATGTTACACGCGGCCCTCAACCACCGGACACATGGGATACACATATCGACGAGGGAGTTGGATCTCTCCTCCAGATATATTTCATAGTCGATGAGGGTGCACCTCTTGGTGATTCAGTGGCGATCGAGCTTTTCAATGAGGAGGGCGGTGGTCGGACATGTAATTACTCCGATACGTCAAGCTGTATTGTCGACCCGAGGCTCGTGAAGGGATATATCAGATTCCAGGAACAGGTTATCGGTGAGGAGAATGACCCGCCGTTTTTCACCTCACCTTCTGCGGGACAGCAATTCAATGTTCAGCAGGGCGGTTCCGTTTCATTCACCGTATCCGCAGCAGATCCACAGACTAATCAGGCGTTAGTTTTGTCGTTGGTAAACGGTCCCTCGGGCGCGTCCTTCCCGACGGCTACCGGAAACGGCTCGGTGTCGCAGACATTCTCGTGGACAACCGATATCGGGGATGTTGGCATAGTGAACGCTACGTTCAGGGTTGTGGATGATTCCTCTGCAGCGGTGACGCGCACGGTCTCCATTAATGTCACCGAGCAGCCACCGCCCGAGGATGACCTTCTCTACACGTCCTCGAAAGAGCCGGGAGGCAGAATCGAGGGTGGAATACCGGGTGCGAATGATGTTTCAGTTCCGGTGAATTTGAACGACTTGAACGTACTCTATGGTGTTCAGTTCGACATCGAATACAGCTCTGCACAGATGGCACTCGACTCGATTGTGCCGACAGACAGGCTCACAGGATTCGAGACATCGTCAGAGATAGTGGGTCCCGGAATAAGGCGTGTGGTATCGTACGGTCTCAACAACGAGACGATTCAGCCTGGATCCTCCGGAAATGCGATATTCAACTGCTGGTTCCGAATCAACAATACCGCCGTTCCCGGGCTTTATAAATTCAAGTTAAAGAACGGAAGGGCATCGCTTTCACCGGGACAGGGTAGTCTCGAGCTGAACGTCGATACTACGGGTGCGGTCGCGGTTGATAATCTGGGTGACGCCAACCTCGATCGTTTCGTGGACGTCGGTGATCTTGTCACAATTGTGGCGTACATAATCGGCGATCGCGAGCTGGAAACGAGAGAGTTTCGCGCCGCGAACGTTAACGGGGACATCGAAGTTAATGTGGTCGATCTCGTGGGCGTAATAGACATTATCTTCACCGGAGCTGCTCCTGCACCATTCCACAAGCTTGAATACTTCGGTGAACCGGCTGTCGTAGATATTGGGCGCAACGCAAGCGACAACGAGATTGGCATTCTCTCGATAGATGCCGAACTGCCGACCGATATCGCAGGCGCGCAGTTCGACCTGAGATACAATCACAGCGAAATTGATGTCGGCGAACCGTACCTCACCGATTTGTCCGATGGGCTGATTCTGAGGCATCGTAAGCTTGATGACAGTCGTTTGCGGGTACTGATGTATTTTCCGCCGGATGCTACCCGGAATGTCATCGCGTCGGGTACGGGCCATATTCTCGAGATCCCGGTCTATGGTCCCGAATGCTGGTATGACGATCCGACATGTGTGGAACTGGAGAACATAGTTCTATCCGATCCGGATGGTCGTGAGATTCCGACTAAGAAGAGTACCGGGCAGCTTCCGACCGATTTCACTCTCCACCAGAATTACCCGAATCCGTTCAACCCGGAAACCCGTATCGGATTTGCTGTTGGAGGGGGTCGTGCCCAACATGTCGAGCTGACAGTTTACAACATACTCGGACAGAAAGTCCGGACTCTGGTCAGCGGGGAGATGATGCCGGGAACTTACGAGGTGACGTTCGATGGCACCGATTCATCCGGCGAGAAGCTGGCTTCGGGAGTGTATTTCTACACCCTGAGTGCCGATGAGGTTCGCGAAACGCGGAAGATGTTACTTGCCAAGTAAAGAGTGAGATAGAACAGAGCGCCACGCTTCGTCACACGCTATGCTGAGCGTGGCTCTATCCCGGGGAGTCGATCGGGAATTGGGAATCTATAGAATAGGCCGTGCCGGAATCAGAATATGCGAGCAAGCCGATCTCGAAACGGGATCGGCGGGCGCGTTTCCCGGTAGCGGATGTCTCGATACAGGAGTTGAAAGAAGCAGTGCAAAGAGGATTGCGTTATGAGAATATATGTTAAAGGCAAGTCCGGCCTGGCCGGATCCGCACGACTCTGGCAACTCGTCGTTGTCGGGATGATCACCGCAATCGTTATGTCATCGAGTGCGCTTGCGGCACCACCGGTTATAGACTCGATGCCTTCTGAGCGATACTTGGATGAGGGCGCAAACCTCAACTTCAATGTGTCTGCAACCGATCCGGACGCGACAATCCCGAGCCTGTTTGCAGAGGATGTGCCGACAAACGCAACATTTGTAGATTCCGGAAATGGTACCGGCAATTTCAACTTCGATCCTGATTATACACAAGCCGGTCAATATGACGTCAGATTCATTGCCTCCGACGGTGTCGAGAGGGACACCTTCATGGTCAGGATTGTAGTCTTCGATGTCAACCCTGCACCGGTTCTGGATTCGATCGGCGCCCAAAGCGTCGATGAGGCATCGAACTTGAGTCTCACTATTACTGCCTCCGATCCTGATAACTCGGTTCCGTCACTGTTTGCAGAGGACACGCCAACGAATTCGTTCTTTACTGACAACGGCGACGGCACCGGTGACTTCAGTTTCGATCCGAGCTACACGCAGGCGGGATCCTATTTCGTAAGGTTTATAGCTGCCGATTCAGCCCTCGCGGATACCGAGGTTGTTGAAATTACGGTCAATGACATAAACGCGCCTCCTGTTCTTGATCCGATAGGCGCTCAGAGTGTGGACGAAGGCGCTAATCTGAGTTTCACAGTTACCTCGTCCGATGTCGACGGTACTACACCTGCACTCACGGCCGAGGATCTTCCGACTAACGCATCGTTCATCGATCTCGGGAACGGTACGGGTGACTTCACATTCGATCCATCGCAGACCCAGGCGGGCAGCTATGCGGTGAGATTCATAGCTTCTGATGGGGTCGCGGCAGATACGGAAGTGGTAGATATTACAGTCAACGCAGTGAATGTGGCTCCAACACTTGATCCGATAGGCGCACAGTCTGTCACCGAGGGTGCGAATCTCAACTTTGGTGTATCAGCCACTGACGCAGACGGTACTATCCCGTCCCTGATTGCCGAGGACCTGCCGGTCAATGCGACATTTGCAGACAACGGTGACGGTACGGGTACATTCGATTTCAATCCTGACTATACTCAGGCGGGATCGTACACGGTACGCTTTATCGCCGATGACGGCGTGGCAGCCGATACCGAGCTGGTGGAGATAACGGTCAACGAAGCTGGTAACCAGACACCTGTCCTCGATCCGATAGG
>CAYQCE010000043.1:29158-32262 GCA_964415885.1 uncultured Ignavibacteria bacterium
TGGAGATAACGGTCAACGAAGCTGGTAACCAGACACCTGTCCTCGATCCGATAGGCGCACAGTCTGTCACCGAGGGTGCGAATCTCAACTTTGGTGTATCAGCCACTGACGCAGACGGTACTATCCCGTCCCTGATTGCCGAGGACCTGCCGGTCAATGCGACATTTGCAGACAACGGTGACGGTACGGGTACATTCGATTTCAATCCTGACTATACTCAGGCGGGATCGTACACGGTACGCTTTATCGCCGATGACGGCGTGGCAGCCGATACCGAGCTGGTGGAGATAACGGTCAACGAAGCTGGTAACCAGACACCTGTCCTCGATCCGATAGGTTCGCAGGTCGTTTCTGAGGGCGGAAGCCTCAATTTCACTGTAACTGCTACCGATCCCGACAGCACGATACCATCGCTCTCGGCGATCGATGTTCCGACGAACGGCAGTTTCTTGGACAATGGCGACGGCACCGGCGATTTCACGTTTAATCCAGACTCAACTCAGGCGGCATCATACTTGGTCCGATTCGTCGCATCCGATGGTGTCGCTGCCGACACCGAAGCGGTAACTATAACGGTGACAAACAGTAACGTCGCCCCGAGTATCGACCCGATCGGCCCGCAGACTGTCGACGAGACATTCACGCTGGCATTCACCGTTACAGCCGACGATTTTGATGGTACGATCCCGTCTCTGAGTGCAGAGAATCTACCGCTGAACTCCAGTTTCCAGGATAATTCCGACGGCACCGGAGATTTCCAGTTTACGCCCGCTACCGACCAATCGGGCAATTATACGGTCAGATTTATAGCGTTCGACGGAGCTCTTGCCGATACAGAGGATGTGGAGATAACTGTAAATGATTTGGGCACAGGAGCTAAGCCGTCGGCGATCACCGATCTGAACGCCGAAGTTTCCGGTGAATCGGTACGGTTGACTTGGAGCGAGGTTACAACCGACACGACCGGCGCAGTAACGCTGATCGATCATTATGTAGTCTTCCGAGGAACGAAGGCGTACTTCGACCTCAATGACGCCGACTCAATCGGCACGGCTCCGACCGGAACGGGCGAGTTTTTCGACTCCGATCTTCTTGGCGCAGATGTGGTTGGCGATGTCAACACGAACTATTTCTACATTGTCAAGGCAGTCGATCCGCTCGGTAACGAGTCGAATATCTCGAACCGTGTCGGCGAGTACGACTACCCGGTATATACATCACCGACTACTGATTACACACTCGTGGCACTGCCTTTCGAGAACAGCGGTATAACCGATGCCGCCGCCCTGGCGATCTCGCTCGGCGGCACCGCGAATATCAATACGGTGAATGACTATATCGAGTCATCCCAGAGTTACCAGGCATACTTCGCGGCTGGTTTCGGCGTGAACTTCCCCGTGTCGGCGGGAAGCATATTCCAGGTTAACGCCAGGCAGGCATTCACCTGGTCGATCGCGGGACAGGTTCCGGACTCCGGTAGTATGTCGTATCAGGTCGTGACCACGCCGACCACGAACTACTCACAGATAATGATTCCGTTTGAGTACGAGGATATAATGACCCAGGCATCCGATATCGTGGACAATGTCCCGGGTCTTCTGAATACAGTAAACAATTTCATACCGAGCTCGCAGTCATACCAGTCATGGTTCTCCGCGGGATTCGGTGTCAATTTTGAGGTGAAGGCGGGACGTGTCTATCAGGCCAACGGTGCGCTCGATGGCACTTTCCCGGCGCCATAAAGGTGAAAAAAGTTCCGATTCTCAAGTATAAATGGAGGTTGACGTGAAGTCTGCACTCATATTCAGTAAAGGCGGAAGTGGACGCATAGGAGCAATTGCGGCCTTTCTGATTTTGTTGCTCATAGTGCCATCAGCGGCATTCGCTCAGGGTTCGATTACCGGCACGGTAACGAACTCTAATGCCACCACTCCCGCGGATGGAGAGATATCGTTTGTGGGTTTCCTGGATGACACGGACGAGGAGATCAGGATAGAGTCCTCCGACGGTGCCGGGTACACGTCCGGCAACTGGTACGATGACTTCCAGAATTACCTGACGGAAGCTGCCGGGAATCCGTACGATTACTATTTCGTTAATTCGGCCAATGGTGAGGCGTTTCATCTCGAGAAGCTGATACCATCCAACAGCTTCCAGCAGGAAGATGTAACGCTCGCCCCGGCCAGTCTGCCCTCTCCGCCGACCGGTCTCGTCGCCAGTGCGATCTCCACTTCGAGCATGCTGGTGACCTGGAACGGCTCCGCAGGGCTGACCTATCATGTGTACAGACGAGTGAGTACCTCCAATGGGTCGTACTTCAGAATTGATAACACATCCGGTAGCCTTTCGGACCCGGGTGTCAGCACCGAGTTTTTCGTCGATAACACTGTGAACGGCACCGCCTCCTACACCTATCTCGTGATAGCCGAGGATGCCTCCGGCAACTACTCGGCTCACTCCGGAACTGTAACCGCAAGCAGCGCGACTGTGGTCGCGCCAATAGTGACCGAAGTGATTCCGTCCAGCGGACAGACTGGTGGTGGCACGAATGTTACGATTTCCGGTAGCGGATTCGACCAGGATGGTCTTAGCGTGACGTTTGGAGGAACTTCGGCCACGAATGTCACGGTAGTATCCCCGTTGGAGATCACCTGCGCGACCCCCGCGGGTTCCGGTACGGTTGATGTTGTTGTCTCCAATACCGCGTCCGGTCTTGACGGAACCTTGGCTGGCGGATATTCCTACTTCGCGAACGATCCTCCGATCGCCGATGCGGGACCTGATCAGCTCGGGCAATTCAAGAATGAAATTATTGCGCTCGATGGTTCGGGATCATCTGATCCCAATGATGATCCGCTGGGCTATCACTGGTCTCAGGTCTCGGGGCCCGAGACAGTTACGCTATCAGATACGAACGCAGTCGGTCCGGATTTCACGGTCTTCACCAACGGAGACTACTACTTCGAGTTGATCGTAGATGACGGTTTCGATCCGTCCAATCCGGACACTGTATATATACAGGTCGTCGAACGTGCCCCGATACTCGCATCTATCGGTGCACAGAGTGTGACCGAAGGCGAGAATCTGAACTTCAGTGTCTCCGC
>CAYQCE010000044.1:0-4555 GCA_964415885.1 uncultured Ignavibacteria bacterium
GGATTCCTCGCGATGACAGCTTTTCCAGCCATACTGACTTTTTCAACAGGCCCCTTCGCGGGAATGACGAGGGAAGGGCGGAATGACGAAAGAGGGGCGGAATGACGAGGGAGTGGCGGAATGACGAGGGAGGGGCGGGAAGAACATAGGAGAGGCCAAAAAACGGCCCTTTGTCATCAGTCTGAGCCCGCTTTGTGAGCGGGCTTCAAAAGACTATCTGCTTCTTTCCGGTCTTACTTCAGGGTCAGTTCACTCAACCTGTCAAAATCACCATCGAATCGGTTGAGATCAACGGCTTTTTCGACTCCGCCGATGCGGACATTCTGCTTGCACTGCCACAGAGTCCAGACCGACCATCCGCGCGGTATCTTCGGATAGGGCACATCAAACTCCGCGATCCAGAGCGGATACTGGCCGAACCCTCCACCGAGATAGCTGTCCCAGAATTCGCAGTTCGTGTAGATTATAGGCGCGACACCGTAGTGTTCTTCGACAATCTGCAGCCATCTGTAGAGTCTGAGCACAAAGTCGGTCTGATCGCCCCCGGGTCTCTCTTCCACATCCACGACCGGCGGAAGATCGCCCTCGGTCAAATTGACGGTGGAGATGAAATTCTCTGCCTGTGCTTCGGGATCATCTTCGGGTATGAACAGATGATACGCACCGCGTACAATCCCGGCTTTCTTCATTCCGCTCATGTTATCCCGGAATCTTGGATCGGTCCAGTCATTCCCCTTTGTTGCCTTGCAGAACGCAAACGCGACCCCCTCACGCTTGACAGCATCCCAGTCGATCTCGCCCGAATAGTGGGAGACGTCGATGCCATGCAGGTTATCCCCCGGGTGCGCGGGCATTGTCGATTCTGCCTTCTTGTCGGGTTTGGGTGTGTCGAAACGCGGGGTCTTGCTGCACGCTGTAAGCGACACTGCAAAGAGAAGCGCGACCGCAAGTATCACAGCGATTCTCGCTGAGCTTGTACGTGTCATGTATAACCTCCGTAACGGGTTTGGATCTTTTATGATTACTATCGACCGCGACGGAGATTGTCTTAAAAGACTTTTGACTCAATCGAACTGTCAGAAGATAGCGAATTGCACAAATACGAGTATTGTAAAAAGCCAGAACGCAATGTGTGCCGTTACCCAAAGTTTGAAACCTGTCGGCGTAAACCACTCCCGTCTGAAGACTTTGAACATGATTCTTGCATTGAATATCGGATCATCGGATGTCCTTCGGTTCATAGCCATAATCCAGCAAACAAACGAGACAATGAATGATATCAGTGCCACAACGGACAGAATCTGAACCGGCATGCTACCCACCTTTCGAACAACATTTTGAGCATAGAACTTGACCTCTTACAGATCAAACGACTAATTGCATTCGGAGTTGCACATGAATCATAGGAGGTTGGGATGCGTTTGTCAATTAACATTACGATTGCTGTCGTGATAGCGCTGTCTGCCGTGAGCACGGTTATCGCGGCGCCGGGCGACACACTCGGGACCATCAATGCGCCGTTCACCTGCTCGCAGGGGATGACCTGCGATGGTGATAATCTCTGGGTGGCGGATCGTCGCAGCGATGTCATCTACAAGGTCAACCCCGAAGACGGAACAACCGATTACCAGATTCCGACGCCGGGATATGTACCACGCGGATTGACATTCGACGGCAATCTGCTCTGGACAGTCGATGCCGACGCGCAACTTATATATGCCATCAATCCGGAGTCCAAGATAGCCGAGAAGACGATCTGGTGTCCGGTCGGTAATCCGGGTGGTCTCGCCTGGGATGGTGAGTTTCTGTGGATATCCGATGACGGTGCCAACAGGCTCCGCCAGCTCAGCACCGAGGACGGCACAGAGATTGTCTCGATACCCGCACCGAACAGTTATCCGGGCGGGTTATGCTTTGACGGCAAATACCTCTGGGTCGCTGATCGATATGCGAATATGATATACATGGTCCTGCCGTCTACCGGCGATGTCGTAATCGCGTTCGAAACTCCGGGACCGCATGCCGCCGGTCTGGCATGGGACGGCGAGAATCTCTGGAATGTCGACTATGAGACCGACTTGATTTACAAGCTCGTTGTCGACGATAACACCCCGTTTGTCCGTTCGGATGAACGCGAGCTCGAGGTCGAGTTCATTCATCAGACACGCAATTTCGGGCCGGGCGAGCTCGTGAACCTGAATGTCTTCCTCGCGAAGCCGGCCAATCGCGACAATCAGGAGATTGTAGGCGAGGTGACATTCACACCGGAGCCATCGAAGGCAATTTCCGAGGGTATCGATCAGCGGATTATGCAGTTCGACTTCGAGAATGTGGGTGCCACGGAATTCACCGAGGTTACAATGAAAGCCAGGGCGAAGCTGTACAAGACCCGGTATTATGTCTTCCCGGAGAAGGTAGGTTCGCTGGATGATATCCCCGATGATGTCCGTGCGCTGTATCTCGAGAACGACAGCAAATTCTCGTACGAGAGCTCGATAATCCGGAACGCGCTCGATCGTTCGGTCGGCGAAGAAACCAACCCGTACTGGATCGCACGCAAGATATACAACTATGTCATCGATCACGTCGAGTATGAACTCGCCGGTGGCTGGAACATTGCGCCGACAGTTCTCGACAGGGGAACCGGTTCCTGCTCCGAGTACACGTTTGTCTATATCGCTATGTGTCGTGCGGCGGGAGTCCCGGCGCGATATGTTGGTTCGATCGTAACGCGCGGCGACAATGCCTCGTGGGACGATGTGTTCCATCGCTGGGTCGAGGTCTACCTGCCGAATTTCGGATGGATCCCGGTCGATCCGTCGGGTGGTGATTCGCCGTGGCCCGCTCACCGCGCAAATTACTTTGGATTCCTGAACAATCGGTTTCTGATTACTACCGAGAGCGCAGGCGGCTCCGAGTATCTCGGATGGGGATACAACGCCAACGAGAAATGGCAGTCGAAGGGCCGCGTCAAGGTCGATGTTGAAAATGTAGGCGAATGGACTCCGGTGGAGTAGGGCGGTTCGTACGAGAGGCTAAGGGCGCGGTCAAAGCCGCGCCCTCTTCCACAATCTCGCCCCGCAAAACCCTTGCACTGACAAGCCAGACTTCATAGATTAGGCGCTATTACAGTGGATATTGAAGGTCCAGCATTCCACATGCAGGTTTCGAACGGGAGTCTACACAGATGGAGATCAGTTTTGTGCCGGGTTTCATAGTACACCGCCTGGCGAGCGATGATCACGCCCGGATACATATCAACGCCATTCTCAGCACGGCGGTATTGTTCTTCGTGTCAGTTCTGTTCGTCAGATTCCCCGGTATTCTACATAGCATGCCGCACATATGTATCGTCGAGACTCTACTGGGGATACCGTGCCCGGGTTGCGGGACAATCTCTGCGTGCATCGCAACTCTATCCGGAGATTTCAGCGTTGCATGGGCCGCGAATCCGGCGGGGATGTTACTGATCGGTTATCTCGCAATTCGAATACCGCTGTGCATGTTCGGTTTGGTGTGTCCGCGCAGTTCAGAGATGGTGTTCCGTGTTTCGCGCTACGGAGGTAATGTGATGCTCGCGGCACTGATCGCAGTCTGGATCAACAGAATAGTAATTCAGTTTTGGATAAATTGAGGAGACAACAACAATGGCACAGCTTTCATGTCCCAAATGCAACACACTCGCCACACGCGGCGGTTTCAGGGCCTGGCAGATAATCGTGGCGATCTGTTTCTTTCCGATCGGGCTTCTGGCGCTGCTCGCCGATCGCAACCCGACCCAATGCCCCGAATGCGGGCATACGTGGCAGGCGTAGCGCGAGGTTGTCCAATAGTGCGATCTTGTGCGAGCTTAGTTAGCAATGAGATTGATTATGGTCTACTGATTTACTATAATCATAGAGAGCCATAGATCGCTCTTTCAAGGAGATTCCATGAAAAGGGAATACGGCGCACATTCAGATTTCATGTCATTAGTCGCCGAAGAAGCCGAGGATCGACAACGAGAAATAGGGGAATGCCTCAAGTCGGCTTTCTCAGACCACTTGGTTCGGCGAGAAGTTGATGTGATTGTGTTTTCCGAAGTGACTGTAAGCGAGTTATGTGACGCGATTATTAGTTTCCCCGTGCTACTGAAGCCCTTACTTGTCGTGTGTAACTTAGGGGGCAGAGCGATTAAGCGTGACTTAGGACTAGAGATCGACACCTATAGGCCGAGACTCGTTCGGGAGGTAGCAATGGCTTTGGCTGGCTACGTGAAGCCGTTTCTACCGCGTGCTGTAGAATTGGGTGCGCTTGTGCTCTCAGACAGATGTGAGTTCGTTGATAAAGAAATTCGCAAGTGGAAGGGAAACTGGGAGAAGGCAGTCGTTAAAGCGCTCTCGAGCGTAAGTGGTTTGGATTTCAAGAAACGAAAATTTACAGTTTCTGGCGACAAGTATGAAATAGACGCTGCGCATCCCGGCACGGGCGATATTTCTATCGCTGTCGACGTAAAACGTATAGAGGCGCAGCGAGACATACATAAGAGGTGTGATGAGATTGAGCGAAAGTCCCG
>CAYQCE010000044.1:4655-31156 GCA_964415885.1 uncultured Ignavibacteria bacterium
CATCTTGTGATCACATCTCCGCCGTATTGGACGCTCAAGAAATACAATGAGAGTCAAGGTCAGCTTGGCCATGTCCAAGATTATGAGGACTTTCTGGCGGAACTAAACAGAGTCTGGAGTGAGTGTTTCAGAGTGCTCGTCCCTGGAGGACGGTTAGTTTGTGTTGTAGGAGATGTGTGTTTATCCAGGCGTGCGTTTGGAAGACATGTCGTCATGCCCCTTCATTCCGACATAAGCGTGGCCTGCAGACGAATTGGCTTCGACAATCTGAACCCAATAATTTGGCACAAAATTGCCAATGCTTCTTTCGAAGCCAACAACGGGTCAAAGTTTCTGGGTAAGCCGTATGAGCCAAACGCAATCGTCAAAAATGATATAGAGTTCATTCTCATGCAGAGAAAACCCGGGGGATATAGGCGTCCGACTCCAGAGCAAAGAGAGCTCAGCAGAATTGGCAAGAGTGACTTCAACGATTGGTTCAGACAGATTTGGACTATTCCGGGAGCATCCACACGGAATCATCCTGCCCCGTTTCCGGAAGCTCTCACAAGCCGCTTGGTACGAATGTTCTCATTTATCCACGATACTGTACTGGACCCGTTCTGTGGAAGTGGAACAACCATGCTCTCAGCTATGAAGCATGATCGCAACAGTATTGGTATTGAAATCGATAGCAACTACGTAGCTTTTGCCAAACAGCGTTTGGAGCGAATTCCAAGCGACCTGTTTAAGAAGTGTGTACTAACTTGCGAGAAGCGTCATCAACCAGAAGGCGGAAGACAGGTTTCCTAAGCATACCATCTTCAAACAATGCTAATAGCACTCCGCAAGACATAAAAGCCCGCCTCAAATGAGACGGGCTTCTCTCTCGATCGGCATTCACCTAAGGGTGAAATCTATCTTATGCGAAACGCATATTCTCGAGTCTCTTGACACGCTCTTCCATCGGCGGGTGAGTCGAGAACAGGCTCGACAGTCCCTTGCCTGAAAGCGGGTTCACAATAAACATGTGCGCCGTGGCGTTGTTCGCCTTTAGCGGTGCCCGTTTCGAGCCAGCGTGCAGTTTTCTGAGCGCACTCGCCAGATCGCGCGGCTGACCATGTATCTTCGCCCCGGCCTCATCTGCCGCATATTCGCGTGAGCGTGAAATAGCCATCTGAATCAGCAGCGCGGAAATCGGAGCGAGGATTACCATAGCAAGCGCGGCGAACGGGTTCGAGTCCTCGTCGCCCGCACGGCCTCCGCCGAATATCATTGCCCACTGAGCCATATATGCCAGCATGCTTATCGCGCCGGCGATGGTCGCGGCGATTGTCGAAATCAGAATATCACGATGTTTCACATGCGCCAGCTCATGCCCGATTACACCCGAGAGTTCCTCGCGATTAAGCGTGCGCATTATCCCCTCTGTGACCGCAACTGCGGCGTTCTTTGGGTTGCGCCCGGTCGCAAATGCGTTCGGGTTGCTGGTCGGGATGATATAAACCTTCGGCATCGGCAGCCCGGCCTTGTTGGCGAGCTGACGGACCACGTTGTAAAGCTCCGGCGCCTGAGCTTCGGTGACCTGCCTGGCCCGATACATCTTCAGCACGACCTTGTCTGAGAACCAGTAGGCCCCGAAATTCATTATGATAGCAAACACGAATGCGATCATCGCGCCGCCGCGTCCCCCAAGCGCTCCGCCCGCAACAACGAGCAACGCCGTGAGCAGCGCGAGAAGAAGTGTTGTCTTGACGTAGTTCATTTTCCCATCGCCTCAGTTAATTCCCGGGTATACCGCGTTCCACGGCATTATAACTTTCTAAGCTAATACTGGTTCCAAAAATCGGAAAGGGCAAGTTCGAATTCAAAAAAAGCGCCCCGGTTTGATTCGGGGCGCCTTTTTTTCAGTGTAAGGGCCTTAGTGCAAGGAGAGTGTGTATCTTTAGGGTTCTTCCGTCTCTTTTACGAACTCCACCGAGATCTCGATCTCGACATCGTTTCCAACTACTAAACCGCCTTTATCGAGTGTTTTGTTCCATGTTATTCCATAATTCGTGCGATCAATCTCGGTTTCGGCTTCGACACCGATTCGCTCGTTGCCCCAAGGGTCTGTTATCTGGCCGGTTATGACGAATGGCAGTTCCAGCGTACGAGCCTGATCTTTGATCGTGAAATCGCCAACCGCCACATATCCATCATCCGTCTTTCTTATCTCTTTGCTTTTGAATATGATGTTCGGATGAGTTGCGGCATCGAAGAAATCCGGGCCTCTGAGATGATCGTCGCGATCCTTGTTGTCGGTGTCGATCGATGACACGTCGATCAGAACCTCAACGGTAGATTTGGTCGGATCGTTCTCATCATACATCAAGGTACCGGCTACATCGTGAAACGTGCCTTTGACCTTGGCGAGTACCATGTGCGAAACCTTGAATCCGACATGCGCGTGCGCGGCATCGAGAGTGTACTTCTCGGCGGCAATAGCGGACGATACGCCGAAAATCAGGATTAGAGCAATCAGAGAGAGCTTTCTTATCATCTTTTCCTCCATTGTTTCTGTTGCCTGGTTTTGCAATTGTATTGAATCGTCTACAAGTCCCTGTGGGTCCCGTCACAATACGGCTTGTTGAGGCTTCTCTTGCACTGGCAGAGATAAAGCTTTTTCTTCTCTTCGATCGTAAACTGAAGCGGCTGAAACTCGGACTCCTGATGAGAACCATCACAGAACGGCTGGTTTTTCGACTCGCCGCATTGGCACCAGAAGTAGGTTCCGGGTTCGAGTTCGAGAGCTATCGATCCTTTGTGTGCGATTCTCGGCTCAGCCATTTGCCCCCTCCGTTATATGGACAAGTTAGGCCCAATTGTCGACTCCATGAGAAGTAACCATAACTCGCGGATTATTGTTCCACGCGCAACCAACCAGCCCGTCGAAGGCGCATACCCGGACCAGGCGTCGTCGCGTATACCTTCCCGACGAAACCCGTGAGAAGTAGTTCGCGTTCCGCAGCGAGTCAAGCGAGGTAAAGAAGCACGGCAATGCAGTTCGAGTAGCGTGGAACGCGTTAGTGGCAGCGTGGCCCGGGTCTATTGGGTTTGTTGAAAAAGGGCGGGTAGTGAAGTTCGGTCAGGTAACACCCGCCTGCGGCGGGCAGGATCTCACTGAACCCTGCTCTCTGTCCTTTTCAACAAGCCCCTTCGACCCGGGTATCATCTGAGCGACGTGGTCACGGTAGCCATACTGAAGAATGGCACAACCACGAAAAGGCCGTGCCCTGCACACGCATTGACCTATTTCACTACCTAAAACCCGTGAGCGAGGAATCCTCCGTCTACGCCTATACACTGGCCGGTCACGAATGTGGCTCCCGGCATCGATAGAAACGCGGCTACAGCAGCGACCTCTTCCGGTTCGCCGAGCCTGTTCATAGGCGTAAGGCTAAGCACTTTATCGAGATAGTCTTTCTTCGAGAGCACTGGCTCGACCAGAGGCGTGCGGATATACCACGGCGCTATCGCGTTCACCCGGATATTGTCTTTCGCCCAGTCGCAGGCGAGATTCCTCGTCAGTTGGGTAACTCCAGCCTTGGCCATGGCGTACGGCCCCCCGGTGCGGATGTGGGTTAGTCCCGCTACAGAACCGATATTGACGATACTCGCGCCGTCAGCCTTCTTGAGCAAGGGGTAGGCGAGATTGCAGATATCGAACACCGCAGTCATGTTGACATTCACGACCTGCATGAACTCATCTCGCGAGTACTCGAGTGTGCTGGGCTTGCGGATGTTCATCCCGGCATTGTTAACCAGGATGTCGAGCCTGCTCCACTTCTCCTCGAGTTTCGATAAGATACCCTGCATCGCATCGAGATCGCTGACATCGGCAGCAACACCATCGGCAGCAAATCCGTCTTTTTTCCACCCATCGACGACTTCTTGCACATCGCTCTCGGTCCGCGCGGTGATGAAAATCTCAGCGCCGAGTTTCAGAAACTCCTCGCCGATTGCATTCCCTATCCCCTTCGTTCCACCTGTGATGAGAGCTTTCTTACCCTTGAGAGACCAGCGTTTATCCATTTAGCCTACCTCCTCGCTTTCGCTGTTGGTGCCGCAGTGATTCAGTATAATCGAACAAGAGCGGCTCCTTGCAGTTCCGTTGGTGCGGTACCCTGTGAGTTGGTGCTGTGGTGAAATCGCAGAAGACTACGGGACAATCAGCCGCAGCCCCTTGCCGTGCAATCCCATGATCTGCACGCGGTCGTCATCTTTGAGATACTTCCGCAGTCGGGAGACGAAGACATCCATGCTGCGGCCACTGAAATAGCTATCGTTGCCCCAGATTCTCTGTAGTATTTCGTTTCTCGGTACCACGGAATTGGCGTTCAGGCAGAGAATACGCAGGAGATCTGACTCTTTGGGTGTGAGCCGCCGGGATACTCTCTTTCTTGTGAGAGTCTGTGTGTCGGAGTCGAACTCGAAATCGCCGATTGTGAACTTGGTTCGACTGCTGTCGGACCCATCAACAAGCGGGGAGCTTCGCTTCAGAACGGCCGTGATTCTGAGGAGCAGTTCCTCGATACTGAATGGTTTCGTCAGGTAGTCATCACAGCCGATCTTGAAACCCTCGATCTTGTCCTCCTTCAGCGATCGTGCGGTCAGGAATATGATTGGAGTTCGGTCGTCGATCTCGCGAACTTTGCGGGCGAACGTGAAGCCATCCATGCGCGGCATCATGACATCGACGAGGCACAGGTCGAACCCGCCTTCGCTGTATTGCTCGAATCCTTCCTCACCGTCGGGACAGCGAACGACCTCGAAGCCGTTCATCTGCAGATGCTCGGAGACAATAAATCCGAGGTTCTGGTCGTCTTCGAGGAGAAGTATGCTGGGGCCGTTCTGTCTCATGCCGTCTCTCGATTCACAAACTCTGGCTGAACGGAAGATACAGCTCGATGCAAGTGCCCTGCCCGATTTTGCTGTTGATTGTCACACTGCCGCCGTGCGCCTCGGCAATCAACTTGACATAGCTGAGCCCGAGCCCGAATCCCTTCACATCGTGCACATTGCCGGACTGAATCCTGTAGTACTTGTCGAATATCCGTTCGATATCCTCTTTCGCAATCCCTTTGCCTCGATCTTCAATTGCAACGACGACACCGTCCTTTCGATTGCGCGTGGAAATCGTTATGTGCGGGCTCTCAGGCGAATATTTCTCGGCGTTATCGAGCAGATTGTAGACGACATTTGTGATGTGCACGGGATCCGCCGACACCACGCTTTGCAGCGCTGATAGGTTCTTCGCGATGTCCCCGCCCCGCTTCGAAACGCGTATATCGAGTTTCGAAACCGCATTATCGATCACTTCGTGCAGATCGACATCGGACAGATCAAGATCAAAATCCCCCTCCTCTATCAACGCAACCTGCAGGATTTTTTCGACCTGTTCTTTCATACGCCGGCATTCATCTCTGATCATCGAATTGTATGTCTCGATACGATCCTTGTCGGAGAGCACATCATCCCGGCTTATAGCTTCGGAGGCCAGCGCCACTGTGGAGATGGGCGTCTTGAACTCGTGCGTCATATTATTGATGAACCCTGCGAGGTGATCCGCGAATCGGTGCTGGATGCCGATAGTCCTGTATAGCATGATGAATCCGATGGCGATGAGTGCGAGGAACAGCGCCGAGGTGAGCGACAGTAGAAGAACGTCCCGTCCCATGTAGGCCGCTCTGCCGGGAAAATGTACTGCCAAATCATGCCGATCGGAGAACAGCTCGTACGGAAACACTCGAGCCTTGAACTTCGAGGCTACCAGATTCCCCGTGGCGTCGTCCGGCCGCGCGAATACTGCCGTACTGTCCGCACGGGATATCACGCCGAACGAGTAGTCCAGATCGATACCGGACTCGGCGAGGGTCGCGCCGAGCACCGAGTCGACAGTCTCGGGCTCGAGTCGGTTGACCGCTGACTCGAACTCCTCGAAAGACATGCTGTTTACGATCGTCTGAACCAGATGTCCCCGCTGTTCCTCCGTCCTGTCGAGTGTAATGCTGTAGTTTCGCTCGTCATCGACACGCATAACATACGACAGGCTGTCCGTCGAGAGCCGCATCATGTAACTGTCTTCGTGGTCGTATATATCCGACATAGACAGGAGATGGACGCCAGCCGATACCACCGTATCCATCGCAATCACGTTCTCGCCGGATGCCAGATCGAAGAGATTAAGTCTGACACGCTGTTGTTCGGGAAGGGTGTATCGGAGAGTATCGTTCTTAAACTGAATCGGCGGGCTGTTACTATCTTTCTCGTCCGCAGTCCACTCCATGAAGATGAAGATGCTGTCACCGTCGGTTTCTTTTCCGATGCCGTTGGTGTCCTTCATGAGTATATCGAATTGAGTGTTGCTGTACGATCTCTGCGGCGAGACGAAAACGCGCTTAGTCGCCTCGAACGCCTGCAGCTTCTCCACGGTAAAATTCAGCGCCGCCATGACATTCTGCTCGAACGCCTGCTCTTTTTGTTTCGCGGCGTTGATCAGGAAATATACCTGAAGAGCTGAGAGCCCGATAAGCGCTGTTATTACAACAGTCGCTATCACGTAGCTGTTTATCTTTGACTTTCTCACGACTGCAATATACGCCGAATAGCCCGCCGGACTAAAGCTTTAACATATATTAACATCCCGTAACAAACCTTAACTCATCGATTTCGCAATCCTCCGTTATACTAATCGGCAGAGAAATGAACGGCTGCAAGAGAGGAGAGTAAGATGATACTATTAATCATTCGAATAATCCTGACACTGATTATAGGACTTCTCAGCGCACAAATATCAGTCGCAGAGGCTGCACCTCCGGAGGGCGCAGTCTTCAATTCTGCGGACGACGGTGAAATGATATTCATTACTGAACTCGGCGCGGTGATCAGCACAGACAGCGACAAACTTACAGTCAGGCATATCAGGTCGGCCGACAAGCGTCCGGAGAAATACCGGGATGTTGATCTGCAAAACGGGGATGTTGTGCTGATGATGAACGGTTCCAGGATCGAGTCAGGAAGCGAGTTTCAGGACCTCTACACCGAGCTTGAATCCGGAGAAATCGTGAAGCTCGGTGTTAGCAGGAATGGCAGGCTGATGCTCGTATCCTTCGAGAAGGCAGACGAGAGCGAATTGCCTGAGCGCCGGATGATGATTGTGTCGGACGGCGGTGAGATGTCCGGGGACTCGTCGGGGAACCGTACGATGGTACGGATCGGTCCCGAGGACGGTACGATTGCCCTGATCACCGAGGCGGGCGTCGTACTCAGGGAGTCCGACAACGGACTCGTAGCAGACAGGACGTTTCCGACTGTGGGAGAATACTATTCAGGCGAAAATATCGAAGCGGGGGACAGGCTTGTGTCGTTTGCGGGTGAGGAGATCACTACAGCGGAGAAGTTACGCGAGATCTACGATTCGGTCGAGAACGGTGACGAAATCGAAGTTGTGTTCAGACGCGGTGACGACATGCTGAAAGCCACGTTGAAGAAGACTAACACGAATATGCAGATCAGAAGAGAGTCGCATTAAATGGGCGTGCGGGTGATTCTGGGAATACTGATTATGATGCTCGTATCTGTGACAGCGATCGAGGACTGCCTTGCACAGGCCACCGCTGCGTTCAACCAGCGGGACGACGAGTACCGCCTTCTCGGGCTGAAGCGCGCGAAGGAGATGTATGAGGCCGCAAGGGCGGAATGGGAACGTCAAAAGAAGCTCCATGACCGCGATTTCATCTCTGACGTCGAACTCGAACGGGCACGCCGCACGTTTGCCGATGCCGAAGTGAATTTCCAGCAGTCGCTGCTCGCGGTGATATTCGAGGAGCAATTCGTTTCAGTGATGGAGGCGGTCAAGTATCAAGCGGACGACGGCTCCAAGCATGTGCGACTCAAGATTGCGAATACATCCGGTGGGGGGGCGGAATTCAGAAAGCTTATAGAAGTCGATGACGAGCTGTTCAGGTCTCTTCAGCCGGACGTGATCAACAACATCTACGTTTCGCTGCTGAACGATGATAACGCGATCATAGGTCTGCCGTACGAGGCCAAAATCGGCCAACTCTTGTTCGGTGAACCGCAGAACATGGACTTCCGGCTGCTTCAGGATCTCGATGCTCTCACGGTCCGGCTGATTTACGCCAACGGCGCCGAGAGAAGCATGAAGATATATCTTCAGAAGGACAAATCTGTCGACAGGGTTGCGGTTCAGTCGGAGCAGTTCTCGCAGGAGGTCGATCTCGGTGAGCAGACATCATTCGACCTCAATCTCGAGCTCTTCAGCGGGACGAGCAACACATTCAGCCTCGCGGTTGTCGGGCTGCCTCGCGAGATTACACGAACGTTCATGGACGCCGCAGGGCGAGTTCGGCTGAGCCAGCTCAAATTCACAGAGACAACACATTCGAAACGGGCATCGCTTCTGGTGACATTACCGGATCGTCCGACGTCCAATGTCAAGATGGATGAATCGATCAGCTTCTATGTCATTGTCATGCCGAGAGATCGTCTGGATGATCTTTCCGCTCTCGATGAGAGCGGTGTCTCGCTCGATGACATACAGGCGCTCGATGTAGGATTCGTCAGGCTCGAGCTGATTCCGCGAGGCAGGGGGGAGCTTTTGGTTAAGGCACCACAGCTCTACCAGGCAATATCGCCGGAAGGCGCGGCTGAGATAGCGATCGATCTGGTCAATGAGGGGAGTCATCGTCTCGACAACATCGAAGTCGACGTGGACCTGCCACTCGACTGGACAGAGACAGTCGAGCCCAGTCATATCGAGGCGCTCGAGATCGGTGAGGAGAGACGTGTGGAGATGAGATTCGATCCGCCTGTTGATGTGGCTGCGGGGCGGTACGAGACGCGTATCAAGACTTCCGCAATGTCGGCAAGTCAGCCGGTGCTCGGCGAGGACAAGACCGTGACAGTAGAGATCAAGGCAGCGACGAACATACTGGCCACGACCGTGATCGTGCTCCTGATAGTCGGACTCGTCGGAGGAATAGTCTTTTTCGGCGTGCGGCTTTCGAGAAGATAGTGCAAGCAGACTGGAGAAACTCAATGAATGAAAACAATGAGATTAGCAGGCCGCTTCTCGAAGCGGTTGATCTTAAGAAAATCTACGAGGACGGTGTGCTGGCGCTCGACCGAGTCTCGTTCTCGGTGAGGCGCGGAGAGATATTCGCGATGCTCGGTGGCAACGGGGCAGGCAAAACCACTGCGATCAACCTGTTCCTGAATTTTATCGAGCCATCGGAGGGCGCGGCACTGGTTGACGGCATAGCGTCGCATGAAGAGCCGCTCATAGTCAAGCAGAAGCTGGCATTTGTATCTGAAAACGTCATGTTGTACCCGAATTTCAGTGCAGTCCAAAACCTCGATTACTTCGCAAAACTCGGCGGCAAGACCGGATACTTGAAGAGCGATTACCGAGATGTCCTGCTGCGAGTAGGACTCGAGGAGGAGGCGCACAACAAGAAGTTGAAGGGATTCTCCAAAGGCATGCGTCAGAAATGCGGAATAGCGATAGCGATACTCAAAGATGCGCCCGGGATTTTGCTCGACGAGCCCACATCGGGGCTCGATCCGAAGGCGGGGTACGAGTTTCTTCGCCTGCTCGAAACCCTGCGGGACGAGAACCGGGCGATCCTTATGTCAACTCATGACATTTTCCGCGCTAAAGAGGTTGCTGACACCGTGGCGTTTATGAAGACCGGACGGATTGTGATGCAAAAGGACGCTCGCGAGCTCGAGGGGCAGAATCTTGAGAGTCTCTACATGGAGTACATGTCTGCAACCAGGGCGGAAACCGCGGCATAGGAGGGAGAGGTGCTGACGACTATCATAGAGAAAGAGATTCGAGAGATTTTCGGATCGAGCAAATTCGTGCTGATTTTCGGTTCCTGCGCCGTTCTGATCCTCCTGTCCTTCTATGTTGGCGCGAAGAACTACAAGCTGAACCGTGCAAAATACGAGGCGGCTCAGGCAGAGAATTTGCGGCAATTCGAGGGACTCACCGACTGGTTCAACATACAGCAGCATCGCATTTTTCTCCCGCCCGATCCACTCGCGTCACTCGTGAGCGGTGTGTCGCATGATATCGGTAGGAATGTGGACATACACGGAAGGGGAGAAATCAATCCTCTCGGGAGCAGGTTCAGCGAGGACCCGGTCTTTGCCGTATTTAGATTCCTCGATCTGGAGTTCATCTTCGGAACGATTCTATCACTCTTTGCAATCCTGATGGGATACGACGCGATAGCGGGCGAGAAGGAACGTGGAACGTTGAGACTATCGTTTGCCAACGCTGTTCCGAGACCGGTTTACATTCTCGGCAAATTGACCGGCTCGTTTGTCGCTCTGGCTGTACCGCTTGTTCTCGCTCTTGCGGTGGGAGCGCTGATCCTCCCTGCAATGGGCTTACCTCTGTCCGGGGAGTCGTGGTTGCGGCTGATCTCCATTTGCGCGATCGGGCTACTTTATTTCGGCGTGTTTCTCGCAATGTCTGTGTTCGTGTCTTCGCTCACCGAGTGGACCTCGAGCGCGTTTCTCGTGTTGCTCGTTGTCTGGATTTGCGCGGTGCTGATCGTACCTCGAGCATCGGTTCTCATAGCGGGTCGGGCGGTCGATGTCCCTTCCGTTGATGAGATAGCGTCGCAGAAAAACATCTTCTCACGTCAGCTATACAACGAAGATCACGACAAGATGTCGTCTTTTAAGCCATCCGATTCCGAAGACATGGAAAATGTCATAGATGAATTCAATCGCTACATGGAACAGCTCGCCGAGGAACGAGAGAGGAAGATGCGGGAGTTCTCTGAAAGACTGAACGAAAAGAGATCAAACGCACAGAGAAATCAGCACAAACTTGCACTGAACATAGCGCGCTTATCACCCGCTACCTCTCTCTCTCTCGCAACGACCCAATTGGCGGGGACATCCGTTGATATGAAGAGCCGGTTTAAGGGCGAGGCGGAGAGGTACCAGGAGCAATACGGCAACTTCATCAAGGAGAAGACCGGGGTCAAACCGGGCGGTCGAATGATAATGATGAGAATCGCCGAGGACGAGGGCGAGGAACCGGAGCCTGTCGACCCTGCGGAGCTTCCCGTATTCGAATACAAACGAGAAAGTCTTGCGCATGCTCTCGATGATTCCATTCTGGATGCAGGATTGCTCGCGGTATACAATCTGATATTTTTCGCTGCTGCGTTCGTGGCATTCGTGAGATACGATGTCAGGTAGATGTAAGGTATAGGAGAATTGCAATGCTCACTGTCTTGATAGAAAAGGAACTGAAGTCTATAATAACCAGCCCGAAATTTATCGCGACATTCACGATATGTTCCGCGCTGATAATTCTCTCTGTCTATATCGGTATAAGCGAGTACAAATCCTCGCTATCTCAATATGAAACCGCCAACGAACTGACGCGGCAGGAGATGAGCGAGCAGTCGTCGTGGTTTTCGCTGTACGGTCGTGCGGTGCGGCACCCTGTGCCGTCACAGATTCTCGTATCCGGGCTCTCGTATGACATCGGGCGCAAGTCGCTGATCAGTCAGCACGAGCCGGTGAATCTCGTTCACAGCAGCTACTCGGACGATCCGATTTTCGCGCTCTTCAGAGTCATCGATTTCTCGTTTATTGTATCTGTGGTTCTCACTCTGTTCGCGATTCTGTTTACCTATGATGCTGTAAGCGGGGAGCGTGAAAACGGCACGCTGAAGCAGGCGCTTTCGAATCCCGTCCCGCGTTCGAAATACATCCTCGCGAAGTGTGTCGGATCATGGTTGGGACTCGCCGCACCGATAATGATCCCGGTTCTGATCGGATTGCTGCTGATACCGCTTAGCGGTATCGAGCTTGTGGCTGGCGATTGGGCACGAATTATTGCTGTAGTCTCAGCCTCCATTCTGCTCTTTTCGTTCTTCGTTGTGCTGGGCGTTTTGATATCTGCATCCACACGAAGATCCAACATGTCATTTCTCGTTTCGCTCGTTGTCTGGATTCTTTTCGTGCTGATAATCCCGCGCGCCGGAATACTCGTGGCCGGTCAGATAGCCCCGGTGCCGGCCCTTGCCGAGGTGGAGGGCAGGACGGAGGCGTACGCCAAGGACCGCTGGGCGGCTCACATGGAGAGAATGGACAAAGTGTGGCAGGAACGCAGCGCTGCGCGCAGCGAGGACGAGCCGATCAGCGACGAGGAGCTGTGGAGCCACATGGAGGAGGATGACGCCCGCCGTCGCGCGGTCGAGGCCGATATCGAAACTTTTCGCGCTGAGCAGATCGAGGAGTTGAGAAGACGTCAGGCGATGCAGAGACGTCTCGCGTTCAGCCTTGCAAGATTCTCGCCGGTGTCGGCGTATCAACTCGCAGTAATGGAGCTTGCGGAGACCGATGTCGATCTGAAAGATCGCTATGAGGATGCGATGAAACGACATCGGAATGAGTTCACCGGGTTGATCAAAGAGAAACAGGATGAGCACGGGATTTCGGGTGGGATAACAATTTCCATAACATCGGAGAACGGCGTTCAGATCGGTCGCCCGAAGGAGGGAGCGGGCGTTGATTTGTCGGAGATTCCGGAATTCACTCCGCCGAAACGATCCCTCGCGAGTGTATTCAATTCTGTCCTGCTGGATCTGGGCCTGCTCTCAGTGCTTGCTTTTGCCGGATTTGCGGGAGCTTTCGTGATGTTTGTAAGATACGATGTCAGATGAGGAGCGCTATTTCTTCTTCTTGCGACGACCGCCGGTGTGCTTTTTCGTCTTCTTTTTTGCAGCGGCATCGGCGAGCATGGTCACAGCCTGCTCGACCGTTATCTCGTCCGGATTGACTGCCTTCGGGATCGACGCGTTCACGGTGCCGTCGGTAATGTATGGGCCGTAGCGGCCCTCCATTGCCTTGATAGTCTCGCCGCTTTCGGGATGTTTGCCGATCTCGCGCAGTTCTTTCTTCTGCTTCCGTTTCGGCTTTTCGTTGAGCAGCTTGACTGCATCCTCAAGGCTTATCTCGAAGAGCTGGTCGTATGAATCGACGCTGCGGTATGTTCCGGCTCGCTCGACGTATGGCCCGAACCTACCTACTCCGGCGGTCACTTTCTCGCCGGTATCGGGGTCATCCCCGACATGCCGTGGCAGGCTGAGCAGCTTGAGCGCGTAGTCAAAGTCGACATCTTCCGGCTTCATTCCACGCGGAAGTGACACACGTTTCGGTTTCTTTTTCTTGCCGTTCGCTTCACCGAGCTGGACATAGGGGCCGTAAGGTCCCACGAGCGCATAGACATTCTCGCCGGTCTCCGGATCCTTGCCGAGCGGATCGGAGCCTTTGGATCGTTCGGTTATGATCTCTGATGCCTTCTCGGGGGACAGTTCGTCGATCTGCAGATCGACGGAGATAGTTGCGGTATTGCCTTCGCCGCCCTCACCGCGTTGTATGTACACGGAGTTCTGGCCTATCCGGATATTGATCGATTTGCCGGTTTCGGGATCATCTCCTATCGGAATCATCGGATACTCGATCTGCGGCAGTTCCTCCTTTATTCGTTCGAGCAGACCTTTCGAGTCGCCGTTGCCATGGTAGAACTCGGATAAAAACTCGGTCGGGTTGCCCTCGCCGCCCGCGATATCATCCAGTTCCTGCTCCATGTCGGCGGTAAACCCAAGGTCGACATACTTCGGGAAATGTTCCCTCAGCAGGCGAGTTACCGCCATCCCAATAAATGTCGGGATCAGCGAGCCGGACTTCTTGATGACATACTCGCGCTTCTGAATCGTCGAGATAGTCGGAGCATATGTGGACGGACGTCCGATCCCCTCCTCCTCGAGCTTCTTCACGAGCGAGGCTTCAGTGTATCGTGGCGGTGGGGTCGTCTCATGCTTCTGTGCTTCGACTTTCGTTAGATATGCAACACCATCATCGCCGCCTATCTGGTCGCCTTCCTTCAGGTCGGGAAGGAATGTGTCAGTGCCGCCGTTGCCATAGGCTTTGAGGAATCCGGGAAATACTACTACCGAGCCGGTAGCGCGGAAATTGTAGCTCTTGCCGTCGGCTTCCGAGACTATATCGATCGCAGTCTTGTCGGTCTCGGCTTCGGTCATCTGGGAGGCCACCGCGCGATTGAATATGAGCGTGTAAAGCGCGAATTCATCCTTGTCGAGGAACTTCTTGATCTTCTCGGGCGGTAAACTGACCTCGGTGGGTCGAATCGCCTCGTGGGCTTCCTGCGCACTTTTCGACTTCGTCTTGAATCGGCGGGCCTTGTGGTACTTCTTGCCGTACTCAGATTCAATATATGTCCCGAGCTCGTGAATAGCCTTCTCGCTTAAGTTCACCGAGTCGGTTCGCATATAGGTTATCAATCCGAGACGGTCCCCGCTTCCGAGATCGATACCCTCGTAAAGCCTCTGCGCAGTACGCATCGTCCGATCGGTGGACATCCCGAGACGTGATCCTGCGGCCTGCTGCATTGTAGATGTTGTGAACGGCGGCGCGGGGCTCTTCCTGGTTCGCTTCTTCTCTACACCGGTGACTTTCCACGGCTGATTCTTGAAACACTCGTCCGCTGCAGATTCCGCGTCTTTCTGCGTCATCCAGACAGCCTTGGATGTCCCCTTGAGCTGGCCTTTCTCCGGGTCGAAGTCTTTGCCGGTTGCGAGCCTGGTGCCGTCGATTGAGGTCAACCGCGCACTGAATTCGGCGTCAGCGGCGGTCAGGAATGCCTCCATGTCCCAGTACTCAGCCGAGACAAACCTCTGGCGTTCCTCCTCGCGATCTACAATGAGGCGCAACGCCACACTCTGTACCCGGCCCGCGGAGAGCTTGGTGCGAACTTTCTTCCAGAGCACGGGAGACAGCGTGTAGCCGTACAGCCTGTCCAGGATTCGACGGCTCTCCTGAGCCTTGACCAGCCGCTCGTCGATATCTCTCGGGTTCGAGAGAGCTTCCTCGATCGCGCTTTTAGTTATCTCGTGGAATGCTATTCTCTTCACCGGGATTTTTGGCCTGAGGACCTCCAGGAGATGCCATGATATGGATTCACCCTCTCGGTCCTCATCTGTTGCGAGGAGAAGCTCTTCGCAATCTTTGAGCATCTTCTTGATTTCGGTGACGCGCTTCTTGCTGTCTTTGGGTACCACGTAGACCGGCGCGAATTCGTTTTCCGGATCGACACCGAGACTTGCCCACGACTTCCCCTTGACAGCCTTCGGGACCTCCGACGCGGATGACGGCAGATCGCGGATATGCCCGTAGCTGGCAACGACTCGATAGTCGCTTCCGAGAAATCTCTCGATCGTCTTGGCCTTAGCCGGTGATTCTACAATAACTAACTTCATGGCTCCTCACGAATCGCAAGGGTATAATATCTCAAGTCCGGAGTCAATAATATTGCGAAAAAAGATTGCGGCACCCTCTAAGCCAGCATCTCAAAACGCAGCCGCGTGCCGCCGGTTCCATAATTGTGGTCGGATTCGATGGCACAAACCATGAGCAGTTGTTATAGCAAATTACGCCACGGGCAGTTCCCGATCCCGCGATGGCAGGTTTGTGAGCTGCCGTTCGAGCGGGTTAACATGTACCTCCATTTCTGAACGCAGGAACCTGCGAAACAGGACTGAATCTAACCCAGATCAGTTGGGCGTGTTGAAAAAGGACGGGTAGTGAAGTTCGGTCAGGTCCGCCGCCGCAGGCGGGTGTGACCTGACCGTATAACCGCATGACAAAGGGCGATTCGAAGAACGCCCGATCACACACGGTGCCCCGCAGAATGCTGTGGGAAGAGTGACCGGTGTTTCGAAGATCGAATTTCATTCTTGACCATCCTATAGTACAGACGGCAGAACCACTGCGGTTTCTGCCCTACTCAACTTGCTGACGAATCACTCGAATCAGGCGTGCACTGGATTCCCGCCTACGGGTTTGTCTCGCGACAAACCCTCACTCAGAGATGACATAGAAGGGGGCTTTGCTTCGCAGCTCATTCTGGCGAAGATCATAATGACGTGGCGCTTTCGCATACGGACGTACACCAGCCACACTACTCCCCGCATATATGTGTTGACAGAGAAGAGCTTCATACTGCATTATTGAGATAGATAGTCCTATTCGTCAGAAGGGAGGGGCGTTATCATGAGCAATCAGCCGAATAGCATATCTCATGCTCCCGAGCTTACCGTAGCGATTGCTCTCCTCGCGCTGGCTACTCTGACTTTCTGCGGTTGCGCAGCGAGTATTACCGAAAAAGCTGACCTAAAGATCAAAGAAGAGATGCGGGCATGGATCGGTTCGCACAAAACCGAGCTGGTCGACTCTCTGGGTGAACCCGTTTTCATTCTGCATGACGGCAGATCCGGCGAGGTCTACTACTATCAGCAAATGAGATACGATGGCACAGATAGTGAAACGGACGATGATCGCCTCGGACCCCAGGTACTGACTGGGCTCCATCAACGGGGTGATGGTGGCTCGTCCCGTGATCCCCGTTTCTTGAGCGCCTATGCTGGAGGGTACAAGACCTTTTGGATCGACTCTACTGGAGTTGTCTATACGTCCAAGTGGATACGGGACAAGGAAGGCTTTAGCTCAGGCGGTGATCTGGGACTGGTTAAGATTGCCGGATTAGCTTTTGTTGGCTTGGTAGCGGGAGTCTGCTTTCTCGTGTTTGTCGATTAGCTGCCAGTTAATTCAGTTCGAGTAGAATGTAAGCCAAACAGCAGTTTCGCCGTCTTGCAGGTCACACCTGCCTCCGGCAGCCAAAGCCTGGCGAGAACAGGGGAATCGTATTGCCGGTGAACGAGGACATACATCATCCACAGAATCTCGAACCAGGAGTCGTTGGGAGCCCTTTCCAGACGAAATCCACTGGTCGAAGGTCAGGATTTTTGACAACTGCGGCTTGACACTCATCATAGCGCGTGGCAACAGACTCTAAACGAAACCGTTATCGTTGAAAGAGGCGTCGTATCATGCTCGCGCGAGCGAGACTTTCTCGAACTTCTCCTTTTTCGCGGGATCGATTTCGCGGAATTTCATGATGATCTTGAGTTCCCAGCTCTCCCTGGGCGCGAGATACATCCTCCACGACGGAACGATGCAGATACCCTGCTGGACCTTTTCGAAACCCTCCTCCGACAGCGAGACCGAATAGACCGGCATACGCCAGAGATCGGCCTCCTTCTGGATAAGGAAATCGAGGATGAAATTGTCGTCATCGTTACGGATGCCGAATTCCCTGACCTTCGTTGCCGCCGAAGTGCTGTCGAGTCGCTTAAATCGGGACGGCACCTCGCCGCTGATAGTGTAGTTGACGTTTGGCGAGGTCATGTTCGGGAATCCGAAATTCAATTCCGAACCGAAATGGAGCGTTACGGGGAATTTGTCGCGGTTCGTGATCTTGTAAACGAGCTCGATTGCAGGCTTTGCCGCTTCTATCACAAACTCCTTCTCGATATGCACCCGGGCGTGTTTACCCTGGTACCACACTCCGCCTTCGCGAGAAAATGTCACGACCCGGTCCGGGCCGACGAGCTTGTGATCGAAATCGTATGACTGGTTGACGAAATCGCCCTCTTCGGGATATTTGGCGGTGATGAATGTCTCCGGGACAACGCCCTCGCCGAAGAAGTGGTCGATGAAACAGCCACGCCGGTACCAGTCGTAGGATAGGAGTTTATCGAGACCGGATTCCTTGGACGAGTAGATGTCGTGAATCGATTTTGACTCGCTCTCATCGACTTTTCCGGTGCGTGAGCTCGATATCTTGTGATGGTAGCCCTCTTCGCGGCGCGTCACGGTGTCAACAATGTTAAGGTTGGCGGGCTTGTAGTCTATCTCGAATGCGAAGGCTCCCGATGACGGTTTGAAATAGAGATTGAGATTTGCTGATTCAACTACCAGATCATCCCGGCTGTCACGGTCAAAATCGAACACGGAAACATCCGTCCAGTCGGGGCGATTTCTCGTCGATTTGCCGAGTATCTTCTCGGCCATGATCAGGTTCTGATAGATAGCGGACCTGACATGCGTAAGATACATCCCGCCGAATACGCCGTGCCAGTAGGGGCAGTTGCACTGTCCGCGCCAGAGGTAATCCTCGGCTGTGGTGATATCGAGATCGACTGCGGAAGCTTTCGACTCCGACCGCAGATCGGCAATCTTGTTGGAGACCATCAGCATTTTCTTGTGCATGTTATTCGTCTCGGGATACTTGGCGAGGAAATTCCGCCAGAATCCGCCGCGCACATAGACGCCGTACTCCTCGTACAGATTCTCCTTCTGGAGTTTCTCGTTGAATTCCTCGAATTTTTTGACCGCCCGCGCTGGCAGCGCCCACTCGTTCATTTCCGTGTAGCTCGCGGTAGGAAGATATACCCGACCCGCGGCATCGAGCTGATCGAGAGCGTCACGGAAATGCAGTATATTGATCCAGTCGCTGTTATCGGATATCGCTTTGAAAAACCGCTCGAGCCATTTTTCGGTAAAACTGGTCTTGTATGTTCCGGGCCACACACCGAACTTCTCGCCGTCATCGGCGTATATCGCAAGCAGGTTTCCCTCTTCAGTCGCCAGTTTCCTGAGGTATTCCAGCGTCTCGTCAATCGGACTAAACGGTATCGTGTAGCGCAGTTTCCTCGAAATCGGGAAGAGCGCGATCGTCTCGCCCTCGTCTTCCGTCGTGTAATATCCGTTGAGCTGCTCATCGGTAAGCCCTGAGTATTTGAAATGGGCGTCATCGAGCACTGTATATCGCACACCCGATTCCCGCATAACTCGCGGCAGATGCGGCTCCCAGACGCGCTCTGCGAGCCACATCCCGATCGGGCGATCCCCGATGATCTGTGTGATATAGTCGGTGAGCTTTCGAATCTGGCCTTTCTTGTCGCGGTCGGGGATTACGGGCAGGATCGGTTCGTAGAATCCGCCGGTCATCATCTCCAATTGACCGCGTTCGACCATACGCTTGAGAATATCTATCCCTTTCGGACGGTTCTCCTCGATCCACTTGAGGAGAATCCCCGAGAAATGCATCGTGGTCTTGACCTTCGGAAAGCCTTCGAGGAGCTCGAGAAAGGGATAATATGACTTGTCGAATGACTGTTCGAATACGTGATTGAAATTCCCGACCGGCTGGTGGTCATGAACTCCGAAGAGGAAATTGACTTTGTTCATTAGAAAATGCTAAACTCCATTTTGAGATATTTCTTGGGATTTTCCCTGATGTCGGTGACGAGTCTGTCCAACTCCCGCACGGATTTCTTGACATCCTGATACAATGTCTGATCCGATGCCAGAAGACCGAGTGTGCCCTCCTCCGAGTTTAGCTTGTCAGCAAACTTTTGAAGCGAGGATGACAGTGTATCGAGATCGTTCGCCAGAATTACAAGTTTTTCGGAGGCTGCATTGAAATTGTCGATCGACTCTTCAGCCTTGGGCCTGTTGCTCTCGACGAAGTCGTCGAAGCTTGCGGATGCGCGCTCTATCGCCTGCAGCGATCGGCGGTAGTCGTCTTTTGACTGCGCTATCATTGTATTGAGCTCGGTCGAGACATTCTTCAGTTGTCTGATTGTCTCCTGGAAGTCATTGAGCGTCCCCGGCGAGGCTATCGTCTCGCCGATCACATTAACAAGACGGCGTACTTCAGAGACCATTTCGCCCATCATACCCATAACTTCGGGTATTCCAGTGTCGAACCGCCCCTTATGTATCCTGTCCCGGTCGAGAGGCACGGACAATGTTCCCGGGTTTATGGCAACAAATCGCTCACCCATAAGCCCTATGTTTTTGACAGTGAATGTCGCGTCCTTCGCAAGGAAGACCGATTCATCCACGAGTGTGGTGACGACCACTTTGCCTCCTTCGAGACGTATCTTATCAACCTTACCGGCGCGCACACCGGATACCGCAACGGGGTCGCCCTCACTCAGTGCACCGATATCCTTGAAAGTCAATTTGACAGATTCGAACTGCTGTCGGAATCTATAGCCTTTGAGCCAAACAATTCCGCCGATGAACACTGCGATTGCCAGGAATACGACTATGCCAACCTTCAGTTCAGATTTGCTCTTAGCCATTGAGACCTTTCTCTCCTCCGATGCCGGCACACACTCGGACACCATAGCATCATTATTCTATTCGGTAAAATCCGAATATCTCTTAGGGACTCAATCATATATGATAACAATCAACGATTGAAATCGTTTATGGAAAGATTAAAAATGGAGGTGTGCCTGCAGTTTACGGGATCGGGAATATCTCGCCGGGATCGATATTTTCCTTCAGAAAATCAATCGGTGACTTGTCGCCCTCTGACGGTCGCTCCCACGATGGCTCAATTCCGGAATGATGTGCAATAAGCCTGACATCAGCGGAGAAATCGCCCGGGCTCGATTTCAGCCTGAATGCTACGGACGTTACAATTCCGAAACAGCCTCTGCTGCCCACGAGGAAGCGGGCGATATCGTAGCCGGCAACGGATTTTATAGTCAGTGCGCCGGTGTTGATGAGCTTGCCGTACGGAGTGACAAACTCGACGGCTGTCACTGAGCGACGAATACTCTGTTTTTCGCCGTTTTCCTCGATTTCGATTCCGAGAGCGATTGCGCCGCCAACCGTACCGGAGTAGCCGCAGCGGGCGAATGGGAGGCTGAGATGCGGTGCCTTGATATGCCCGGCAACATCCGAGAGCCGCATTCCTGCTCCGACTATGATGAAGAGATCGTCCGGCGCATACTCGATGACATCGGTAAGGTTGTCTGAAGCCACCACGAGCGCATCGATGGGGAGGTTTTCGCAATTGAGATTCGAACACGCCCCGGAAGGGCATATTTTGAACATATGTTTCAGCGCAAGTTTAACGACCTGAATGACTTCATTCGTGTCTGACGGTACGAACACAGTCGAATCGGCAACCGATCTTGCCTGCTTCCTGCCAAACACACTCTCGACAATCTGCCGTATGTCGACTTTTCCGGGGGTCATAGTGAGTGCAGCGGAGTTTCATAGATACGGTAGGTCTTGTAATGCTTAGCTCCGAGCATCTGCGCCGCGCGATTCATCAGGGTGTTGTCCTCGAGAATCCAGGATAACTCACCCCACTTATAGCCCTTCTCCTTGCCGCGCCGGAATGTCTCCAGATAGAAGAGAGCGTCGATACCGCGTTTCTGATACTCTTTTTCGATGCCGAGCGTGATAATTCGCAGAGAGTCGATCTTGTTCCGTATCTTGGTATGCCATAGGAGCTTCAGGGCGCCGAAGGGGAACAGCTTACCGTTGGCGTACGGCAATACCTGATAGATGTTCGGCAGGCAGAGCGAGAAGCCAATCGGGTTGCCGTCGACCTCAGCAATGAACACCAGGTCCGAATCGACGATCGGTTTCATATCCCTGGCGATATGAACGAATTCATCCTCAGGCACCGGCACGAATCCCCAGTTTTCCGCCCAGGCGTTGTTGTAGATCCTGCTTACTACTTTGAGCTCATTCTCGAAATTCTTGAGATTTATAGTGCGGAGATTGACATTGTCCCGCTCTCTAATCTTCTCCGCGACTCTGACCATTCTCTCGGGCGGCTCGACGTCATCGGTGATCTTGTACGCCAGGAGGTCCTTCTTCTTCTCGAAGCCGAATTCTTCGTAATACTCCGGATAGTACGGGGGGTTGTATATCATACTCACAACCGGAGGTTCATCGAACGAATCCACCAGCGCGGCAACTTCATAGTTGGTGGAGAGATTGACCGGACCCCGCATGCGATCCATCTGATCTTTCTTGAGATGAATCATCACGACCTTGAGGAGTTTCCTGGCGACCTCATACCGCGGGATCGATTCGAAAAATCCGAAGAAGCCCGTGTTCTCTTCATGATAATTGTTGTGATTGCGGTTTACTATCGAGGCTATTCGCCCAACCGGTTCGCCGTCATAATAGGCGAGAAAATACCGAACGTCGGAGTAACGAAAAAACGGGTTCTTCTTCTTGTCGAGCAACTCCTTCTGGGCAGAGATCAGCGGCGGCACCCAATTCGGGTCATCTTCATAAATCTTCCACGGCAGTTTGATGAATGTCATCATCTGCGATGGAGACTCGACTTCACGTATTTCGATATCGTCGTAATTCATAGACCGGAGTCTATATAATTGAGAGCTTGCGCCCTACTCTTTCGAACACTTCAAGGACTCTGTCGAGTTCGGCGTCGGTGTGTGTTGCTGTGTACGATGTTCTGATCAGTGATTCACCGGGCGGCACCGCAGGCGGAATAATCGGATTCGCAAAGATCCCCGCGTCAGATAGAGCTTTCCAGAATTTGAAGCAGTCGATATCGTCTCCGATATAGATCGGCACGATCGGTGTTTGTGTGGTTCCTATATCGAAACCGAGGGACTTGAAGCCCCGGTGCATTTTCTCTGAGTTTTTCCATAGCTGTTCTCGGCGCTCCGGTTCATCTTTGATGATCTCGAGCGCGGCACGAACCGCAGCGACTGCAGCGGGCGGCATGGAAGCGGAGAAGATCAGCTCGCGCGCGATATGTTTGACATAGTTGATAACTTCCCGGCTCGAGGCGATGTAGCCTCCGAGCGAGGCGAAAGATTTCGAGAATGTGCCCATCACGATATCCACGCTGTCCTCGAGGCCATAATGCTCCGCAGTACCACGGCCGTTCGGGCCGAGAACTCCGACAGCATGGGCATCATCGACCATTATTGCCGCACTGTGTTCGGCTGCGACCTCGACCAGTCTCGGAAGATTGATAATATCCCCTTCCATCGAGAATACCCCGTCGACGATTATCATCCGACCGCCGTTCGAGGTGATCTGTCGCATTACCCGCTGAAGATCATCCATATCGTTGTGGGCGAACTTGTATGTCTTGCCGAAAGATAACCGGGTGCCATCGACAATCGAAGCGTGGTCCGATCTGTCGATCAGAATTGTGTCCTGCTTACCTACGAGACACGAAATTGCTCCGAGATTGGCCTGAAAACCCGTTGAGAACACGACAACCGCGTCTTTGTTCAGGAAGTCCGCGAGTTCCTCCTCGAGCTTGACATGTATGTCGAGGGTCCCGTTCAGAAATCGTGAACCCGTGCATCCTGATCCGTACTTGCGAACGGCATCGAGGCACGCCTCCTTGACCTTCGGATGCGTGGTCAGCCCGAGATAGTTGTTCGAGCCGATCATAATCAACTCTTTGCCATCAATCATCACCGAATGTGCGGGCGCGGATGAGATTTCGCGAAAATACGGGTAGACGCCCATCGCCATGACCTCTTGCGGCCTTGTGAAGTTGACGCACTTCTGGAAGAAGGGTTTGGAAGTTTTTAGTTGTGTATCTGACATGTTCTCCATAAATTTTGTGCTTGCAACTAACCGCCGCACGGCTCAATTGTCAAGAAAAAAGGTTGTGATTAAAGGCGATATGGCGAATCGAGAACGAGTTCTGGTTACCGGTGTAACAGGTTTTGTAGGCAGCCATATAGCAGAGCATCTCGCGGATCACGACTTCGAAGTGATCGGTCTCATTCGACAGACATCCTCGCTTAGGTTCATCCGGCATCTCGATATCGAACTTCGTGTCGCCGATCTTGCGGATAGGGAGGGATTGCGCGAGGTTGTAGGTGATATCGACTATGTCATTCATCCGGCGGGGCTTATAAAGGCGAAATCACTCGAGGAGTTCATGGCTGTCAATCGCGGCGGCACCGAATATATCCTTGATTCGGTCGCGAAATTTCGACCTGAGTTGAAGCGATTCGTTTACATTTCGTCACAGGCCGCCGCGGGACCTTCCGAGGACGGAAGGCCGACCACTGAAGACATGCCCGCTCGTCCGGTCTCGGATTACGGTAGAAGCAAACTCGCGGGGGAAGAGGTTTGCGCCGAATATGCCGACAAACTTCCGATCACGATTTTTCGCCCTCCCGCAGTATTCGGACCGCGTGACACCGGCACATTCCCGTTTTTCAAGATGGCCAAGTCCGGGTGGTACTGGAAGCTGGGCAAGAATGAGGGGTATGCCTCCGTCGTATATGTCGAGGACCTTGCCGAGTCTGTTCGGATGGTGCTCGAGTCCGATGCCGACACCTCCGGCACGTTCTTTATCGCGAATCCGGAAGCCCCATCTGTCTGGGAACTTCAGAAATTGATCGGCAGCCTGATGAAGGTCGAGGTTCGGCCGTTGTATACCCCCGTTTGGCTCGCACATATCATGGCATACCTGGATGCCTTCGCCGCATTTATGCTCTCCCGTGAGCGTAACCTGAGCAAAGACAAGCTCGCCGAGCTTAGGGAACGATACTGGATCTGCGATCCGTCCAGGGCCGAGCGTGTATTTGGATGGAAAGCCCGAACTCCGCTCGAGAAAGCGCTGAAGGAGACAATCGACTGGTATATCGGGGACAGGTGGCTCTGATGTTCGCGCTGCCCACAGATATACTGATTCCCGTTGCAGCCACCGCCGGGATCGGCGTGGCGCTGGTGCTTGTCATACAGCTCGCGCTCGAGAAGGTGCTCAGGTTTTCCTCGATTATCCCGGAGCCGATACGCGAGGAACGCGGCAAAATGTGGCTCATCTTCGTGTTCGTGATTGAGATTATCATGTACGCGATCGCTCCGACGATATTCTACTTCTGGATTTACACGCTTCTGCCGTTCTTCAGCTACCGGGCAGGGATAGCGGTCGCGCTGTTTCTGTATATCTTCGGCACGCTGCCGTTCGCAATAGGTGTCGCGACACGGATCAAGATGCCCGGCGGAGTGCTGACATTCTCGTTCTTCTTCAATCTACTCAAGCTCACGGTCGGCTGGGGCACGGTTACCTTTCTTATGAACAGTTAATTGCTTGCATTTGTGATAGCCATTCGTATATAAACAAAGACCTGAGACGACTATAATTCAACGAAGGAATGACAGATGAGAGAAGACCTGCGCGTTGTTTCGAATAAAGACTGTCAGAGTTGTCCGTCCAAGTGCTGCCACGACCTCAATATGTGGGTGTCCTCCCCGAAGACGAAGGAGGAAGTCGATGATATGCTGTGGGAGTTGCAGTTCGACACTGTGCGGATCTACATCCGCAACAACCGGTGGTACATGCTGATCAAGGGCAAATGCATGTATCTGGACGAGAACCTGATGTGCACGATATACGAGAATCGCCCGCAGAAATGCCGCGATCACAACCCTCCGGACTGCGAGCAGTACGGCGAGTTCTGGGATGTGATGTTCGAGACGCCGGACGACCTTCGCAAGTACTTCGAGAAGCGCAAGCGCAACGCTAAACGACGCCGGACATTGCGGATGAAGAAGATGGCGGCGAAATCGAAATAGGCTGCGCGGATTAGCTTTTGCTGTAAGCCAGGCCGCCTTTTGCATGTCGTTCCCGCGAGGGTCTGCTGTGAAGCAAACACCTTTCCTCTGTCATTCCCGCAAGGGTTTGTCGCAAGACAAACCCGAAAGCGGCAATCCAGTGCCCGCCTGATTCGAAACATACGTTGGCATGTAACAGGCGACAAACCACGACCTCGCGTTGGCTCTTTTCCAAAAGTGTCGGCAGCAATCCCTTCCTGCCGAAACCTCGTAGACTGTCGGGAACGCCTTCCCGACAGCGCGTAGGAGACTGCGACCTCGCGGTCGCTCTGCAATTCCACCCAGTTGACAGCGTGTATCAAGTGAAGGAGGAAACCCACCTTGAGAGAGGCCAGCCGTGCTTACGATGCAACTACCTGTCGCTATCTGGCTCTTCGACCTTCGAGAAGCCGTCCGGCACAACGAATATCGCCGGATCAAGCTCTTTCTGTTCGATATTAGTGAGCTCTATGACCTTCTCCGAATCGCCGCGAACGATCTTCAGCGGCAGTTCATATTCGTCTGAGACGTAATATGTATAAAATGGCGAGTCTCCCCAGAGTATTACGTGCTTGGTGCATTCGACGCCCGCCACTTTCTCGGTGCCGAGTATCTTGTGCTCCGCTCCGGGCGTTTCGAGAGTGCCCTTCAGACCCTGAAACGGATCGTTCATCATACTCCTGATATCGTCGGACGCCATCTCGACATACGCCTTCTCATCCATTATGCACACACGCGTGAGATTTGCTCTCTGGTCGACGAGGATGACGAGCTGCATGCCGTCCTGCACGGTTTCGATCCGATATGTGCTGTCCTGAACGAATATCCGGCTGGTAATCGTGTCTGCTGCAGACTGTTCGACCATATCCGCAACGAATCCTCCGCAGAGCGCCGTTTGAGACAGCGTCAAAGACAGAAGCATGAGGGCGCCAAATATCAGCGCGGCGTTAACTCTGATTTTCATTTTTCGTCCTCCTTGTAATGGGCTGGCGGCTTGACTCATAGTGCATCGAATCAACTAATATAATCTACTCACAAGTTGCGTAGTTTCGTGGGCAGAACCCTTTAGTGGTTCTGCCAAATCCTTAAAAGCTCTTCCTCTTGAACTTGCGCCGTAGTGCGAGCAGGAAGAACGTGATAAA
>CAYQCE010000045.1:0-30284 GCA_964415885.1 uncultured Ignavibacteria bacterium
TTTGAGATTGCCACGCTCGCTACGCTCACTCGCAAAGACCGAGGTTTTGGGGTTTGTCAACAAGCCGCTGTTGACCCGGGTTTCGTCCACCCGTTGGGTTAACGGCAGACGCCTTGGTCTGCCGTAGTCGAATCACACGATCTCGTTTCGGCCCGTGGCAGATGAGGACATCTGCCATGCACACAATCGTTGCGCTGTGCGACGGCATTGCGTTCAGGAAAGGGCGCCTGAACGCGCGGTATCTGCCGCGACCAGGCGTCGTCGGGAACCCCTTCCCGACGAAACCCGACACACGAGCGCCCAAAGCCAACGGCGGGGTGGGCAATGACGCGCAACGCCTCACCCGGCGTATCGGCTTCGATTCGACCCTGAGCGGGCTACAGATCGCGATTGGCGAGATTCATCCTTCCACGAATTCTATAGGAGAGGATTATACGGAGATGATGATTGGGGTGCAGAACGGATCACGATTGATGGCGAATTCGGCGAATGAGAGATCGCTTTCGGCGTGCGTCAGGAGCGCAGGGATCCTACGGGCTACGGGCTGCGTGTAGGTGCTCCTGACCTGCGGGCTGATCGATCATATCTTCCAGGGCGGCCCTGCCCCCGTCGAAAGATTGTTGCGATCAATGGCACGAGCCGATATCAGGTTCCCGTGGCAGATGTTGGTATCTGACATACATGTATTGCCACTTACTCCGGGCGCCGGTGGATCATTTCCCGGCACCGGCCATTGCCCGAGGAGAGTCATGGAGCTATCGAAGTTTGTGACGTTTGGGATGTTTCGATTGCGGATTAGAGGCTGTCGCGGACTGTGCCGTCAGGTGCGTACTCGATGCGAGATATCTCGATGTCGTTCTCGAAGACGACCACCGACGACAGATTGCCGTTATCGTACCAATGCTTGAACTCGCCGTCTTTTTTGCCGTATTCGAAGTGAGACTCAATATACTTCTGGCCGTTAGGCTGATACATCACCTGGCGCCCGTGCGGATAGCCTTCGTGGAAGTTAAACGAGCGCTCGATCGTGCCGTCGGGGTACCATCCGCGCTGCTCGCCGTTAATCCGACCGTCTTTGTAGGGAGTGACGAGCTTCGCGACATTCGACTGTGGAACGGAATCGGTTACTGTGCCGGTAAATGGATCGCCGTCATAATACATGACCACAACGCCGGTTTCCTCGTTGCGGACTCGCTCAAGATCCGTAGATGTGAGGTCGGTTTCATCCTTCGATCCACAGGAGATCAGAAGTGCCAGCGTGGCAATTGCGAGTAAGATACGTAATATTGTCATATCCTATAATATACGTGTCGGTCGATTCCTTTCAACAACAAAACCGGGTTTTGCCTTGACTGTCCAGAATTGCACCGGTTAATTTCGTACCGTGCAGGATATTCCTATAAAGAGACGTTCGCTGAAGCTCATACTCAGCATCAAGCCGAGAGTGTTTCTATTCGTTGGGCTCTCGCTTGCTGCCCTGTTCCTGACAATCGTGGTGGTCGGGGTCCGCGAAAACCGAGACAATATCAAGCGAATGATGAAGGACCAGGCACGAGGACTGGTAGAGGCCGTCATGCGGTCGAGCGGAAACACGGTCGCGGCAAGTAACATGGTGGATAACCTGCTTATCGACAAACTGTCGGACGTCGCCGCACTCACCGGGCTTCGTTTTGAGGAGGGCGATCTCTCTCCGCTTCAGGTTGCGCGTATCTGTCAGGCGACCGGGATAAATCGAATGGACGTGGTGAATCCGGAGGGCGAGATCGTGATGTCGAGTGTTGTCGATGCCATCGGCGCGATTTATGAAGAGTCGTTTATCGAGCGATTCCCGTTCGAAGACATAGCGATGGGACACGTTCGGAGTGCGAGTTTCGTTATCGGCGATGACAACCCGGTCATACCGGCTCAGCTCGTTCTCGCGACCGCGCGGGGAGACTCTCCGGGTGCAGTCGTGCTGTTCAATGACTACAGCGTGCTCGAGAGCTTCAACGAGCGGATCGGGATCGGCACGCTGATCCGTGAGATTGGATCGGAAACCGGGATCGAGTACATTTTCTTTCAAACGGATGAGGGCGTGGTCCTGTCATCACGTGATCTCGGGCAAGTGCTGAAGATCGAGGCCGACCCGTTCGTGCGCGACATACTGGAGGAGAGCAGCTTCGGCGCCAGGGAGGTAGATTTCCAGGGTGAGAACGTGCTTGAGGTGATACGACCCTTCGAGGCGAGCGGGTTCCCTCGTGGTGTCCTGCGCATCGGTTTGTCGATGGACGGCTTCGAGCAGGTCTCCCGGAATTTTACTCACCAGTTGACTGCAATCGGGGCGATACTCTTCGTCGTGTCATTCCTCGTGGTTACGCTGTTTCTCGCGAATCTGAATTACCGGACGCTCGAAAGCTCTTTTGTCGAAATGAAACGAGTTACCGGCAACATCCTTGATTCGATGCAGAGCGCGGTTGTTGTTGTCGACAGTTCCGGAACCATAACATCTTTCAACCCGCGAGCGGAGGAGATGTTCAAACGACGAGAGGCGGATGCCGTGGGGCGGAAGTACTCTGAATTGTTCGATGATGATCCGCTCATGCTCGAGAAAGTGGGCAGGGAGACCTCCCGCAGCGAACGTCGCATCAGGCTGCCGGACGGCAGAGAAATTGAGGCGATAGTCGCGGCGTCGGAGGTGGCCGGACCGGACGGCAGAGAGATCGGCGCAGTGAGTCTCGTGCACGATGTCACCGAAGAACGTCGCATGGAGCGGGCGGCCAAGCGCTCGGAACGACTCTCCGAACTTGGCAATCTCGCAGCAGGTGTTGCGCACGAGATACGGAATCCGCTGAATGCCATAGGAATCGCTTCGCAGAGGCTGAAGTCGGAGTTCGAGCCTAAAGAGGACAGCGAGGAGTATGTCCAGCTCGTCGGAAACATTCGCAGCGAGATAGATCGACTGAATGATATTATCAACCAGTTCCTCGCTCTGGCGCGATCGCACGCGTCGAAACGCGACGATGTCGACTTGGTATATCTCGTCAGTGAAGTCAGGAGACTCATGGATGCCGAGGCTCGTGAACGTCAAATAGAGATCGTGAGTGACCTAAGCGACTCGGTAGTTATCGAAGCCAGCCGGGATGATTTGAAGAAAGTGCTGATCAATCTGATCAAAAACTCGATAGAGGCATGCTCTGCGGGGGACAAGATATGGCTCAGCCTGACGCGCGAAGATACAGAGGCTAAACTTGCGATAGAAGACAGCGGACCGGGTATTGCGGAAGATAAGCGCGAAAGAGTTTTCCGACCGTACTTCACGACAAAGGAGAGCGGAACCGGATTGGGGCTTGCTCTCTCGCACCGGATAGTGAGCGACCATGATGGTTCTCTCGAGTATGAGGAACGGAACGGCGGCGGTGCGCGATTCGTTATAACACTGCCGATCAGAAAGGAGAGGTGATATGACTCGATGCTTATTCTTGATTCCTGTTGCGGTCTTTATCATCATTGCGGGCTGTGGCTCCACCGAGACAGTCGATGACCGGACGGCCATAGAGGGTATCGCCGATGATATCGAGGCTGCGGCCGAGACAGGCGATATGATGAAAATCGACAAGCACCTGGCGCTTCAGGCGAAGACGGACGGATATGATGCCAATCGCATGCTCATGGAGCTGAGCTATCCCGACGCGCTCAAACCGATGTTCAAGTCGCGCTCCGTACGCGTCATGGACGATTCGGCGTGGCTCGAATTCGCAGTTTACCCGCACACGACGACATACAGTGATCTCTTCGAGCGCAGCAGGGTCAGGCTCATGCGCTCCGGTGGCTGGAGGATCGTCACGTACGACATTCGTAAGAACCAGCCGGCAGCTCGGCCAGATACCGCCGATACCGCAGTTGTTGACACTATGGAGGCGAATTGAGGGTAGCCTTTCTGCAGACTCACCCTGAATACCATCGGGTGGAGAAAAACGTTAGCCGCCTCTGCAGTATGATCGCATCCACCGACGCCGACTTGATTGTCGCTCCGGAACTGTGCACGACAGGCTATCTGTTTGCGGACCGCGCGGAACTCGCGAAATACGCGGAGGAGATACCGCACGGCGAGACATGCGAGAGAGTGCGAGAGGTTGCCCGGCGAGACGGTACGGTCGTTGTGTTCGGGATGGTGGAGAAATCTGGTGACAAGCTGTTTAATTCGGCGGTGCTTTTTAGTGGTGATTCGTACCACGTATATCGTAAGATACATTTGTTCGGCCCCGAATCAGGCTACTTCGATCCGGGCGATCTTAAGCCAACCTGTTTTGATTATGGCTCCGTGAAGATCGGAATGATGATCTGCTTCGATTACTTTTTCCCGGAGCTGTGCCGGATCATAGCTCTGCAGGGAGCTCACGTTATCTGCCATCCGTCGAATCTCGTTACTCAGTATTGTCAGGAGATAATGAAAACACGATCGCTTGAGAACAGGATCTTCGCGATCACCACCAATCGTATCGGCTCCGAAACGCTCGGTAATATCGATCTGGAGTTTACGGGCAGGTCCCAGATCACGGCGCCGGATGGCAAAGTCATGTGCGGCGCCGGCGAGAAATCTGAGGTTGTTCAAATAGTGGACATTGATCCGGCGGCTGCAGATGACAAGAAAGTTACGCCCTGGAACGATCTGTTCGAAAACCGCAGGCCGGAATTCTACGAAGATCTACTTAGAAGTTAATTGGCTCTGATACTCTGTCGATACATTTAACGAAAGCTGAAAAAAGAGGGGACCATGGGAGTTGATGGTAAACGTGTTCTTGTAGTTGATGATGAGTCGCTGGTGCTCGATTTCGTCGAGAGATTCCTCGTGAGGTATGGATTTGAGGTGAAGACGGCATTGAGCGCACGTGAGGCTATCGATCTGCTCGAGGATTTCACTCCGGATATCTTGATTCTCGATATCTCGATGCCGGAGGTGAGTGGTTACGACTTGGCGAGGACGCTGCGAAATGACAATCGGTACAGCGGTATCCCGATCGCATTTCTAAGCGGTCACGATATTGAATGGGATGCCGGTGAGTCGTTCGACGCCGGAGGAGAGGTTTACATCAGAAAGCCGTTTTCGGGCGAAGCGCTGATCGAGACGGTGAAGGCGGTAATAGCGCTCGGAGCGACCGAGGAGAATACAGCAGATGAGAAGCCGAAACGTTGAAGAGGACTTCTTTCTCGACGACGCATTTGACGATGAGGCGTTCGACCAGATTCGCGTAGTGGCGGTCGATGATGAGCCGGATGTGGTGTCATCGGTAGTCACCCTGATGTCCGAATTCGGGTTCGAGGTCGTCGGCGAATCTGATCCTGAGAAAGCGGTCGAACTCGTTAAGCGGTATCGTCCCGATGTCATCCTGCTCGACATCATGATGCCGGGTCTCGACGGATACGAACTCGCGGAGCTACTCGGGGAGGAGGGGGCACTTAGTGATATTCCGATCGTGTTTCTCACGGCGAAGGACTATCACGATGACGCCTGCCAGAGCTTCGCGCACGGCGGCACACTATTCATAAAGAAACCCTTTATGGCGCAGGAGCTTGCGGAGACGCTTCGAATCGCGGTCTCTCTGTCACGTTCGATGTAAGGTATATTCTTTTTTGTTACAGTTTGGGGCAGTCGGGCCGATATAGACAATAGGTGATTATGACGAATCAAGCCAAGACAAAAGCCGCGAAAGTCCTCGTTATCGATGATGAGGCCGAAATCACACAGATCATAGAAGCGTTTCTCGAGAACGCCGGATACGTGGTCACGACCGAGAATTCCTCAGTAATGGGTATCGAACGGGCAAAGGAGATCAAGCCTGACCTGATCCTGCTCGACATCATGATGCCCAATATGGATGGTTATGAAATCTGTGATGAGCTAAAGAAGAACGCGGACACCAAGAACATCCCGGTCATTTTCCTGACCGGCAAGGACTCCCGTGACGATCAGGGGCGCTCGTTTCAGGTAGGCGGCGATATGTTTGTCAAGAAGCCGTTCTCGTGCGAAAGACTCCTCGAAATCGTTAATATCGTGTTAGTCTCCATGGCAAAACAGTAGAGGTCGCTGGCAGAGCGGTCCACTCCGGACCGTTTTTTTGTTGCAACTGCTGGTGCGATGCACCATATAATAATATATGGAGTATGTTCTGAAGCGATACTCAAATCGGCGGTTGTACGATCCGCAGTCGGCGGAGAATATCACGCTCGACCGTGTAGTGGAACTGGTCAGAGAGGGGCGTCGCATCCGCGTAATCGACAACGCATCCGGCGAGGACGCTACCACCCGTGTATTGGGAAAGGCATTTCTGCACTCGCTTCACGGCAGAAGGGCCGATCGATCCACGCTCGAGATGCTGAGAGTTTTGATAGCACAGGGAGGAGAATCCAGCATGGATATCTTGAAAAAAACGATGCTCGCGTCGCTTGGGGCGTTCGAGGTTACACGCCAGAAGGCCGAGGAAATAATCGATACATTGATTCAGAAGGGCGAGCTCGCGAAATCCGAGCGGTCACAGGCCATAAGCGAGCTTATGGACAAGGCACAGGATTCGACCGAGAAGTTCCGGGATCGTGTATCGGAAGAAGTCACGCGCACGGTTGAGAATCTGCGGGTGGCGAAGAAGAAAGATCTCGACGAGCTTGAGGCCAAGGTTGATCAACTGATCGAAGTCATTGGTCGACTCGAGTCCAAAATCGGCGGTGATCCCGAACCTCCAAAAGAGTGATCCGTCATTTCTGCAAAAGAAATCTTGACAATTCACTCCACTCGGGCGTAGCTTTACTGCAAGACAAGATCGAGTCCGTTCCCTTTTCTGGTGATTGAAGAGGGTATCTCATTCACCGCTTTTGAGAATAGTGATACGCTGCAGCTCAGTACGAGTGCACGCGTAACGATTTGGCGGGCGCCACAACTCCGGGAATTCGGGAGCCGTAACCATCTTATGGCACCCTGTCAATCCCGACATTTGGGCTTATGAGGGGGGATGCCATCCGGATTCCCGGTAACCCGCCAAGCCGCGCAGGAACATTTGACTTACCTCCCAGTTTCCCCATATTAAGCCACTAAGACGAGACTGCAAACTCTCAGGAGTGTAGAAGCCGAGATTGGAGTGATGGAGAATGAACATAGAGGATATCGTATTTCAGGCCAGCGACGGTGAAATTATACGGACCAGCGTGTTCGGCAAAGACAATGTCGGTAACGGGCCGGTGGTTATCATGGCGCACGGTTTTAAGGGCTTCAAAGACTGGGGATTCTGGCCGTATATAGGTGAGTACCTGGCCGACCGGGGTTTCGTTGCGGTGACTTTCAACTTCTCGCACAACGGAGTCGGGGAGAGCCTGACGGAATTCGATCAGCTCGAGAAATTCGCGGACAATACCTTCTCGCGCGAGGTCCGTGAGCTGAGCGAACTCGTGGCTGCTGCGAACGATGGCTTCTTCGGCGACATAGGCGATCACGACATCGGTGTGCTCGGTCACAGTCGCGGCGGTGGAATAGCGCTCGCGACGGGCACTAAGGAAGATTTGATCAACTCTGTTGCGACCTGGTCAGCGGTCGCCGATTTCAACCGCTATTCCGACAAGCATAAGAAGCGTTGGCGCGAGAAGGGATATTTCGAGGTCCTGAATACGCGCACCAATCAGATGATGCGTCTCAATTCTGTGCTGCTCGAAGACCTCGAGGAGCACAAGGATGATCTGCTGAATCTTGAGAAGGCCGCACGTGAACTCGGCAAGCCGCTCCTGATTGTCCACGGCGCGCAGGATGTCGCCGTGCCGATTCGGGAAGGGAAGCAGTTGCGTGACTGGGCGGATGACGACAAGACGGAGTTCTTCCGTGTCGAGAACACCGGTCACACGTTCGGCGCTGTTCACCCGTTTGAGGGCACGACCGATGCGCTCGAGAGCGTTCTCAAGAAGACAACGGAATTCTTCGACGAGCACCTGAAATAGCCGTCCATTCACAGGCTTTTTTGTTGCCTCAGTACAACGTTAGACGCTATAGATCTAATCAGGATGCGTGTTTGCCGATATCGCGCACCATTGATGAAGGGGATTCTATTTGCTGAGGCTGACATCTTCTTTCATATCATTTGTATGCATCGCTTTGATGGTCTCGTCGTGTACTGCGCATATTGATGAGTCGATGATGCTCTGGGAGGGGCGGCATTTCTCACATGTTCTAACGACCTGGGGGGAACCGTCGGCAGCGTACGATGATTTTGTGGGCGGAGGACTCCTGATCTATCACACCCGCTTAAGATTTGCACCACCCGACACCGAGGCAGCCGAGTACGGCAGATCTCTCACTCTGCACAATGACTGGCACTCGTACGCGGGGATTCGTCGGCAGATTAACCCGGATGGCTTCACTCCGGACGCACCGTCCTACCGCGTGTTCTATGTAGATGCCGACGGCATAGTATATGGAGTCGACTGGAAAGGTTATTGAACGCACGATCGTCTCTGCCGCACATGTTCTGCTGAAGATTGAGTTGTGCCGAATCGCACGGCTGTGCTCCGTGGGCGTGTGATCTGGTGCCTCGTGAGTCATTATGTTCGGTGCGGCTGCACGGTCTGGTCACACCATACTGCAACGTGCAGAACCTGACCAAACATGGATAAGTGCTCTTTCTTCAGCAGGTCGCACAACTGCGGCCGGAAAACCCAGTTTTCAATCAAGTGGCACATGTTGCGATACAATACGTTGTATACTTATGAGGTGATGGCGAGGCGTGCTGCGTACCGTCAGCAAAAATAGATTTGTTCACGCCACGCGACTCATTGCTGAACTGCTTGTCTGCACAGTTGCGGTACGGATTGAAACGGTAACCGATACGAAACCTGAGTGAGGAGACCAGAAATGAACAAGGAACAGTTTGAAGGCAACTGGAACAAGATAAAAGGCATGGCGCGTAAACAGTTTGCGAAGCTTACCGACGATGATATCCAGATGATCAAGGGCAAGCGCGACGTAATGATCGGCAGGCTCCAGGAGCGTTACGGCGTAGCCAGGGAAGAAGCCGAGAAGAAGCTCGCTGAGTTCGAGGCAAAAGCCAAAGAGGAATCAACCTCCGAGGAGCGATGATTCCCAGCGTTTAGCCGGTCTGCATATGGTTCGAAAAGACGAACAGCCTGCTCAGGAATGAGCAGGCTGTTTTAATTTTTGGTGGAGCCGAGGGGAGTCGAACCCCTGACCTCTTGACTGCCAGTCAAGCGTTCTCCCAACTGAACTACGGCCCCACGGGCAATCCCGAAATATATAGCCAGGATCGGCATAGTCAAGGAATTATTTGGGCACGATTGGGCCGCGATTGGAAGAGGAAAGCGAAGCTCAGTATCGGCCGTTCGCGTCGGTTTTGAGGATAATGACGGTGTCATCCACACGGTCAGGTGACTTCGTTCGACCAATGAAGACATAGCCCTGGTCTGGCGCCTCGAATACCATGACGAAGTCATCAGGAGCGTAGCTGCCCTTTGAGTAGCGCCAGAGAATTCGGCCATCAGTAGTCATCTTGAAGTAGTAGAATTCGTCCCTGGATCGAAGACTACGCGATGTGCCGCAGCCAACTACATGGCCGTCAGACGTTACCTCTATGTCGATGATTTCGGGAAAGGGATATGAGTTCTGCATGCGGGACACACTTACCACGCCACCTTTATCGTCGACATTCAGCATGATGTATTCGTACCGCTCGTAAAGCAGGAGAGCGCCTGATTCTGTGCTCACCATAGCCCAAAGCCAATCGACTTCTATTGAGTCAATTATTGACAAAACGAAGTTCGTATCGTCAAAACGTGCATGCATCAAGGCCGGATGAATAGGCCTATTCCAATCTCTTTGAATGGCACCGGCGTAAAGGAATGATCCGTCAGACAGAACCGTGACGCCCGGGAGGTAGGCATTGCCTCCCTGATGTGCGTACAATCCCGTCTCTATCAGATCAGAAAGTTCTCCCCCAGATTCGATTTTCATGAAGCACTCGTCGGGGGGCCAGGATTTGCTGCCGAAGACATAGCACCCACCATCCGGTGAACTTCTCAGTCGAAGACGGGCATCGGGCATATCGAAGACTGACTGCCAAATGATATCTCCGTTTGAGGCGTGTTTTTTAACTGTCAAGTCTGACGAGCTTGTTCTGCCAAGAGTGAAGACATTGCCGTCAGCCGATGCCTCTACGGCCACAATCGTCGAAGTCGGATCGGGCATCTGCTGAAAGTCCCCAAGTACTGTACCGTCACTATCAATTGCAGTGAGCAGTCTCAAAACGGAGTCCGGAGACTCATCTCGCGAGTATAGAACGAGTATTCTTCCATCGGCCAGTTGGGTTGCATCACGAAGGGTCCCCCCGTTGGGCAGTTCTATTACCCTGAACCAAGTATTCGTTTCTGGTTCCCCCTCGGTCGGCTTGTCCAGCCTGGAGCAGGCGAGTGCGAGCGCGAGTGCGAGAAGCAGCGAAGTTAACATCAGCCCCTTTAGTACTCTAATCATTCGGTAGCGAATCTCCTTCAAAATTTATAGCACGTTTAACCAAATAGACCGCGCAAACGGCGATCTGTCAAGCCATTTTATTCAGAACTACTCCGGCGCGCCTGTGTAAAATACCTGTAGCATCAAGACTGAAATGTGCTTATCATCTGCCGATATGTCGACAAAGAGAAGGAGAGGATTCTATGCCATCAAAGCGACTGGTCCGTAACTGCTTACTCTCGATGCTCATGTTCGCCGTCCTGCTTGCGCCGGCTCTCAGTGCAGCCAAGGCTCCGGGGAAGCTCCTGTTTGAGGATGTGTTCTTCCCGGCAGCTATCGACGACGGCGAAAATCTCGCGTTTTTCAAATTGAATATCAAAGACTCGACCGCAGATATACGCCTGACGCTCGGCGATCCCGAAACCGGCGAGTCGAGAACGCTCCTGCCCGATCTCGATTTCTCCAAACGGAAGATTATGGTATTCGCGTTCACGCCGGATAATCAGAAGGTCGCAATCGTGGATCGCAATCTCACACCGTGCGATATCTGGCTCTACGACCGAAACGAAGTGTATGCGGAGCCGATCCGTCTGACCGATCTCGAGCAGTTCGACCCGGGATATCCGGTGGAGGATCTCTATGAGATGGGATTGAGTCCGCGTGACGTGCTTAGTGTTACCTCGATGGACTTCTCTCCGGACGGCACCGACCTGCTTATGACATTCGGGATTGTCGGCAAGACCGCGATCTGGTTGTACGAGATGGATCGCGATCATTACCGTCAGATGACCAGGGACAGGGTCGGTTACCTTCCAAACTGGCTTTCGGATGGCGAGCGGTTTGTCTATGTCAAAAGCGACACGTCGTCGGGCAAGTTCTCTGAGAATCTCTATATCATGACCGCCGCGAACAACGAGAGCGAGCCGCTGGTAATCACGACATACAGCGACAGTTGGCCGGCACCGTCACCGGACGGCAAGTACGTGGCGTTTATGCGGAGCTATGGCGATCAATGGAATTGTCATGTGGTACGGCTCTCCGACAGGAAAACCGCGCAGATTACGGATCTGCCGGCCGGTGCAAGCTGCAACTACGGTGACTGGAGCGGCGACTCATCGAAGTTGTATCTTCTGATATCCGGGTTCGGCGACAACAAACACACGGACCTCTTTGAAGTCGATTTTACGCCGGATAAGTACGAATGGCAATAGCGGTCATTTTTGTTGACATTTGGTCTCGACAGGCTTACCAAGTACGCCTGTAGATGATAGATAGGATACCGAGGCGCATACTATACAGGGAGGTTGTATGCCCGATCTCGCCAGATCATTCACATATATGTTCGAGGACAAAAACTGGCTCTCGAAGATACTGGTCGGCGCCGCTTTTGTTCTGCTCTCCTGGGTCATCGTTGGAATTCCGTTTCTGCTCGGATATTTTCTCCTGGTTGTAAGGCGGTCTTACGAGGACAGGGAAGTACCGCTGCCCGAGTGGGAGAATTTCGGGGACCTGTTTTCGAAGGGGATACTGGTTTTCGTGATTCTGATCGTGTTCGCGATCCCGGCGTTTATCGTGCAGTTGTTCCCGTGCGGAGAGTTGTTGACCACGCTTTACGTGCTGCTCATCACACTGATCTACCCGTTGGTTATCGGCAGATTCGCTGTTACAAATGATCTGAACAAAGTATTTCAGATAAACGAAATAATTGATATGCTCCGCGAGAATATAGCGACACTCGCCGCGATTCTCATGATGCAGATAATCTTCTGGATAATCTCATCGATTGGCGTGCTGGCACTGTTTATTGGCATACTCTTCACGATTTTCTACTCGACATTGGCTGTAGGCTATCTCTACGGCAAGGCTTACCAGGAAGCGGAGAAGAAGGCGGCCACCGCCAATATCGGTGGTGAGGGCGAGGGCGACAAGCCTCTGTAGACTATGAAAGCCATTAGATTTACAGCGGACGCGGCCGAATCATTCGGTCGCGTCTTTGCGTTGTACCTTGAATTCGTTCTGCTCGGAGTCGGCGCGATAGTTGTCCTGACTGCAGTGGCGGCCCCGGTAATCGGGACTGATTCCCCGCTGTACCGCCTGCACGAGCCACTCTGTCATCAGATTGATGAACGATGTGTGTCCATAAGCGGATCACCGACCTCGCTATGTGCGCGATGCCTCGGGGGGCATCTGGCGTTCGTACTGGCGTGGGGGATCGCGAGAATTTCGAGCAGAAATGGGAGGCTTCTCGTTCGTTTGGCGGTGGCGCTGGTCTGTGCCGGAGCCGCGGATGTTGTCCTGCATACAGTCGGGCTGTATGACACTGGCAATCTCTTCCGGTTTGTGTCCGGTGGTGCACTCGGAACCGGAACAGGCCTCCTGACATTCTTGTTTGCACGGAGTGTGCGTGAATCCCGACATGCCGCGACTGGCCGCGAAAGCTCTTCCGCTTAAGCGGCTAACCTGTTATATTTGAAGATTATGCTGAAACGTCTGACCGTAAAAAACTATGCTATCGTACGCGATGTTACCCTCGATCTCGAGCCGGGACTGAGTATCCTCTCCGGTGAGACAGGTGCCGGCAAATCGATCCTGATCGGCGCTCTAAATCTGATTCTCGGCGAAAGAGCCTCCACGGATGTCGTCCGTTCGGGTGAGGATCTCGCGGTTGTCGAGGCCGTTATCGATGAGCTGCCGGACAGCGCGATCAGGATGATCGAACAGCTCGAGATTGAGATAGAGGACGGTCCGATCTCGATGCGCCGGGAGGTTCAGGCGAAAGGCTCCTCGCGCGCGTTCGTGAACGGGCGGATGGTGCAGTTATCTGCGCTAAAACGTATAGCATCGACGATGTTCGATCTCGTCGGGCAACATCAGCAGCAATACTTGATCGACACCGCGCACCACATCCGATATCTCGATAATTTCGGAGGTCTGGAGGAGGACCGACAGTCTGTAACCGACCTGTATGACCGATATGAATCGACTCGACATAAGCTCGAGAAGCTCGAGGAGCGCGCAAAGAAGCAAAGCGAGGATCTCGAGCTGTATCGTTTCCAGATGCAGGAGATCGAGCAAGCGAAGATATCCGTCGAGGAGGAGGCCGAACTTACTAAGGAGAAGAAGATTCTCGAGAACGCTGACCGATTAAAGACGGCGCTTGGGGGAATTGCCGGGGTTATGTCGACCGGTGACCATTCGATCAGCTCGCGTATCTCGCATGTCGAGGATATGCTCCGCGAGGCGGGTGAGATCGATGACAGCCTGACTGATGACCTGCACCGCGTAGAGAGCGCGCGGATAGAACTGGAGGATATCGGGCGGGAACTGGCGTCTCGGGCGGAGGATATCGAGGCCGATCCGGAGCGTCTGCAGTTTCTCGAGGGGCGTGTCGATGTCTACTACAATCTCAAGAAGAAACATGGCGGTTCGGTCGAGGCGATATTCGAGTACTACGACAATATCTCCAAAGAAATCGAACAAAGCGAGAGCCTCGACAGCGATATCGAAGAAGCGAAGAGGAAGCTCGATGAACTGCGGGCTGAGTTGACGGATGCCGCTGTCGCACTCTCCGAATCGCGCGCGGAGCAGGCTGAAGCGCTGTCGAAACGGGTAGAGAGGGAGCTATCCGAACTCGGCATGGCGAAGGCGCAGTTCGAGGTCAGAGTCGAGCGGCGCGAGGATGACTCCGGTGTGGTCGAACAGGATGGAGAGCGTTTCAGGGTGGATCGGGACGGAATCGACGATGTCCAGTTTTTCTTCTGCGCGAACAAGGGGGAGGACGTGCGACCGCTGGCCAGGATTGCGTCGGGCGGCGAGTTATCGCGAGTGATGCTGGCGTTGAAATCCGTCGGTGCTCGCAAGAAGAAGCTCGAGACTCTAATCTTCGATGAGATCGATTCCGGCATCGGCGGCGAGACCGCGGCGGCGGTAGGGAAGAAGCTACGCAAGCTCGGGAAGAAACATCAGATAGTAGTAATCACACATCTTCAGCAGATAGCGGCGGCGGGTGAGCATCATCACAAGGTCTTCAAGAAGAAAGAGGACGGCCGGATGGTCACCCGTATCAAGAGACTCTCCGAGAAGGAACGCACGGAAGAGATCGGCCGCATGCTCTCCGGCGACAAACTCACGGATACATCACTGAAACAGGCGGAAGAACTGCTGGCGGGATTTGAGTAGGGGGCGCCGCGTATGTGTCGTTTGGTTGGGTCATTCACACCCCTCACCGAAAGGACTTCTGCGTGAGCAGCGAGCGCGCTCGTCTACCGTCAATGAGTACACCGCCTTGCCCAACCATGCGTCGTCGGGAACCCCTTCCCGACGAGATCCGCGAACCAGCATGTCGGGTTTCTACGTTTGCGATGGTCGCGGAGGGGCTCAGGTCTCCGAAGACAAGAAGGCAGAACCGCTAAAGGGTTGTGCCCTACTCAATTGCTGATATGGACCTGGCCCCCGCCTGCGCGGGGATGACAGCCGCCTTAAGGGAGGCGTTTTTGTTATTTCGGGTCTTGGCTGCCGAAGGCAGGTGTGACCTGCAACTCTTAAGGAGGCGGGCTCGTCTCCTCAGTCCTTCACACACCTCACCGAAAAACCATTCACCTTCACATAGTCATAGCGATAGATATCAGATCGGGTATAGAAAAGGTGTCTGCTCCATGCTTCAGTGGTGTTGGTTTCATCGGATGCCCAGAAGTAGGCATTTGTACCTAATGCTGAAAACGCACCGTCTCGACCACGCTCTGCTCCGGGAAGCGCTGTGAATCCAACTTCATCAGTTGCGCCGGAATTTGGTGGAAGCCAATGGGCTGTTCCGGTCTCTTTCAACTTGTCACCCTCATCAGTACCATGAAATAAATAGCCGTCAGCTTCAGATTGACTCATACCGAGATACATTTCAAGTTGTTTCCAGTCATTGTCCGTTGGAACATGCCATCCCTCAGGTGCAATGCCTCTTGTATCGTTGACAGCGAACCAATTGTACAGTCTTCCGTATGTATCTACTACAAACGGGTCGTTGTTATGCTCGCAGTAAGCTCCCGTTGATAGATTCCCCCACTCGCTCGTTTCAGTTACTATTGGTATGGGATCGCCGTTGCGGTAATGAGTCACCTTCAGGTTCTCAGCCATCCACCATTGATCGTCGATTTTGATCGTCTGATAGACATTCCCGTCGATATCCGTTACAGTCCCGACCAAGCCGTCCCAGGTCACGTCAATATCGATACCTCCCGTGATCCTGAGATGGATCGATGCGGAAGCAACCTCACCCGGGTTGACGGTGACAGTGTCGCCTCCGGATGCAAATAGCGTATCGCCTGAATTGTATGCGGAGACGATTACCTCCCATTCTCCAATTCGCATGTCTGAGACGGAAGCCTCTGCTGTCAACGAATCAGTGTCAATCAAGAGATCGATGGAGACGGTTTCAGCCGTTGTCAAGTGCGTCATATCCGCCGTGACTTTGGCCACACTAAGCCCGAGCTGGTTAGCGGGCGCAAGAGACATTAGGAATGACATCCCGCCTCGTTCTGTCGGTGGCGATGTGACATCATTTGCGTCTTTGTCGCTACAGCCGACTGAAGCAAGTATGAGTATTGCGGCGACAGAGACTAAGAGTAGCGGTTTCATGGATTCTCCAGTTCTTTTGACATTCATCGAGGCTGTGACTGTCGGTTGGCGATTCACGGTGAAACTAATCTCCCGGCAATCTAACAATCGTGTTTTTCCCCGTCAAGAACTTTGACGCTTTGAGCAGCGGCGTTCTCTAATGACGCGCGGGGTGTACGCCAAGCACGAATTGAATAGCGGCTCCTTTGTTCGTGTTATCTGCGGCATCATTCCCGGCATTTACAATATCATTCCCGCGAAGGCGGGAATCCAGGCAAGGTTCGCGAAAACGAACTATAACTGCATTGGGCGATATCTGGAAACGAGGCTCGTTGTATCGGGAGGGCGCGGGCGTATCGATTGAGACATTCCTTGACTGACACGGTCCTGGCCCCCGCCTGCGCGGGGGTGACATTAAGAGGTGCGGGTGTCAGGAAGCGGTGCGGCGGTGTCAAAAGTGGGCGCGAAGGGTGTACCTGCCGTAGGTCAGGAGCCCTGTGCTCCTGACGTTCGCGCCGAAGGCGCGTTTTTGGTACAACCATTGAAAGGTTGTGCCCTACTCAACTGCTCCTGTTTCTGATTGACCCGCAGGCTTTGCTTTCGTACAATTATCCTACCCTATGCGGAACGCCCTGGCCGCTGAACCCCGATGAGGTAGCATGGAAATACTGAACGATATCTACAGCACTCTCAAGTCGATGGTGCCGTCGATTAAGGCGCTAATAGTAATCCTCGCTGTGCTGATTGTCGTGAGGATTATACTCAACCGCAAGTACCGCGGCTCACTCGATCTGAAATTCCGACGGCAGATAGTCACGTTGTTAATTCTGTTTGTCGGGATGCTCGCGATCATATTGGTGCTGCCTTTATCCGACAGCGAACGCGGACAGCTTCTTAGCCTGATAGGAATCCTGCTATCGGCGGCGATAGCGCTGTCGTCTACGACAATCCTCGGAAACCTGATCGCGGGATTCATGCTTCGCGCGATTCGCCATTTCCGCGCGGGCGATTTCATCCGAGTTGGCGACTATTTCGGCCGAGTCTCCGACCGAGGTCTGTTTCATATCGAGGTGCAGACCGAGGACCGCGATCTTACAACATTCCCGAACATGTATCTGGTTACCAATCCGGTGACCGTATCACGATCCTCCGGCACGGTGATATCTGCGACCGTATCACTCGGCTATGAAGTGCCGCGCAAGAAGGCACAGGGTCTTCTTGCCCGAGCTGCCGAAGATGCTGCGCTCGTTGAGCCGTTCGTGCATGTAATCGAACTCGGCGATTTCTCGGTGACATACCGTGTGGCGGGATTGCTCAAAGAGGTAAAGCAGCTTATCTCCGCAAGATCGAAGCTGCGTGAGTTAATGCTCGACCGATTGCATGAGGCCGGAATCGAGATAGTCTCACCGACATTCATGAATCAGCGGCCCCTGAAAGACGGGCAGGTCTTCATACCGCAGCGAGAGCATCACGATACAGCCGATCCCGAGAAGTCGTATTCCGAGCTGCCGGAGGAAGTCGTGTTCGACAAGGCCGAGGAGGCCGAGTCGACCGAGAAGCTAAAAGAGCGATACAAGAATCTCGGTGAGGAACTGGAGACGCTCAAGGAATCGCTTGGTAAGGCTGGTGCGGAAGAAAAGGATAGTCTGAAGAAGAGAATCGAGAGTATCAAGAACCGTCGGGATAGACTCGCGGACATCGTTGAACGCCGCCGGGAAGATAAGAACAAGGATTAGGGGAGGAGTGCCTCACGTAGTGTTCCGCAATATGGAGTCTGGTGCTGCGTATTTCGTTTCGACCTGCTCTTAAGCAATTTCTGTCTCACGAGATACGGGGAGGCGGAGCGAGTCCGCGAGGCAATTCGAATTGCGCTCGACAGAGTTTGGGTTGCTCAACACATCGGGAGATCAGCCAATGAAGAGTCTTGCCATGTATGTCCTTATACTCGCCCCGTTCATTTCGACCCGCTACTGGGCGGGCGTCACGCAAGCTCAGGACGCCGAGAACTAAGCCGCTATTCGGCTGCAACTCTGGCACACAAACGCTTGCACCCGATGCTCACTTCGTGAGCTCTTCGAGCCGTTCGAGGGTCAGCCCGAATTCGGGCGGTTCCGCTTCCTTTCGGATGTAGGTCCCCACGATATCCTGATCTTCGTTGAGGACCATTACTCTGTCGGCCTGCTTCTCCCGAAGAAGTTGATCGACTTCGCGTGCCGGTTGATCCTGATCGCAGTAAATGACCTCCGGATGGAGCAACTCATTCACAACGGTCTTCTTGAGATCACCCTCCGGCATCTCCAGCTTCTGACGAATATCCCTTGCCCGGACTATACCGACTATCCGACGGTCTTCTGTAACCGGCAGATCGGGGATTCGTCTTCGGAGCATTATCTCAGCGGCTTTACCGATTGGCGTGTCCACAGGTATCGATTCGTATGAATCTGTCATTATGTCTCGAACGTACAGCATATCTACCTCCCCTTACTTCTTCCAGTACTTCGGGCGACCGTAATAGTCATAGAGTTTCTCCTCGTTCTGGCGGTTGACCGGTGCGTTGGCGTCGAACTCGGGAGCGTTCTCGACCCCTTCCCTGGTAAGCTCGACATGCACCGCCTTGTCGCCCCAATTAACTCTATCGATCCACGGCATCGCCAGAAGGACGGTTCGATTCTTGAGAAACTTCTGCGTATCCACGACCACGTGTCTCACGACCCAATCTTTGTCATCGACGAGGAAATCGGCGACCTGGCCGATCTTGTCATCGCGAGCCTCGATGACATACCTAATCATCTCGTTTGCGCTCCGGAGGTGCGGGTCGCCCTCGCCCTCCTCGGCCATGTCAGTGCGCGATCCTCGAGATGCCGTGTGTTGCTCGGGAAGACCGGATGGTGTCGCCTCGGCAGGCGTAAGAGTATCTTTGCCCCAGTAGGGTTGCCATCCGAAATGCTGGTGCACCGCGACTTCGTGCTGGCGAGACACCGGCTCCTTTTCGGAGATTTCCGGACTGTTTTCGATCGCCTCTTTCGTCAGTTCCAGCGGAAATCTCTGAGATTCCCAGTCGGGGCTGCCTACTGTCTTCGGCGGTACTACGACCTTTCGCCCGGGAAGCCATCCGCCTGTGTCTATGACGAGATACCTGACGGACCAATCTTGATCGTCTATCAATAAATCGGCGACACGGCCAATTTCACCATCTGTAGCTGATACCTTATACCCTGTTAACTGATCTATGCTCCGTAACATTACCTGGCAAACTCCTTTCGTAGTGATCGAGGTACATATGACTCCGATGTGCGCAAATGAATAACTAAACCGGGCAGTTGTAGCGCGGTTAAAAAAGAACGCCGAACAGCACACGGATGTCTGGTATATCTCCGAGGCCGATCCGTCCCTCGATATTGTATCGATATGGGCTGTTCAGATCCAGCCAGGCGCCGCCGTTGAGAGACAGTCCAATATCGGATTGATTGTCAAACTCATCATGAAAGTACAGAGCGATCGTCGGACCGGCGGAGATGTAAAACGATCCCGCGCTGCCTTCCTGCTTGATCGGGATGCTGATCCTGAAATCGGGGTTGAGTGTGATCGTAAATAGATCGTCACCGAGACCCGCGTCCGCACTCGGAGCGAATCTGACTGGCTCGAAGAGATATCCCGAAACGGCTTGTGCGCCGATCACGAACTGGTCCGGGTCGAGTCCGATTCCCACTCTCGGCCCGATTGCGTCGAGTACGTCGTTGGCGCCACGCGTGCTTGTCGGGAGTGCGAGTAGAAGAGTAATCAACAGAAGAAGGGCTGTAATTCCGTTCAGTGGTCGTGTGTTAGGCACATCCAGTCCTTTCTCATATCAGTTTGCTTTGTTGGTACTGCTACTCTGATGAACATAACAGAACAGTGACGGGTTCCGAAGTAACGACCTCGGACGATATTAAGTTGGTGCGATATAATGGGTTGGTTGCGCAGCGAGGCGTCTATTCTATCACGACGGCGGGGCCATCGAGATGCGGATAATACTCTCCGCTGGCCCTGCTGGCATGCTCGAAACGAACCGCTCTCTTCTTGAGGTGGTTCTTTGAGAGATTGCTCAGGATCGTGTGGAACCACGAAAAGAAGGGCATCTGCGGATTGTAGCGATTCCGCGTCTGGTGTATCCGCACGAATGTCTCTTGAGAGAGATCGGTGGCGTCGTCATGGTTCCCTACGAGACTGAGCTCGATGTAGTATGCACGCTTCTTGTATCGATTAACGAGTTCCTCATAGGTTTTCGAATCACCCTTCTGCGTTTCCGCCGTGAGTATACCATCCGGCAAACCCTTATATTCTTTCCTACTGGAGATTCACAGTCAGGAGGATCGTATTATTCAACGTGTTTGAGTCCGTAGTGAAAAAAGGCCCCTAAGTTCCGCTTGCGCAAGAAGAAAAGTGGGTGTCGAATGAGCAATTATCCACCTCGCTCGGAACAATGCACGAGTACTGTCACTTACAGACGATAGGGAGATGGATGAACCTGAGCAGAGATTGCTCGAGATTCAAGGAGATGCTATGGCTATTGAGTTACCCGAACTGCCTTTTCCAAAGGATTCTCTCGCGCCCGAGATTTCTGAGAGGACACTCGATTTCCACTATGGTAAACACCACAAGGCGTATGTTGATAAGGCCAACGGAATGATATCCGGCACGGAATTCGAGGGCATGAAGCTCGAGGAGATTATCAGGAAGACAGCCGGTGACAAAGACAAAGTCGGAATCTTCAATAACTGCGCGCAGGCATGGAATCACACGTTCTACTGGCAGTGCCTCAGATCCGGAGGGGGAGGGGAACCGTCCGGAGAGATTGCAAAGAAGATTCAGTCGGATTTTGGCGGTTATGACAAATTCGTCGAAGAGTTCAAGAACGCGGGGGCAACTCAGTTCGGCAGTGGTTGGGCGTGGCTCGTGCTCGACGGAGGCAAGCTGAAGGTCATGAAGACACTGAACGCGGATACTCCGCTCGCTCACGGCTTCAAGCCGCTTCTCACTGTCGACGTCTGGGAGCACGCGTATTACCTCGATTACCAGAATCGCAGGCCCGACTACCTAACGACATTCGTAGATAAGCTTATTAATTGGGAGTTCGTTAACTCGCTATTGTAACGGCTCCAAAGCGAGGCGGGAGGTGCAAGCCTCCCGCCGAACCCCGCTCAAGTGAAGCTCACGTAAAGATCGAATCAGAAGAACTGCCCCGCTGAAATGTAATAAGTGTATTCTCCCGTCCTGGTATTGAAGGCCACATCCGCACGGCCAATCGCATTGTAAAACCGCACGAGTGCAAGCCGAGCTCCGATTCCGTAAGTCAGGTACGATTCCTCAATCAGGCTCTTGACCGACTGTTTGTCGTCCCAGGCATAGCCAAAATCGACGAACGCGGCGAGCTGGCTGTGCAGCCAACTGTTCTGAATAGCTCGCATACGGATTTCATTGTTCGAAAAATATATCTTGCTGCCGCGCCTGACTTTGTCCTCTTCGCCCCGTATGTTGGAATGTCCCGACACCGCGTAGAGTGGGAGCAACTCAGCAGTCTTGGATGTGCCGAAGAAGAATTTGTTGCAGAAGTTGAAACGGTCGTTGAGACTTACGAAGCTGCTGGCGTGCATATACACATTGAAGAACTTCGGACGGTAGTCGTCTCTGTCATACGAGAAAAGCTCACCGATTACAGCGATCTCCTGCCCGTCGAAAAAGAAATTGTCGTAGTAGACTCGGCCGAATGTCACGCCTGCGGAGTACTTCAGCTTGACCTGATCGCGTTCCGGTTCGAGGTTAATCGGCTCGAGAGTGTCCGGAAGCAGAGTGTAGCGCTCCCTGGAGTACTGGAAACCCAGCCCCGCGAGGAACATCTCTGAAAACCGTCTCTGCACACCAGTAGCTGCGACGGTGCGCTTGCGGTCATACTCGAAGGCGTACCTCTCACCAAGCCGATCCGCTGGTTCTCGCGAATGTTTCCGGGCGAAGGATAGAGAGACGGAATAGTATCTCGAGAGGAGCCGTGGCATATTGAGCCACCAACTGTACGAACTGCGGTCTTCGAAGTAGGAATAGATGAAACCCGGTTCGATGTAGGTGCCGAGGAAGTTTTTGTCGAGTATGCCGATATCGATGTCGAGATTGTCGATCTCGCCGCCTACGTTGAGTAGCGGAATAAGAGTCCAGACTTCGTCGAGCCTGTACTCGATTATCAGCCCGGTAGATGTGTGATGTGTATCGGACTCCACTTTTGAGAAGATCGAGAGCGTCGCAAGCCGTTTGCGGTCGAGAGTCCAGGTCTCTAAGTCGAATTCGGAGCCCTCAGTCAGGTCTATTTCGTTGCGCAGCACCCACTCCTGCGTCTTAAAATCACCCGTGAAACGGACCTCTTCGACCGTCCTCGCGGATGCATCCTGAGCAAACCACACTAATGCGATTGCCGTGAGCGCTGTAATCTGCCTCATCAATGTCAAAAATACTCCTCAGAATCGAGAGCACATATTACCGTTTTCGGCTGGAATACGCAACCTAAAGACGATTTTGAGCCGTCGTCGTTAAGGCGTTTCCATGATTACCGATAATCCGGATAGACAGGTGAAAATACCTGCCCTGTATCTGGAGATCGGATGCCCACAGGCAAAGTGAGAATACTGATAGTCGATGACAACGAGGATATCGGAAGCCTGATCGCCGATATGATCGACTGGTTCGAAGTCGAGTGCGACACCGTGTCGAGCGGCGAGGAGGCAATGGGCCGATTAAAGGCGCGCGATTACTCTCTCGTAATTGCCGATACCCGGATGCCGAGAGTTTCTGGATTCGATCTGCTTAAACACATAAAGAAAAACTATCCCGAGACGCAGGTGGCAATGATCTCCGCGCGCAACTCGGATATGACGCAGGGTATAGTGGTAAAGAGCTCTGCGGATTTCTATATTCCGAAACCGATCAAACTTGCCGATGTACAAAAACTCCTCGAAGCAACTGTCAGATAGACCAGCACACATTTTTAGGTTGCGACTCAGAATCTCCAACCATATAATCCTCACCGACAAGTCGATAACAATCCGTTTTGTTCATTAGACATGGGAGGTAGCATGAAAAAACTCAATCTGATCCTGACCACATTCATTGCGGCGGCATTAATCTTTTCTTTTTCCGGGTGCGGTGATGATGGCGAGGACTCTACCGGCCCGGTTGGCGGTACGCTGACGAGCGAGGAGACGAATGCCCGGATTCAGGCCAGCCTGGAACAGGTCGGGTTTGCGTCCGTATGCGCCGCCATGGGAGAGGCCACGGCGAAGTGGGATGGCTGGGAGAAGCCGGATATCGGTGGATACGGCAAGATAACTTCCGAATGGTACAGGTATGAGAATGGCTGGCACATGTATCATCTCGATACGACCATGACCGAAACATCGGGCGGCTCGACGACAACAATGGGGATATCTCTCGACGAGCAGCTTAGGTTCACAAAAGACGGTGCGTATGTCGAGGAGGCCCCGGATGATCTTGACAAGCTTGAGGAGAAGACTGACCTTTCGCTGACCGCAACGCTCATTGATTCGAATTCGGGTACTACCGAGATCAGCCTCGATGCGGATGTCGATGCCGTGCTCGAGCGGATGGCCAATGACGATCTGAAGCTTAATCTCGATGAGACATTCGGAATGCAGATTTCAGGAACGAGCGACGAGTTCGGCACCGGTACTTTCTCGTATGACTACACGGTGAACGTGACCGACCTCGTGGTATCGCCGGACGACAACTATGCATACCCGAAGTCAGGAACGTTGACAATGACTATAACTGTTACAGTGACCGATCAGAGCGGCACCGCTTCGGGGACCGGTACGGCTGCGTTCACATTCGACGACGGCGACGTTGATGGTTCAATCAATGTAGGAAATGACACCTTTGATGCCAACTATGTGGATGTTTGTGGCTCGGGCGGTTCGTTCATCGGCACCTACGCAGATATCGTAAGGTCGTTTACGAAGTAAAGACCTCATTTGAGTGTGAGAGGCGATATTCAAGGCCCGTTTCGTATCGGAACGGGCTTTGTCTATTGTGCCCATTCGTTCCTGCCCGGGCGGCCTAAGCTTGAGATGCACAGATATTTGCCGATACTCTGAATGATAGAGTGCGCCGCGCATGGTGTGAAGCTATACACGGAAAGTGCAGCTATGGATATAGCGACAATCGGCGGACTGATTATCGGCGTGTCGGCAGTGGTGATAGCCTTCCTGCTCGAAGGCGGACACTTGTCGATGGTCGTGCAGGGTCCCGCCATGATAATCGTGATTTTCGGCACGCTGGGAGCGGCGACAGTGACGACGTCGTTCGAGAACATCCTTCGCCTGCCCCAGTACATGCGTATAGCACTGAGCGGGACTCAGTTCGATGCACAGTTGCTGATAAACGATATCATACGCATGGCAGAGAGGGCGAGACGTGAAGGGATCCTGGGTCTCGAACAGAACCTGTCGGCGATAGAGCCGGGTTTCTTCCGGAATGCCATGAAGCTCGTGATAGACGGCACCGAGGTCACGGTGCTGCGTGAGATGCTCGAGACCGAGATGGCTTATATGACCGAGCGCCACAGGGTCGGGATTACGCTGTTCAAGAAACTCGGCGGATTCTCTCCGACACTTGGGATAATCGGCACCGTGCTCGGATTGATACACGCACTCGCGAGCACGAGCGATGCATCGAAGATGGCATCTGCCATTGCTGTGGCTTTCATCGCGACCCTATGGGGCGTCGCGATGGCGAACCTGTTCTATCTGCCGATATCCGACAAGCTGCGTCACCGTCACGAAGAGGAGATGTTCAAGCTGCAGTTGATTACTGAAGGAGTGGTTGCAATTCAATCCGGCGATAACCCGCGTATGATACGATCCCGTTTGCACTCATTTTTGAACGCGAGACCTCGGAAGGGATGATCAATCGATGCCTATCCACAGGAGCCGGGAAATTGAGGACCAGGAGAATTCCGACCGCTGGCTGCTTACTTATGCCGACCTGATCACTCTTCTTCTGGCGTTCTTCATCGTTATGTACTCCATGTCGCGAATCGACGCCGAGAAATTCAGCAATATGAAAACGCAATTGTCGAGTGTTCTTCGCGGTGGAAGCACGATCTTCCCGAAAGGGGATGAGTTCGACGGCGCCGGAGCGGGGATGCTCAAAGTGGGCGATCTGCAAATGATACAGAAGCGGATCGGCGACAAGCTAATGCTGCACGGCTCGCAGAACACCGGCAACCGACTCGCGGGAACGCCCCTCGACTCCAGGATGGCCAATGCGGTCTCTACCGAGGTAACCGAGAGGGGGCTCATCATTCACATAAAGGACAATATCCTGTTCGAGTCGGGCAACGCCGAACTCAAGGAGGATGCGCGCGCCGTGTTATCTCTTCTGAGCGATGAACTGAAGGGGATTGAGAATCATCTTCTGATAGAGGGACATACGGACAACGTTCCAATCAGCACTGCAAAATATCCCTCCAACTGGGAGCTTTCGGCTGCGAGGGCCACAAACGTGGTGCGCTATTTCGTGGAAAACAAGGGTTACATTCCGGAGCGAATATCGGCTCGCGGATTTGGTGAGTACCGCCCGATAGCCTCGAACGCGACCGATTTCGGCCGGAACCGCAACAGGCGCGTGGATATCGTTGTGCTGAGTGACGTTCTCTCTGTGGTCGAACCGGCACCGAACGATGAGGTGGAGAATCTGGTAACGCCAAAGCCGGAAACGGACATCCTCGATTCGGTGCAGCGTGCTTCGGCTGAGCCGGATGATATCATTGAATGAAAACTCTCGAAGGGGCCTAACCCTGAATATCCTTGATGGCTTCGATCGCAAAGATCGGAGTGAAATCCTGCAGGAAATGGGCCACGATTCCCGGCCAGATCGATTTGGTCCAGTAGAATAGCATCGAAAACATCAGGCTGTAGAAGAAGATCACGATTACGCCACCAACTCCCTGATACAAATGCCCCAGCGAGAATGCTGCCGATACGATGATAACCGTAATTGTGCGACTGCCGACCACGGCAGATAGTCGAGTGAGTGCGTAGCCCCGGAACGCCGTTTCTTCGGAGAATGCCACAATCACCGCGAGCGCAGTCCACATCGCCTTGTCACGGAGGTTCTCCGGCAGAAGATACGACGGGTCTCGGAAATCACCGAGGCCGAGATGCGAGACTGTGTAGGCTATTCCTACGAGCACAAGGCGTGCGCCGACAAAGAACGCCAGACCGATCATCAGCTTGTCGAGTGTAAACGACCCATATCCAATTGATCTGAGGTCTGAGGTCTCATGACGAACCGCGAGCAAGACTATGACCAGAATGAGGATCTGAATGATCATTGTGGGAAGATAGACCTGCAGCGATGGATTGGTCAGCAGTTCGTGAATCTTGTCGATATTGCGCGACTGGAGTATACCGGTGCCGATTGGCCAGATCACCAGCAGCATGAGCAGGATCACGTATGTCAACCGCTTGAATTTGAAAGGGCGGTAAGTCAGGTAGTCGATTTTCTCTTGCGCGCGATCAGGCATTATATCTTCTGCTCAGTCTCCTTGGCTTTCTTCGGCTCCTTTTTGAAAGCAGCGACAATCAATGCGATTCCAACTACGATAAAGATGAGCGGCCACATCTCACGCAGGCTCGGGAGTATTTCGAGATTTGATAGGAGGAAGATGATTCCGAATCCCAGCGTAATAACTCCGCCTATTAACAAACCCCGTTTCTCGTCCTTATCCTTATTCTTATCTGTCATAGTTTCACCTCCAACCTAAAAATGACATCGACGCTCGTTTTGTTCAACAAATATGTTGTCCGGCGGAGACAATGCGGTACATTGGGTTACATGACGAGGCGTGACAGGGCATATCAGAGGCCGATGGACCTTCAACCCGGAATCATATATGGCCCTGTCAATTCCCGGCGACTTGGATCCTCTCTCGGTGTCAACATTCTTCCGACGGGCCACAAATACTGTAGTTTCAACTGTGTCTACTGCCAGTACGGCTCGACTGACCCATCGACGCTTGTCACACGGCCCGCGGGAGATACGGGATTGCCGAGACCGGATGAGGTCGAGCAGGCACTCTCTGCGGCACTTCGCAAATATCCCGGGGTTTCATACATCACATTCTCCGGAAACGGTGAAGCAACTATGCATCCGCAGTTTACCGAGGTTGTCGATGTTGTCGTATCGTGCCGTGACAGGATGTCGCGTGAATCTGAAACCGCGATACTCAGCAATTCGACTGGGCTTCTGTTTCCCGCCGCGAAAGAAGCCATCCTCAAGCTCGACGCACCGTTTATGAAGCTCGATGCCGGATCGCGCAGGCTTTTCCAGCGAATCAACCGAGCCGATAAGTCGATCGAGTTCGATGATATCGTGCAGGCACTGATCGAATTCGATCATCCAAATCTCGTGATTCAGGCGATATTCTTCGACGGCGATCCGAGCAATCTGGTCGATCGTAATGTCGAGAACTGGGCAAGCCTGATTGGCGAGATCAGACCACGCGAGGTCCATATCTACACGACCGAGCGGCCGGTGGCAGAATCGAAGATCGAACCCATCTCTCTTGGCAGGCTAAACGAGATCGCCGATCGCGCACAGACAATATCCGGAGTGCGCGTGGTGCCGTTTCATAACTGAGCGATTTCTTTCCATCATATCACTTTCATGTAATTCCATCCGGTAGCTGAGTAGCGCATCTTCCGTCCAGACGAAAGGAGGAAGATGTCTTCACGAATTGTGTATCTGGATTGGGTGTATGAAACCGCTCGAGAACAGGCCTTCGATCAGAGCGAGCCGTCAGCGCTTGAAAAAGAGATAGTAGATAAGGTCGGGAGGGCGATTTCGAGGCTTACCGAACGCGAACAGGAGTTCGCCAGGCTATACTGGAACGAGGGCCGGTCAGTCGATGAGATGGTCGTGGCCTTCAACAAGAGCCCGCACAATATCGAGAGCATGAATCGCCGCATACTGCGCAAGCTCAGGAACGATCTGGCGGACTTTGTCAAGGAGCGGTTTGGCATCGATGTCGAGTCGGGACGCAAGTGTCCGATCTGTTCCCATGCCAGAAGAGCCGATATCGAGCGGATTCTCCGTGCGAAAACCGAACGGGAGACATTCAGACCTGTCTATCGGAAGCTGAGAGACGGGTTTGGCCTGGAAATCAGAACGCCGCAGATTCTGATCGGACATATGAAGTATCACATGCGAAAGGAGGTTTCAAGTGACTGAGACTGTAAAGAAGATCAGGGGCGATCACTGCCTGAATGTGTTCGTCTCATACGAGTTGAAGAAGCGCATTGTCGATCTTGCAGAGAAATATGACCGCACAATGGCGGACATGGTGCGTGCGCTGATCCGTGTTGGTTTGCCGGTAATGGAGGGGATATCGGAGGCGGAGCAGCAGATGATCGCCGAGTATGTCAAGCTCGCTCGGCGGATGCGCAAGATGAGCGAGCTGAAGGAACGTTGATTGTCGAGGGACGCTTTTTTTCACTTGCACGAGACTTTCCGATCCTTATTCTAAGTTTATGCAAAACTTGCGAATACTAATCGTCGACGACGAAGAGAAACAGCGCACGATGCTCGAGGGGTTTCTCTCCAAGAAGGGCTACAAGTGCAGCATTGCCGGGTCTGCCGAAGAAGCTCTTAAAATGTATGAAAAGGGCGGTTTCGAGATCGCCCTTCTCGATATGAAAATGCCGGGCGAGGACGGATTGACGCTGCTCAAGAAACTCAAGAGCCTTGACCCGCAGATTCAGGCGATCATGATGACCGCGTACGGCACAGTCGAGACCGCGGTCGAGGCGATGCTGTCGGGCGCATATCACTACATTTCGAAGCCGATCGATCTGGATGAGCTGCTCGCGCTTATCAGTCGTGCAGGGGAGAAGCACCATCTCCTGCGCGAGAATCAATATCTCAAGAGCGAGCTTGAGCGAGCCGAGAGAGACGGGCAAATCATAGGCGAGAGTGAGCCGATCCAGCAGATCAAGTCCACAATCAGTCGTGTGGCCAAGACCGGCGCGACCGTTTTGATAACCGGCGAGTCGGGTACCGGCAAGGAACTCGCGGCAAAGGCGTTGCATGATCTCTCGGACAGAAAGAGCGAGCGTTTTGTCGCGGTGTCATGCGCGGCTCTGCCGGAGACTCTGCTCGAATCGGAGCTGTTCGGTCATGTCAAGGGTGCGTTTACCGGCGCGACCATGACCAAGACCGGACGTTTCGAGGCCGCCGATCGTGGCACGCTGTTTCTCGACGAGATCGGCGATATATCACCTGAGATTCAGGTGAAACTGCTGCGGGTGCTCGAGTCGATGCAATTCGAGAAAGTGGGATCATCCGAGTCGGTCAAGGTCGATGTGCGCGTTATCGCCGCTACCAACCGTGACCTGAAAGCGCGGATTGCGGAGGGCAAGTTCCGTGAGGACCTGTACTATCGCCTGAACGTGATCAACATTCATATGCCGCCGCTGCGTGATCGGCGCGAGGACATCATGACTCTCGTCGAGAATTTCATCGAGTTGAACAACAAAAAGCTCGGGTGCGGAATCGACGGAGTTACACCTGAGGCAAAGGATATCTTCCTGTCGTACGATTGGCCGGGGAATGTTCGAGAGCTGATAAACATCATCGAACGCGCGTGCGTGCTGGCGCGCGGGCACGTTATCGATGCCTCTGATTTGTCCGGAATCGCGCCGACTGAGTCGAAAGAGACCCGGAGAGATAAGTTCCTGACCGATTCCGATGTGCCTGCCATTAAGGAGATTGAGAGGGAGCATATCAAGCGCGTTCTCGAATACACCGACTGGAATATGGCGAAAACCTCCGAACTGCTCGGCATCCACCGCAACACGCTTCGCCTGAAGATCAAAGAATACGACCTCGAGCAGGAGTAGGCGCCAGAGGCTTCTCTCAGTTAGGTCGATATCCCTGTGGCTTCAGTGTTTACGCTACCGTGAGGGAAGAAAGGATGGGCCCCGCCTTCGCGGGGGCGACAGGGGGTGACGGGAGGCAACGGGTGTGACAGGATGCGAGGGGGCGACAGGAGGAGACGGAGGCGACAGGATGCGACAGGATGCAGCGGGGGTGACAGGAGGCGACAGGGGTGACAGGAGGCATTAGTGCTTGTCATTCCCGCGAAGGGGCTTGTTGAAAA
>CAYQCE010000046.1:0-30205 GCA_964415885.1 uncultured Ignavibacteria bacterium
TAGCTTCGCAACCACTCGCACGCGCCGGACTTTCAGAACATAGTAACTTTCAGGTAGGTTTCTTCCACTGATCTTGCGATTTAATGGATTTTGCTTTTGGCGGACCCGGGCATACGCCGACCGCCGACACACCTTCAAACACCGAGGAGAAGATAGGCCCCCGCCTTCGGCGGACCTGACCGAACTTCACTCCCCGCCTTCTTCAACAAGCCCAAAGCTGTGGGCCACCCGGCCGGATCACACGCCCGCGAAACGCTGCCGCAGGATCTGGCGTAAGATCTTTTTCAGCAAGTCCCAGCTTGACGGGGATAGACGTACAGAGTCATGGCTCACCCACTTTGAATTGAATCGTGAGGGCATGGTGTCTTTCAGGCGAGGTCTTTCATTCGGTCCCGAATGTCCGCGGCCTTTTCGTAGTCCTCCGTCTCTATTGCCTCCCGCAGCTCGGCCTCGAGACGGTTCTTCTGCACATACGGTTCCATCACCGATTCCTGCGATTTTGGTGCCCGGCCGATATGCTGCGTGGTGCCGTGGATACTTTCGATTATGGCGTCGAGATTCGGTCTGAACGCCTCGTAGCAGACCGAGCATCCGCACCGTCCGATCCGCATGAACTCGTCGAAAGTCAGACCGCAATTGTCGCATCTCAATCCGGGTTTCATCTCCACTTGGAGAACCGGCTTGTCATCCTCAGCGGGATTACCGGCTGGCAGACTCTGGATATCCTCGAGAATTTTATCGAGAGGGAATTTGGGGCTCTCGAGCGGCGAGACGAATCCGATTAGCTTCGCACACTTCTTGCAGATGAAGTAGCTCTTTGTCTCGCCTTCATTTTCGATACTGATCTGCACGAGGGCCTTGTTCTGCTTGCACTTGCTGCACGTCATGACAACCTCCCAATCCTTCGGACTCCTCCTGTAGAACCGCGCCTGCGCCGGTTCTCCCGATAGCCAAATGAGCAATAGCGGTGCCGATTTGTCGCGATGATTCGTTGCGAGCACAAGTCGCTCGGGCGCAAAAGCCTGGCCCGCCGTTTCAGAGTGGAAGCGCCTGTCTTTGGTGGTCGATGTGTGAGGATCGGCGGTCAGACTATTGGGGTTCCCCAATAAGAAATCCATCTGGATTCGGAGCGTAAGATGCACTGTTTCAATACGATACACTGGCTCACTCGGTCCGTGGCCACAATTTGCTTGCTCAGACAGTGTGCAGGAATTAGAATATCCGCATGAATATCGCTACTTGGAATGTCAACTCCATACGGACTCGTTTGGACCGTGTGACCGACTGGATCGGGCGCAATTCCCCGGATGTTCTCTGTCTCCAGGAGCTGAAGGTCTCCGATGATCTCTTTCCTGAAGAGACGTTCGAGAATCTTGGCTACAAATGTGTGGTGCATGGGCAGAAGACCTATAATGGTGTCGCGATCCTGGCCAAATCGGAGCCGAAAGAGATCGAGAAGGGACTAAAGGACAGCGGACTCGATACACAAGCGAGACTCGTCTCGGTCATCGTGGATGATATCCGCGTCTTCAGTGCATATTTCCCGAACGGTTCGGAGGTCGGCTCCGAGAAGTACGAGTACAAGCTGAAATGGATCTCAAGGCTGAAGGCCTTCCTTGCCGAGAACTACTCGCCTGACGAGCGTATCCTGATCTGCGGTGACACTAACGTTGCTCGGGACGAGAAGGATGTCGAGAATCCGGACAAGTGGAGGGAATCGGTGCTGTTCCACGAATCGGCGCGAGATGCATTTGAGGACCTACTCGACTGGGGCCTGGTCGATGTCTTCCGGGAGCGGCACGAGATCGGCGGAATGTACTCATGGTGGGATTATCGGCGGCTCTCCTTTCCGAAGAATGACGGCCTCCGTCTCGATTACATACTCGCGACCAAGCCGATCGCCGGCAAATGCTCACGCGCGCAGATCGATCGCAATGAACGCAAGGGAGAGAAGCCGTCGGATCACGCACCGGTTCTGGCGGAATTCGATCTGTAGGCTTTGAGGAATCTCATTCCTTCTTCAATGCCCCAACCGCCTCACGCACCTTCGAGGTGTGATAATCGGGGCTGACTATATCTTTCAGGTTACGGCACGGCGTGTCCGAAGATATCTCCATCAAATCGAGTCCGAGCTTTTTATACAGTGCATCGAGATGTTCCATTCCATGGTATAGATAGACCCTGAGCTTAGAATTTACTTGATTGAACACTGAGGTGTGCTTACAATTTTCTTTAATGACTGGTTGTGAAAACAGAGAGCGGATCATTGTGTATAAGTTTCAAATCCATAGAAAGGACTCTGACGTGAAAAAACTCGTATTGATTCTGGTATTGACCTCGCTCATTCTGACACTCGGCTGCGGCGGAGGTCGTCAGGTGACGCGGATGGACCCGGGAACGCAAACAGATCTCTCCGGAAAGTGGAACGAAACTGACGCCAGACTGGTGGCTGAGCAAATGATAGACGACTGCCTTCGGAGACCGTGGCTGACCAGTTTCATTGAATCAAACAGCAAGAAGCCGGTAGTGACTGTCGGCAATATCAGGAATAATACCTCCGAGCATATCGACACCGAAACATTCACCAAAGATTTCGAGCGCGAGCTAATCAATTCCGGCAATGTCCGGTTCGTACACAGCGCTATCGAACGTGGTGATGTCCGCGACGAGAGGATGGACCAGCGCGACTGGGCGTCAGCCGAGACTGTCAAACAGCTCCGCGAGGAGATCGGCGCCGATTTCATTCTGCTCGGATCGATCAAGTCTATTACCGACCAGATCGAAGGGAAGCAGACAGTATTCTATCAGACTGATCTCGAGCTAATCAATGTCGAGACCGGCGAAAAAGTCTGGATCGGCTCCAAAGAGATAAAGAAAGGAATATCTCAGGGCAGCACTAAATGGTAGCTCGTGGTTTTGCCTCTGCCCTTTATGCGATAGCATCGCTTCTCGTCATGACACTTCTCACGGCGGGATGCGGATCGGTGCGCACTCAGACCGGCTTTTATGAGCCGGTCCACACCAATCTGCAGGCCGGCAGTTTCGAGCAGGCGGCCGCCGGTATCGAGAAGGCGAAGGAAGACGGCAAGTACCAGCACAAGGACCGTCTGGTTTACTATCTCGATGCCGGGATGGTCTATCATTACGCATCCCTCCTCGATTCCTCGAATGCCCGGCTGCATCTCGCAGAGAGCTCTGCCGAGGAGCTTTTCACAAGGAGCGTCTCCCGCGAGGCGACGTCGATGCTCCTCAATGACAACGTCCTCGAATACCCCGGCGAAGACTACGAGATCCTGTATGCCAATCTGATCAAATGTCTGAATTATGTGCGTAAAAACGAGACCGAGGCCGCATTCGTCGAGGTTAGGCGTGCGAATCTGAAGCTCGAGTTGCTTGAGCAGAAATATGCCGATGCCGCCAAAGAGATGACGCGTGCATCGCGGACTGACACGCTCGATTTCGACATCGAATACGCTGTTGACGAGGTCCATTTCCACAATGATGCTTTCGCTCGGTATCTTTCCATGCATATGTATGCCGCGGATCGTAAATGGGATGACGCCCGTATCGATCACGAATTCCTGCAGCAGGCGTTCTCGCGCCAGCCGCATGTTTACCAGTTTGATATGCCGGACGTGAAGTACCGGGCCTCCGATGGCAAATCAATTGTGAGCGTGGTTGGATTGGCCGGTCTCTCCCCGACGAAAGAAGCATTCGAGCTGCGGATTCGGAGCGACAAGGACCTCAATCTGATCCAGGTTCTCTACACCGACACCGACGGTCGCGAGGCGGAGTACGGTCACCTCCCGATCGATCTCGGTGTTGATCTCTATTTCAAATTTGCGATTCCGAGAATCGAGCGACGGCCGTCATCGGTTCGAACCGCTCGTGTATACGCGAACGACACTCACATCGGCGATCTGCAGTTGATCGAGGACCTCTATCTCGTGGCCGAGGAGACATTCCGCGCCCGCAAGTCGCTGATCTACTTCAAAACGATCGGCCGCGCGCTTGCCAAGGCCCTGGCGAACTATAAGTTGAAAAAAAAGGTCGACTCCGGCGGCCTCGCCGGCTGGCTCAAGAAGGCCGCCGTGGATGTGGTAACCGATATCACTGAGGGCGCCGACCTGCGCTGCTGCCGGACTTTGCCGGGGAAGATATATGTCGGCGATTTCGAACTGGAGCCCGGAACATACGATCTGAGAATCGAATTTATCGACCACGCCGGGCAGACTCTCGATATCACGTACTATCCGCAGTACCGTGTGCTCGAACGTGGACTAAATCTCGTGGAGGCGTTGTCGCTGAAGTAGAGGCTATCCGATAGCGTCGGTTACCGCGGCTACGATACGCTGCCCCTCCGCTCTTCCCCTGACTTCTTCCATCACCTTGCCGACAGCGAATTCGATCCTGGCAGAATTGCTCTTGAAGTGATTTGATGACAGCGATGCCACCGTGTCGCTCACAATTGACTTGAGGGAGTCATCATCCAGCGGGGAATATTTGTCAATCAATGGTTTGAGATCGTCGCGCGACTCATCGGACAGGTACTCGTTCAGAATTTGCGGTATGGCGTTCGGCTTGAGCTTCTCCTCTGAAACCGCCTTGAACAGCGAGATCAGATCATCCTCGTCGAGCTTCGTTACATCGAGTCCATTTCTGCGAAGATTCTTCAGAGTCTGCGAAAGCGAAACACCGACGAGGACGGCATCGACCTTAGTCTCGTTGACAATTCGGTCGAACGTCGCGGCATACTCAGAAACTCCGAGCGGACGGATGATCTCGTCGTTGAGCCCCAGCTTCCGCCAACGTTCATCCCGCTCCCAGGCTCGTTCAGGAAGCCCCTTGCGCGCTTCGTCGAGGCGGGGTTTCTCTATCGCCATCGGTGGATGGTCGGTATCGGGGTACATTCTGTCGGGACCGGGGAGGATTCGTTCGAAGTCGGTGATGCCGTTTTCGATATCCTGGCGGGTCTCGCTTGAGACACCGCGGATTGCCTCGAGAAGCCGGAACTTGACCTCGTCGAGAGCCGTATCAACGTCCCGCTTCGGCCCCCAGACCAGGATTGCGGTATCGGTGAGTTTGCAGCCGGTCGAATCTTTGATCTTGTCCCATTCGGCTTTGGAGAGGTCACTCGATTCGGGATCATCGGTCGAATAGAGATTCGGCCTGCGATCGATACACGCTATGACCTTTATCCGCCCCTCGAGCTCATGCGCGAATGTGTAACCCGGTTGAGTCGGATGATTGAGAAGTCCGGCGATCCCGTCGATCTTCATCGTCTTGACTGCGCCGCCTTCCTCGACGGCTGCGCGAATCCGCTCCGAGGAGCAATTAGCCAGCGACGACGACAAATCGTGTATCGAAAACGACAGACTTTTGCGCGAAATTCCGCGTGCTTTGAACTGATCGCGAATATCGAGCAGGTTTTTCTGGCGAAGAGCCTCGATATATGTAAGATCGCGGATGTAGCCGGTTTTCATCACACCCTTGATCTCGACACGGGTCCCGCCGTCGATCGACACGTTGACATCCTGCCGCACGGAACCGATTCCCCTGCGCACCAGTCCGGATGCCTTGAGGAGCCGTCCGATTAGAGCGTCGACCTCCATCGCCTCCTGAGGGCTTCGCATGTCGGGGTAGGTGATTACCTCGGCGAGCGGCGTTCCGAGTCGATCCGCACGAAATCGGATATCATGCCCGACGTCCGACATCTCGCGGCAGGCGTCCTCCTCGAGACAGACCTGGATGATACGGATCTTTCGGTTCTTGTACGGAATCCAGCCTTCCACGCCGACAACTGCCGTCCGCTGGAATCCGGTTGGAATCGAGCCGTCGAGATACTGCTTTCGAGAGACATGAAGTTCATCCACGATATTACAGTTCAACAGCATACAGAGCTTGACAGCAATATCGAGAGCCTCTTCGTTTATGAGAAACGGTGGGGTGTCATCCATCTCGTACGTGCAGACATGCCCCCGGTAGAGCTCGTATAGCACGTTCTTCCGCGTCTTGAATTCCATAAGCGCGGTGCCGTCGTATTCGCCGAGCTCAGACAGGGTCGGGCGCATGTGACGCAGTACTGTGGCGTCCGGTTCGGTGTTGACATAACCGACCGGACATCTGCAATACAGCTTTCGTTTAGTGTCGAGTTGTTGATGGATTTCGAGCCCGCATTTGAAACCGTGCTTCTCGAAATCGAATTCTGGCAAGTCTTTTCTCATCTTCGCATCCCTTAAGCGACGTTGCAGGAAAACGCTAATATATGGTCGAAACCTCGAATTCTCAAGCGGGAAAATGGGTGGCGTGCGCGAGTAAACCGCAACGGATAGGGAAACTCCAAGATGTTAGGTTACGTAAGTACGACAGGACACTTCATTACGTAGAGATTGACTTGCTTGAGGTTTGAGATTACAATTCCGGTCGATCCACCATATAGTCAGGAAGGCATCCATCTATGATTGAAGCGAAAAACCTGGTCAAGATTTTCAAGGACAAAAAGCGGGGGGAGATTCGCGCGGTCGACGATGTGTCATTCGCGTGCGAGCCGGGAGAGATATTCGGGCTTCTCGGTCCGAACGGCGCCGGCAAGACCACTACGCTCCGCATGCTCTCTACTGCCCTGATACCGACCTCAGGCACAGCCATTATCGATGGCATCGATGTGGTCGAGAGTCCGAAAGCGGTGCGGAGTCATATCGGCTTTTTGTCCGGAAGCACCGGCTTGTACGGTCGATTGTCGGGCCGTGAGATGGTCGAGTATTTCGGGCGATTGTATGGGATGAAGCACTCGGAAATCCGGAAACGTATCGACATTCTGTTCGATATGCTCGACATGCATGAATTCGCGAACGGCAGAAACGACAAGCTCTCCACCGGTCAGAAGCAGAAAGTTTCGATTGCGCGGTCTGTTGTGCATGATCCCCCTGTGATGGTGTTTGATGAACCGACGACAGGGCTGGATGTCATGTCTTCACGCACGATAGTCGACTTTATACGTCGATGTCGCGAGGACGGCAAGTGCGTGATCTTCTCGACACATATCATGAGTGAAGCGAGGCGTCTCTGCAACCGTCTCGCGGTAATCCACAAGGGCACGAAGTACTTCGAGGGCACGGTACAGGAGATGCTCGACAAGTCCGGGCAGGATAATCTCGAGGATGCCTTCATCAAGATAGTGGGAGAGTGAAAATGAGACCGAAGATACTCAGTACGATATTCCTGAAGGAAATGAAGGATACTCTCCGCGATCGACGCACGCTGATTTTCATGCTCGCCGTGCCGATTCTCGCGATACCGCTCTTGATGATGTTCCTCTCACAGCTAATGATGAGCCAGATTACAAAAGAGATGGAGCGTGTGTCGGTAATTGCGGTTGAGGGTGAGGAACATCTGCCGGCGGACCTTCGCGATGCTTTGTTCGGGGTGAGATCTCTGGAAATTCGCGATGAGTCCGCGCTCGAATACAGTGATTTGACCGATGCCGTCAAGGACGGTACAATCGACGCTCTTGTTGTGATACCCGAGGCATTCGAGCGGGCGATTGAGATCGAATCGCCTACCGATGTCGAGGTATTCTATGACGAGGCCGAAATACGATCCGGTTTCGCAGTCGACAGGATCGACTCAGTTTTCGATGCCTACCACGAGCAGACAGTTATCGCACGGCTCGAGCAGTATGGTCTGTCGGGGGATGTGATCGAGCCGTTCGAGTTCTACCAGTACAATGTTGCTTCGTCGCAGAAAGTCGCCGGAGAGAAGCTCGGTGCGATGTTGCCGTATCTTATAATCATTATGTGCTTTATGGGTGCGATGTACCCTGCTATCGATCTCGCTGCAGGCGAAAAGGAACGCGGCACTCTGGAAACTCTGCTTGTCTCGCCCGCGACGAGAGGGGAGTTCGTGCTCGGGAAGTACTTTGTTATCCTCACAACCGGAATCGTGGCGGCGTTCCTCGCGCTCGGATCGCTCTATTTCTCGATGAACTATATGGTCGAGGAGATGTTCTCCCGGCTCGGGGATATGCTCGCGCTCGAACTCGGTTTTTCGATGATTATCCTGATACTTCTGATAGTTTTGCCCATGGCGGGCATATTCGCGGCAATCCTCCTCTCGGTCTCGATCTTTGCTCGATCGTTCAAGGAGGCGCAGAGTTACATCACGGTCCTCAATATGTTTATCATACTCCCCGCGTTCGTGTCATTCCTGCCCGGCATGGAGATGGACTTCACGATGGCGCTGATTCCGGTCGTGAACGCCAGCATGATAATCAAGGATGCGATCTCGGGGACGGTTCAATGGAACTATGTGATTGCGGCCTTTGTCTGGACTAATATACTCGCCGGTATAACACTCCTGTTCGCCAAGAAGTGGTTCGAGCGGGAATCGGTATTGTTCAGAATGTAGAGGGAGTGACGAGATGTATCGCAAGATTGAGGATTTCGAGAGATCGTGGACCTACCACTCAGAATGCACGCGCAAGGTCTTTGACAAGCTGACGGATGAATCGCTCCCGCAGAGTGTGTTGGGCGGTCATCGCACGCTCGGTAGAATGGCCTGGCACATAGTTCAGACCCTTTCCGAGATGGGAAACCGCACCGGGCTGGATATCGAAGGGCCGGGAATGGATCGGCCCGTGCCGGAGTCCGCAGACGAGATCAAGAAGGCATACGATGATACAGCATCGTCGGTTCTTCTGAAAGTGTCCTCGAAGTGGGATGATGAGGACCTGCTGAAGAAGGACGATATGTACGGCGAAATGTGGCCGCGCGGTATGTCGCTCGAGGCTTTGATTCACCATGAGATCCATCACCGCGCCCAGATGACCGTGCTGATGCGTCAGGCCGGACTCGATGTCCCCGGCACATTCGGCCCGTCGAAGGACGAATGGAAGAACTACGGCACGGAGGCACCGGAGATTTAGAGCCGAACGACCCTCATACCACGAGCACATTAAAGATTTTGGCGTCTTTCTTTAATTTGATATCCTGTGCTTAAAGAGGTCTTTAATAATTCGTGTGGATATTAAAGTTTGTAGGGCTTCTGTTTAATTTAAATCTTGCCAGTTAAAGAGGTCTTTAATAGACTATATGCAAATTAAAGTATTTAAGGTATTTGCTTAATTTGTTGTCCACTAAATAAGTTAGGTCTTTAACTCAGACCTTCAAAGGGACACTCCCAAATTGGGCTTTGAGGGCTCGCTTGAATTCCGGATGCGGAAGCCGTTAGAATAGAACAGGAGTTCAAACAAAATGAAGAGGGAGAGAACGGGGAAGAAAGTGACCGTGAGCACGGTTGGTGGTGAGCATTGTCAGGCATTCGTTCCTGATCCGTTGCCGCCCAATCCGCCGTTGAAGATGGATTCCGGATTGGTAGAACGTCTTCAAAACGCCTATATCGCCTTAGGGCGTCTCGACAGCATATCCACTCTGCTACCGGACCCCGAACGCTTTCTTTACATGTATGTTCGCAAAGAAGCCGTTCTATCCTCACAGATAGAGGGCACGCAGGCTTCAATCTCAGACTTCATCAAACACGAAATCAAGGGATCTCCCGGAAGCCTGATTGGCGATGTCAAAGAGGTGTCAAATTATGTCGCAGCGATGGATCATGGACTCGAGAGAATTAAAAATAGCTTTCCATTATCATTGACGCTCTTTCGAGAAATGCACGAAATACTTCTACGCGACAGTCGCGGCGGTGAGAAGATGCCGGGTGAATTCCGGAAGTCTCAGAACTGGATCGGTGGCAGTCGACCCGGGACAGCGAGATTCGTTCCCCCTCCCCCGGAAAGCGTGCCTGAATGCCTGGGTGATCTCGAGAAGTTCCTGCATGATGAGCCCGTCAAGACGCCGCTTCTCATTAAGGCTGGACTCTCGCATGTCCAGTTCGAGACAATACATCCGTTTCTCGATGGCAACGGGAGAATCGGCAGATTGCTTATTACGTTACTCCTGTGCTCGGAGGGTGCACTGAAAGAGCCGACTCTCTACCTGAGTTTATATTTCAAAAGTCATCGACAGGACTATTATGACTTGCTGCAAGCTGTACGCGAACACGGCGAGTGGGAGGAGTGGATTTGTTTCTTTTTGGATGGTGTCGAAAAGACTTCAAATCAAGCTGTTGAGACGGCGAAATTGTTGGTTGAGATGTTCGAAGCCGATCACAACAATATTATTGAAAGATCCAGGCAATCTGCCGGATCAGTTGTACTCGTGCATCGAGCGATGCAGCAACAGCCCATAATTACAATACCCCGGGTAGCAGAAAGGACTTCAATCTCATATCCGACGGCGAAGAAAGCTGTGAAAACACTCGAACGCTTGGGGATCGTACATCAACTGCCAAAGGATGGCCGTGCCGTGCAGTATAGCTACTCCAAGTACCTTCGTATACTGGACGAGGGAACTGAGCCGCTTTGAGGTAGATTGAGATTGGCGAAGACCCATCTGAAAGATGGGCTACCCGGACTGAATGTAGCGTCAGTTCACAAGCCCGCAAGCGGGCTTAGGAACTGACGCAACGAGCAATGCAAGTCGTGAGCATCGAACGTGACTTGAGTAGAACAGAACCCGAGGTGCTTCTGCCATCTTTTTGAATGAAACGGAGTGGAAGAAACCCGCGTCAAAAGACCCGGGCCACGCAAGATCACTTCTTCACATACTTCCCGTCAAACCAGACATACCAGCTCTCGCCGCCATCGGTCGAGCGTTCGATCAACTTATGGACGGAGCCGTCATCCCTCGGTTCGAGCAGCATGCGCGAGAGTTCGGTGGTGCCGTCCTTGTTAATTAGCTCCCCCTCGTAGTGCATGACGCCGTCCTCGAAATGACCGTCATAATAGATTATCATACCCGATATGTCTATCCATGTCTGTTTCCACGAATCGGAGTCCGGATCGTAGAAATTGATACTGGTGCCGGTGAAACTGCTCGTGGCGGATGTGTAGTTCTCACCTATCAGGCAGCCATTGTGCGCCTGTTCGATTGCGGGTTCGTTTGTCTGCGCCGGAGCGGGATTCATTGTGGCGATAAGCAATACGAGAATGGTCAGAACCGCTGAAATCGTCCTGAATCTCAACACTTATTCTCTCCTCATTTTACGGATTCCATCTGAACTAACGAATCAGCATCTATAGTGTCCAGAAAAAGATATCCTGCTCTCAAAAACATCGCCTCCCGCGGAAACCGGGATCGAGATTTCAGTGTTTAGTCGGCGGTACTGTCAGGGGGCAGTTTATGGGGTTGAAGCAAATGAATTATGGCTGTTCATATTGACACTTTGATAATAGGTGCCGGGATTGCGGGGCTGTCCGCGGCGCGCAGAATAACCTCCTCGGGTGAACGAGTTCTCGTCGTGGACAAGGGCCGCGGCGTGGGCGGTCGTATGGCTACGAGACGTTTCGGAGGGGCGGTATTCGATCATGGCGCTCAGTCTTTCACTATTATCGATCCGAAGTTCAGAGCAATAGCATATCCAGCTATCTCAAATGGTGCCGCTGTCGAATGGTACGTCGATCAGCAAAAACACTATCGCGGGGTAGGTGGTATCACAGCTCCGATTAAGGAACTCACGACCAAGCTGAATGTGTGGATATCCACCAAAGTCGATAGGGTAGACTTCCGAGACGGCGGCTGGGTTGCCTCTGTGCAGGAGCGGGATGATATCCTCGCCCGAAAGCTGGTCCTCACAGCTCCGGTACCGCAATCTCTCGAAATACTCTCCGGCAGCGCATCCGGTTTGCCGCAACGGATGCTCGACGAGTTGCATTCGGTCAGCTATGAACGCTGTATTGCCGCATTGCTGCTGATGGATAATCCTGCGGGTACTCCTGAGCCTGGATTTGTCGTGTATGAAACCGGCAATATCCGGCAAATAGTCGACAACCACGTTAAACGAATCTCAGGAGTACCATCGGTAACGATACACACATCTCACGAGTTCAGTCTAGAGAACTGGGATCGAAGCGACTCCGATGTACTGTCTGGTGTACTGAGCGAGATACGGTCAATAGATCCTTCGAACGTCGTGGACTTTCAGATTCATCGGTGGAGATATGCCCGACCGGTCAAGTCGTTGCAAGCCCGAGCGATCGTATCCGAGACACCGGCGAGAATCGCATTTGCCGGGGACGCTTTCGGTGCCGGAAACAGCGACATTGAAACTGCCGCGCTTTCCGGTCTCGCTGCGGCGGAGGCTCTGCTTAAGAAATAAGTCGGGAACCAACCCCCCTTATCTATCCTTCCTCATAGTAGATGAAATTATCCAGGCAAATCATCGGCGTGATCCTGTTCGTAGGTTTGTGCCTTGCGGTTGGATTCATCGCCTCCACATGGTCCCCCGGTGAGTGGTATCAGACGATCAACAAGCCGTCATGGACTCCGCCAAGCTGGGTATTTGGTCCGGTCTGGACTCTGCTCTATATCATGATGGGTGTTGCGGCGTGGCTGGTATGGCGCGAATTCGGATTCTCCGGCGCCAGAATCGCGCTCGCAGTGTTCTTCAGTCAGCTCGCGTTGAACTTCCTCTGGTCATACCTGTTTTTTGGAATTCAGAATCCCGGTGCGGCGTTTATCGATCTCGTGCTTCTCTGGATTGCTATTCTCGTAACGATCGTTCTCTTCTGGAATCGAAACAGAATAGCGGGAGCGCTATTGTTGCCCTACCTCGCGTGGGTGACCTACGCGGGGTCGTTGAATCTGGGAGTCTGGGTTATGAACTGACGATCAGGAACCGTTTTTCTCGTCATTTTCTTCAGGATCGCTTCGCTCGTTCTCTTTTTCTTCCTCCTTCTTTTTCTGCGAGAAGTTATCGAACATTTCCTCGTCCGGCAGCTCGGCAAGTTTTTCGCCGTGGGTCTGTCGGCGGATGTCGATGAATGCGATCACCTGTCCCACCACGACTGTGTTGATGAAATACGCGAAGAGGAAGAGAATTATGAACGAGATTCCGATCATCGCGAGATGCGCCGCGACCGACAGAACGGTATCCGTCTGGTGATACGAACCGAGCAGGAAGAGATTGAAGCCGAAATCTGATCCGGGATATAGATATGTAAGGAACTTGATCCCCGGCGAAGACATCGGGAACATATCGATTGCGCTCTCGAAAACCACCTTCCCCTTATCGCCCATGAATACGCCGGTCGTGAAATTGGTAAACTGAAACGCGCGATAAGCGAAGTATGCGAGAATGAATGTGCAGACTTTGGCGATCACGAGCGATGAACCCGTGAATATGCTCCATCTAAGCGGTCGCGATGTTACGGTCGAGAAACTGTCGAACAGAGCCGTGAGCGTATCCTCGCCGTTTATCGCCACCGCGGAGGGTCCGGTAAGGACGAGCGTGGTCAGAAGGAACATGACGAAAACGGTAAAGAGCGATAAAATAAAGTATGGGAAGGCGTAGAAGAGTCCGAAACTGATCTCGCCGACATACGGAATTTTGCCGATCAACCCGGCTATCAGCCCGAGCACGACCATGAAGCCGATGAATGCCACGACTCCGGCATACGCCCGCAGCATAATGCCCTTTCTTTCCTTCACGTACTTCCGAGCCTCCGGCGCAGAGAAGAAAAGATTGCCACGGATTTCCTCGACCGCCGATCGCGAGACAGCGAGATTCCCCCGCAACATCCAGATCAGGAACCAGTGAAATGCCGCGAGCCACACGAGTCGTCCCCATAGCGATACCACACCGATGTCACCGATCGGGTAGATGAAATGCACATCCCAGGCGAACGACAGGTTGACTCCGTCGACCCACATCGCCGCATACGCGAGAATAGCGTAGCCGACATACGCAATAGTAAGATTCTGCATCTGCATGATGATGTTCTTGCCGTGCAGAGCGATTCGCGGAGCTCTGAATATATCCCTGAAATCGTAGTAGTAGCTTTTCACAGATTCCTCCCGGATTTCAGGTATCTTATACTTTTGTGTATCGTGATGTCAAGAAGAAAGCCCCGTCGACCTTGACGGGGCGTTTCTTCCGTACTACGCGGAATGTACACTATTCGCATTGGTCAAGCGGATGGCGACCACTTGAAAACACGAATACTATGAGAGATACGGATTCGCTGGAGCAGGATTGGAAGTTCCAAACGTATCCGCAGTCTTTTCTGAGCTATGATAACGCCGCGATAAGGTGACGAATGTGAGGTTCGTATTGCAAGTATAGCCCATAACTCCAATCGGTCAATATGGTTTCTTTGACTTCGGAATATCAAATGAAACGAAGGATGCCTTGAAAACTGGACTCGTATGCTTTATATTCTTGCGTCTTGCGGTCACGTGATACGTATCAGTGTGTGAAGATGAACAAAACAGCGTCACTACATACTCTCGGCTGCCGTCTGAACCAGGCGGAGACAGCGATTATTGCGCGGACCCTGAAGGAATCCGGGTATGATATTGTCGATTGGGGTACGCCCTCGGACCTGACGGTGATCAACACGTGCACGGTCACCGAGCAGGCGGATTCGAAATGCCGCCAGGCGGTCCGCCAGGCGATACGAAAGAACCCCGATTCGTTTGTGGCGGTGGTCGGCTGCTATTCGCAGATCGCGCTCGATACTATACGGAAAATCGAGGGAGTCGATCTGATCGTCGGAAACGAGAAGAAACTTCTCGTCGCGGAGTATCTAAACGGTCTCGAAAAGCACCCCGAGCCTCTGGTCGTGCACTCGTTCGATATCAGTCGGGATGAATTCACGATCGATTCCGTGGGCGAGTACGACAACCATACGCGGGCGAATCTGAAGATTCAGGATGGCTGCGATTTCATCTGCTCATACTGTGTAATTCCGCGCGCACGGGGCCGAGCGCGGTCCCGGAAGTTCGATGATGTCATCAACGAAGCATCGAAACTCGTCGAACTCGGCAACCGCGAGATAGTGCTGACGGGTGTCAATATCGGGACCTATAAGAGCGGAAGCCGAGGTTTTCTCGATCTGCTGACAGCACTTCAAAATGTTGATGGGCTCGAAAGACTGCGGATATCCTCCATCGAGCCGACGACCGTCGGTCGTGAGGTCGTGGAGATGATAGCGGGGTCGGACAAGCTGTGCCGGCATCTGCACATTCCCCTGCAGAGCGGGGATGACGACATACTCGAGGCAATGTCTCGACGGCATACGGCGAAAGAATTTGCGGACTTCGTCGAGTGGACTGTGGAAGTGATTCCCGATATCGGAATCGGCACAGATATCATGGTGGGTTTTCCCGGCGAAACCGATGAGAATTTCAAACACACGCGCAGGCTGCTCGCCGATCTTCCGCTGCAGTACTTCCACGTTTTCATCTACTCGGACCGTGAAGGCACACCGGCATCCCGAATGCCAAACAAAGTGGATCATCGCATTAAGAAGGAACGCAGCCGGATCATGATAGAGCTCGGGAAGCGCAAGCGTCACGCTTTCTGCGAGAGATACATAGGCGAGCCGGTGCGGGTCCTGTTCGAGTCTCGGGAGAACGGCAACTGGACCGGATTCTCCGACAACTACATCCGAGTGCAGGCGGAGAGTGACGTTGATCTCAGAAATGAACTCCGCACCGCGATTCCTGAGCGGATAGAGGGTGATACACTGATTGGTAGATTAGAATGAACACTGCATATATCGAGACATACGGCTGCCAGATGAATGAGTACGACTCCGAGATAGTGATGACTATCCTCGGAGAAAGAGGCTTCGAGTTTCTGGACAGTCCGGAAGACGCTTCCGTGATACTCATAAACACGTGCTCCGTCCGCGAGAATGCGCATCAAAAGGTGATGCGCAGGATTACCGAGATTAAGGCCCTTAAAGCCCGGGACCCGTCCAAAGTACTCGGGGTAATCGGCTGCATGGCTCAGAATCTGAAAGAGGAGCTTCTCGACGAAGGAATCGGTGTCGATCTCGTGGCGGGGCCGGATACATACCGCAAGCTCCCCGACCTGATACAGAAATTCCGAGTAACCGGCAAGAAGTCGTACGAACTGAATCTTTCGAAGGTCGAGACGTACAGCGATATCTTCCCGGTGCATGACAACGGCGCCAACGCCTGGATTGCAGTGATGCGGGGATGCGACAATGTCTGCTCGTTCTGCGTGGTGCCGTACACTCGCGGTAGAGAGAGGAGCCGTGATCCGGAGAGCATTATTGACGAAGTCAGTCGGCTTGCATCAGTCGGTTTTCGCCAGGTAACTCTCCTCGGCCAGAATGTCAATTCATACAATTTCGACGGCACCGATTTCGCGGATATTCTCACGGAGGTGTCCAAGGTAGACGGCATCCGGCGAATACGATTTACTTCTCCGCATCCAAAAGACTTTCCGGAAAAGCTCATAGCTGTCATACGAGACAACGATAAGGCGTGCAAGCATATCCATCTGCCACTGCAGGCCGGCAACGACAGGGTGCTCGAGATGATGAACCGAACGTACACCCGCAAAGAATTCACCGATCTCGCGCATCGGTTGCGATCGGAGATCCCGGAGCTCGCCCTTACCACCGACATAATCGTCGGTTTTCCGACCGAAACGGAAGACGAGTTCCTCGAGACCATGGAAGTTATGGAAGATGTCGAATTCGATTCTGCGTTCATGTTCAAGTATTCCGAGCGGAAGCATACGGTCGCCCAGCGAAAATACCCGGATGATGTCTCCGAGGATGACAAGACTTCTCGTATCACACGTATAGTCGATCTCCAGCGCAGGACATCCTTCAAACGCAACCAGGATCATCTTGGCAGAACACTTGAGGTCCTGATCGAAGGGCGCGCCAAGCGACCCGATCAGCTTCTGGGCCGTAACGACGGTAACAGGATCGTTGTCTTCCCGGACAACGGAATGTCTGTCGGTGATATTGTGAATGTTAAGGTGGAAGAGGTGACACCCAACACGCTGATCGGCGTGCCGGTCTGATTTCGCTTATATCTCTCCTCCGCCAACGTATCCTGCGTGACAAGACGGTTCCGGAAGTATCCGGTCGATTTCTGTTCGGTCGAACAGAATCTGGTGTTCTGCGTCTGTATCATCAGACAGAATAACGGGAGGTTCAATGAGGCACTGCTTCGCTCTCGCAGCAGTTCTACTGCTGTTGACATTCGGTGCCTGTTCGGAGAAAACCACACCCCCGCCGGATCCACCAGACGAACAGCCCGAACAGCCATACTCGAGCTACATCGAATTCCAGGCCGCATTCGGTGAGAAATATGAGGATTTTTCGAAGTCGCTTGGAAGTCATGATGCGAAGGCCGCTATCTACGATTCAGTTCTGAGCTACGGTGACATCGTTTCGACCGCCTACCTGACTGACCAGGGAATCAATATAGAATACGAAGGCGGCGCTCGCGGAGGCATATTCATAGATCCTGAAGATATGCCGACCGTTGAATCGACAGTTCCAAAACAGGACCGATCGAAGGACGTAGAGACTGCGGACGCGGTTCCGCTTGGAAAGCGCGCAATTTTCATCTGTCCAATCTATACCGAGAGACGGTTCTACGCCGACTCGATTCTGACTGTCATGGAGTCCGAACTGTCGAAAGTGGGGTTTTCATCCGTCGAGGCAATATTCGATGATGACTGCACGATGGAACGCTTTGCTAACGTGGATGATGCCGGCATTCTGCATATCTACACTCACGCCCTCGCCTGGCCCAAAAAATCGAGAGTGGAGAATGCATATATCATGACCGGTCAACGATACTGGCACGTGGTGTCCGAGAGATACTCGAAGCTCTTCAAACGCAATGCGCTCATTGTGATGTATGTACCGGGCCGGGGGAACATTGTATTCATGAACCAGGCGGCGTTCTCCGAATTCAACAGCTTCCACAGCGATCGCACGTTTACGTTCTTGTCATGCGGATATACTGCGGAGGTCAACTGGATGGTGAATCTCAGGTTCAGCGATGGCGCCGGGTGTTGTCTTGGATACGACTGGAGAATTCCGGCGGACTCGAATCTTCGCTGGGTGACTGATCTCTACAGGGACTGCTGTGACACAACGGTGACACATGAGCTTAGCGTCAGCGACTGGCTGCAGCAGATGCCTGCTGTCTATCTGGATGAATCAGCATCTTTCCCGACAAGCCCTAGTTATTGCAAGCTGCGTCGGATGTCGCTGCCGGGATATGCGCTCTGGCATGCTGTTCGAATTACTGGTGTTCAGCCTGACAGCGCAACGATCGGTGGAAGCGTTAGTATTCTCGGTGTCGGATTCGGCGGCTCTATGAGAGACAGCAGAATAAGCTTCTCGGGTGTGGAGGCTAAGGTATTCTCGTGGAGCGACTCCGAAATCCAGACACAGGTGCCGGATGGGGCGACATCCGGAGATGTTACGGTCGATCTTCCGATAGCGAGACTGATCTCGTTTCCGTTCATAGTCTATGACAAGATTCGACTCTCCGGATTCAGCGTCAAATTCGCCACGTACGGCGACACCGTTAGTCTTTTTGGCGATGGCTTCAGTGATGAACGCGCCGACGGGGTTGTGCTCTTTGATGATGTTGAGGCTGAGATTGTCGTGTGGGGCGACACGTTGATAACTTGCGTGGTTCCGGAAGGTCTCACAGGGTCGAATGTCTGGGTACGTCGGGAGGGTGCGGTCAGCAGCAAGCTGCGACTCGATATCATCGCCATAGACTGGATCGAGCCCCGGCTCGCCCTGTATGACAGTTGGATCACGCTGTACGGCCCGAAAATATTGAACTCCAAAGTGTACCTCGATACGATGTTGTTGAAATCGTACGGCGCCGGGCACAACACGCGTATGGCGTTCATTGCCCATCGCACTCGATCGGGGTATCTGCAGATAGAAAGGTATGGTTTTGTTACAAACCCGGTTTGGATCGATATACTGGGTGTTGACTCCATCCGGCCCAATCCCTGCGGTGAGATGACTCCACTCACAATTTATGGGCAGAATCTGGGAGCCGATGGAATCGTCACTCTCGGTGAAAGGACGCTCACCGACACAGAGAGGTTCTGGACCGAAGACAGTATCGGACTCTTGACGCCGCAGGGCGTGCGATCGGGCGATATCCGGATACACATACATGATTTGGTTACTAAGCCGGTTTACTTCCGCGCCCTTCGGATTGAAGATCTCCAGCCGAACTTCGGATATATTGGCGATACTATATCTGTCATTGGGGAGAATTTCCTTGACTACAGGATAACCAACCGCGTACTTCTCAACGAGATTGAGGCAATAATAAGGTATTGGTCCGACACTCTGGTCTGGATGGAGATACCGCCGGATGCCGAATCCGGGACGGTACGATTGCAGTCACGGGGTCAGTTAAGCAACTTAATGCATCTGAGGTTGCTCGATTGAGGGGAAACATCGCTCGAATTATCGCTATTGCGGCGGCAAGTTTTTGACTCTCAATGACTCAGTCTCGCTTCTGTAAGCCTGCCGGGCCCATATTTTTGTTGATTTTTTTGGGTGCGAATGTTACTTTCCACTCCAAATTTAGAGTGGACAAGTGTCTGAACGGCAAAGAGCAGCTAAGTTATAGAAGATAAATAGAGTAACATAAGATGGAGTCGTGAGTGCCTCTCGACCCGCAAGGGCGGGATTTTTGCTTTCGCTCCAGAAAAACAGGAGGTAATCGTCTTGCTGAAAGGATTCAAGATTGCTACCGCACTTATCGTTGTCTGTCTGATGACGGTTACTGCCTTCGCAGCCGATACCACAGACAAAATCGGCCTCGGTGTTCGCGGGGGTGGCTTTCTTAGTGGAGGTGAATGGGATCTCGGCCCGATGGGAGGAGCCGAAATCAAATTCGGTCTGCATCAGCACTGGTCAATCGGACTGGTCGGCATGTACGGCCCGACCGGCGGACCGGAACTGGTTGCTCCGGAACTCCAGTCGCTTGTGGAGGCTACCAGTGACGAATCTGAACTGAGCATTCGTCATCACATCTGGGAACTCGCCGGATACTACAACATCACTCCCGAAGCTGACGCTAATTTCTACCTGACTGCCGGTGTCGGAATGGATGTCTGGCATGTCAGGAACGATGACGGCGAGCAGGTTTATGTCAATGATCTAAACGGCGATCAGTTTAAGTTCCGCGACCAGCAGCTTGCTCTCATGTTCGGCGCCGGTGTCGAGTATTTCCTCATCGAGGAGTTCTCGATAGGCGGTGCGCTGCGATATCATCTGCTGACAGATGCATTCTCGCAGTTCGATGGCGACAAGGATATCGGCGGATCCGAGTATTTGGATAATCCGTCCGGAATCTTCGAGATAGGCGCCACTATCACCGCATATCTCGGCGCATGCAAGGATGACGACAAGGACGACATCTGCAACGAAGAAGACAAATGTCCCGAGACGCCGGAAGGCTGCATTGTCGATGAATTCGGCTGCGCGCTCGACGGCGACAATGACGGCGTTTGTGACGGAATCGATCAGTGCCCGAACACTCCCGCCGGATGCAGGGTCGATATGAATGGCTGCCAGATGGACACCGATAATGATGGTGTCTGCGACGGCATCGACAAGTGTCCGAACACTCCGGAAGTCGCCGAAGTGGATGCCGCCGGTTGTCCTCTCGACACCGACAAGGACGGCGTCCCGGATTACAAGGATGACTGCCCGGATACTCCGTTCGGTTGCAAAGTCGACAACGCTGGTTGTTCTGTCGACGCTGACGGTGACGGCGTCTGTGACGGTCTCGACAAGTGCCCCGGCACTCCGCAGGGACTCGAGGTCGATCAGGACGGCTGCCCGGTCGCGTATAAGATCGAACAGGAGGTCACTCTCGTCGGCGTTACTTTCGGCGTCAACTCAGCGCAGTTGACCGATGACTCGCAGGAGAAGCTGGATCAGGTGGTCGAGTCTCTAAAGGCTCTGCCGCACGTTCGCCTGGAGATACAGGGTCACACCGATGCGAGTGGACCGCACGAGTATAACGTGGAGCTATCCCAGAAGCGTGCTCAGTCGGTCGTCGACTACTTCATATCTCAGGGAATCGACCGCGACAGATTCGTTGCCAAGGGTTATGGTCCCGACAAGCCGAAGTACGACAACAAGACCGCCGAGGGCAGAAGCAAGAACCGTCGTGTCGAGATGGTTCGCCTGAACTAAGCGCTCAACTCGCACTTCCGATAGATCAAATGTTAAAGCGCCGGAGCAATCCGGCGCTTTTTCTATTCCGTATGGTTACCTCGTAGATCGCTGTCTTGACGGCAGAACCGATACAATCATAGCGAGCACAACCAACAGGCCGCCGATCGCCCGGAAGCCGTTGAACTCTTCACCGCCGATAGTCCATGCAAATGCTGCAGCGAATACCGGCTCCATCGCGAATATCAGCGAAACCCTGACCGGCGGAATGATCTTCTGTGCAACCATCTGAATCACGAATGCGGTGAATGTGGGAAACACGGCGAGAAAGACAACCGCCACGACGGTCTTTGTCGATCCGATCGTAAACGGCAGTCCGAAAACAAAAGATACTATCAAAGATAGCACACCCACGAACAGGAATTGCTGGAAGGCCATTACATATGGATCAAGCTTCTGCGCATACCTCGCTATCAGAAGGATATGAAGCGCATACGCCATCGCCGTGATAAGTGTAAGGAAATCGCCGCGGTTTGCCTCAAGCAGACCTCCCGTCAGGAAGTATAGCCCGACGAGTGACACGAGCACCGCGAGCGAGTCTTTCATGGCCGGTCGACGCTTGAATATGGTCATCGAGAAGACGGGCACGAATGCGACGAACAGCCCGGTTATGAAAGCCGAGTTCGAGGCTGTGGTGAAACCGAGGCCGATTGTCTGTGGAACGTAGAGTGCCCACAGAAAAAACCCCAGGAAAGCCCCGATGTGGAAATCCTTGAAGAGTGGTTTACGTTTGGCGACGAGGAATATGCCGAGCAGCAGTGCCGCCAGTGTGAAACGGAATCCGACGAGTACGATTGGATCGATGTGCTCGAGACTGTCTTTGACGATTACGAATGTCGTTCCCCAGATTGCCGCCGCATACAGGAGCCCCGAATTGGCGAGCAATCCTCTCAAGCGTGCCCTGTCAGACATTATCCTCCGTTGCGGTTACCTGAAAACGAGTCGTCCGAATGTGGAGGGATCGTAATCGATCGGCACAATCCAGTCTGCGGAGCTTCCGAGACGCGGCTGTTTCCGACGGAAATTGATTCCCCATTCATCACCGACCTCCGGCCGGGCGTTCAATTGCGTGAATGGAATTCTCGCTTCTATGGTCCAAAGTCCTCTCTTCTTCATTGTCGCAACCGAGTACGTGCCATCCCAGTTCCGGTCACCCGACGGGTAGCCATCCTCATTGACGGATATGAACTGATCGAATACGGTTCCGAGCGGGTTGATATAGATTTGATACGCCTCCTCTTTGCTTCGGTCCGGCTGAATGAGATAGCCGACGCAGTCCTCGCCATAGATCGCGCCGTCGTGTTCCTCAACGACAGCCCGCACGGAATCAATGAACTGATCGGTGCATCGCACCGCGAGATAGACTGCATCACCGTCCCACGCGAAGTAGAACGCGACGGGGTCGATCACTGCCCTTCCGCCGTGCGGCGAGAAGAAACTCTCGGCGGGCTCCAGGCCGGCGTACTCGGAGAGATCGCCGTCTACCACGATCTCACCACGAATCCTGTCGCAGTAGACTGTACGATCGAAGAGGATACTGCTCGAGTAGTGATAGTAGCCGTTTTCCTTATACGGGTATGCCACCGTGAAAGTCGGAAGCGGGAACAATGTTGATGCGTTCTCGAGATCGAATTCAATCGACTTCGTCTCGTTCGGCTGCAGCTCCATAGTCACGAGCTCGGGACTTGCGCTCCATCCGGGCGGCAGACTCCAGGAAATAGTGTCCACAATCGGCATATCAGCGTGAATGTTTGTTATCTCGATGGCGAATACGGGAGATTCGACCTCGAGTTCGTCGCTGATTGTGAGTGCTTTCGCTATCTCAACTCCACGGTACTTGATTTGATTAATGAATTTCGATTCATCGGCGGTCATGGCATCCCACGGTTTGACAGCTCCGGCCTTTACCAGAGCAACGTGCGCGCCGTTGTTGTCGACAGTTACCCAGGTATAGTGATACTTCAGCCCGACAGCGCCCTCATCGACACCACCGCCGGAACTCCCGATCCCGATATACCGGATGCCGTCATATTCAGCCGAGAAATACTTGTGGAAATGGCCGGTGATTACGACATCTACCCCGTTTTCGAGGAATATATCGTGCAGTAGATCCGGGTTGCCGTCGGCTGTGGAGTTGAACCAAAATGGCTTGTGCATGAAGACAAATGTGCAAGTCCTGTCGCTGTTTGAGGCGAGGTCATTACGGAGCCAGTCGATTTGCTTTTCAGGTATGTCTCCGGATTGTTCTGCTCTCGAGTTGTCGAGAATCGCGAAATGCACGTCGCCGACATCGAATGAGTAGTACCGACTGCCAATGTAATCCTCATAAAAGCGGGTCGACATCTCGCTCCATATGTCGTGGTTGCCCACTGTGAAATAGATCGGCATCGAAAGCTGGGACACGATCGAGAGATACTCATCCCACTCATTGTCGATCCGCACCGAGTCATCGACATACCCTTCGATCATATCCCCGACCGTTATGACAAAGTCGGGCTTGAGCCTCTCGATTTCTTCGACAATCCCGCCGTAAACGCCGGGTTCATGTCCGCCGGTCCGATCACCGAGAATCGCAAATCGAATCGGCTGATCGAGAGCCTGAGTGAGTAGAGGCTTCGGGCACAGAGCGACTGTGATTGCAATAAGCATGACAAACGAAAGAATAGTCCGGGTTTTCATTGTGACCTTTCATCCCAAAACGGTTCTTGAAATCGACCTAAACCGTATACGCAGTTCAGCCATGTCGGATCCTCAAGATCGAATCAGTCGGCAACTTTCTTCGCGAAATCCTCTCTTATGGGATGGAATATCTCGAACGCTACGAATGGCGAGTCGCTGATGCAAGTTGCGGCGTGCTCAATTTCTTGTGGCACAACGTAGAAATCGCCTTCGCTCACAATTCGCTCCTCGTCTCCAATCCGCATCTCGGCGCTCCCGGAGTAGACCATCCCGACCTGTTCATGTGGATGTGAGTGATTCGGTACGGTTATCCCGGGCTGAAGCGTCGTCAGCACCATCATCATGCTCTCTCCCGACAGGCCGCACAGAAGCTCAGTTTCAACGCCCGGGATCGGTTCGAACATCTTCGTTGTTTCACGATCGACGAAATATCTCGAATTGCTCATGTTAAACTCCAGGCAGGCAGTTCATGAAATCATGCTTTCCGTTTCTCGAAGAACATCTCGACCTTCTCCGTTGGCGGTGGAGCGGTGAAGAGGCTGACTGCAACAAGGCAGAAGACCGACGACGCGAGTGCCGGGTAGACAGTCTGGAGTCCCCAGAAGCCACCGCCGATCTCCCAGATCAGCGTAACGGCCATTCCTGCGGCAATTGATGCTACTCCTCCTGCGGCAGTGGCTCGCTTCCAGAAAAACGCACCCATAACCGCGGGAGTGATTCCAACGCCATACATCGTATAGGCATAGATCGCCATCTCGAGTACACGCTCGAAAAAGCGTACCTGCACGAACGCGAATACACCCAGAATAACCACAGCCACACGCGAAAGAAGCACGATCTGCTTCTGGGTGGCGTCCGGGTTGATGAACCGCTGATAAATGTCTCGCATGAAATTGGTTGCCGGAACGAGGAGAAACGAATCGGCCGTCGAGACGATAACGGCTACTATCGCAGCGAGACACAGGCATCCGATTGCAACGGGCAAAGCGTCTTTGACAGAGTGAAGAATCACCATTTCCGAGTTGATGTCGCTGAATATTCCTCGACCAACAACTGCGATGAACACAATCAGAGTCTCGATGATTATGGTACCGATAATCCAGCCCATCACCGAACGTTTGGCCGTATTCTCATCCTTGGCCGAAAAAAACCGCTGATACATGCCGGATTCGCCGAGCAGGAGCAGCATCGTCGGCAGCGAGTATGCGATCGCCTCTCGAAGCGTCATCGTACCGAGGATGTCGATGTGTGTTTCGGGGAGCCGCGATATGATATTGTCGAGGCCGCCAGCGTTATCGATCATAAATGGCAGGGCGATGAACAGCCCGAGTGTCATGATGATCCCGTTGACGACATCCGTGTACACTACCGAAATCATCCCTGCGAGTACGGTGTAACCTATCACGAACGCGGCCGTGATGATTATTCCGGTCGAAACAGGAATGCCGGTAATCAGGTTAAGGACCATACCGCCGGCCCTGAACTGGTATGACACGATCGCAGTATACGCTATCATAGTGACGATTGTACCCAGCACTCTCGCCCACTTGTTGTAGCGGATCTCCAGCATATCCGGTACGGTGTACTGAGCGAGCTTCCTCGCTCGACCGGCGATGAGGTACAGCACGACGAGAGCAATCCAAACGCCCGCGTCGAACCATAGTGCAGGCAGGCCGCGATCATACGCGAGTCCCGCACTCGCGATTATCGAACCCGAACCTATCCACGTGGCGAGTAATGTACCAACCAGCACCTTTGCGGACAGCGTTCGGCCCGCGACCATGAAATCATCCTGAGTCTTAACCCGTCGGCTGCGGTATGCGCCAACCGCGATCAGGAGAGCGAGATATGCAAGGATTGTCCAGAAGTAGATCATTTCCAGACAAATAAGCGTGCTTAATCGCCTCATGTCAATCAGGGAATTGGTTAACGTCCGGCTCAGATCGAACGCGCGATGCATGTCTCAGACGCTCAAATCCCTTGATTTCCGACCGTCCAGAGACCATTTTCCAAGTGAGGAGCTAAAACGATGAGTAAGGACGCAAGTACAAGTAACTCCATCTCGCCGGACTCTCTTCCGCTCGGTATATACAGGTCTACACCGGAAGGCCGTCTGCTGGCAGTGAATGCCCGCATGGTGGAAATCTTCGGGTATGATTCGAAAGAGGAGATGCTCTCGATCTCGGCATACGATCTCTATCGGGACCCGTCACGGAGAGATGAGATTGCGGGCAATATAAGCAGCCGAGACAAAACCGACAGCACGTGCGAACTGGAGATGAAGCGAAAGGATGGAACGCTGATTGCGATTCTCTCCCGCATCGGGATCGTGCGCAATAAGAACGGTGAGATACTCTACTTCAACGGTATACTGGAAGATATCACGGAGCAGAAAAAGGCGGAGCGGGAGCTCGCCCGGAGTCTCGAATATGAGAGGATCATCGCCTCGATATCCACTCGATTCATCCACATGCCTGTCGAGAGAATTGACCACGAACTAAAAGATGCGATTGAGAAGATCGGGCGGCTGCACGATTCCGATCATGCCTTTATCGCACTCATCGAGGATGATAAATTCACTTTTGAACGAGTCTACGAATTCGCGGCACCGGGTATGAAGCCTCACAGCGAGTCGATCTCAAACATATCGCTGGGAGAGTATCCGTGGGGACAAAGCCAGATTGGCAGACGCCGCGACATCTGCATTCCCAGCGTTCATGACATGCCGAAAGAGGCTGAGGCCGAGAAAGAGCTGGTGCTATCGCTCGGTGTGAAATCAGTTGTCGCTATTCCCATGGTGTATGGTGACCGCCTGGTTGGTTGCGTTGGTCTCGACTCTGTCAGGTCGGAGCGACAATGGACGCAGCACGAGATCAAGCTCTTAAAACTGACATCGGATATCTTCACGAATGCCATCATGCGCAAGCAAGCCGAGGAATCGATCGTCTATCAAGCGAACCTGTTGCAGATTGTTTCCGAAGCCATTATAGCGACCGATCGCGATCTCCGGGTCAAGAGCTGGAACAGGTCAGCCGAGCGGATGTACGGCTGGAAGCTCGATGAGGCCGTCGGCAGGCACCTGGCAGAACTCCTGGACAGCGATTTCTGTGGTACCGACCTCGAAACCGCCAGGGCGGAGCTTCTACGCAACAAATCCTGGCAGGGGGAGGTTGTCCAGCGCACGAAGGATGGTCGCAGGTTGTATGTGATGGCTTCGGTTTCGCTCGTCGTTGATGAGGAGGGTCAGCATGTTGGTGGAGTTACCGTGCACCGGGATGTCACAGACCAGAAGATTGCGGAGCAGAAACTCAAGGCCGCGTACGACGCACTCGAAGCGGAACGAAAGCTGCTGGAGAACAAGAATATAGCGTTGAAGGAAGTGCTGATACATATCGAAGAGGAGAAGAAGGCGGCACGTGAGCAGGTTGCACGGACCGTCGAGAGTGTTCTCCTTCCGGCATTACACCGAATCGCCGATGACGACGGGGGAGTTCGACAAACCTGCCTGGATATTCTTAAGTCGGGCCTTTCGGAGCTCGCGTCATCGCAGGGCGGCTTGACCGATATGTATTCCAAACTCTCACCACGAGAGGTCGAAGTCTGCAGCCTGATACGATCCGGCGCAACATCGCAGGAGATCGCGAACAGGCTCTTCATCTCGCACGCAACCGTGAAGAAACACAGGGAGCGGATTCGCACTAAACTCAATCTCCGCAAGCAGGGGATAAACCTCCAAACTTACCTCAAGAACAGCTCCGGGGACGTATAGACATATACGTCTTTAGTAGGCTATTTACTCCACTTGCCATCGTGTCATTAGCTATCGATATTTAGTCTGAATATTGACTCCAGTATATCCAGTCGTTGGAGTACAGGGGTTGTCGCTTAGTTTCACCTGGGGCGGGAGAGATTTAATTGATTTCTTCCGTGTTGAGTCGGCGCCGGGGCGCGCCGACTTGTTTTAGGGGCGGAAGCCCGGGCATCATCCGGGCTTCTATTCCGCACAAAACCGTTCTCCGGCATTCAATTGATGTTGATTCAGTTTCTCGATTTTGCTATTATGTGCCGCAATGTTGGAAGTCCGTGATCTGCATAAATCGTTCAACTCTCTGACCGCCGTAGGTGGGATCAGCTTTTCTATCGAAAGCGGAGAGACATTCGGGCTGCTCGGCCCGAACGGCGCCGGAAAGACTACGACCGTCAATATGATCGTCGGAGTCATGAAACCCGATTCGGGGAATGTAACGGTGGGCGATGGTGGCGATCCTTCTTCCGCCGCAGTGCGCAAAACAATCGGCAATGCTCCCCAGTCGCTGTCGATCTACGACGATTTGACCGCGGAAGAGAATCTCAGGTTCTTTGCGCGCCTCTATGGTCTCGGCGGCAGACGGTTGCGGGAGCGCGTGGACTGGGCTCTGAAGTTTGCCGGACTCACCGAGCGGAGATCGAGCAATGCCGGTACATTCTCCGGCGGAATGAAGCGCCGACTCAATCTCGCCTGTGCTCTCGTTCACGATCCGACGACTCTCATTCTTGATGAGCCGACCGTTGGCGTCGATCCGCAGTCACGGAACCTCATATTCGAGTCTATCGAAGTCCTCAAGCGCGAAGGCCGAACGATTATCTATACGACACATTACATGGAGGAGGCGGAGCGTCTGTGCGACCGCGTGGCGATCATCGATCACGGCAAAATCCTTGATGTCGATACTGTCGATAGATTGATCGAGAAGCACGGCGGGAAATCCGTTATTGAAGTCGATCTTATAGCTCCGCCGGAGGATGCGGATCAGCTTCCCGGCAGAATCGAAAACAACACGCTGCGAATCGAGACGGAAAAACCAATGGAGCAGTTTGCGGATCTCGCCGCAGCCGGTCTCAAGTTCTCGAGAGTCGTAATTGAGAAGTCGGACCTCGAAACCGTCTTTTTGAATCTTACCGGCAGGAGGCTGAGAGACTGATGCGCGCCGTATTTTACATGGCTATGAAGGACCTTCTGCTACTCTGGCGGGACAGATTCGGCCTGTTCTGGGTGGCGGTTTTTCCGCTCCTGTTTGCGATGTTTTTCGGATCGATTTTCTCCGGAGGAGGAAACAGCAGCGACCGGGGGAAGATATCGGTTGCGATTGTCGATCTGGATTCCACCGAGGCATCGGCGAAATTCATCGACAAGCTCGCCACGTCCGACCTGATTGAGCTGACTCGCTACACCGAGACAGGTGCGATCGAGAGTGTCCGTAAGGGCAACAGGGCGGCATACCTGATAGTTGAAGAAGGCTATAGCGACTACTACGGACTGTTTGCCGGTGAACCACCACCGCTACGGATTGGTGTCGATCCATCGAGGCGGGCAGAGGCAGGGTATCTGCAGGGGATAATCACGCAGCATCTGTTTGAATCGATGCAGGACAGGATGATGGACGCCCAGTTCCTCGACAACAACCTCGATGCCATATTCGCCGATATCGACAGCGATGACTCTATGGACTCAACTCAGAGATCTATGCTCAAGACGCTCGTCGGCAGCGCAAGGGATTACTACCAGACGCTGGAAGAAGATACATCCCAGTCGATGATTGGCAATGTCGCAGAGGTCGAGGTAGAGACGGTCGAACGGGAATCCACGGGTGGCCCGGGCAGCCCGTATGATATCTCGTTCCCGCAGGCCCTGATCTGGGGTTTAATTGGCTGTGCGGCGTCGTTCGCGATTTCGATTGTCACCGAGAGAACTACGGGTACGCTTTTAAGGCTTCGTCTTGCGCCGGTCTCCAGAGTTCATGTTTTAGCGGGTAAGGCGCTCGCGTGTTTCCTCGCCTGCATAGCAGTTATCGTCGTTCTCATGCTCTTCGGCGGTGCAGTGTTCGGAGTGAATGTATCGAACACCGGGCAACTGGCGTTGGCTACCGTCGCTTCGGCATTCTGCTTCGTGGGCATTATGATGCTGATCAGCGTGCTCGGAAAGACCGAACGCTCGGTCGCCGGTGCGGGATGGGCGGTGCTTATGGTGTTTGCGATGTCCGGCGGCGGTATGGTACCATATTTCATCATGCCGTCATGGATGAGAGCGATCAGTGATTTCAGCCCCATCAAATGGTCGATATACTCTTTCGAGGGCGCAGTCTGGAGAGATTTCAGTTATGCGGAGATGGCGACCCCGATTGTGATTCTGCTTGCGATAGGTACGGTTTTCTTCGTTGCCGGCTCGATTGTCTTCTCGAAAAGGCCCGATTGATTTCGTTCCTCAACGACGAAAAGCTCCCGCCTGCAGGTAATAGAGAAATCCCATTACACCGGATTCTGCGGCCAAGATTCGTCGGCCCGTGATCCGGCATCATCTTGTATCCCCTTGTCCTTGAGTCTGTGCAGTCAGATCACACACGGCTGCGGCGGACCCGGCTGGACTAA
>CAYQCE010000047.1:0-8967 GCA_964415885.1 uncultured Ignavibacteria bacterium
TCATTCCCGCGAGGGTTTGGCGCAAAGCAGATCCCCCCACATTTGTCATTCCCGCAAGGGTTTGGCGCAAAGCAGATAGCCCTAGATTTGTCATTCCCGCGAGGGTCTGCTGCTAAGCAGGCCCGAAAGCGGGAATCCAGTGCCCGGTCAATTGTAGGGAAACGCTGACATGTAACAGGCGAGGACTCACTACCTCGCGTTGGCTCTTGCGAGACCCACTACCCATTCGACGCGAACAACAAGAATCAAAAAGGCACAAAAAAAGCGACCCTAACGGGATTTGAACCCGTGTCGCCGCCGTGAAAGGGCGGTGTCCTAGACCAGGCTAGACGATAGGGTCGCGAAGAGTGACTATATTACTATTCTACCTGCTCGAAGTCAAGCCAATTATGTCGTCCAAAAGGCCCGCGTCCCACGCGAAATACGCGGTCGCAGCCAGTATCGCAACTACCAGAAAAACAACCAGTAACACAAGTTGTTTCCGTCCCTTACCGGTCTGTTCATCACGGTTGGACTGAAGACGTGTGCGGTCTCGTTCACGCCGAGTTTCCGCCTCCCACGACTCGATGTTTTCGATAACATCGTCGAAGGTGGCGCATCTCTCGGCGGGGTTCTTGCGGAGCATGCGGTGGATAAGTTCGTTTATCTTGAGTGGTACATCTATATCCGTCGGCTGCCATATCAGCCTGCCGTAGGTATCGAAAATCGGGAGCCGTCCGGTCAGGAGTTGATGCAGAATCACACCCGCGGAATAGACATCATACGCGCGCGATTTCTTACGCTCCGGAGGAGCATACCAATTCTTGCCGCTCTTCGAATAGTGCTCGGGCAGCGCGAAATCGGTAACCTTGATTGTATCGTCACGGTCGAACAGGATGTTCGACGGGCGCAGGTTGCCATGCAGGATATTATGCCGATGCCCGAATGAAAGCGCAGCAGCAATCTGTTTGAATATCGCGAGAGCCTCGGTCAGATTCGGTTTGCTCGCGAGCCGTCCGTCGAGCGATCCAGCCTGGGCATAGTCCGACACGATGACGTTCTTCTTCGAGTCGCCGCCCGCGCCATGAATTCTGAGAATATTCGGATGCGTCAGCCTCGCGAGCATCTTGGATTCCTTCAGCCCCATCTCACGCTTGATCATCTTCTTGATTACATAGAAATTACCATCGGCCTTGTTTTCGACCAGATATGTAGCGCCGTACGGTGTCTCCTTGATCGTATCGAGAAACACACAGTGACCGATGAAATCCTTAATTGAGGTCTTGTCTGCCTTCTGCGGCGCCACTGCAGCTTTCTTCGTGTTGCCCGCGCACGCGAGCAGGAGAGCGTCCTTCAGCTCGACAGCCGAGCGATAACGGTCCCTGGCCGACTGTTCGAGACACTTGAGCGTAATCTCATCGTACTTCTCAGGCAGCTTCCTGTTGATCTCCGATGGGTTCTTGAACTTGCCGAGCGGCTTCTGTCCCGTTGCGATTTCATAGAGGATCACGCCGACAGAGTAGATATCCGTGCGCAGGTCGACATTTCGCGTGGAGAGCCTCTGCTCGGGCGACATATACGCCATCGTACCCATAACGAGACCGGTACGCGTCTTCTCATCATCCCCCTTATCGAGAATCTGCGCAATGCCGAAGTCCGCCACGAGAACATGTCCCTGCACATCGATCAAGATGTTGGAGGGTTTGACGTCGCGGTGGATCACGCCGTTCTTGTGTGCGTAATCGAGCGCCTTGAGAAGCTGCACCACGACCTCGATCTTCTGCTTGAAATTATAGTGCCGCTTGTGGAGCACATCCCGAAAATTCGTTCCAAGGATGTAGTCCATCACGAAGTAATAGCGGCTGTTGTCAACGCCGCGATCGATGACATGCACGATATTCGGGTGGCTGAGCCGTGCGATGATCTTCGCTTCCTGCTCGAACCGAGTGACCAGCTCCGAATCCACTGTGGCGCGTTCAGACAAGACCTTGATCGCGACTTCGCGATCGAGCGAGGTCTGCCGTGCCCGGTAAATCTCGGCAACTCCACCCTGGCCAATCTTCTCGATCAGCTCATATTCACCGATCCGGTCTCCGGGCATTAGAATCCCGGCACTCTTTTTTTTGGTAGCTAATGTCATATTAGTTCTCTTTGGTATATCGGAGATCGGGCGCAATGATTGAGAGATGAGATGATAATACGGTGGAGCCGCGTGTCAACACTATCGCCAACTGAAACAGCGATCCTCTATCGTCCTATCCCCTCGCGAACCGGTACGACCTCGATTCCGCCCGGCGTGAACGCCGGATAGAGCTGTTCGCCGTTGTGATCCGAAGCCTGAAGCTCATCCGGATAATAGTAGAATGTTTCATTCGTGAACTGCAGGCTATCGTAGACATACGCAGTATCGAGCGGAGCGAATCTGAACTCAGCGAACGGGCTGACCGTAAACCATATCCTGGCGATCAACCCTCCCGGCTCGAATATCACCGGCATCGGGTTAGTGATGGTCGGCAGCACAATTATCCGGACGATACTCGAATCGAGACTATGTGTAGATACGTAACGGTGGTCGGGGCTGACCGCGGATCCCTCAAAACTGACCGAATCCGGATAGAGCATAGATCGGTCGTAGCGTATCGGGACAATGACTGATGCCACCGGGAATTCGTTTTCGATCACGACATCAATCGGTACCAACATCCCGGGCAGCGCATCAGTGGAATCGACCCGCACAGCAACCGCCTGGCAGGCTGCGGTATCAGTCAAAACGGGAGCGCACAGCAGCACTCCCGTTATCAAAAACAAAACGATAATCTGTATCAATCGAGATCCCAGGGATCCTCCATAGCTACCTCTCGCTTCCGTTAGAGTTAAAACCTCCATACAGAGTTGTTATGTACCAAGATACGGCCGTTTGTCAAGAATGTTTGGTCGAGTTGTAAGATTTTGGTCAATCGAACGTTAGCCGAGCTGGTGCCTGCAACGAGGGTGTCCCGGAAAACCCGGGACTGGTTGCGCCGGTTCAAACTCGCCTGCGGCGAGCAGGAACCGATCGAACCAAACAGTGCATTTTGGGGACACCCTCTAACCGATCGGCTATTTTGCCTTGCTCCAACAACTTCTAATATCGAGCCTGCGAGATTGCCCGCTTGCAATTCGAGCGACCACAGTGTAATATATCTGAATGAGGATAAAAATCTGCAGGGAAGATGATATCCCGGTCGGGAAATCGAGGTCACTTAAAGTACTCGCGAAACGGGTGGCGGTATTCAACCTCGACGGCACACTTCACGCTATCGAGGCGGACTGCAAGCACATGAGGGCAAATCTAACCACCGGTGAACTCGACGGCAGAGTTATCGTTTGCCCTATGCACGGCTGGCGGTACGACATCCCGACCGGCGAATGTCTCGAGGAGAAGTGGGCGAAACTCAAGATTTTCCCTGTGTTCGTCGAAAACGGCTATATCTGGGTGGATATCTGAACATCGGCTGATAACTCGAACTACCATGCTCCGACCCGGGTACAACCAGGTATCCAATTAGAGTGCAATCGTAGAGTGCAATCGCGCAGATGGAGATAGGATCTATGAGGCTATCAGCAATCGCAATCACAGTGCTTATCATGTTAGTGTCGTCGGTATCCGCAGGACCGGTTTCGACGGCTGATGTTACGAGGTTCGTGGCGAAGTACATCGATGCCTTGAAGGAACGACGATTCGATGACGCAGCCGGGTTTTGGCATCCGGCACTGATCGAGACGGCAGAAAGGCTCGGAATCGAGTATCGAGGGATTGAATACAAGTACGACTGTATGTCACCATTGACCGAGAATCTGGATATCCTCGCATCTCCCGTCACACGCATTGACCAGAGCCTGACACATAGCGGCCCGGCAAGCTTCAAGTCCATTGTGACAATCAAGACCCCTGAGGATACACTCTCGTGCGAGTATTTCGTAATGGAGGATTCTACCGGCCTAAATCTGATTCCCCGCTTCTGGCGATACCTGAACAATCTTCGGCTGGTGAAGACCAAATACTACAACGTATTCTACCGGGACGACAGCCAGCTTAACGATATTGCACTGGAAGATCTGGATACCTATACAGAAACCACAATCCGCAAGCTGGGTGGCACCGACGAGGACCTCGCGATTCTCGAAGAGCAGCGGATGGAGTATTATCTCGCGCGCAACGAGAACGAAGTCTCCGAGCTTCTGGGCTTCCGCAGTCATGGTCTCTACTTCAGGCCGTCGGATATCATTATAACCTACTACATGCCACACTACCATCAGATCGCGCTTTTCGCTCTGTCGTTCGTGCACGATGACATGGGTCTCGTCCTCGCGCCGTTCATGCAGGCCGGAACAGGATGCATGTTCGGCGGGCGTTTCGGTCAGGATCGGAGTGTGATGCCTCAGATCGCGGCGTTCACTCTTGAGAACGAGCTCTACAAACTCGACGATGTGCTGACCTTCACAGGACTCTACGACACAATCGCCAATATCGATTTCTCATATCCTCTGTCACTCGGAGTTATCGAGAGTATCTACAAAAATCACGGCCTCGACGCTCTGAACAAGCTCTATTCTCAGCTCTCGGGAACTATAAACGAGGTGAAGTCGTGGGATCTGAATCATATAGCGGAAGTACTTGAAGACGTCACCGGGTCGTCGCTTGAAGACATCAAAAAGAATGCGGCTTCACAAATCGTTGACAGCAGATTCACTGTCCTGCGCGTTGAGGACGTTCCCGACTCGGGCGAGACCGTATTCCAGTCGGGCATGGCACGATATGTTCTGAACATCAAAGTCCTCGACGGATGGTATAACGTCAAGGTCGCAGGATATTCCGGTGAGACAGACTTTGCCGGCACTATAACCGTGCGCGGCACAACCGGGAAACGTTTCGGCGCATTCCGTTCGTTCCTGTGGAGAGATCACTTTCCCGAGATGGGCTACAGAAACGAGCTATACTCGATTCAATTCACGCCGCAGGAGATCGGTATCTACGAGTACTTCACGAACCGCCTCATCGCAAAATACGTCGGCGGGTTTCACGGTCGCATGAATATCATCGAGAACAACACACTCCAGTTCCGATTCCGTGAGGACCTGTTCGAGGACCGCATGGACCGGCTCGAGTGCAGGCTGATCGATCAAACGACCGCTATCACAGGGAACCGATAGTTTCAATGGCCGTTAGACCAGATTAGAAGTTACTATCCAACGAGCGTGAAGGAGTGCACATGGATATTGTGAACCCGCGAGTAGACGAACACCTGAACAATGTCGCCCCCAAGAGTCCGCCACCGTTCGACGAAATGGAAAAGTACGCCCGTGAAAACCACTTCCCGATCATCGGGCCGCTCGTCGGCAGATTCCTGCAACAACTCGTTCCGTTGACAAACGCACGCAGGATATTTGAGCTCGGCTCGGGATACGGCTATTCTGCGCTCTGGATGGCTCTCGCATTGCCCGAGGACGGCAAAGTCATCTGCACCGATGGAAACGAGAAGCACCGCGACATGGCATTCGACTTCTTCAAACGCGTCGGTCAGGAACAAAAGCTCGACTTCCGCGTTGGCGATGCAATCGAGATTCTCAAGAAGGAGAAAGGCCCGTTCGATATTTTCCTGAACGATATCGATAAGCACGGCTATCCTGACACGATCCAGCCAGTAAAAGAGAGGCTCCGCCCCGGCGGAGTTTTCGTGACCGACAATCTCCTTTACAACGGCCGCATTTTCGAAGACGACCTGAGTGAGTCCGGACGAGGTGTCCTCGAATTCACCAGACGGCTCTATGAAGACACCAATTTTCTTACGTCAATAATGCCGATCCGTGACGGCATCTCGATTGCCGTTAAGAAGGCCTGATAGCCTCAGCAGCTCCTCTTCAAAGAGAGGGCCAGCCAACAAGCTCAACAAAACGTGGCCTTAAGCTCTGAGAATGCGATAGCTCACGCCAGGAACAGTCCCGCATCCGCTCCTGTTCATGATAGATAAATCAAGTCCATTACTGATTTGGAATCAAGGAGGCGATATGCGAGAAGTTGAAAGCCATAAGAAGGAAGACGCAGGCACCGAGAATCGGGGATTCTCGCGGAGAGATATGCTGCGAACGATTTCGTTTGCCGCAGCCGGTATTGCTCTCAGTCCGATTGGGAAGCTGGCACGGCCTGCGCATGCGAGGACACCACCGGTAGAGACATTCCAGACAATGGCTCCGGGAACATCCGTTGCGTATCCATACGCACTGCCCGATCTGCCCTACCAGCCTGACGCCCTCACGGCTGCTATCGATGAACAGACAATGCGAATCCATCACGGCAGACATCACAAGGGCTACACAGACAAGTTCAACGCGGCTATCGAGAGCTACGGTAACCTTCAGAAGAAGACCGTGATCGAACTCCTGCATGATATAGACGCTCTGCCGAAAGACGTGCGTACGGCCGTGCGAAACGCAGGCGGCGGCTTCTTCAATCATGCTCTATTCTGGCATCTAATGAGCCCGAACGGCGGCGGCAATCCTACCGGCGAACTCGCCGCAGCGATCGAGAGAGACTTCGGTGATCTCGACACGTTCAAGAGCGAATTCAGAGCGATGGCCGGATCACTGTTTGGAAGCGGCTGGGCGTGGCTTGGAGTGAACACGAACGGTAAGCTTGAGATCGTTCAGACAGCCAATCAGGATACGCCACTCGAGATAGGGCTGAAGCCGGTGCTTGGCATAGACGTCTGGGAGCACGCCTACTATCTACGATATCAGAACCGGCGAAGTGACTACGTCGAGAACTTCTGGAAAGTGGTCAACTGGGATCAGGCAAACAGGAATTTCACTGCATAGACAGTCTGAAGATACTTCTAAGAAAGCACCAAACGCGAGCGGGGGAATCTCTCGATTCCCCCACTAAAATCAGTTAACCGTCAGACATTCTGCGTGAAGTGTAGGTCAACAGGCCGTTACTTCCGGACAGGATCTTGTTTGCCGTCTTCACAAAATCCCGGAATTGCAGTTGCTGTAGGCTTAGGGGATGCCAGATTTTCCTCTCCGCTGCCCGCGTGTAGTCGAGGTTCTTGCGTACACCAAACATGAGGGGCCTCCTTCCGCGATGGTGCAGCGGTTGAAGGGTTTTTTCGAGGACTGCGCCAGGGGAGCAAGCGCGTTAGTGTTCCTCACCATTAGCTGTTTGACATACACTTATTCGGCGAGCTTGACCTGTAAGCTGTAAATAGCACGCTTCTTATAAATGTGGACAACCTGCTGGGTTATACCCAGAATCTCCGCAATCTCACGCTCTGTCTTGCCCTTGAGGATCAACTCGATGACTTCTCTCTGGCGGGAGGAGAGCGAGTTGCGGATATGCCACCTCAACCTGCTGCCGAACTTGAGGATAAGCTTACGGCGTTCCTTTTCTCCCTGGGTCTCGTAATATGCGGATTGCTCCTCCGGAAGGCTCTCGAGTGCGAGCCTCTCGAAGACAACCTCCGCGAAACGATGCTCGTTATTCTCTGTCATCTTCTCGAATGGTTGCGTTTAACCGAAATTTAACTCAATATCGCAAAATGTCAACGGTTTAGCGTACTTTGTCCTTGACAAATCACTGCCGGTTTGGTTTGTTATTATTGTACTGTACTTCCTTCCTTTCACAATTGATCAGAACGCTTTCGCGGATGGGAGAGTAGCGAAATACCTGTTTGGAGGTAAACGATGGCCCCCATGCGTGAACCATCTCTTTCCGACTGGGTCGGGAAGAAAAGCTGGATCCCGTGCAGCCTGCAGGCTTTGAGCACCAAAGATTTCATCAAGACGGTGAACTCGATCCTGCGCGGACATCAGAGAGTCGAGCCGTACGACCGCGAATCCGGTTTAGGCAAGACCCTGCTGTCCGAAAGCGACTGGGCAAGCTGAGCTTTTCCCCCGTCCGCCAATCGGACGATCAAAAAAATACAATATCGCTCAACCGCGGAATCGGATGTACCGCCCCAGGTGTGTCGAAAGTCGGTTGTATGGTGGATCGTGCTGCCTATGAGGAGCGCTCGTCACGAGTGCGAAGTTTGACGAGAATTTGCTTCAACTCCTTCTCGCTCAGTGCGTAGCTCTCCTCGAGCTTTGACTTCACTTCCCTGACCGCGACGCGTCTCTCGTAGTCCGAGAGATCCTTCGGCAGCGCCATGATCCGCTCGAGGTATGCGATGTATATCTCATACTCCACCGGCCTGATGAGAGTGCTGTCCCGGGCAGCATCCGCCATAGCTGCCGTATCCGCTGATACTGAGGAATCCGTCGCTGCCACAGCCACCGGCTCCTCGTCGGACTCGAGCTGATCAAACAGATACAGATCGAGCTGCGACTCGAGAGTATAGAGCAGATCCTCGGACTCTATGCGAAGGCTGTCGTAAGCTCGTCTCAGATCGGCCGTCTTCTGCACGTTCATCCGCTCGTAAGCTTGATGCAGGCTGTCGACAAGCCCCCTGTGACTCATCTCGAGCTTGATTTCGGTGTTCCGGGCTTCGAGGTCGTTGATATAGATTTTCGCGTAAATGAATGCTGCCGTGACCACGAGCAAAATCACAATCAGCAGTATATAAGCCTTCTTCATACACCTGCCTCCTAGTCTGCAACCATGCTACACCAACGGCGCTCAGGCGTCAACAAAAAGCCACGCGACCAGGAACCCATCTGCAAATCGGATTCCGGATCGCACTCTTGCGCCATACCACCGCTTCCCTTCGAATGTTCCGTCAGTGACTTGAGCGCGCAGAGCGGGATGTGAACTGACGGTCGTCAGGAGCCCTGCGCGCCTGACATCCGCGCCACAGGCGCGGAGTAACGTAGATCACTTGTATCGTAGGTCAGGAGCCCTGCGCTCCTGACATCCGCGCCACAGGCGCGGAGTAACGTAGATCACCCGTATCGTAGGTCAGGAGCCCTGCGCTCCTGACATCCGCGCCACAGGCGCGGAGTAACGTAGATCAC
>CAYQCE010000047.1:9067-30052 GCA_964415885.1 uncultured Ignavibacteria bacterium
CAGGAGCCCTGCGCGCCTGACATCCGCGCCACAGGCGCGGGGTAACGTAGATCACCCGTATCGTACGTCAGGAGCCCTGCGCTCCTGACATCCGCGCCGAAGGCGCGGGGTATTGTGGACTATCAATCCTAAGGGTAGCCGACCTTTAAGGTCGCACGGTGACACATGACACAAATTTCGTGAACTTAAAACACACGATACAAATTCGCGCACACAAAAAAGAGAGGCTCCGGAATACGGAGCCTCTCTTGTCTATTGGAAGCAAGTCTCGGCTATTACTTCATCAGAACCATTTTCTTCGTGTCAGTATACTGACCCGCAGTGGCTTTGTAGAAGTAGATACCCGAAGCCTGGCCGGCAAAGTCGATAACCTCGGTGACTTCACCAACACCGTAGCCCTCAACGCTCTTGACGAGCTGACCGGACACGTTGTAGACTTCGATCTTGTACTCGGAAGCTTCCGGCAGCAAGATCGTAACGGCGGTCGATGGGTTGAACGGGTTCGGGAAGTTCTGCTTGAGGACGAAGTTGGTCGGCAGAATCTCAGACTTGAGATTCATGTTGAGCTCGTTACCATCAAAGTCGGCGGCTTTCGCCTCGACGAAGGTGAGCCCACCGTCAACCTTTACCTCGAACAGATCGTTTGCACCGGACGGGATGTAGTTCGGGCCGATGTTGTAAACCAGCACACGGAGCTGGCCATCTTCGACACTGTGCTTGACATCCATTCCGGAGATTGTCGACTTAACGTCGGTTACGGTTCCGTCAACATCGAATACAAAGAGGGCAGCACCGATGTTCACGGAGGAATTGGTAGCTACCTTGACCATGTCACCCTGGTGCTTGACCGCAGCGTCTGCCTCCATTGCGAACGGAGTCAGCTTGGCATACGGAACAGCGTCACCCTGGATAACGCGGACGAGGTAAACAAGATCACCAACCGTAAGTACACGGCCATCAGCGTTCACGTCAGAGGCAGCAACCTGACCCTGGACGTTGATATCGAATACGCTCATACCGAATACGAAGTAGTTGGTGTAAAGAACCGCGTCAGCGATTTCATTGGCGATATTGTTGAGGTTAAGGTCGCCGCGTGCGTCAATATCGTCTGCACAGACGATGTCGACACCACCTTCGTAGAAATCAACCTCTGATATACCGCCCGGCTTGGTGCCGATAGTCGTGTCACATGCGACACCGAGGGTCTGCCAACCGCTGAACGGACCATCCGGGACATCAACCTGCGGCTGAGGCACCCAGTTTCCAATACCATCTTCATAGTAGAGATAAACTTCTCTTGCGATGAAGAGGCTGTCACCGTCTCTATTGGAGATGGTGTTGTCGCCGCAATCGAACCAGTAGTAGCCAATCGGTACATACTGGCACTCAAAGGTGCGGTCATTGGTCACGAAGAACTTGAGCGAAGCGAGTTCGATCTCGCCCCACGGGAAGCACGTCGGATGATGCGGGCCGTCGTTGGTCTCAGCCATAGCAACTATGCGAAGCATGCCACTCGGGCAGGTGCCGCCGCAGTTGCCGAACGGACCGAATCTGTACGTGAAGTACTCCCAATCGCAGTCTTCGAGATCCGCGCCCATCACGGCCTCGACAAATGTAAGAGCAGAAGCGTCATATGTGAGAAGCAGGTCGTAGCCACCAATGCTCGTTCCGCCAATGGTAGCATCCACATCGACCCACACATACTGACCCTGGAAAACACCTTGGCCAGGAACGCCGAACTCATCACCATGGAGCTTCTCGATGTCGACTCTGAGGCCGACAACCGTCAGGGCAAAGGAACAGGAGACGGTCTCGCAACCATCAGAAGCCTCTACCGTGATCATCCACGGATCGTCAGGATCGGTGATCCAGTCAGTGTTATCCTCGGTCTGTACACTCCACTCACCCGTGGCAGAGTTCAGATTGAACACGCCGGGGAAGGGAGCTCCGCCGTTGCCCGTAATACCCACGAGTGAGAACTCGAGGGCAGCCGGACAATCATCAGGATCGTCAACGACTACCTGACTCTCAGCAAGGTCTCCCCAGACAACGCGATAGTCAGAACAATCGACTATCTCAGGAGTCTCGGTCGTTACGCTAAGAGTAAAGTTACATGCGGCCTGTGCGCCATGCTCGTCGGTGACGATGACCTGATAGTCATAGACTCCGCACATCTGACTGACATCCTTGGTCCAGACACCCGTTGTGGCGTTTATTGTACCACCGGTTCCTGCTCCCAGGGAATAGGTCAGAGTTGTGCCGCAGTCATCGTCGTCGGCATCGAAGTCAAAGTTGATTACGCCGTCGGCACATTCGTGCTCGATCAGCGGCGGACAATTTGTGAAATACGGATCAGTGTTGATTACCGTATAAGTGCCCGCATTAATCGTTAGATTGGTCTCTTCACAGGAGCCTCCCAGGAACGATGTCTCGGCAATCACATTATCCTCAAGGATAACGAGATCGCTACCATCGATCGTAAAAGCACCAAGATCGGAGCCAACCTGTACTACTATCTCTGCCAGAACCTGCGTACCAGCCGGAATCACATCACAGCAGGAAGCCAGATCGCAACCCCAGAAACGGAATTTATCAGGATCAGTCGCATCAACCATACTGAGATCGAAGCCATTGTCGGAGCCACAGGCAGTGTGTAGTATCACATCTACAACTTCTGCAAAAGCACCGTCCACGGAAGATGCCAGCTCGGCAACCACGTCAAAACATTTGATCGCGTCGTCGGCTGTTACCTCCACGGTAAGCGTCTCTTCACAGTCGTGAACGACGTTTCCGCTTACGAAGGTCACTTCCGTGTCAGCGTATGCAGAAACAGCAAAGATAAGAAGCATGAACGAGGCCAGCAAAGAAAAAACGCTTACATTTTTTTGCTTCATTACAATGCTCCTTTAGAGTTTAATTCTGAATTGTCAAGCTCCAACCACTAAATAAATGTTGAATCTCAACTTTCCAAAGCATCCCCCTCTAAAGCGTCCGCTTCGAAAATCACCCCTTGCCATCGGAGTTCGCTTGCGGACCAAAAAAGATAGATAAGTGCGCCAAGTCTGTTTTGTTCCTATCTGGCAAAAGTATATTTCAGCGCGGGAAATGAAAAAACCATGAAAGATAGAAATCTCTCTGGTTCAATTCTGAGGTAAGTTATAACAAGCAGCTGATGAATACAATGAATCCCTAGACACCCCAAAGATAGTACCCACCGCCAAATTGTCAAGAGAAATATCGCGGTTTTTTGGAACTTTCTGCAAAAAGTGTATGGAGCAGGTATGGCCCGCAAAATCCCGTTTCCAGGCGGAATCACTGCCGTTGTGTCGGTTCCTGCGACAGGCGGCGGCCTGGCGTGTGAACCGACACGCGCAACGCCCGGCGCAGCAGAGCCTGTTGAAAAAGTGAGTCTCGAAGAAAAACGAGTCATCGCGAGGAGTCCCGCGAGAGCGGGACGACGTGGTGATCTCATAGTCTGGCAACACTATAATACGGCACACGACAGCATCGAGATTGCCGCGCTCGCTACGCTCGCTCGCAATGACGTGGCTTTTTAGGCTCTTTTCGATAGCTCATCACGGGGGAATGCACTGCTGGACCCTGATCTGCATGCGGCGAGCATAGAAAAAGGCGGCCCGTGAAGACCGCCTAATGCCTGTTTCAATCCTAATATTGCGCGTGAATCCAGGAAAACGGGCGTCAGCCTTCCGACCCCTCTTCTTCGGTCATCTCCTCTTCGGGCATCTCCTGAGCAGCCACAGATCGATCGATGGGTTGAACACCGGTAGCGCCGTATGCATCGATAGATATCGATATACGATCGTCGAGCTTCAGGATAGCCATCTCCGGAATCGTGATACCGAAGTCGGAGAGACGTATCAAAAAATTGGCGTCGATCTTGAGAATATCGCCCGGCAGACGGGTCTGCGTGATCTCGTTCTCCTCGAAATAAGTCAGCTTGGCGTTGACATTCACAGTATCGAGAACGCCGCGCAACTCGAATGTCCCCCTGGCCACGATATCAACCACTCCCTCGTTGACAAGAACAATATCAGCGGCTTTTCTGATGCTCATAAGTTCCAATGTGGCAATGGGAAAGCTGTCCACAGCGAGAAACTCTTCCGATTTCATATCCTCGTCACGCTGCTCAATACCGGTGGTCAGGTCGCGCAGGTCGACCTCAAAGCGGGCCATCGGGTTATCGGTCAGCGAATCGAGATCCACTTCTATGTAACCATAGAGAGCGTTTGTGACACCTATTATAGTCTCGAGTGGCGCGCTCGACTGGAACATCACCGAATTGCGCCCAAGAGAATCGTCATACACAAACTGCATCCGGCGAGAGACAACCTCCGTCTCCCCTTCCTCTTCCTGCGCAAAGGCCGCGGCCGACAGGCAGAAACAGACCAAAAGCAGGACAGAAAAAGCTTTTCGCATCTCAACTCCTCTCAATTTCCTGTATAACAACGAGTCATAATTCCAAAACAAAATCGGCCTCTAATCAAACAATATTTCCGCCGCGAAGCAAGCAAAATAATCCACCGGATCGTCCGCGACAACAGCCGCCAGATTGCCGAGCAACATATATCGCATCCTATGCATATAACAAAATCCGCCAACTGGCGGATCCAGCCAAAGAATCGTACGGCTACAGTACAAACTGTCGGAAAAAGCGCATCGGAGAACAAACCGGCCTGCAGTGCAATTATTATATCGATATTCATACATATAACATCCGGCGATCTGTGCGATATGCGGCTGTTCGGTAGGACTCTTATGCCTGATCGATCAGAGAAAAGCTGTCTGACCGGCGAAAAATCAATTCAGGTGCGATATCAGAGGCTCATTGCCGGATCACAGCAGAAACATTATATCGAATATAACGCATATATCATTCGCCGAGGAATGCCGCCCCCACAATACCAGCCCGATTCCCGAGCTTTGCTGCAACTATCTTCGTGCGGGATTCGAGGGGAGCAAAAAGCTCCCTGACCAGTTTTTCCCGAATTACGCCAATCAACCTCTCGCCGCCTCCGTCAGCAACACCGCCGCCAATTACTACAACGGCCGGATTCAGGAGCACACAGGCCGACGCGAGCCCGTTTGCCAGGTACCCCGAGGCGATACCGACCGCCTCGTCCGCCGTAGGATCTCCGCTCTCAAACGCCGAGAATAGATTCCGGAGCGTAATCTTCTCCCCCGCCCGGACGACTTTTCCGAGCGGCGATTCCGCCGGCGCGTCCGATGCGAGCTCCTCCGCGTATCGCAAAAAACTCCCGGCCGCGGCGTACTGCTCGAGACAGCCGCGGCGTCCGCAGTTGCATTCACGGCCATCACGGACGACGGTTATGTGGCCGATCTCGCCCGCCGATCCGATCGCGCCCCGGTACAGTTCGCCGCCGACAATGATTCCTCCACCGATTCCGGTCCCGACCGTAACCGTGAGGGCAGAATCGTAACCTCTCGCTGACCCGAACCGGTGCTCGGCAACCGCCATAACGTTGACATCGTTATCGACATGGATTCGCACGCACAGGCGATCCTCCAGCGTGTGGCGAATGCGAGTCCCCTCCCAGCCGGGAATGTTCGGCGAGATTCCGATCACTCTGCCCTCGGCCGGGTCGACCGTTCCGGGCGTGCCGACTCCGATATATCTGACAGCAGCGCCGCGATTTCGCGCCTCGGAGAGAAGGCCGCTGCCGCAGTTCTCGAGACGCCGCAGCAGCTCCTCCGGCCCGCGGTCGACATGCGATTCCACGGAATCTGAGAAGACTATCTCGCCATCGTCATTGCAGAGGCCGAATTTGATCTGCGTACCGCCGAGATCGATACCGCCGTATAGCTGTTTCTTTGCCATGCATGTCTCCCAATTGTCTTGGCCTGAATTTCATTACTCAGATCGCGGATGTCAAACAGAAAAGCCGGATTCGCTTTTGTCTTGCGCTTTCTAACCAGGCAACGATATTTTGAGATCAGCTTCAAGGAGAGTGTAAATGTCAGCGGAGCAGAGTCCGGACCTGGACAAGACGACGGCGGTGTTTGCGGCGCTCGCCAACCCGACGCGTCTGGAGATAATTCGGATGCTTGATATCCGCCCGCGCTCGGTGACCGAAATAGTCGACTTCTTCATGCTCGCGCAATCGACCATTTCGCGCCATCTCGAGGTGCTGCGCGACGCCGGATTGGTAACGGTCACCAAAGAGGCGCAGAAACGCATCTATAGCCTCAAACCTGAGATGCTGAGCGCGCAGGCTGTGCAGTATCTCCAGTCTCTGAACTCCCTGTCCCGCAGATCACGGAATGAGTGAGCGAATTGCCTACCGGTTTTTGCCTTGAGGATGGACATTCTGTCCGGTATAATCGTTAAAAGTAAGTGGAGGTGACAAAGACGTGGCCCGTCTCGCATACATAGTTTTTATTGCGCTGGCGCTACTATCAGGTTCCGCATTGGCATACGACAACCCTGTAATTGTCGATGACGCCAATCTGCTCGACGGCGAGCAGCTCGTTCGAATCGAGAAGATGCTCGAAGATATGAACTCCACGAATGACTACCTCCTTGTGCTTCTCACTGTGCCGACGATAGAGGGTCAGAAGATCGAGTCGTACTCCAGGGCGATCGTGCGGGTCTGGGGGATCCGGAGCCGCGAGGATGCCAATGATGGCGTGCTGATTCTGATAGTGCGTGATACGAAAACCGTGCACTTCACGGTAGGTGAGGATGCGAAAATCGATGAGGAACTGCTTGCATTCGTTAAGACCGAGTATCTGCAGCCCGCGTTCGAGACCAGGGAGCATTACGATGCCCTGCAGAACTCGCTGATAGTCCTTCAGGAGGGTATCCCGGGAGAATCGAAAACACCCGTGATCTGGCTGGCACTTGCGGGGCTGGTCGTCATTGTGTTTGTCTACTCGAACACACTGAACCGCAGGAAGAGAACGTGTCCACATTGCAAATCCGCGATCCCGCCAATAGTCTCGCGTTGTCCAAAATGTCTCGGCGACCTGCGGCCATGGGCAATCGGAGGGGCAATATCGGCAGACGAGCCGGATGTCATACTCGACAGCAGCGATCTGCACAGGATTCAATCCCTGCGCTGGCTCGATCTGCGGTTCCTTATGTGGCAGTCGACAAGTTTCGGCGGATTCACTGCGGGCGGTCCGGGCAAGTTGCCACCGAAGAAACCGGACCGGAAGCCGTATGATGGCCCGGTTATGATCGGAGGATTCTGATGGACGAGTTTTTCTCGAAGGACGATCTGCTCGATCTTACATCGATGCTGAAATATGTCGAGCGCCGCACAAAGGCGGAAATCGTGGTCAGAATCACCAAGGATCAGGTCATGATGGAGAAGACCGCACGTGAGGAGTTCGCTCGACTCGGGCTGGATACATCCGATGACAGCCTGGCGCTTTTCATCTATGTAAACCTCTTCCAACGGAAATTCGCCCTTCTCGCCGGGAAGAAAATTCTCACCGAATTCGGCGAAGACTGGCTTAAAGAGCACGCCGAGAAACTGAGCGAGCGATTTCGAAAGTACCAGTTCGGGTTCGGCATTCATGAGATAGTCTCGACCATCGGCAACCAGCTCGCAGAGAAATTCCCTGCGCCAACTGGAGCCTGACAGGCCCAACCACTCTCATAGGTTATGTCATGCATTTCCTCCTGCGACACTAACGTCAATGGGATATGAGCTCGATTCCGCGCACTATACCCCGGAAATCTCCAGCCTGGATGACTTTCCCATACGGCAAACGGATCTTCCTGATTGCCGGAATGGCTTCTACTGCGAGCGCGCTCAATGCCACACTGTTCAGCTCTACGCGAATGGCCTTCGCGATGGGGAGAGATGGAGCATTTCCCTCGATGTTTGCGAAACTGCACCAGACCAACGGCACGCCTTACATTGCGATTCTCTTTGGGGGATCGATTATGATTGCCATGGCCGGCCTTCTCCCGATCAAGGATGTCGCGGCGAGCGCGGATATAATGTTCCTGCTCCTCTTCGTCCTGGTCTGCATCACGGTCATTCGATTCCGAAAACTCAGGCCGGATCTCGAACGCCCGTTCAAATCCCCGTTCTTTCCCGTCCTCCAGATCATTGGAATTGTGAGCGGTCCGGCCCTGTCGATAGCAACGTATCATTTAAGCCCGCAGGCATGGATAACGGCTGGGAATCTGGTTTGTGATCGGCGCGATCCTGTACTGGCTCTACAGCAGGCGGAGAATTCAAAGTTGAGGACGGTTACTCCATCCCAATCTCTGCATGGGCACGATCGATAGCGTTTAGAAACTCCTCCGGCCGCTGCGATCCGATCATCAGCTTGCGGCCATTAATGAATTCGAGCTCCACACCGCGATTGCCATAGACATTGTACGCCTTCAGGTACGGCCAGAATCGCAGTCCCCAGCCGCCGAACTCGGCAATAGGACGGTAGGTACGCGCTCGGTAGCTCTGGATATGCCCGAGCGGGATCATTCGATAGCGGCAGTGGAATGGCCGATACTTGATCAGGATCGAGTCCCTGCCAACCTCCGTTATCATCTTCGAAGTAGCGAAGAGTGCGAATAGCGCCAATCCGAGAAGGACGTAGAATGGTCCGAGAATCCAGAGGACTTTGTCCGACATCGGCTCCTCGCCCCACGGCTCCCCGAGATACAACTGCTTGTACATTCCGAACGCAAACAGGGCTACCAGAAGACCGGAGAGCACGGTGATGAGAGTCCAGAGCCAGACCTGACGGAACCTCTGCTCCTCACGGAAGTAGATGACATCATCCGGCGGCTCCTTGATTTTCGTGAACATCGGTCGTCCTCCACTGACTAACTCGAGCGACTCACCGTTACTACACCCGATAAGCCAAGCTATTCAACAAAAACCGGACTCGTGAGCCATCGTTTCAATCAGATTTCAGAAAGAGCGAACCTTTTCTTCGGCATCCCGTATAACAAGACAGAGAACATAAGTTAGCTGCTTCGAACAGACAATCTTCTTATTATCCCCAAGCGGCCACATACGGCCGCTTTCCCCTTTTATGGGCACAACTTATTGATTTAGCATATCTTACCAGGGTTAATAATCCCGTCCGGATCGAACGACTTCCGAACGCGCGAGAACAGATCGATGCCGCCCTCACCAACCTCGTTGACGAGGAACTTCTTCTTCGTGAACCCGATTCCATGCTCGCCCGAAATCGTGCCCCGCATCTTGAGCGTGGTATTCAGAAGCAACCCTCTGGCCTCTTCCATTCTTGCGAGAATCTCATCATCGAGTTCGGGTATGATGAAGCAGACATGGAGATTGCCATCTCCGGCGTGTCCGAAAACAGCAGTCCGCAAACCGAGATTCTTGCTTATTCTCTGTATCTCGTTAACGATATCCGAGAACCGTGACAACGGCACGCAGATATCCTCGGACGTCTTGATCTTCGAAAACGACTTGACCGCAGTTGATATTCCTCTGCGCAACGTCCAGAGTTTTTCGCGCTCGTCATCACTCGATGTTCCGCGCCTGACAAGCGGCTGGAACCGCGACCCGATGTTTTCGACAAGCCGGGAGTCACGCTCAACATCCTCCGCAGTGCCATCGACCTCGATCAGAAGAAGCGCGTCAGCCAGCGCGAATTCCTGCATTTGAAGATACTCCGCCGAACACTCGAGCGCCCCCCTGTCCATGTATTCGAATGCGCTCGGCACGAGCCCGGAACGGCGAACAGCCGAAACGAACTGCGCCGCTTCGACATCGCTTCGAAACGTGAACAGGTACGATTTACGTGACGGCGGAATCGGCAGAAGCTTCGCAAGAACTCTCGTGACAATTCCAAGCGTCCCCTCCGATCCAACAAGAAGCGGCGTTAGATCGATTCGCTCCGTCTCTGCCATTGCGCCGGAATGCTGTATGGCACCCGCGGAATCCACGAATTCGCAGCCCAGGACATAATCTCGGGTTACGCCGTATTTCACGCACCGCAATCCGCCGGCGCACTCGGCAAGGTTACCGCCAATAGTCGATTCCTCGTGCGAAGCTGGGTCAGGCGGGTAGAAGAGACCGTGCTCGCTCGCAGCAGTGTCGAGATCGGCGGTGATTACGCCGCTTTCGACGATCGCAGTCCGGCTTTCGGGATCGATCTTTACAATTCGGTTCATCTTCTCGAGCGACACAACTACACCACCTTCGAGTGCAACCGCCCCACCGGAATACCCAGTACCTGCACCTCGTGCAGTTACCGGAACCCGGTTTGAACGGCAGAACCGTACGATCTCACAGACCTCTTCAGTGGAGGCGGGAAATACAACTATCTCCGGTGGATTATCGATCTCGGCAGCATCACGAACATAATCCTCGAACCCGCTATCGCCGGGTGTGAGGCTGTAGATATCGAGCTGCTTGCGGAACTCTTCGATTAGACTCTGCTTAACTGGCATCGCTCTTAGCCGAGCCACCTCCGCTCTTGGAATCAGACGATTTCGAGGAGGAGCTGGTCGTGCTGCCTGGTGTCTCCTTCTCTTTTCTGGCTGACTGCTTGTAGCTGTCGGATCGGTAATCGGTAATATAGAATCCCGATCCTTTGAACAGCAGGCCGCCTCCCCCTGAGATTAAACGCTCAACGAGTCCGCCGCATTTGGGGCATTTCGACAGCGGCGAATCCGCGATCGACTGAAACTCCTCGAATTGATATCCGCAAGTCTTACACTCATACTCGTATGTAGGCATTCCTGGTTCTCCACTAAGTATCAACTGTCTCCGCTGCCGCAGCGACGCAACAGCGGAGAATTGTCCAAATGCCTTCTATATCGTCGTCATAATCATCGCAATCGCGACTACATTCACAATATCATCGGGCGAACATCCACGCGACAGGTCATTGAACGGCTTCGCCATTCCCTGCACTATCGGGCCGATCGCCTCCGCTCTCGCGAGACGCTGAGTTATTTTGTATGCTATGTTGCCGGCATCGAGGTCCGGGAAAATAAGTACATTCGCCTTCCCCTCCACCGGCGATCCGGGTGCCTTGCGCTCGGCTATAGACGGCATAATCGCGGCATCCACCTGAAGTTCCCCGTCAATTATCAAATTCGGATCGATCTGCCTGGCAACTTCGAGACCGCGCAGGACCTTGTCAACATCCGCATGCTTCGCGGAGCCTTTCGTCGAAAACGAGAGCATAGCGACGCGCGGCTCCTCACCAACGAGCGCTTTCATCGTCCTTGCCGTCGAGACCGCGACTGAACCGAGCTGCTCGGCGGTCGGATTCGGCAGCACCGCGCCGTCAGCATAGAGGAATACCTTATTGTATTCGCCCGCAAACTCCGGCATCACCATCATGAAGCATGACGACACAGACCGGATGCCCTCGGCAAGCCCGATAACCTGCAATCCGGCTCTGAGGACATCACCGGTCGTGGCGAGCGACCCGGCCACCGACCCGTCGACCTCACCCCGCTTCACCATCATCGCGCCGTAATACAGCACATTGCGCATCGTCGACTCGGCCTGCTCCTCACTGATCCCCTTGTGCTTGCGCATGTCGAAATACTCCTGCGAATAATCATGGAGTTTTCCGGATTTGGACGGGTCAATCAGCTCGACTTTGTTCAGGTTCAGTCCGTTTTCCTTCGCAAGCTCCGTTACCCTTGCTTCATCACCGAGGAGCGTAACCTTCGCGATCCCCTCAGAGGCAATCTTTCGCGCAGCCTTAATCACGCGCGGATCTTCCGCCTCGGGAAGCACCGTATGTTTCTTCAGTGACTTCGCCTTATCCTGAAGACGTGTAAGAATACTCATTCAACCTCCACTACTCACTCTTCTGCGATGCAAGATATGCGTTGATGAATGGAAAGAGATCACCGTCCATTACCGCATCCACGTTCGAGGTCTCGTAATCCGATCTCAGGTCCTTCACCAATCTATACGGTTGGAAAACATAGGAGCGAATCTGCGAACCCCATTCGATCTTCTTCTTGGTCGATTCGAGCTCCTGTTTCTTCTTCTCTTCTTTCTCTTTCTCGAGCTGATACAGGCGCGCTTTCAGCACCTTCATCGCGGATTCCTTGTTTTTTGTCTGCGATCGCTCGGATTGACACTGGACCACGATACCCGAAGGTTCGTGCGTTATCCGCACGGCGGATGACACCTTGTTGACGTGCTGGCCGCCGGCGCCGGAAGCGCGATATGTATCGATACGGAGATCATCGGGGTTAATATCGACCTCGATATCCTCCTGCACCTCCGGATAGACGAAAATCGAGCAGAACGATGTATGCCGCCGCTTATTGGCATCGAACGGCGAAATCCGAACCAGACGGTGAACCCCGGATTCCCCCTTCAGATAGCCGTATGCATAATCGCCCTTGATCTCGATCGTGGCGGACTTGACCCCGGCCTCATCGCCAGCCTGAAAATCGATCGTATCCGCCTCATAGCCGTTTTTCTCGGCCCAGCGGAGATACATCCGTATAAGCATCGATGCCCAGTCCATAGATTCCGTACCGCCTGCACCGGGATGGACTGTCAGGATCGCGTCATTCGGGTCTTCCGGCTCGGAGAGAAGCGTCTGAAGCTCGAAACTCTCGAGCTGACGGGCGAACTTATCCGCTCCCTGCTCGAATTCCGTCATCGCCTCGGAGGAATCCTCCTCCTTGGCCAGCTCCAGTAACACCTCGAGATCTTCGAGATCCTGCGCGAGAGCCTCTGTCTTCTCAACGATGGATTTCACTCGCTTCAACTCTTTGAGGACGGATTGAGCTTTCTGAGGATCGCTCCAGAACTCCTCTTTGGTAGACTTTTCCTCGAGTTCCGCTATGGTCTTGTTTCTCTTGTCGAGGTCAAAGATAACCTCGAATCTGCGTCAGCTTTTCACGGTAATCACTGAGATCATGTTCGGTTTGCTGAACCATCATAGCCTCCTCAAGCTCAAGAGACGCAATAAACCAAATGAATCGAAGTCGTCAATAGATTTATACACAAATCACGCCTGACGAGCCCAGCCAAACATCGTCGTCGCAAGTCAAAAAGCGACAACTGCGGCCTCCACCGGTGCCGGAAGGAAAAGGTTCCTTCCGGCGCATCTGTCCTTCCGGCGCGTCTGTCCTTCCGGCGCATCTGACCTCAACGAAGAGAACACGGATTAGACCGTTGACGCCCATCTCCCCGTTCTCGCGAGTCATGCTGGCGTCGCCGGAAGCGCGATGAATCAGCACCGCCCCCATGTTCTCGCTGGTCTTGACTGCCGAAGGCAAGTGTGACCCGCGAGTAGGGACCACATGTGACACATCACACGCGTCCACTGAAACTCGCGGATCCTCGATTGAGCCCGCGCTGTCGGGAACCCCTTCCCGACAGAAGACTCCACCGGTGCCGGAAGGAAAGGGTTCCTTCCGGCGCAGTGATCCCTCACCCGGGCATAGTTGTGTCAGGCTGAGTCAGCAGAAACGGATTTGTGATATGACATGCACTCTAACCCACAGTTGTTTGTTGACTATCAACGCCGAGAGTGCGAAGTTTGATCCCGGCCGTAAATTTCGAACCCGGGCTTTGTTTCGAACGTACGACCAGATATGCGTTGAGGAACAACGGAATGCAACAGAACTGAACCACTCAGAGGAGGAGTGATGACTCGCATTGGCCTCAAGATTACAATTCTCATGAGCATATCTCTGCTTCTGGCGGTACCTTCATTAAACGCCGAGAACAGCCCATACCCCGGGATAACCAAGGACTCGCGAGCATCCATGGGACAATTGTCCACTGCCGAGGTTGTTCCGCCGGGGGCCATTGATCTGGGCGCCTACGCCGGCTTCTTCGAAGATCTCAACGGCCTCATCGGGGTGTTCCGAATGGGCCTTTTTGACCGCACTGAATGGGAAGTCAAGTCCGGCCTCATGGATACGCGGGAAGGTCCCGATCCGCAGTTCATGATTGGAACCTCGATGAAATTTCACTTCCTGAAGAGAACCGAAAACCAGATGCCTGATATGGCGCTCAGCGCCGGCCTCGAGTTCTATGAGTTGGACGCCACCGGAGCGAGCGGATCCTCGATCGGATTCACGGGCAGTTTGATAGGCTCCTTCCCAATCTGGCTTGCAGAGAGCCACCGGCTGACTCCGTACGGCAGACTGAGCACGCGAATCGAGCGGAACGATGTCGGTCGCTGGAAAGACACCGATTTTGACATAGGATTGAATCTCGGCGCGCAGTACGCACCGAGCCAGAACGTACACTTCTACGGTGAGTTTCAGTTCGACGCCCAGACAGGATTCATCACGGGCGTCAATTTCGCGGTGTATTGATCGACCATGATTAATGAGAAGAGAGCAGGAGTCGCTCAGTGAACACTATTGAGGCCCTCATCCTCGGACTGGTGCAGGGATTGACCGAATTCCTTCCGATCTCATCCTCCGGCCATCTCGTGCTCGCGGAGCACCTGCTCGGCATTGCCGCCGATGACCTTACATTCGAGGTCGCGGTCCATTTCGCAACGCTCGTTGCAGTATTTGTCTTCTTCATCCGAGCCGTGATATCCGTATTCACATCACCAATCCGTTACCTCGCGGGCAACCGATCCGATGAAAACGCCGAAGCCCTGAGGCTGTTTTTCGCAGTGTTCGTGGGCACGATCCCGGCCGTGGTTATAGGGCTGCTCCTGAAAGACCAGATCGAGAGTGCGTTCGCATCATCGACACTCGTCGGCATCATGCTCATAGTAACTGCCCTGATTCTATTCTCCACCCGATTCGCCAAACTCCGGTCAAGACGTATCGGACCTCGCATGGGTTTCCTAATCGGTTGCGCGCAGGCATTCGCTATTCTGCCGGGGATATCGCGATCCGGCAGCACAATCTCTGCCGGGCTGCTGTCGGGTGTCGACCGCGCGAAAGCGTTCGACTTCTCCTTCGTGCTCTCGATACCGGCGATTCTCGGCGCTACTGTGCTGACATTGAAAGACCTGATTGAGACCAGGAATATTGCCGGAGGAGTGGAGTATATTGTCGCGATGGCCGCTGCATTCGTCTCGGGCTATCTCTCGCTTATCTTCCTCCGCAAAATAGTAATCCACGGCAGATTTCATCTGTTCGGAGTCTATACCTTGATTGCGGGAATAATGAGCCTTATATTCCTGTAATGCGTAAAGTTCTGATCATACGGTTCTCTCATCTCGGCGATATACTGCTCACGGAGCCTGCCGTCCGCTCAGTTGCGGACGCCAACCCGGACGTTTCCATCGATTTCCTGACCAAGCTACAGTATGTCGACGCCGCACGGCTGACCGGAGCTGACAAAATCATCGGACTCGACACCGAGGGAGATGCCGCATCGATATGGGGGTTGAGCCGCGAACTGCATAAACACTGCGCGGATGAATATGACCTTATCGTCGATCTGCACGGCAGCCTTCGCAGCCGATGGGCGGCATTCAATCTTAAGGCGAAAGACGAGGTCCGCTATCCCAAGAACAGGGGAACGCGCAAGCGCGAGGTCAAGAAGAAGAAGCACGAGAACCCCAATCACACTGTCGATCTATATCTCACAGCAATCGAGAAAGTCGGCATCAAACCAGCTTGTCGTGTTCCAGAACTCGTCATCCCGGAGACCGCTCAATCCGAGGCAGAGAAAGCGCTCGAAAGCAACGGACTCGCACCCGGGAATTTCGCCGTACTCGCGATTGGAGCATCCCATCCGACCAAGCACTACCCGATCCCGCAGTGGGTGGAGCTGGCCGAGCTGATTGTCACTGGAATGAACCTGAAGGTGCTGATAGTCGAGAAAGAGGATTATGGGTACCTGAACCTGTTCGACAATCTCACATCGAAGAAACTCGCCTTCACTCTTACCGGCGCGAAGTTAGGAACTCTCGGAGCAGTAATATCGAAGGCGAGATTTGCCGTGTCGAACGACTCGGGCATCATGCATCTCTCAGCCGGAGTCGGCTCGCCGACATTCGGGCTGTTCGGCCCAACTCATCCCGCCCTTGGATTCTCTCCGCTCGGTGAGAAGTGCCGTGCGATCACGGTCAGCGAATACTGCTCGCCCTGCTCCCTGCATGGCGCCGCGCCCTGCTTCAGGGAAAAGAGATTCTGCTTCACCAGGATGAAGCCACGGATGGTCTACGACCAGATAAGTGAGGTGCTGAGTGATACCTGAACGAAAACAGCCGGCGATCTTTCTTGACCGGGATGGCACGATGATCGAGGAACCGAACTACCTCACCGATGAGAATGAAATCGACATCTTCCCGTTCACGGCAGAGGCGCTGAAGATATTCCGTGAGCTCGACTACCTGCTGATCGTGGTCTCGAACCAGTCCGGCGTCGCTCGCGGCTATCTCACGGAACAGAAGGTAATACAACTCAATGAGGAGATGTTCCGCCGTCTGGAAGAGAATGGCGTCCGGCCGGATTTCTTCTTTTACTGCCCCCATCACCCGGAAGCCGAGGACGAAATCTATCGCGTCGATTGCCAATGCCGCAAGCCGAGAACAGGGATGATCACGACCGCTCTTCAGATGGTCGATATCGATCTGTCGCGGTCATTTGCGATCGGCGACAAGCTGTCCGACGTTCGCCTCGCTCAGAATGTCGGCGGCCGGGGAATACTGGTTTTGACCGGCTACGGCCAGGTCGAGGAGGCCACAATCGAGCCGACAGGAATTGTGCCGGACAAGATTGTACCCACGCTTCTCGATGCCGCTCATTGGATTAAGGAGACCCAGAGAAAACTTTGAGTTTTTGTTGCACTCCGCAGTCATATCCCCTATTGATGTCCGAGTGCTGATTTGGTAAGCATACGTATCACAACAATACTGACCCGAGTCAACTAAGCTAACGATGAAACAGGAAGCACGGTATTTCGAAATCCTCGATGATGGCAGGGTCAAATGCAATCTCTGTCCGGTGAGCTGCAAGCTCAGGGAGGGCAAGCCCGGGGTCTGTTTCGGTCGGAAGAATGAGAACGGAACGATGGTCGTAACGAACTACGGTCAGGTTGTCTCCGCTCATGTCGACCCGATCGAGAAAAAACCCCTCTACCATTTTCATCCGGGTGATCCCATCCTGTCTGTCGGTCCCAACGGCTGCAACCTGGGCTGCGAACACTGCCAGAACTGGTCAATCTCCCAAGTCGAGCAGCAGACGGACTATCTCTCGCCCGAGGCGATGGTCGAACTCGCGCTGTCGCGCGACTCGAAAGGCATCGCGTACACTTACTCCGAACCGCTGATCTGGTTCGAGTATCTTCTCGATGTCTGCGCGCTCGCGCATGAGAAGGGGCTGTACAACGTCTGCGTGAGCAACGGGTATATCAACCCGAAGCCGCTCGAGGAGCTCGCACCGCTCATCGACGCTATCAACATCGATATCAAGGCGATGAAGGAAGATTTCTACAAGTATGTGTGCAAGGGAAAACTCGAATTCGTTCTGAACAGCGTGAAGACTTGTGTTGAGAAGGGTGTACACGTGGAAGTTACGAATCTGATTATCACGGAAATGAACGACAGCGAGAAAGATATTACCGATCTCGTGACATGGATTGCTGGAATCAAAAAAGACATGCCGATTCACTTTTCACGCTATTTCCCGGCGCACAAGATGGACAAGCCTGCGACATCGATGGAGACACTCGACATGGCATACGGCATCGCACGGCAGCATCTGGATCATGTCTACGTGGGCAATGCCCACATCGAGGGAGCATCGGATACCAAATGCCCGTCATGCGGGAATCTCCTGATTCAGAGAACCGGTTATTCGACTCGGATTGTCGGATTGGACAAGACAAAATGCGCCGAATGCGGCACGAATATCAATGTAGTTAACTGAACTGGTAACACCAACGACACATGGAGGATCTTGACAGATGTACGAGAACCTGAAAGATGGCCTTTCGAAGATTATCGGCGGAACAGTTGAAAGCGCATTCGAGCTCAAGGGTGGTCGCGGCCTGTTTATGACTATCAAGACGGAAGAGAAGCCGATGGCACTCGTCGTCGAGGAGAACAGCAACGGCTCGGGCGGCTACGGCGAAGAGGATTCCAAGACTACGGACATCTACGTCATCGAATCGCTCGTTTAGCGCTGAGATACCAAAGTAGGGTTGCAAATCGCCGGGCTGCAAAGTCCGGCGATTTTTTTGCGCGTGACTGTTCAGTCCGCATCTCGAGTGCCCCATCAGCTTGCTGTGAAAGATGTCGATGAGTGGGACATTTTGTTGCGACTTTGTTCCGTTACCAATGTTGTGGTCAGTACATAGAAGAAACCCACCTTAAAGGTGGGCCACCCAGGCCGTCGCCTTCGGCTCTGGGTGTGCTACTCTGACTGGTCCTTCCACCCCCTAAGCTGCCCCCCTGCGGATTTGACGGAGCCAGCAATGAGCTCTCTCAACTCAAACAGGAACTTGTTCGCGTCGGACCCAGGCATCTCATTGGGAACAGGGGCCGCTTCCTCATAGATCGTCGCGACTTCCCTCGCCCGAAGTCGTGTCGATCCTATTCCGCGATGTTCATACGCCGACACCCATTCGCGCACTCGTTCCTCCAAAACCCTGCGTCTTGACAACTCGTGAAGCCCGGTAAAAACTTCCTTTTTGACTGCATCAATTGCATCAATCCGATCCATGCTGTCATCGGGAGGCGGAGAGGGTTCCCAGCTAAGCGGGTTTGAAAGAAACTGGCTTACATGAACCTGCAATAGCTTTATCATGTCGGCAACCGGACGCAGTGTATCATATTCATCCACTTTGAAAATTCCCAGTCGTCGGGAAAGCGCTTTCACCCTCGTCCAGTGTTCCGGTATGGCCCCTGATACCGAACCCATACCGAGAATGCCCCGCCATTTATCATGGAACTCTTGAGCCGCTTTTTGAATGGCCAGAACAAGGTTGGCTACATCGTATACAGGTGTGTATTCCACCGGACCGGCAGGAACAATCGACGACTCTATCGCAGCTAAAAAGCGCCGCATTTCAGACAGTGTGAATTTTGCGGATTCTGGCAGTCTTCTCTGAATATTGGACAAAAAGAAAAGGCGGTCGGGAATAAGGTTGTGAAGAGCGGATTCGGCTTCTCGGCCGATACTTTTGCCGATTGCATGAACAGCGTTATCAAACGAGCCGATGACATGATCTTGTTTTGCAGCATTCCCGTGGAGATTATCCCCTTTGACCTCATCAAAATGAGTGAAGGCCAAAAGTAATTTTGATTCATGCCCACTGATGACTAGGGACTGGAGCACGGCACACGGTCCTGCCTGCATTGGCTGTGCGGCATTGTCAACCAATACAATCGCATCGGCCATACGGAATCTGCTGGTGATTGATGTGGAAAGACTTGAAGTGCTATCGGCCGTATGGCCTATCCCCTGGCCATCCATTATTACCACTTTCGGCACAACATCGTTATGCCAATCAGGCATAAAAGGACCGGCCACCCGGATACCATCAACCAGTGGCGTTAAAAGTCGACCGAAATTGGGAGCGTAATTGCTCGAAAACCTGTTTACAAGCCTTATAAAAGCTGATCGATCAGAATCCTGGTGGGTCCATTTTATTGGCCACCCATCTTTGCCTTTGGAAGTTTCGCCATCCGACAGAAAATTGAAGCGGCTCTCAACATTATCCAGAATGGCATCCACGAGCTGGTGGAACTCATCCATGTTTGCCAGATGGTCTTCAACCCACTCTTGAAGAACCTCACGTTCTTCTTTCGTTGCTTGGCCAATCTTGATACCTAGCTCACTAGCCCACTTTTCCATAGCATGTTTGGCCTTCTCTTCAAGCTGGTCGATTGATTGGAAGTACGCTCTGAGAGCATTCAACAATTCTTCGCGTTCCTTTTCTCCGAGTTCCTGGTGTTCGGAGGGGTCCGGCATTGAGTCTTCGTCTTCATCCTCGATATCGTCAGTCATGGACCTCTCAAGAAAAGTCGGATTACCCAATATGTAGCTCAGCCGGAACCTCTGTTCGCTATGTTCGAGGAATCGCCGGATGACGTCCCGCTCGTGCCCGCCCTCCAGTTTGGTTACTACGGCAGCAAGAACGCACTCGGAAATATATTGCTGAACGCGATTTCGGGGAATGAAAGTAACCACGGCCCTCAGCGATCCCTCATCGAGTACGATCTCAATGTCGCATACGGTCGTTTTCGCTGCGGATATTGACGGGAAACGTTCACGCTCTGGATCGATGCCGAGAAGCTGTCTGACGATGGTGGTCTTGCCAGCACCGGTGGTCCCCACGAAAAGGACACGTGCATAACCGTCTGAAAGATCTTTTCCACCCGGCAGGGGAAGAACCTCTTCCCGGATACTCCATGAGTCGAATGCAGTCGGGAGCATGGGGTCATAAAATGCGGCCACAATTTTCTTATCAAAGTTCTTTGACGCGGTTTCGCGGCTTGACAGATTCCACAAGGCCCGATCGGAAAGTATTTGATTGAGCTGATCGACTAGTGTTTGCGCCTGCTCCTTTTCAGGGGTTCCCAGCCCTCGCCTGACTCGCAGCTTCTGTTTGCCATCTGGTCCCAAACAGACGGGATGGCGGAATATGACACACCAACTTTGCCTGCCACGACTCAAAGTTGCTTTTGCCTTACTGTCGCTCATAGAAATCACTCCACTTTGCTGCTCCGTGTTGTTCCGTGTTGTTCCGCTCTTGACGATACGTTATTGCACCCGCGCTGTCAAGAGAAAAATGGCACAACGCGGAACAACGCCGCACTGCCCTTCAATCATCTTTTTTAACCTGCCGGGCAACCGGAATGTTGGCTCGCACAATCTTGCTGGCCCGGCGACATCGTCGCTTGCCGTATCCATATTTATTTCGTGGAGTCCCGTTGGGGCAAACGAATGAGGAAGATTCAGATCATGCTGCGGTCACGCCCCCCCACAAATCGGTTGACGATTTGGCGGTTCGTGGTTTCTTTACATGACAGCGGGAGATTAATACTCACTACGGGAGTTTGTCATGTCTGGAGATTCCAAGATAAAGCCGGCAG
>CAYQCE010000048.1:0-29199 GCA_964415885.1 uncultured Ignavibacteria bacterium
TGGCATTGATATAGTCGAGATTGAACACCCGCCGCAGCGCGGTTCGGATCGGTATTAGAATCTGATCGTCCTGGTCGGAGCCGCTCAGGTCGGCACCCTTTGGTTCCAGTACTCCGATGACTTCAAAGGGAAAACGACCGATGCGAATGGTCTCTCCGATGGGACTATATCCATCGAACAGGTTGTCCACTACTGTTTGTCCCAGAACGGCCACGCGGCGTGACGCCGTGTTTTCCTCTTCAGTGAAGAAGCTTCCCCATGCAACTCGAGTATTGCGTACCCGTTGAATAGCCGGCGTGGTTCCTATGACGGTAGTATTCGAGCTGAGATTATCATACTTCACCAGAATTTTCTTGCTTTGCGCCGGTGCTGCTGTTCTGACCGCAGGGCATTCCTCCGCTATCGCTTCCGCATCCTCAACCGTAAGCGTTGTCACCGTCCCGCTAATCCGCTGACGGCCGGTTGTCTTTTGAACCTGCCCGGGTGTGACAATCAGCAAGTTGGTTCCCATTGTCTCGATTTTGGACAATACTTCCCGCTGAGCGCCATCCCCGATTGCGACGATAATAATGACCGCTGAGACACCGATAACTATGCCTGCCAGCGCCAGCCCCGTTCTCATCGGGTGCGCGATGAGTTGTTTCCGCGATATTCTAATGCTCCGGGTGATTTTCACGGTTTAATCAGCCCCGTAATGCCTCGACCGGTTGCAGGGCCGCCGCCTTTCTGGCCGGCTGCAGTCCGGCGATAATTCCTACCAGGCTTGACGACACCACGCCAAGCAGAATGCCTTCCCAGGAAACTGCGACCGGTATGCCGGTGATTGTTTGCAAAATTTGCGCGCCGGTTCCGCCCAGAATGATGCCGATTATTCCCCCAGTCAATGTAACAGCCGTGGCTTCAAACAGGAATTGCAGTTTGATATCCTTGTTGCGTGCGCCTACCGCTTTGCGCAGGCCGATTTCTTTTTTTCGCTCACTCACGGAAATCAACATAATATTAGCGATCACAACCCCACCGGCAATGAGGGAAATCCCGGCCACCAGCGCCAGAAAGATATTGAAAGTGCCGGCAACTTTCTCGGCAAATTGGGTTACCTCGTCCGGCGTTACAATTCGGAAATCATCCGGCATGCCTGCGGCGATCATATGCCGCTCCCGCAGAATGGCGCTGATGTTTTCGGCGGTTCGTTCCATTCCGCTGGCGGATGTTAACAGGACTTTGATTCCGGCAATATGGTCCACATTCGCCACCCGGCGCATAAAAGTCGACAACGGGATATTGACGCGGTTGTCCATGTCACTACCACCGGGGCTGGTTCCTTTCGACTGCATGATACCCTTTACCTCAAACTGCACATTACCAATGCGGATCTGTTTTCCGATCGGATTTTCATTGCCGAAAAGTTCTTTCTTTACGGTGGGACCCACCAGGCATACACGATTCAGATTATCCATATCGCTTTGCGAGATAAAATCTCCGCTCCGGACATCCCAATCCCAAACATAGGCAAAGGATGGAGTAATGCCAAAAACGCTGGCAGTCGTGGATTTATCAAGATACTTGATCTCCGCACTGCCTTTGCGGTTAAAGGGCGCTACTTCGTCAATGGTGCCGACTTCGCGTCTAATTGTTTCGACGTCCTGCAAGGTCAATGTGGTGATCGGCTCTCCGCCAACCGGCCGACCCATTTCTTTCCCGCCGCCTGCAAACACCATCATACTTTCCAGCCCAAATTTCTTCACCCGATCCATTACCCGTTTCTGCGCACCCAGACCAGCCGAAACAATAAGCGTCAACGCAGTGATTCCAATGACAATGCCAATCATCATCAGGAATGATCTCATTCTGTGTTTTGCAAGACTCTTGAAAGCTAAGGTCACTGCTCTACCTGTTTTCATCGGAACCATCCTGTTTGGCGCTTTGATCGGCAGCCGCCTGGAAGTTATCGTTTACAGTATCGCTGGCAATTGAGCCGTCCGATATTCTAATGATGCGCTCGGCGTGTTCAGCGATCTCATGTTCGTGAGTCACAATGACGATAGTCTTGCCCTTTTCGTGCAGTTGCCGGAGAAGGGATATGATCTCACGGCTCGAAACACTATCGAGATTTCCGGTCGGCTCATCGGCAAAGATTATCTCCGGATCGGTAACGAGAGCGCGGGCAATGGCGACCCGCTGCTGCTGACCTCCGGAAAGTTCGCTTGGATTGTGATGAACGCGTTCAGACAATCCAACCGCCTCCAGTGCCTCGCGGGCCAATCGCAGTGTGTCGGATTTGTCCGAGTATATGAGCGGCAGTTCGACGTTTTCAAGGGCATCCGTGCGTGGCAGCAGGTTAAAAGACTGAAAGACAAATCCGATCTTTCTATTCCTGATGCCGGCGAGCGCTTCATCGTCGAGCGTGCTTACCTCGACGCCGTCCAGAAGCAGAGTTCCGCCGGTTGGTCGATCCAGGCAGCCAAGGATATTCATAAGAGTCGATTTACCTGAACCAGACGCACCCATGATGGCAACATACTCCCCACGGTTAATCGCCAATGAAACATCGCGAACGGCGTGAACTTCACCAGTGCCGCCTTTGTTGTAGATTTTTGCCAATTGTTTGGCATGGATAACAGTTGATTCCATATTATCTGTACTCCTCAATGACTGGTGCGATTAAGACGGTTTCTCCCTCCTGCAATCCGTCAAGGATTTCGGTGTAGCCGTCATCCCGCCAGCCGGTTTTTACCGGTCGTTTTGCTTGTTGTCCGCCACTAACGACAGTCACGAATCGTTCGCCGCGCTCTCGGAGTATTGCGCTGGTCGGAACAGCCAGTACATTCTGGCGTGTCTCCAGCTGTATCGTCACGCTTGTGGTCATCTCTGGACGAAGCGTCTTGTCGTGGAGATCATCAATCGAGAGGGTGACAATGTAGTTTACGACATTGTCCTGGATGACAGCCTTTGGATAGATGGCAGTGACTGTGCCTGCAAAATCAGTGTCGCTGTAGGTATCGACTGTAAAGCGGGCGGTCTGACCGACCCGTATTTTGCCGATGTCGGTCTCGTCTACATACACTTGCACTTCCAGTCGGTCAAGGTCAATGATCGTGACAAAAGTGGGAGCAGCCAGACTGGCCGAAACGGTTTCACCTTCCTGCGTTGAAACCGACGCAATCACACCCGCGATCGGGCTGAGAATTCTGGTATAGCCCAATTGCACCCGCGAGTATTCAAGATTGGCCTGGGCCTGTCCGAGCATTGCTTCCGCTACTTTCAATGTGGTTTCTGACTGGTCGATCCGGTCCTGGGATATGAGCTCCTTTTGGAAAAGAGCCTGTTCGCGTTCAAACTGCTTCCGAGCGTATTCAAGATCGGCCTTAGCCTTCTCTACGGCAGCGAGGTTTTGGCGTACTCTGGTGGCAAGCTCAGAGTCCTCAAGCTCCGCGATAACCGCTCCGGCGGTGACATGATCGCCGATATTGGCGCGCAAGTGTTTGACCACACCGGAGATTCGGGAGCCGACTTTCACCTCGGCCCCAACCATCGGCTTAATAATGCCGGTGGCCAGGACCGTGGAGCCGATGTCCCGTCTTGTTACTTTGGCTGTTTCCTTCGTTGCGGTGCTGTCACCATTATTCCTTAGAGTCACCACTGCCACGATTGACACAGCTCCGACTGCCAGCAATGTTAGGATGATTGTCCATTTCTTTTTCAACTCTGTTGTCCCTTATCGCACATATGATATACCTCAGCCTTTACTGCCTAATTCATGGACACTCGATATCGGAAGAACTTGCGAACTTTCCGGCAATTGGCTCTCTCTGTTCCACATCGTTGTTCATGCACGAATAAGTCTCAGTTGCTGAAGAAGGACGTAATGTACTTCAATGCAGTGAAAACAATGACGCCTGCAAGCATCCACTTGATCGCGCCGGCAGGGACGAATTTCTGGCAGCGGGCTCCGAGATACATACCTGCCATTCCACCTGTTCCAAAAAGGCTTCCGAGAAGCCAATCAGGGGCAACTGACTGGTCTGGAAAGAGAGGGGCAATTACTTGATAGAAAATAACTCCGGCAACCGACGTAACGAAGGTTCCCATAAGGGCGGCGCCGGCCACGGTGTATACCGGTAATCCGAAGAAAGTGACGAAGAACGGTGCAATGACAGCCCCGCCGCCAATGCCGTATATCCCGCCCACAATTCCCACGGCTAAACTGAGGGTAAAAATTCCCCAGAAAGAAACTTCGAACGTTTGGTCATAGAAGGTATAAGCCAATCGCTTGAAGTTGAAGTGAATCACCCGTACCTGTGAAGCAGAGGCCTCGCCATCTTTGTCAATGTTACGATTTGCCACTCTACTGCGACGAATCATATCCTGAAACTTCTTCTCACTATCGGTTTTAGCGCTTCCAGCGTATTTCTTTGTCAGGAGGTCCCGCACCATTTTAATGCCGATATAGAGCAATACTGCGGCCGCGAAAAGCTTGAAATGCCTGGGATCTGGTAAATAGGCTACACGGACAACGGCGCCGATGAAAACCCCGGGTAACGTACCGGCGATGACGATCCAGGTCAGCGGCCAAACCATCCGACCCTCGCGCCAGTAGCGATAGACACCGCTCGGTATCGCTACAATATTGAATAACTGGTTTGTTGCGCTTACTGACGGGTTAGTGTAACCCAGGAATGACATTTGGAACGGTAAGAGTAGAAATGCACCCGAAACGCCGCCCATCGAGGTGAAGAAAGAGATGACGAAGGCGACTAACGGAGGGATCCAGAGATCAACCTCGATACCGGCCTCAGGGAAGAACAATGACCACTCCTGTGTTCTGCAGTGTGGATGGCGTTGAATGTGGGTTGCGTCACACGACTATGTGTCCAAATATCCAAAAAGGGTACACCTTGCCCTGAAGCCAAAGTGTACCCTGATTGAATTCTTCAATGTGACCAGAGGTTTGCCAGGAAATGCGGATTGGCCTTGCTAATGTTTGCCACATCCTCCATTGGCATGTCCCGGACAACCCTTCTGCATATTTGCGGAGTGGCCCGGACAGCCCGCGGGCTTACCTGCGGAATGGCACTTCTTATTAGTGTCGCACTGCCCATCCTTGTCTTTGTCAACGAACTTCGGGCAATCACTGGTGCAGTTCCCCGTGTGTTTGCAGTCGGAAGGGCAGTCGGGATGCCTGGGACACTGGACTGACTTATCGGTGTTCTGATCAATTTTCTGGACCGTTGCCTTCTCTGCTTTGGCAGCAGCATCATCGCTCGTCTTGTCGGCGTAAGCATGAACTGCGTAGACACCTCCCACCAGTACAACCGCGATCAGCAGTAATAGCGATACTCTCTTCAACGCCTTACCTCCTTGGAGTTTTGAGTTTCGGTTGATTCATACACTTCTTAAAAGTTGCCTTATTGTCAGTCAGTAGTATCCAGTTGAGTTTGAGACTGCAATCCGGAGATTGACTGTGGACAGCCAATCGTGTTTTGGCCGACGCAGCCTGCTTTCGCCCTCATCATGTCGAATAGCTTTGCCTGCTGTTCCTCGGTGAGCATTTGTTTTTCCGCCAGCAAGTGAGTTATGACCTCCCCCTGCATTTTCCGCTGGAAGGCGAGAATCTCTTCTTGTTTAGCCGAAATCGCATCTGTGTCTGGTTCCGATGCGGCGATAAGATCTATCAGTTGGCCGCTCAGGTGCCGGATGTCCCGACACAGGGCTTGTGACTCTGTCTGGAACTGGGTCAGGCGAGGCTCAAGTTCTCCCCACTGTTCATCTGTTACATTCAGGCTGCGATGTAACGGACATGCGACCCCTTCGCATGAACGGTCACACGGTTCCGGCGTGACTCTGTCAGCTTTGACAGCAGTAGAGAGCCAAACGCCGACGAATGCAATATTCAAGCCTATCGAGAATACTATCAGCAAAGGGGCAATCTTACTCCACACGATCAATCTCCTCGTTAATTTGCCGGCGATATGAGACCCATGTAGGTTTCAGCAATGGAGCCGGTTGGCAGGTCGGCAATGTAACTAATCTGGTACACCTCTAAAGGGTCATCCTGAGCAACAGTGATCTGTTCATCAGCAGGAACGGTAGTGGCGCCCAGTTTGAGTCCCAGAGTCAGTCCGATAAGGAGCACAACCGTAGCCGCTACCCGAGTGGGAATTGAAGCCAGGCGCAACCATGCTATCGGGTTCCAGTTCGCTGTCGGCTCCGAGGAAATCCGAACCCGCGCCTCAGTCATGATCCGATTAGTCAACCCGGGAGGAACTGCAGGGTTCTCAGCCAGCACAAGTAATGCCGCGACCCTGTCGACTTTCGCCAACGCGGTTCTGCATGACTGGCATTCCCTCAGGTGGGCTTCCACCTGATTACGATCAATCCCGGATAACCGACCTTCGACGTAGCTACCGAGTTTTGTCTTAATATCCCTGCAATTCATCTCTTCTCCTTATCTGATTAAACGAACGAGTCTTCCAAATCCCCCTCTGACAGATGATTATTCTTCATAGTATTTCAATAGCAGAGGTTGCAGCTTCTCTCGGGCACGTGCCAGCAACCGCTCTGCAGCTTTGGGGGATTTCTTCAGAGCTCTGGCAATTTCCGCCCCGCTCAGGCCCTCGAAGTACCGCAAAATGATAACCATACGATAATCCGGCGGCAGACAACGCAAGGCGGTTTCGATCCCTGCCGAGACCTCCTGTCGTTCCATTTTCTCGGAGGCATTTGGGCCGGGATCGATAGAATCCGGAATTTCTGCCATATATACAGGACGTTTCTTTTTGGCGTAGTCAAGGCAAAGACGGCAGATGATCTGATAAAGGTAGGTTGTGAATCTGGCAGCGGGTTTGTACCGGTCTGATGCGTCCAGAAGCCGAAGAAATGCCTCCTGTGTAATATCCTTAGCCTCTTCTCCGTCATTAAGAAAACGGTATGCGATTTTCCAGACCCAGTCCTGGTGTCGCCGGACTATTTGCTCGAAAGCACCAAAATCCCCGTTGCAAACAGACTGCATCAGGGATTCATCGCTGATTCGGAACTCAGACAATCCAGCGTCTCCGGATCATCTGAAGGCTTAGAACGAATAGGCCAACGCAAAACGCTCCCATAGCCAACAGGTCTGATGATATCGGCATTACATTGGCGCCGTGTATGGATCCGTGTAGCGCATCAGCACCGTAGGTCAACGGCAAGGCATAGGAAATCGGCTTCAAAAAGACAGGGAGCTTCTCAATAGGAAAAAACAAACCGCATAGAAATATCATGGGGAATCGAAAGAAATTCGAAAAGGTCTGAGCCTCGAACACTTCGCTGACCGAGACAGCTATGAACAGGCCGAGGAAGGTCGAAGCTACCGCAATCATAAACACGGCGGGCACATAAGCAGTCCAGGTGACACCTGACAAATCGATAAGAAATACAGCCATGATGACCGGGACAAAGGCGTTGGCTACACCGAAGAGAATAGCTCCGCTGGTTTTAGCCAGCATGAGCAGTTCGAATGGAATCGGGGCAAGCAGCAATCGCTCGAAAGAGCGATTTTTCTTTTCGAAAGTTACAGTAACCGAAAGCATCGATGTTGTACCGAACAGGATGGAGATAGCCACCACGCCGGGAAGCAGGGTGACAATGCTCCCCAGTTCAGCGCCGGACTTGACAAAGAACATCCCGGTCCATGCCAAAGGGAAGATCAGGCCCCAGCTGATGTTGGGCGGCTTCAGGTAATACGTCCGCATGTCCTTCAGAAGGATATTCCAGAAGGCTATCCAGAACTTCATCTCCCACCTCCCTTCTTCTCCTTCTCTTTCTGCATTGCATCGGCCTCCAATCCGGTGGCGCGAACGAAGACTTCCTCGAGAGATGGCCGGATTCTCCGTGCCTCGATGACTTCGGTGTCATTATCTTCAAGAAGGCGAATGATCGGGCCAACTCCGATCGGCTGGTCCGATTCCACCCGAACCGTACCGTCTCCACGGAAAACAAAATCAAGATCAGGAAATGACGATTCGATCAGGCCACGGATGCCCTCGACTGAGTCAGTGCACGCTATCTGGACGATATGCCGTGACTTTACTGGCTGGACAAGGTTTTCAACGGAATCGATGCGGATAATCTGTCCGGAGACGATGAAAGCGACGCGGTCGCAAAGCCGCTCGGCTTCCTCGATATAGTGCGTAGTCAGGAAAATTGTCGTTCCGCGTTGGTTGAGATCATCGATGAGCTGCCGCAATTGCCGGGCGCTGGCCACGTCGATGCCGGTGGTCGGTTCGTCCAGAAACAGAATCTCCGGCCGGTGAATGATACCGGCGGCGATTGTCAGCTTTCGTTTCATTCCTCTCGAGTAGCCGGCAAACTTCCGATCAGCTGCCTTGGTTAGGCCGAACATTTGGAGAAGCTCGCGAGCGCGCGCTTGCCGGTCAGCCTTTCTTACGCCATAGAGCGAGGCGCAGAAACATAGGTTGTCAAAGCCGGTGAGTTCCGGGTAGAGATTACTTTCATCCGGGACCACGCCAACCAGATGCTGGGCGGCTCTGGGATTTTCAGTGCAGTCGATACCGCCGATACTGATTGATCCTGTATCAGGGCGCGCCAAGCCGGTCAGCATGTTGATGGTCGTAGTCTTGCCGGCGCCATTAGGACCGAGAAAACCGAAAAGCTCGCTCCGCGCAACCTCGAAGGAGGCACCTTCAACAGCCCTCACATCTTCGAAAGACTTGCTCAGGTTATCAATGACAATAGCAGAAGTCACTTTTTGGGTTTCTTTGATAGGCACGGATGCTCTTTCGCCTCGCCATGGCACTCTTTGATTTGCTCCGGGGAGCATTCCTTGGGTTTGCCTTTGAGCTTTTTGGGTCTTTCGCAGCATTTGTCTTTGTCACACATTTCGGTTCTCCTTGTTAACGGAATGGCTCTCACTCATCCATTTCCAGTAGGTTCGTGGCCAGCTTGGCCCACTTGGCCAGGGTTCTTCTATCTGCCCGGTAATGAACGAAATAACCCCGCTTGTCAGCGATAACGGCGTCGGCATCGCGCAAAATGCGAAGGTGCTGAGAAACCGCCGCCGGAGTTATCTCCAGGGCACGGGCGAGAGCATTGACGCAAAGCGTTCGTTTTTTCAACAGATTGAGCATCCGGACACGGCTTTCGACTGAAAGCACTCTGAAAATTCGGGCCTGTTTTTCGGCTTCGGTCACAATCTGCCCTTTAATTAAGTATTACCGCAGATACTTTAATGAATTAAAGTGGATTTGGCAAGGCCAATGTGAAATGTAATTTGTTATCCGTATGACGGTTCTGATTGCGCCCCGTAGATGCCAGCCCGCGCGACGGCATAATCGACGAGATTGAACCTCGGCGACGCATGTTTGTTCATAGATTAAGATGGATTCCGGGAGCGGAGCAGGGTTCATTCCATGATTCGGCTGGGCAGCATGAACCGACTGAAGCGAAGGTCGCCGGATTTCTCATTGGGTTTATCGAAGTTGTAAACGTCACTGTTCGCACACTGTTTGATCTGTTCGGCTTAAATCGCGTGCTGACAGCACTGCAATCAAACGACTCTGGCATGTAGAAGAATTTGGGCCCGATGATTCATGCTATTCTCGCTATTCTCGCTGGATTGGCTGTACTTATCTGGAGTGCCAATCGCTTTGTGGACGGTTCAGCATCTATCGCGCATCATTTTCGAGTTCCACACCTTTTGATCGGGATGCTGGTAGTCGGTTTTGGTACTTCAGCGCCGGAGATAGTCGTGGCCGCCATTGCCAGCGTCCAGGGCAATCCGGGAATAGCGCTCGGAAATGCCTACGGCTCGAACATCACCAACATCGCATTGATACTCGGTATCTCAGCCGCGATCTATCCAATTGTCGTAGATTCACACGTTCTTCGCAAGGAACTCCCAATCCTGACCGCCGTAACCGGACTTGCTGCTGTTCTGCTGCTGGACGGGGAAGTCTCGCGTCTTGACGCTGTGCTGCTGTTAGTAGTCTTCGCATCGCTCATTGTATGGTCGATTTGGCTGGGACTGCGTAATAGAGAGGATCACTTTGCGACGGAAGTAGACCAGCAGGTCATACCGCAAGGCATGTCGTTGAGACGATCTCTTATCTGGCTCACTCTCGGTCTGATATTGCTGGCGGCGAGTTCTCGTATTCTGGTGTGGGGTGCTGTTGAGATAGCAAGAAACCTCGCAGTAAGTGAACTGATAATCGGACTGACAATAGTCGCCATTGGTACATCCCTGCCCGAGTTGGCATCCGCTATCGCCGCGGCGCGAAAGAAACAGCACGATCTCGCCCTCGGCAATGTGCTGGGCTCCAATCTGTTCAATACGCTGGCTGTTGTAGGGATAGCGGGAGTGATCCATCCGTTGCCGGCAGAGCCAGGTGTCCTGAGCAGAGATGTTTCTGTTATGGCAGCGCTCACTGTCGCACTATTTGCTATTGGATATGGCTTCCGAGGGCAAGGTCGCATATCCCATCTCGAGGGCTGGCTGCTGCTCACCTGCTACGTGGCGTACATTCTGTATCTTGTGGTATGAAACACTGCAGAACGTGATTGGAGAAACTCCATACTACGAAGAGCCTTTGACGGCACGGAGGGATTATCATCATGCGCACAATTATCACGCTGGTCTCTATTACGATGTTGCTGTTCGCATCAGCCGTTGCGATTGCGCAGGATACTACTGATTATCCACGCTCGAAAGAAGAAGGCTCCGTAATGAAAATCAAAATCGCGAGCATATCTGTCGACGACCAGGAAAAGGCCGATGTTCCAGTCGGAGATTACCGGTGGCTTACTGCAGTTTCACCGGAGGATTCCAATGGTGCTGAACTTCTGCTCGAACCGAACGACAATCCGGCGGCGGCGAAATTCAAGGAGGCGATGTTCGAACAGGGTATTCCTGCGACAGTCTTTTTCGTTGAGGACATTCACGAGACATTCGACAGGTTAAAGAAGCAGGGTGTGGAGTTTACGTTGGAGCCAACCGATGCCGGTACCACAATCATCGCCGTTTTTGACGATACGTGTGGTAGTTTGATCTGACTTTATCTCAGAATCAAAGGTCTCATTTCTCTGTTCGATACAGACGGATACCCGGTCCCGGTTGTGAGAGATAGTGGCGCATCGGTCTCCGAAGAAAGTCAATAAATAGCAGCCACTTACAATGATCGCAGAGAAAACTGATCCTGTTTCGTCAAATAGTCCTTGGCAAATGCCGCATCGTGGCTATATTACGTCTACTATTGCCATGATGAAACTTCTCGCACGGTGAAGTGTAGGTTGTAGATGATGGGTTTACGGAGAAACAGCATGAGTTCAATGCGAGCTTCGCTTGCGGTCATATTGGTTCTTACAATTTGTACGATGGCCGGAGGAGGCGTGCTGGAAGGGGTGCACGGTTGCGAATGCGCAGACGGGTGCCACAACTCCACTGACTCGTGCAGCGATTGCGAAAGCTGCAATCGTGCTAACCACATTGTGCTCATCTCAGCTAATGAGAAAGGGCATCCAAAGGAATTGCATTCATGGCAGAAGCCATTATCTCTGAATGTAGTTGAGGATACTCTCCCCAACGACATTGACCATCCTCCGCGGCAGACTCAATAGCCTCTTTCAGTGTTCGGCAGTAGTCGAGCACACTTTCAAATCCAGGTGAACGCAATCATTCTGTGGCGCTACCCTGTCGAGTCAGGCTTGGTTCGGAATCAATAGCGCACTGATGTACTACATTCGAGGAGTAAGTGAGATGAATAAGAGGAGCAATTGGCTGCGAGTATTTGCGATCAGTCTCAGTATTGCTTTGGTTCTGGGGTGCGGAAGCGAAGGCGTTTCGGACCGCAGTCCTAAAGTGATGGCTGAAAACGCACAAAACGACCTCGTTGGTCACGAAGAGCACGATATTGGTGCAAGCGGCGACCGTTCGGGGGAATCACACGAAGCTGCCGGCGACGGTGTCGACCTGTCCGACTGGTGTAGTGAACATTCCGTGCCGGAATCGGAGTGCACGAAGTGTCATCCATCGTTGATAGCCGGTTTCAAGGAATCGGGCGATTGGTGTGCCGGGCACGACTTGCCGGAGTCACACTGCCGTCTGTGTAATCCGGGTATTGTATTTCCTCAGGAGTTGGAGTACCAGACAACGGATCTTGATCTAACCGAGGACGAGGTTGGTGTTAAACTGAACTATCAAACAAACGCCGCGTTCTGCGCGACGAACGGGGCGCTGATTCAGTTCGCATCATCGGTCACTGCCGAGAGGGCCGGAATTACGGTCCAGCCTGTTCGCAAGGCTTTGCGGCAATCCATAGACGAGGCACCGGCCGAGATTGTCTTCGACAAAACCAATACATCAGCAATAACAATCTCAGTAGCAGCTTTGGTATCTGAATGGCTGGTATCACCCGGCGAAAGGGTGATCTATGGGCAACCCCTGTCGAGGCTGCAGTCTCCCGACATTGCGCGCTTACGGTCGGACTTGATCACTTCATATGCTAAATACCGGGTGCAACAGAAGGAACTGGATCGCCACCGAGAGTTGAAGGAGCGAAATTTGATCAGCGATGCGGACTTCGACATGCAGGCCGCCGTTGCTGAGCAGACTCGTGCGGAGTACGTTGGTGTTCGGGGCATTCTCCTGTCCGCGGGACTGCACGAAGATGACATAATCGAGATAATCGAGGAAGACAACCTGTCCAACAGACTAACTCTGCGATCTCCATCGGACGGCGTTGTGATCGAGCGGATCGCCAAAGTTGGTGAGTTGCTGAATGCCGGCAATACATTTGCGATTGTCGGGGGTCCGTCAGCCATGTGGATTGAGGCCAGACTCACTGAACGTCAGATGCACGAGGTAGATTTGGGCCATCAGCTAATCTTCAGCTCGGATGGCGGCGGCATCAATCGCGTTGGTGGAGAGGTCATCTGGATATCGCAGTTTCTGGATCTGCATACGCGCACGGGCATAGTTCGGGCCCGCATTCTGGATCCGGATCATGGGCTTCGAGCCGGTGAATTCGGCCGCGTGCAGATCGTGAAAACCGGGCATGATGAAGTTTCGCTGGTACACAAGGATGCCGTTCAGTGGGAGGGCTGCTGTAATGTCGTCTTCGTCAAGGAGGCGGTCGATCGCTATCGCCCGCGCAAGGTGCAGCTTCTGGGCAGATTCGGACCGTACTACCAGATTGATGGCGATGTGAGCGCCGGGCAGGAGGTCGTCGTAGACGGCGCATTCCTTCTCAAGACGGAACTGAAGAAATCGAGCATCGGTGCCGGCTGTTGCGGCCTTGAACCGACCAGTTGAGGCCGACGATGCTGAGAGCTATAGTCGAGTTCACACTGCAGTATCGCGTCGTCATACTGCTATTGGCGGCACTGTTGGTAGTTATGGGAACGATCGCTCTGGTCCAACTGCCGTTCGATGCGTTCCCGGACACAACTCCTGTGCTGGTTCAGGTAAATGTTTCCGCTCCCGGCTGGGCTCCGGAAGATCTCGAACTTCTCGTGACCTATCCGCTGGAGCAGGCGCTCACCGGTCTATCATCCCTGGCCGAAGTCAGGTCGATTACCAAGTATGGTCTGTGTCAGGTAACTACGATCTTCGAAGACGGCACCGATTTGTATCTTGCAAGACAACAGGTAAGTGAGAGACTGCTGTCCGTCGATTTGCCGGACGGCGTGAATGCGCCCAGATTGGGTCCTGTGTCAACAGGTCTCGGAGAGGTGTTTCACTACATTGTCGTTTCCGATTCACCCGATCCGACAGCCGCTCGAGTTGCGCAGGACTGGATTATCAAGCCACAGCTTCAAGCCGTTCCGGGCGTCGCCGAGGTCAACAGTTGGGGTGGATTTGAGAAACAGTTCGTAATCCTGTTCGATCCGGATCGACTCGCGAGGTATCAAATTTCACTTGTCGATGCAGTTGATGCCATCAAGAGAGACATCGGAAATGTGCCCGGTGGTCAGATCGACCAGGGCGGCGAGATGACCATCGTTCGCGGTATCGGCGTAGTAGAGAACGTCAAGCAGATCGAGGACATCGTACTCGCCACCCCCGAAACCGTTCCGATCAAGGTAAGTGATATAGCTGACGTCGTGATCGGACATGAGATTCGGCGTGGCGCAACTACCTATAACGGAGAAGGCGAGGCGGTTCTGGGTCTGGGATTCATGCTGATCGGCGAGAATCCGGCAAAAGTCACTCACGAGCTGGCAGAGCAACTCGAGATTGCGGCTGCCGGGTTGCCCGAAGATGTTCGAGCATTCCCGGTCTACGAGCGGACCAGCCTCGTCGATGAAGTGCTGGAAACGGTGCGAGAGAACCTTTTCTTTGGCGCGCTGTTGGTCATAGCCGTCCTGTTTGTCATGCTGGGCAATCTCAGAGCCGGGCTGATAGTCGCTTCCGCAATTCCGCTTTCGATGATGTTCGCGTTCGATCTCATGTCGCGTGTGGGCATCGCAGGAAGTCTGATGAGCCTCGGAGCGATAGACTTCGGGTTAGCTGTAGACAATGCCGTCATACAGGTCGAGAATTCCGTCAGGCGGCTGTCTGTGGCCGATCCCGGGCGGCCTCGGCTGGAAGTAATCCGCGACGCCATACTCGAAGTCCGTAAGCCTACACTATTCGGCGAATTGATAATCATCACAGTTTATTTGCCGATCCTTACACTCCAGGGTGTCGAGGGCAAGCTGTTCCGTCCGATGGCGCTCACTGTCGTATTCGTTTTGACCGGATCGCTGATTTTGTCATTTACGGTTATCCCGGCTTTGATAGGCATGTTCCTGAAGCACAAAACAAAGGCGCGTGAGTCTATCATTATCCGTGGGCTCAAGACACTCTACAAACCCATAATCTCATTTGCCGTGAAGCGAGCGAAGACGGTCGTTCTGGCCGCACTGATCCTGACAATCGGTGGTGCGATATTGTTCACTCAGCTTGGAGCCGAGTTCGTGCCAAGGCTGAGCGAGGGTACAATCGTTATGAATCTTGTCCGTCTGGCCGGCATATCACTCGATGAGTCCAACAACTATAATACTCGTGTAGAGAATCTGCTCAAGGAAAGATTCCCCGACGAGATATCCCATGTCTGGAGCAGGACAGGAACGGCGGAGCTGTCGACCGATCCAATGGGGCTCGAGCTAACTGATATGTTTATCAGTCTCAATCCGAGGCAATACTGGACGAAGGCATCCAGTCAGGCGGAATTGGTGTCGGCAATTGATGCCGAGCTGGCTGATTTGCCCGGCCAGAATCGCATTTTCACTCAGCCGATAGAGATGCGCATAAACGAGATGATCGCCGGTATTCGCTCCGATATCGGAATAAAGCTCTTCGGCGATGATCTCGATGTTCTCGAATCGAGAGCAGGGGAGATTGCGACTCTCGTGGAAAGTATTCCGGGTGGTGTCGATGTCACGGTGGAGCAACTCACCGGCCAGCCGCAGTTGCGTCTGGCGGTTGACCGAGCCCGTCTTGCAAGGTTTGGACTGACCGCGAGGGACGTGCTGACCACCGTAAACGGCATCGGAGGCATAGTTGTCGGAGACGTGTTCGAGAAACAGCGTCGCTTCGACCTGACTGTCAGGCTCGACACGTCAATGATCCAGGGGCCGGAAGATATCGATCGCATCCTTCTAAACTCGCCGACGGGAAGCATGGTGGGATTGGATCGAGTGACCGAGGTCTCACTCGATGAGGGCCCGGGGAGCATCACTCGAGAGTGGAGCAAGCGCCGCATCGTGATTCAGTGCAATGTGCGCGACCGGGATATTGGATCTTTTGTGGACGAACTCCGTGAGCGATTGGCGAGCGAGATATCGCTTCCGACCGGATATTTCATCCGGCTGGGGGGACAGTTTGAGAACCTCGAGCGGGCGCGTCTGCGGCTGGCTATTGTCGTGCCGATCGCGCTGCTGCTCATATTCTCGCTGCTCTTCTGGACATATAAATCCGTTCGTGATGCCATCCTGATATTTTCCGGCGTGCCGCTTGCAGCGCTCGGTGGAGTAGTCACTCTCGCTTTGCGGGGGATGCCGTTCTCGATATCCGCTGGAGTGGGTTTTGTGGCTTTGTCCGGAATTGCGGTACTCAATGGTCTCGTGCTGGTGTCGAGCATCAAGCGGATGCGCTCGCGGGGCCGCGACATTTACTCGGCCGTGCAGGAGAGCGCGATCACACGCCTGCGGCCGGTCTTTATAACCGCGTTGGTTGCGGCACTGGGATTCGTGCCTATGGCACTCTCCACCGGTGTAGGAGCTGAGGTGCAGAGGCCACTTGCAACTGTTGTTGTAGGCGGAATCCTGACCTCGTCGGCCCTGACGCTGGTAGTGCTGCCGGCGCTTTATATCGTGTTTGGCAGACGAACCGAATCGGAAGTGTAGTAGCGGCCTGGTCGGCTCATTTTCGGCAGGCACCGGTTCCATGATCTGAGTGCAGTGAGCAGCGCATTCTGAAGCCGTATGCGCAGTGCGTGCTTGCAGTTAAACAGTGACCGGCCATCAGGATGCTTTCAGGGCGGATATGGTTGGGTAGCTTGAACCGCCGAAGTCAGAGGCTTGTAGTACGTTTGAATCTGCTCAGATTCTACTGGATTTGAATCGGAGGTATGACGAAGATAGAGACCGTGTAGGGAAGGAGGCGAGACGGGTGTTCAGGATCATATTTACTGCCGGATGGACCCTGCTCCACGTTTACGTATTCTGGCGTTTGACCACGATACCGTACATCACAAAGTTCATACCTCGCTCCACCGTGCTGATTATCGGAGCGGTTCTGTGGGCGGTTGGCTTGTCGAGACGGTATCTGGATGACATCGGTCTCGAAGCGTTCGAGTCACCCGTAGAATTGTTCGTGATGAACTGGCTCGGAACGCTGTTTCTCGTCTTCATATGCCTTCTTCTCGCCGATTTGCTCACCCTGTTCGGGCTACTTTTTCGGGGTCAAGTTCCGCTCATACGCGGCGTTGCGCTCGTCATCGGGATACTAATGGCGGCGACAGCATTCGTGCAGGCTCTGCGTCCACCTGTAGTCAACACCTATGAGGTAACTCTCAGCAGGTTGCCGTCGGAGCACGACGGTCTGACTGTTGCCGTAATCTCCGATACGCATCTGGGGGAGTTCATCGATGCCGACTGGCTGGCAGGGCGACTCGAGCAGATCAAAGCTATGGAGCCGGATCTTGTATTGATGCTGGGAGATATGTTCGAGGGTGACAGCCCGGAGGAGAGACAGGATAGGATTAGAGGGTTGCTGGGAGGCCTCAATCCTCCGCTCGGCGTGATGGGGGTGACCGGAAATCATGAGCGCCATGGTGGCCTGGATGCCAGCGTACTCTTTATCGAAGAATCCGGAATCGATCTGCTTCGGAACGAGTGGGTCGAGGTAGTGCCCGGGCTTGCTGTCGGGGGTGTGGATGACGGTGACGGCCATGAGTCGCGGTCTGCCGCATCCGACCGTATCGCAGGGGTACTCGATGGCAGTGTGCCCGAGGCTGCGACTATTCTGATGTCTCACAGACCCCGTATGATCGACGAGGCGGCATCCGCCGGTATTGACCTGATGCTCTGCGGACATACCCACGGCGGGCAAATCTGGCCGTTCGACTATATTTCGGCGGCCGCGAATCCACTGCTTGAAGGCAGGTATGAGATCAGAGATATGACAGCAATAGTCACGCGGGGCGCTGGAACGTGGGGTCCGCGTATGCGACTCTGGGCTCCGGGTGAGATACTCAGGATCATCCTGCGTTCAGAGGCGCATGGGCAGCAAGGCGCCGCGACTTACCGAGGTATCAACGGTGTCTATTCGCAATCCGAATCATGGCATCGAGGCTGCGCTCAACGTCCTCTTCGGTAGTAGCCCATGACGACACACTAATGCGCATCGCTCTGTGGCCCTGCCATTCGGTTCCACCACACCAGCAAGTCCCATCCGCCTGGATATCGGCGATTACCTTCTCAGTCGTCTCTGCATCACCAAAGGAAACGAGAACCTGATTGAGTACGACCTCGTTGAGTATGCTGTAACCGGCTTCTGCCAAGCCTTCCGCGAACCGTTTGGCGTGCCTGCATGTCCGCTCGATCATCTTTGCAAGCCCGCGTCTGCCGAGTGTACGCAGAGTGGCCCAGACTTCGATGCCTCTTCCTCGTCTGGATAGTTCGGGAGTGAAGTCCGAGGGATTTCGATGTTCACTCTCGGTCGGCAGGTATTCGGCGGTGATTGCCATTGACGCACGAAGAGCGTCGGCATCCCGGACAAAAGCCAGACCGCAGTCGTACGGGACGTTCAGCCATTTGTGGGCATCGGTCGCCCATGAATCGGCTTCTTCCAAGCCGTCTACGAGGTGTCGTAGAGAGGGCACAGCCTTTGCCCAGAGGCCGAATGCTCCGTCAACGTGTACCCAGGCTCCAGCTTCATGCGCTATTTTGCATATCCTCGCTGCCGGGTCGAGGGCGCCGGTGTTGATATTGCCGGCCTGAATGCAGATTATCGATTGTTCAGCGAGAGGCGGAAGGGCGTCCGCGCGCATTCTGCCCTGACCGTCGACCGGGACGCGAAGAACGCGATTCCTGCCAAGCCCGAGCATTCCGAGCGATTTGAGAAGCGTCGGATGCGCCTCCTCTCCGATCACTACTTCGATTGGCGGAGCGCCAAACAGTCCATCCGCTTCCACATTCCAGCCCGCTTTCGAGAGTACAGCATTTCTCGCCGCGGCGAGCGCGGTGAAATTGGCGACTGTTGCACCGGTTACGAACGACCCCGCACAATCCTGCGGCAAATCGAAAACATCAAACAACCAGTTGAGTGAAACCTGCTCCAGAATCGCCTGCAGAGGAGTGACATTGTGTAGCGCGCTGTTCTGATCCCACGCTCCCGCAATCCAGTTTGCAGCCAGAGCCACCGGCAACGAACCGCCAATTACGAATCCAAAGAACCTCGGACCTGCCATAGCCATCGTAGACGGGGAACCGAGCTCGTCGAGTTCTCGAATGACTGCCTCGGGATCGCTTCGGTCTTCCGGGAACGGCACGTCGAGGGTGATCAGTCTATCAACGGCAATGGAATCCGGTGCGACCTGTCGGCCGTTCAGGCTCTCCAGGTACGAAATCCCGCGTTGGGCGGATTTTTCGAGAAGTTCACGAAACGGTTTGTTTGCCATGCTCTGTGTCCTCTCAATCGGTTGATTCCTCATGATCCGGCTGTCATGGAGGTAGATGCCTCGATCTCAGTCGACAATCGGCCTTCGAAGTAGTGCACCTCTTGTCATTTGGTATACGACCTGGAAGCCAGTTTATCACGTAACCTGATTAGCGATTTCGAATTTCTCGCAACGTCAGACAAGCGGCCCTCGAATGTACTGATATTCCGCATGCGAGGGAAACTGAGCGTCGCTCGGGCGATCGAGTGTGTAATTGTGAGATTGACATAGTTGTACAGCAGGATGATCGTCTGGACAGCACTCCTTTCCGTGCTCTGAAGCCCGATGCGTCTGGCCGTGTTCTCATTAATGAAGTAACTCGTCCCCCGGATCCTGATCTCGGAGAAATCGCGGTCTCTGTGACTTTCGATCAGGTTTAACATGCCGGCTATGTAGCCCATCAATACCTGAATCGTACGCTGCTTTCCATTCAAGCTTCGGTCGACAGCGAAGACATAGTCGAGAAGTGTGCCCCCGTGTATCTGGATCACGCCGTTTTTTTCCTCCTCGGCAACAAACAAAGGTGAGTAATAGATCAGCTTTCCTTTCTTTTTCATCGATGGCACGTCGAAGAACGGTGCCACTACGGACAGCGTCACGGCAATAAACAGCATCGGTAGCGGGTATGCTCCGATCGATAGAGACGCTGCGCCGAGGACAAGGTTCACCAGGATGGCAACAGTGGCGATTCCAATCTGGATTCGTCTCTGCTCTTTAACCGGTTTGGAATAGAAGCCGTGTTCAGAATCTTTCATGAAAGCAATATGCCAGAGTTGCAACCTGAGTTCAAGCAACAATCGTCAGGAGATGAATCCAAGCGTCCGTCACTCTTGCGAGAGAAACTGGGCCAGCCTGTCCTTGATGAAGTACTCCCATCCCCGTGCGCAGCTCTCTCGCGTGAACTCGGGGATATCACCCGGGAAATTCTCCGTCGCTTCATGTTTGAGTTGCAGTCTGGTTGAGTCACTCTCTACAGATAGTTCGAATGTCACGACCGAATCACCCGCGTATCCAGAGTATTTCCAGTTCAAAGCGATTCGCTTCATTGGAACAGCGTCGACAACTCTCCACAAGTGGAGGAAGTCTCTGCCATCGTTCTCGACGTTGAATTGAGTCTCAAATCCCACTTCGGTCTTGAATGACGGGATGTTCTCAAAGAACCACTTCTTCATTTCGTCGACTTCGGTTATAGCTTGCCAGACTCTCTCGACCGGCGCATTGAATCTTTCCTCGACTACCACAGGCTCTCCGATTTTCATAAAATTAACCTCCCGGTGTTCATCACGTATCTGCTCTTTCCGCGCATATGGTACAGTTCACGAACAAGTTGATCAAGACAGGCAAACTGAGGCCTGTCATGGATAGAAGCTGTAAACTGAGTGAAGTGCCCGATGCCATCCGTTATCTCGAAAGGGGACATGCACGCGGCAAGGTGACAATTGCGATGGATCATGGCGGAGACTTGTGATCAAATTCCGCATTATCCCGCCTATTGAATCGGATTGTCGCCCTCAGGGTACCTCCAGAAGCAGGTGTGTTGAATCCTCGCATATCACTGAATATGCCGCCCTGTAGCGATCCACGACAATATCATGCTCACCCTCAATCCTCTTGTGAATCATAATATATCCAACACCGGACATTTCAAGCTGACTTTTCTGCCTTTCAAGATCGTGCAGCTCGAGTCGATCGATTAGCGTTTTGTCGATCTTGCGCGCGATGTATCCCTGTACTATCGGGCGTCCGTGATGTGTCTGATAATACATGTAGAAGCGGGATGCGTTGACATCGGTCGGAAGATCGAGCACGGCTAAACGACCATGATCGTGTGCTATCTTTTCGTAGCACGATGGTAGCGCCGGACCCGATATCACATCGACAGACTTGAAGTAGTCCGCGATGAGCAACACAGGTAGCAGAAGCGCAAGGCCAATTCGAGCTGCGCGGTTCCCGGCACTGTAAATCAAATACCCGGCCGCCACCGCTACGAGGATACTCCAGAAGAGGTAGACATATATGATATACCGTGATGGTGAACTTATGCTGCTGAGGATGGGCAGGCTGTTTGTGATGACATCGGGAAGAAGCATCTCGATTTTGTTGCCGAGAATGTGAAGATCGTAACCGAGCGACATGAGTAGAAATGCCAGCGCGGCGGTCAGATATCTTGATATTATCGGTAGAATCCTCAGCGAGGCGATGACGACCAAAGCCAGTGCCGGAATACCGAGGTAGGTTGTGGCCTCCCATGCATTCCCTGTGAATGTCGAGTTAAGTGAATCGATGAAATCGAGGTTCGACAGCCAGTGATATTCGCCGGGTACAACCAAACCGAGCAAGTCGGTGACAAATCCCTTCCGACCTTCCTTGTATCCGACCGATCCGGTGATGTCGAGTTGTACCATTTTCCAGAGCCAGGGCGACAGGGCAACAAGCACGCTGCCGGCGACTACAGACGATTTCAGCACGACATCAGGCATTAGGAACTGTCTCCGTCTGAGTGCAAGATAGAGATAGCTCAGGAATATGAATAGCAGCCCAAATATCAAATATGTCCAGGTACATAAGGCATTCAAGAGCAGGAAGACTGCTGCGAGCAGAGTGTTCGATTTGCCGCCCTGACGAATCGCTTTGATGTAAAACAGCACGAAGAATGGAATAAACTGAATCGACATCAGGTTGATATGATGCAGCAGTCTCGCGTGATGATATGGACAGAACGCGAACAGAAATCCGCCCAGGAGTGCGATATAGCTGTTTCGCGTCAGATAGCGCACGAGTACAAATGCGCCAAGTCCTGCTACGGGATATGTATGGAGCGCGATCAAGTTGTAAGTTGCATACAGATTCATAACCTGGTTCAGGACAACCGATAGCGCGAGATTGAAGAATGACCATGAGTGAAAGAACAAGTGGGCGCCCTCGGGATAGAACAGGTAGCTTGTGTGAATGAGGCTGCCGCCATCACCGATCACCTTCTCGGTCATCCACCAGAAATTCCAGAAGAACAGAAAGTTGTCCTCGGGTGGCCCCGGCAGAGACGTCGAAAACGACTGGATAACCGGCCAGGATATCGCAACTGTGAATGCGCTGTATGACAGGAATGCCATGAGTGAGTCGAATCGAAATCTGTGTTCGGGTATTATGTCGGATGTGATTCGGTAGTTTGTCTTCGGAGATGCAGCGTGTCTCACAGCTTTCGCAACGATCCACCAGATGAGGATGGTCAGCGGGATTCCGACTGCAACATACTCCCAGGTGATTTTGTCGGCGCGGTCTATGTAGTACTCCACGGGGCGGGTTGGATCGGATTCGAACAAGGTGTGGGATGTAAACGGCAGTCTGCCGTCATACAGCTGCCGGATGATCTGCTCACCGAAAAGGGCATACAGGCAGCCACCTGCAACGAGGAACAATAGCAGGAGCAGAAACAGCTTTGTAAACAGAGTGTCGAGACGCGACCGCATAACGGGATCCCCTGTGAAATTCACGTTTCAGAGATAGCAGAATTGAAGCCGCGTGTAAAGCGAGAATCCTGCTGTCTATCTCTTGACTCTGCTCACTGCGTCGGGTACATTTGCTCTGAAGCAGAAACCGAATGCCGCTCAAACAGAGAGAGTCAAAGTGTATTGCTTGATAGCCAGGGAACTCAGACTGCAGTACAGTCCTGTCGCGATACTGTTTACGGATACGAAACCGGATGACGCTCGCCAGATTCGTGAGGGCAATTGGGGCTGCGTAATGGCGCTTTATCTGGCGACCATGAAAAACGGGCAGACAGCGGCGTTCGATCGAAAGACCTATGGGTGTTTTGGCGGTGGGGTCGGACTGTGTCTCGGGGATACGTACAAGCCGAATCGTGAGTTCATGGAGAATCTCCTGGCGGAGGATGAGCGGTATTTCAAGAATCGCGAGCTCGTTCGAGAGTTCATGGACAGTTTTAACTATGTTGATATACCGTATGAGTTTGTTGTCTTCAAACCCCTCGAGAAGATCGAACCAGCCACAGAAAAGCCCGCGCTGGTCTCTTTCCCCGTCAATGCCGATCAACTGTCGGCGCTGGCGATACTTATCAACTACCGTCGGACCGGCAACGAGCATGTCGGTGCACCGTATGTCGCGGGATGTCAGTCGGTCTGCGTCGTTCCACACAATGAATCGAAGAAGGAGAATCCGCGCGGGATTATCGGCAATCTCGATATCTCTTCCCGTAAGATTCTCCCGGCGGATATCCTCACATTCACGGTGCCGTTTGAGACTTATCTCGAGATGCAGGAGGACCTGCCGGAGAGCTTCATTCGAGAGGAGACGTGGGCACGCGTCTCGAAGCGAATGGAAGATCGCTGAGATCGTCTCGTGTTTCGTCCCGACGCAATCGAAGAGTAGACTTATCCACTGTTAACTTGACCCTCGGCAGGCTTGATGTTACTTAGAAATTTCTGCGTCAGCGGCTGGTATGAATCTCAGGGCGATGCTGAGGGAAGGTGCTGGAGCAGATATCTCCGTTGCCGAGAATATCGGATTCATCATAATGGGACGTATTGACGTGATCGTGTACGAGGAAGGTCTCATGCTGCCGGTAAGTGCGAATGCAAGGCTCGCGTTGACACTATGATAGCCGAAGTGGCTTGGCCTTATGCTTCGTAATCATATCCAAATCTCTTCGGAAAAACGACTCAGTTCTCGGTTGCTTGCCCATAAGTGATTGACAAATACGATGTTCAACGCTTCTTCGAGTAGATTACGGTAAGGATAGATATCATTCGGAATATGGGAGGCACTATGGACTCGAAGCTGAAAGAGAGAATATGGGGACAGTGCGGGGCCGCGATCGATACGATGGAGAGAGCAATTCGGGAGTGTCCCGAGGGGCTCTGGTTCAACGACTCGGGTTTCCACAGCTACTGGTATATAGCTTATCATACAATCTTCTGGATCGACTACTATCTTGCAGAAGATTTTGGTGAGTTCAGACCGCCCAGTCCGTTCGGATTAGAGGAACTCGATCCGGCCGGATTGATTCCTGAGCAGCCGTATAGCCGAGATCAACTTCTAAACTATCTCGATCACTGTCGCAGCAAATTTCGTAGCGTAATCAGAGAAATGAGCGATGAGCGTGCGGCCAAGCGAATTCCGTTCGGCAAAGTCGAACTCACATGTTTCGAATTGCTTCTCTATATCATGCGTCACATTCAGCATCATTCGGCCCAATTGTATCTGCTGCAGAGACAGAACACCGATTCGGCGCCGCGATGGGTCTTTCGTTCGAAGATCAATCTTGATGGTGTGTCTCGTTAGACTGAGAGCTACCTGAACAGCCCCATCGGCAACAGACTATATCTGCGCGAACCGACGGTTCCTGAGACTTCGGTTTCCACTGTAGATTTGAGTCAGTCGTTTGGGCAAACCTACATCTTCACCAATAGTGATTCGGAGCAAAAGCCCGGACCGAGCGCCGAGATTACGCCGTAATCCGGATTGCCGATTCCATGCTTTTTCAGATAGCGCTCGACGACATAGAGGACTGTGACCGAGGACATGTTGCCATATTCACGGAGCACGTCGCGCGAGTGCACGAAGCCGTTCCCGTTCGTGCCATATGCGGACTCATACGCCTCGACGACCTTTGCGCCGCCCGGATGGTACATGAACTGCACTATATCCTCTCGAGAAAGATAATTATCACCCAATAGACCATCGAGTTCGGACGCTGCGTTCTCGATCACGATTTTTGGGATGCGCTTGTCGAACACGACCTGCATTCCGCGAGATACGATATTCCAGCCCATGACTTCAAGAGAATCGGGGTAGAAGGTTGATTGCGTGTCGACAATATCGAGGCCATCGGATTCGACATCATCGCCGCAGATGAGTGCAGCAGCGGCGCCGTCCGCAAATAGAGCACTTGCCACGAAATTGCTTTTGGTGAAATCGTCGTGGATGAAGGTCAAACCGCACAGCTCTACGGCTACAACGAGAACGCGATCTTTCGAGTGCCCGACAGCATGGTGATGAGCATGCGACAGACCGGCTGCCCCACCGGCGCATCCGAGTCCCCATATTGGTGTCCGTCGAATGTCTCGGCGCAGCACCAGGATATTGATGAGGCGGGCGTCGATGATCGGCGTCGCGAGTCCGGTCGTGTTGATATAGATGATGTAGTCGATCTGTTGCGCATCGATCCTCGTGGATTTCATTAACCTGCGAGCGGCTTCCGCACCGAGTTAAGTTGCGGAGCGGATGTATATCTCGTTCTTTTCCTCGAGTGAGTGGGGCTTTCCGAGCCAGTCCGGTGGCACGCAGAGGTAGCGAGATTCGATGTCTGTGTTATCGAACAGCGGCAGAAGCCGGTCGAGCTCCTTGAGATTCGAACCGAATATTCCCGCGGCAATCGATGAGGATCGCGCCGAGCGTGTGACGAGCGGGGCTGAACCATACCGGTGGTTCGTAGTATCCGAGACTCGTCTCCAGGGAGACTGCATCCCTCAGATGCTTTTCAACCTCGGCGTAACTGCCTTGAGCCGCAGCGATTTCACCTTCAAGCATATTCCGGGCTTCCTGCAGCACGCTGCGCGTTGTCGCCTCTCCCCGGAGTGCCATCGCGTAGTCAGGATCGAGTCGCTGCGCCTGGCGAAACGATCTCACTGCCTCAGCGTGATTAAATCCATAGTGGAGTATCAGGCCCTGGTCGAAGTATCGCTGTGCTCTGGGATTGTCGGTCATTGTCTCGTGGGTATGGCTTCCGAGATCATCGAAGAGCGGCGCAAGAGGAGCGTCTTCCTGTGTCCGGGCTTGCGTGAAAGCAAATAATATGAGAAGAGTCGTGTTTAAACTCAGTCTTCTGTGTGAGATAATAGCCTTCATAGGGTTAACAGTCGTCGCTATGAGTAACAACCGCAGGCGCCAACAGGCCGTTCCGAAGTTGTCGAGGAGGCAGTTTCTGCCTGCATCCGCGTCTGCTCTTTCCTTCGTCGTTAGCGGTGACTACTTACTCTCGGCAGACCGATCTCGAACAGGATGACGTCTTGACTTCGCCTCGAACCACTCGTACAGTGATGGAATAAGTATGAGCGTCAAGAGTACATTGATAGCAGTGTTGTGCTTCTGACCGAACCGAATGACATGTAGAGAAGCAGAAAGATCATTGGCAAAGTAGTCGGTATGAAAATTGCGAGCCTTCGCATCGCTCGCTGAATTTTCTCACTGTTGATTTGGATCGGGCCCAGGACTGTCTTGATCTTCACCACCTGTGACCCAACTGAAGCAGGACACTACTCGCTTGCGATAGTCATATTTGCTACACCTGCCGATTTGACTTGAGATAACTTTCCACGCGATCAACGCGCCAGATTGCTAATGTGGCATAATCTGGTCTATTTTATCTTGACATTGAACCTCCGCTCCCCTATTATCCATCTATTCCTGACTCACATATCGAGACCACGAATTGGTCGACCCCGCGCCCGATCCAGTGTGGTTCGGCCTTGGTGAAAACGGGCTTGATAGAGCTGGCGAATCTGAATCACCTGGAATAGACATGGCAGGAGGCGTAACTAAATGTTAAAGAAAATACTCGGCGTGGTTGCCGGCTATCTCGTGATGGCCGTATTCGTTTTCGTGACATTCGGCATTACTTTCATGATCCTCGGAACGGAAGGGTCATTTCAGTCCGGATCGTATGAAGTTTCCGGCGCTTGGATTGTCGCGAGTATTGTCCTGAGCTTCATTGCGGCAATACTCGGGGGGTTAACGTGTTATGCGATTGGCAAGAGCTTCGCGGCTTCGATCGTCCTTGCCGGTATTGTGCTCATTTTCGGGATCTTAATGGCAATCCCAACTCTTGCTGACGTGGATGAAGAGGCACTCGTGCGGGGTGGCGATGTTGCCATGATGGACGCCATGCAGGCCGCCCATCAGCCGGCATGGCTGGCGTTTCTAAATCCGCTGATCGGCGCTGCGGGCGTTGTTATTGGTGCACGGCTGCGCAAAAAACCTGCGTCGGGTGAGCCGACAGCCGCACCGGCTTAGCTGAGAATTTGCACCCCCCCATGACCGTAAGAGGTGGCTCCCGAGACACGCAGCTTTGGAGTAATCTCAAAAACGCCGGATTCGATCTCGCGGTGGAGCCGCATCCGGGTACTATTCAATCATCGGAGTAGTATTCGTTCAGCAGATTCGGAAAGGTGGCGCTGCGCAGCCTTCGGAGATGCCACAATCATGACAACCTGCTTCACTGCAGTACTCTTCCCTGAGAGCCACCAATGGCTGTACCTGCGAGTTGATGTGATCCAAAAACGCACGCGAAGCGAAAAATATCCTTGACAAATCGCAGAGTACTTTGTATTACCAAGTAGATTGTAGATTTGGAGGATATAGATGATACCCAAGAGTGATTCATTGAAAATGACGGAGAGACGTGCGTACCGGTCATACTACAACGACGGCGTGTTCGATGTTTTCTTCGGCTTTGTCTTCATGGTTTTTGCCTGGATGCCGATTGCGGTGGAGGTTGGAGTGCCGACAGTCCATCTCTATCTCGTGCTGGTCCTGGCTACTCCAGTTGCCTGGCTGGTCAGAAGGCATGTCACAATACCGCGTATCGGGCTGGTAGAGTTTGCGGAGAAGCGCAGAGCAAAGAAATGGATGCTCGCCGCTTCATCGATGATGGTGCTTTTTCTGATACTTCCGCTCATTATCGCTTCCGGATCAGGAGTGAATGAGTTAGTCGTGGTTCCGATCATTGCTCTCCTTGTTTGCCTCGCCGGATACTTCCTCGACTATCCGCGGATGTATATTTACGGAGCACTGCTGGTCTACGGGATCGTGCAGGCCCGATTCCTTGTTGGATTTGCCGGATCCCCGCTTCATTCGCTTATCAGCCTTGGGATTCCCGGTATGGGGATCATGATCTACGGGATAGCGCTTCTGTACAAATTTCTTGTTCGTTATCCGAAGCCGGGAGTGGGAAATGTCGATTGATCACGCCGCGGGTGGTTTTCACCGTCAGGAAGTCGATCGTTTGATTCATGAGCCCGCACGGTATAATATCATGGCTCTCCTGTTTGTCGTGGCAAGAGCTGAGTTCTTGTTCGTTCAGAACCAGATCGGAATGACGCCTGGTAATCTGTCGGCACACGTAAGCAAGCTCGAAGCGGCGGACTACATCCGTGTAGAGAAGAAATTCGTTGGAAAGAAGCCGAAGACATTTTTGAAATTGACGAAAAAGGGGAGGGCTGCATTTGAAGACTACAGAAAGAGGATGACCGAGGTGGTTACGACGTCTCCCGAAGTAAATAGTGATTCTGAGAGTTGATTTGATACAACCCCGGGGTTTGAGATTCCCCGGGGTTTGCGATAAGTTTCTGCTATTTCCTGGGCTGCCAGACTTCCCACACCTTGCCGACCAGATCGGGACCCGGTTTCAATGTTTTCTCGCCTGGTTCCCATTCGGCGGGGCATGCCTCCGCGCCCTTGGTCTTGCGGACATGCTGGAAGGCGTGCACCTGACGAATCGTTTCGCCGATCTTACGACCTACGGGTGGAGTCATAACCTCCATGGCCTGCACGACCCCGTCCGGATCGATGAGGAAACGTCCGCGTATATTGACGCCGTTTGCCTCGTCGTAGACTCCGTAGACTTTCCCGAGATTTCCGGCGCTATCGGATAGCATCGGCCACGGAATGCCGTCTTTGGTCATTTTCGACAGCTCTACTTCTTCCCAGATTTTGTGTACGAAGGCGGAATCAGTGGATGCAGAGAGGACTTCAACTCCGAGCTTCTGGAGCTCGTCAAACTTGCCGGCGACCGCCGACAACTCGGTCGGTCAGACAAAGGTGAAATCGCCGGGATAGAAACAGAGAAGCACCCACTTGCCGGCGTAATCGGACAGCTTCACGTTGACGAATTTGCCCTTGTGGTATGCCGGCGCCTCGAAATCGGGTGCCTTGGTGCATATTCCGATCGATTCCGCCACCTGATTCCGACGGAAGGCGCCACCCGATT
>CAYQCE010000049.1:0-29050 GCA_964415885.1 uncultured Ignavibacteria bacterium
ATCGACATCGAATCGGTCGCAAGGTTTACACTCGGGTATTTCGTCGATCCGTACGGTGCCCTGCGTCTGGAGACTCAATTCGTCGACAAGTCCGTTGACTCAATCGCCCGCTATTTCAACCCGGCTATAGTCACGGCGTCCGCCGGTGCAGCGAAAGAGCTCTGGTCACGCCCGGAAAAGGATGAGCTGATAAGCAGGCTGGGTATCGCCGTCAAGAACACATTCAACCAGGACATCATCGACTACTCAACCGGAGACACGGAGATATACCGTGCAACGGAGGGCGGTCTTGAATCGGTGACCGATTTGAGCGTTACGTTCGATGACAATGTCAGCCTTATCTCAAAACTGACGCTTTTCAAGGCATTCCTGAATTCCGAAAAGGATGAACTCGAAGGGACCGAAGAAGAGGACTATTGGAAGACCGTGGATGTGAACCTTGAGAATACGCTGACGGTTCAGGTCAATACCTATATCCAGGTATCGCTGTATACGCAGCTTCTTTACGACAAGGAGATCGATCTCGGCGGTCGATTCAAGGAGACCCTCGCGCTGGGAGTAACCTATAAGCTTCTTTAGGCAACCATCCGATGGGCTCCCAAACGGCGGGCAGTTACCGGCCTGCGAATTCGAGTACGATGCGTTCGTTAATGAAAGCTCTTGTGAAATTATCCAAACTATGTTAAAATTGTAACGAGAGAAACGGGATCCCTCAGATCGCCGAGAGCACACACATTTAAGAAGCGGAATTATAGACTATCTCTGCTTTTACCGTGAAATCACACCGAGAGACAGCTACAGCAAGGGAGAGATATGAAGTTTTCACGCCTGCATGGTTGGACTTCTGATATCCGGGAGGCCGCACGGATTCAGGACAACCTGAAGCACTTCGTTGAAGTGAAAGGTACGAAGAAGGAGTTTGCGCTTATCGCGGGAGCAGACACCGCTTATTCCAAGAAGGACGACTCGATATTTGCGGCCATAGTGGTTATGAGATTCCCCGAACTGGTGACCCTCGATCGGGCGAAGGCGCAGGGAATCGCCACTTTTCCGTATCAACCCGGCTTTCATGTCTTTCGTGAAGGCCCGGTGCTGTTGAAGGCGCTGCAGCGGCTGCAGGTCACGCCTGACGTGATCATGTTCGATGCAAACGGCATAGCGCACGAGAAAGGCATAGGGATGGCATCCCATCTCGGGCTGCTGCTCGACCTCCCCACAATCGGCGTCGCAAAGAAGAAACTGATCGGGGAATTCGAAGAACCGGGGAACAATCTCAATGATTTCTCGCCTCTAAAGTATGACGGGAAGGAAATAGGAAGGGTCGTGAGAACTCGAGTTGATGTCAAGCCTCTCATCGTTTCGGTGGGCCACAAGATCAATCTCGATACGGCATTCGAGATCGTTACCTCAACAACACGAGGCTACAGGCTGCCGGAACCAATGCGAGTGGCGCACATCCTCTCGAACAAGATGCGACGGAACTATGACAACAGGCTCAAATCGAACGGTAGAGGGAATCGCAGATTCTAAGCCTTTCCCGTGTAGGCTCATCCGCGTTCTGATCTGCACAGAACGCGAGCCCGCCGAAATGCGACCCTGACCGCTTCGTGGCTTTTCGCGGCAAAGCGGGGAAAATGAAATCTGAAATACTCCAGCTAACGGATGCGATCTTTCCGGATATCCGTGATCTCAGACGCAAGCTGCATCAGAACCCGGAATTGGCATTTGAGGAGAAAGAAACAGCAAGGCTTCTTAAAGACGAGCTCTCAAGAACCAGTCTCAAAATAGCCCGGAACATCGCGAAAACCGGATTTACCGCACTGCTGAACGGAAACGGTTCCGGTCCGGTCGCGGGGTACCGTGCAGATATGGACGCCCTGCCTGTGGAAGAGCAAACCGGCCTGCCCTTCGCATCGAAAATACCCGGCCGAATGCATGCCTGCGGGCACGATTCTCATATGGCAATTGCGGTGGGAGTAGCCCGCATAGTTTCCGAACTCAGTGACCAATTCCCCGGCTCGGTCAAATTCATTTTCCAGCCCGCCGAGGAGTCTCCGCCCGGCGGGGCTCGTCAGATGGTCGCCGATGGTGCACTGAAGAACCCTGATGTCGACTGCATCTTCGGGTTGCACGTTGATCCAGCATTCAAGACCGGCAAGGTAGCGGTCAAGGACGGACCGATGTTGGCGGGTGTAAACGATCTCAATATCATAGTACGGGGACGGGGCGGGCACGCCGCCAAGCCGGATAACTGCATCGATGCTGTTGTCACGGCATCCGCTATAGTGCAGAAGCTCCAGTCGATTGTATCCCGCAGCATTAACCCACTGGAACCGGCAGTAATCACTATCGGTAAAATCCAGAGCGGAACAGTGCGCAACGTAATCGCCGAAACCGCGAGATTAGAGGGCACGATTCGAGGGCTCTCCGAAAAAACGCTCAAGATTCTGCGCAAGGAGATTAAGCGATCAGTATCCAATGTGGCGAGGGCGCACGGCGCGACGGTCGAACTCGAATTCGCGGAAGGTTATCCGCCTCTGGAAAACGACCGAACAGCGAATTTCTTCATCAGAAGCGCAACATCGGAGCTATACGGTATGGGATCGGTTCTGGAACTCGACAGCCCGATGATGGCCGCGGAAGACTTCGCGTTTTATCTTGAGCAAATCCCGGGCGCGATGTACCGTCTGGGGGTAAGAAACAAGAGGGTTGGCTCGATCCACCCCTGGCACAATAACGAGTTCACTATTGACGAGGAAGCAATGAAGATCGGAATGTCCGTCTCCGCACTCGCGATAATCAAATTCCTGAAAGGCAAGCACTGAATGTCCCGTCGGCCTATGTCGATGGGAATCGCTTTCGCGCTCCTGTCGGCAATCTGCTCTTTTCTTAATCCGGCAATCGCGCAGAACCGCCAGGGCTATTATCCCGGCGACTGGGTTACCTATACAAACACCCGATTTGTCACATCCATAGATGTTTCATACAGCGATGTCTACATCGGCACGACTGGCGGGATTATAAGATACAACGGGCTCGAACGGAAGTGGATGGACCCGATAACCGAATCCGATGGGTTGCCATCGCACGAAATCTGGATGATCGCTTACGACCGTCACAATGATGAGATCTGGGTGGAGACTCCACTCGGCTACTACAGCTACAGCAGCGTCTTCCAGCGATGGAGCTCCGAAAACAGATTCCCGGGTGACCTCAAGAACGCTGACATCAGTGGCAGAATCAACTTCCAGACCTACACTCCGCTCCTCGGTTATCAGTTCTATACCGAGAGCGGTGTGCCTCAGTTGATTGATGACAATCTCAGGCAGTACAGAATTACAGAGGCGGTCGAGGATGACTACAGCTCAATGTGGGTCGGGACTTTCGGTCAAGGACTCTTCAAATTCGACCAGTCAAGCGGCTTCATGGAGCGAAAGCCGTTTGGCCCATACCAGGACTACATAGAGGATGTGTATTTCGACGGCGACACCGTATGGTTCGGCGGATTTCCGGTATCAGAGTACGCTAATGCGATAACGATGTGGGATCGGCGCTCCGACGAGTGGCGTTATTTCGAAGCGAGATTCAATGACCGAATAGTCTCTGACAACGTGTACGACATCACCGCCGACGATAAGAACGTCTACTTCGCGACCGACCAGGGACTCGTAGTTTACGAGAAGAACTCCGAACGGTTCTTCAGCTTCACACGGACCCTCGGACTCCGATCGCAGGAATTATACTCGCTCCACGTCGAGGATTCGCTTCTTTTCATGGGCGGCGATGGTACCGTTGATGTCATGCTCGTGCCACGCGATTCGGTATTTTCGCTCTCCGTGCCTCCTCAGCAGGTTACGCGGGTCGATGATATAGATCGGATCGGCGACAACTTCTGGCTCTGCACGACCCGGGGAGTCGTGCGATACAATGAGTCAACCAGGCGATGGTCCGATTTCGACACCCGGGACCATAACCTGAGCGGCGAGGTGTGGCAGGTCTTCGAGGCAAAGGATGGTCACATTTGGTTTGCGGGAATCGACGGTGTGGTGCATCTCGACTCGGACCTCAATGAGGTCGAGACATTTCTTTCGCGTCACGACCTCGATAACAGCGTGCCGCACAGGATAGCTCTGATTGGCGACAGGCTCTGGATAGGTACGGACAACGGGGTCATGCGCTACGACCGAGTTTCAAGGTTGTGGGAAGATTATGGCGAAATCGATGGGCTTATCGATGACTACGTGAACGATATGAAAGTCGACGGTGACTATATCTGGTTCGCCACACCGGAGGGCGCAACACGCTTCTACTGGAACAACCCGCTCAGCATACGCAGATGACCGCACCAGTCCGTTTACCGAACTCTTTATTTGACAAACAGCACCGGAAGCTCTAAAATCTGATTATATTGGATTAAGGCTCAATTTGCCTTAAGCGAGGTAGCCATTGGATATCATGCCCGGACAACTCGGAGTCAAAATACTCGCGGTCGTGCTCGCGTTTCTGCTCTGGTTTCACGTAGTCACTAATAAGGACTACGATTATAATCTCAGTCTCCCGTTGCACATTGTCAATGTCCAGGAAGGACTCATGCTCGCCTCCCATACACCGGAAGAGGCGGCGATCAAGATTCGCGGCACGGGCAAGCAGCTCATGCGTTTTCTCTTCGAAGTCGACTCGGTGACGATAGACGCATCTGCATACTCGACCGGAGTCTACGTTGTTGAACCGAGTCCGGGTGACTTTCGGATAAACACGCCCGGAGGTACGGAGATATCCGAAATAGTGGAACCCAAGCGAGTACGCCTGGTCTTCGAGGAGAGGATGGAGAAGACTGTCCCCGTGGTAGCCGATGTAAAGACTGAAGCCGCGCTCGGCTATATCAAGGAGGGCGATCTGCGAGTTCTTCCCGATTCGGTTGTTGTGGTCGGGCCAAAACGCTACATACGCAAGCTTGCGTGGCTCCGGACCGAGGAGATCGAGTTCAAAGACCTTACGTCTCCACTCGAAGAGACAGTTCGAATCGATTTTCCTGACTCCGCATTCCTGACTCTGTCCGACTCTATGGCTACCATCGAGCAGTCAGTCGTAAGACTGCAGGAGAGAACGTACTCCGGCATCCCGCTTAGAGTAACCGACACGGCGGGCCGGAGCAACTTCACGATCCTACCCGACTCGATAACCGCTACTGTGGAGGGAAAGAGCGCAATTCTGGACAGCCTCGCGTCAGAAATGTTCAGAGCTTCGGTGAGCCTCGCAACTGCAAAGCCGGGTTCCACTTTCGTATCGCCAGCGGTCAGCACTCCTCAGGGCGTTCGCCTGATTGATGTGAGACCGAAAGAGATCCTGATCAGGATACCGCATTAGTGATAATCCTCGGAATCGAGACATCATGCGACGAGACCTCCTGTGCGCTAGTGGATCACGACCTCAATATAATAGCGAATCCGATCTACTCGCAGCTCATGGAGCACAGCAAGTACGGCGGCATAGTCCCCGAGGTCGCCTCCCGAAAACAGATCAAGAAGATACTGCCGCTCTATGAGGAATGCATGAGGCAGGGGAATGTCTCTCTATATGATATTGCTGCAATTGCAGTGACTCGCGGACCGGGCCTGATTGGCTCACTTCTCGTTGGCCTGAACTTCGCCAAGGGGCTTTCATTCTCATCCGGCAAACCGATCATCGGAATCAACCACCTCGAGGGTCATCTTCTATCGAATCTCCTCGAGCATAAAGACCTGAAACCGCCGTTTCTGTCGTTGATCGTCTCCGGAGGGCACACGCTCCTCGTTGTCGTGGAGGATGTTTGCAGGTACCGCGTGCTCGGCCAGACGCGCGATGATGCCGCCGGCGAGGCATTCGACAAAGTGGCGAAACTGCTCGGCCTTGGCTATCCCGGCGGAGTCAACATCGACAAGCTCGCTGCTGACGGCGACCCCGAATTCCACCGCTTCCCGCGTGCACGAATCAAGAAGGGACGCTATGCGTTCTCGTTCTCAGGGCTGAAGACCGCGGTAGTGCTGTATGTGAGAGACAAATCGGATGACTTCGTACAGGATAATATGGCGAATATCTGCGCCGCATTCCAGGACGCTGCTGTCGAGATGCTCGTATCTGGGTGTTTGAAGGCTCTCGATGAGTTCTCGCTGGACAAGCTCGCGGTCGCCGGTGGAGTTGCCGCCAACTCGCGGTTGCGATCGGTACTGACTGATGCGGCGAGCAAGACCGGCTTCCGGGTCTACTTCCCCTCTCTCGAGCTATGCACCGATAACGCAGCAATGATTGCGGCAGCGGGGTTGTTCAGGTACCAGAGAGGCGATGAGTCTGATCTAACGCTCGACGCCACCGCCCAGATGCCGCTCGAATAGCGACCATAACAAAACCCGACCGATCGATTCGGCCGGGCTTGGTATCTCTGGTTAAATCGAAATTATCCTATCTCGCGTACTTGCTTTCCTCTACCGATTTCATGAAGATATCCACGAAGCGCTTCACCTTGGTGGTGAACTCGATGTTGTTCGGGTCCTGATATGACGTCAGGTTCTGTGCGAGGAAGCTGAAGCACTGCCCGGTGCGCGATGCTCCGAACTTGTTGCTGTAGAGGAAGTGCTGAAGCTCTGCCTCACGAATCTTCGTGACATCAACAGTGATCACGCCGAGGAAATTGAGCTCGATCTTGAACTCCTTCTGCTCGGAGAGCACAGTCTTGACGACGTTCTTCATTTTGTCGAAAAGAGCCTTGCCGGATTCAAAGCTCGGCACCTGGTTCAGGACCACAAACGGCCTGAAGACAGTACGAGGCTTGTAGTCGGGATCTCGCTGCGCCATCTGAAGCTCCTGCTCCATGAAACGCTGGAATATAGCCTTGATACAGGAATAGCCGGCTATGATATCCTGTGGAGTGGTAACTATGACCTGGTAATCCTGCGCCAGCGCAAAATCGAGCGTGGTCGTCGAGATGCCGGCAGAGAGATCAGTCAGTATGAAATCATAGTCGTGACCGAGCTCTTTGAACGCCTTTATAAACCGGCGTTTCTGGGCGGCCATCATATTCGCGAGTTTCAGGTTGCCAGACTCGCCGGCTATCAGGTCGAAGCCGTGCGGAGTACTGTAGATCAGCTTATCGACCTTCCGCTTCCCCTGCAGAAGATCATTGATCGTGTAGTCGCAGTAGAAGCCGAGTTTGTTGGTGACATCGCAGTTGCCGAGATCGAGATCGACCAGAAGCGCCTTCTTGCCCATTCTGGACAGGTAGAACGAGATATTGGTGGAGATGTGCGTCTTGCCAACACCGCCCTTGTTCGAAATGAAGGCTACCGACTTGACAATGTGTCTCTTTTTGAGCTGAAGCTTGCGCGTGTTTCCGATCAGCGAACTGATTTCATGCGACCTCGAGTTGGGCTGCTTCGGTTTCGTCGGGACAGCCTTCTTTTTCTCGGGCACGCCGCGTCTGACGATCGGTTTGTTCATATCGGGAGCAGTCGTGGACTCCGATGCGACTCCGGTCGCATTTGCGCCATCCATTGGCTGCCCGGATGATTTCATCCTATCAGTCTGTACGACTTCCTCAGACATATCTTTCTCCCCGCTTTGCGAAGTAGTGGCCATGCGATTCGTCCCTGAATTCTGTGACGCCTTTGCCCTCTTATCGGAGGCATGGTCAACCGCTTCCATAGCTTATCCTTTCCTTCCTGATGTTGTTTCCTTCTGTGAACGTTATCGGACGGATCTGTTGAAAAATTAAACAGATAATTGATGAAATATGGCCGGCCGGACCTAATCCGCTGAAACGCAGTACGATAGATCACTTCTACAACTCATGTGATTTCGTTTCGATTCGAGCGAAAAATTCACCGAAAGTGACCAACAAGAAACTGAAGAATGTCGACTACCAATAGAGAGACAGAACTAAGAACCGGCCTTTCCTTGCTTTGACTGCACGCGTGCGAGATACAGTTGTGATGTGTAACGTGGTCCAGATTGGAACCGATATGGAACGTATCTGTTTAATCTATGAAACGTCTCGTATCGAATGAGTCCGTCAACAATCGTGGTCTTTGGCGGCCCTCACATATGACTTGACAAATTGAGGGCTGATCATATACTGAGCCTGTCCTCTGGGTGCGGGAAACACGGGATCCGCTCAAGACCCTAAATGCCAACACAGAAACATCTTTGGATTTGCTATGAGACTTATCATAACTCTGCTTATGGTAGCCTTCCTGACACTGCCGGGATTCGCTGCCAGGATTCTGATACCGATGGACGAAGTCCAGACAGATCATCTCAAAGCCTACGGCGTGGCCTACTGGTGTCTCGAGCAGGGATACAAGGTCGAGTGGCTTCTCAATTTCCGAGCGGGGAGTTTCCTGACCGACGCTCGCGCCAATACGGAGAACATCTGCCTGCTTAGAGGAGTGGATTACGAGATCGTCCCGGATGGCCGGATTTCGGAAATCTACTCGGTGATCGAACAGGAGAACATGGAGGTCGTTGAGCTGGAAAAGGCCCCGGCTGTCGCGATCTACACCCCGCCGAACAAAGAGCCTTGGGATGATGCAGTGACTCTGGCTCTCGAATATGCCGATATACCGTACGAGACGATCTGGGATGAGGACGTGCTCCTGGGTGAGCTCGAGAACTACGACTGGCTCCATCTCCACCACGAGGATTTCACCGGGCAGTACGGCAAATTTTATGCTGCCTATCATAACACAACGTGGTATCAGCAGGAGCAGGCTACAAACGAGATGACCGCGCGGTCACTCGGATTCTCCAAGGTGTCCGAGCTCAAGCTCGCGGTGGCGAGAACTGTCAAGGACTATATATCACGCGGCGGATTCTTGTTCGCGATGTGCTCCGCTCCGGAGACAATGGATATAGCGCTTGCGGCATGGAACACCGATATCGTGCCTAAAGAATATGACGGAGACGCGGTCGATCCGGATTGCATTCAGAAGCTCGATTATTCCGAATGTCTCGCGTTCGAGAATTTCACTCCGGAACTGAACGCGTATGAGTATCGCCACTCCGACATAGACACATACCCGGAGCGACGGATGTACGCTCCCACGCCGGACGCTGACTTCTTCCAGCTATTCGATTTCTCGGCGAAACTTGATCCGGTTCCCACGATGCTCGTGCAGTGCCATGTCGGAACGGTTGCCGGCTTCATGGGTCAGTCGACGGGAATGAGGAAATCACTGCTGAAGAGTTTCGTCACGATCCTGGGTGAAATCGACGGACAGGATGAGGTTCGTTATGTGCACGGCAACTACGGCAAGGGTACGTTTACCTTTCTCTCGGGGCATGATCCGGAAGACTATCAGCATTTCATCGGTGATCCACCTACTGACTTGAGCTTGCACAGAAACTCGCCCGGCTACAGATTGATACTGAACAACATTCTCTTCCCGGCCGCGCGACAGAAGGAAAGAAAAACATAATGATTGATGAAATCGTCGAATTTAGCTTGCGTTTTTTCGCAAGATGCATATTTATCAAATCCGTTCATCTGAACAAACCAAGGGCATGCGATTTCGACCGGGGTCGACGGACAACAAGGAGTACCCACTGTGTTTGGACCTAATCTGACAATCATTGCGTCAATACATGAAAAGGCCGGTCCGGTCGTGAAACACCTGGAAAAACTGGGCCTTCAAATCAGATACGCCAATCTAAAGATGGGCGATTTTCTGCTCTCAGGAACGACCGCTATCGAGAGAAAGGACTCTAAGGAGTTTATAGAATCGATCGAAGACAAGTCGATTTTCCGACAACTTATCGATTTCAAGAGAGAGTTCTCGAGTCCGTTGTATGTCATCGAAGGCTGCAATCTGTACGCTCAGAAGAATGTGAACGCCACCAAGATTCGTTCCGCGATTTCGTATATCACAATACTGAATCACATTCCGGTGATCTTCAGCCAGGATCCGAAAGACTCCGCAGAATATATCTACATGATCTCGCGCCAGGCTCAGCATGGACTCACGTTCAATCCGCTTGCCGACAAGAAGAAACAGAAGTTCTCCGAGGACTCCGATGCACAGTTGGCAGTAATCGAAACTCTGCCCGACATCGGAACTGCCATCGCGATGGCCATGCTCAAGGAATTCGGTACTCTGAAGGGCCTATTCAACGCGTCCAAGAAGAAGCTGACGCAGGTTGACGGCATAGGCGAGAAACGCGCGGAAAAGCTGCTCGAGTTCATTAACAAGCGCTACGATCAGTAGCTCAACCCACGGGACCAGAGTTGGCTCCGCACGCATTTGCAGACCACCTGGGTAATCTCTCGAACACATAGACTGCAAGCCGGGATTCAGCTGTCGGTCAAAAACTCCTTGACAAACAATGAGAACTTTGTTCATTGTCAGTTCAATTGTTCGGGGTTCCGTTTGTGAACTTTGTCACAATTCGACGAGTCTGAAGGCTGAGACATTATGCTGCTTGAACATTACGGAACAGTCGGTATATTCCTCGTCGTCTCCATCGGCTTCGTTTTGGTCACCTTCTTCATGGCAAAACTGCTGAGGCCGCAGCGGCCAACCAGGGGTCAGTTGCAACCGTACGAATGCGGCGAACCTACGGTCGGGCCATCCTGGATACAATACAACGTTCGCTACTACGTTTTCGCGCTCCTATTCGTAATCTTTGATGTAGAGGTTGTATTCATTATTCCGTGGGCTGTGGTATTCAAGCAACTCGGATTATTCGCATTGATCGAAATGCTGATCTTTTTGGCGATTCTAATTTTCGGGCTCCTCTACGCCTGGAAGAAAGGTGTACTCAAATGGGTGTAGCATCAAAGTTGCCCGTGTTCTTCGAACAGGTGCCCGGTGGAGGTATAATCACGACCCAACTTGAGAGTGTTCTCAACTGGGGGCGGGCGTCATCTCTTTGGTATATGCTGTTTGGACTGGCCTGCTGCGCAATCGAGATGATGTGCGCGGGAGCGTCAAGATACGATTTCGACAGACTGGGCATGATATTCAGAGCATCCCCTCGTCAATCGGACCTGATGTTTGTTGCGGGGACGGTTACACACAAGATGGCGCCACGCGTCAAACTGCTCTACGAGCAGATGTCATCTCCGAAATATGTGATTGCGATGGGTGGATGCGCAACGCGCGGAGGCCCCTTCTACTACGATTCATATGCGGTACTGAAAGGTATCGACAGGGTAATCCCGGTCGATGTTTACATTCCCGGATGTCCTCCGAGGCCGGAATCATTGATGGAAGGCTGCCTCAAGCTGATGGAGAAGGTCAAGAAGGAAAAGCTCTCCGACTGGAGCAGGGATGTCAAACTCGGTTAATATCGAAGCGATAACATCGAAGTTCCCGGGCAAGATCGAGAAGATCGAGCTTCAGCCCGCTCAGGACGCTGTCCTCGTCGACAAGTCGATCATCCGGGACTTTATGAAGTTCCTGAAAGAGGACAAAGAGCTCGCCTTCGACTATCTCTACTGCCTCTCTGCAGTAGACTGGGAGGAGTATCTCGAGTTAGTCTATCATATCAATTCGACAGTAAAGCACCACAAGCTCGTGGTGAAAGTCAAGCTCCCGAGCGAAAACCCGGTCATCGATACGATCTGCGACATATATCGCGCCGCAGACTGGTACGAACGGGAAATCTGGGAGCTTTTCGGAATAGATGTCAGAAACCATCCCGATCTCAGGCAGCTTCTACTGCCGGACAACTGGGATGAGGGGCCGCCTATGCGGAAAGGCTGGACCGGTTCAGATTTCATAATCATGCCGGAGCCGTAGGCGACTCTGTTGCGGGAGAGAATGGAAGAAGAGAAGGTTGCGCGTCAGATAGCGGAGACCAAAGGAATCTCGCTCGATTCCGGTTTCCCTACAGAAGAATTCATGGTCAACATGGGGCCGCAGCATCCGTCCACTCACGGGGTCTGCCGCCTGCTGCTCTCTATGGACGGTGAGAACGTCAAGACCGTTCAGCCGCACATCGGATATCTCCACAGAGCAATAGAGAAGATCTGCGAGAACCGCACGTACGCTCAGATTGTGCCGTTCATGGACCGGTTCGAGTATGTGACCTCCATGGCCTGCGACTGGGTCTACTGCCTCGCTGTCGAAAAGATATCCAACATCGAGGTTTCCGAGAGATCGGAATACATACGAGTGATAATGGTCGAGCTGAACCGTATCGCGTCTCATCTGATCTTCCTCGGCACATTCGGGCTCGACCTGGGAGCGGTAACCCCGTTCCTCTACTGCCTGCGCGAGCGCGAGTGGATTATGGACCTCTACGAGGCCACCTGCGGACAAAGACTTCTCTATAATTACATCAGAATCGGCGGCGTCTCGAAAGACCTGCCCGTCGGTTTCGAGAAAAAGTGCATCGAGTTTATCGACTATTTCGAGCCGATGATCGACGACTACGAGGAACTGTTGACCTACAACCCGATCTTCCTGACTCGAACCAAAAATATCGGGGTTCTTTCCAAAGAGAAAGCTATCAACTACGCCTGCTCGGGGCCCGTTCTGCGTGGAAGCGGCGTGCAGTGGGATCTCCGTGTCGATGACCCGTACGGCGTCTATGACAAATTCGATTTCGAGATTCCGACCGGCACGGTCGGCGATACATGGGACAGATACATTGTCAGAATCCGTGAAATGAGACAGTCTGCACGGATAGTCCGCCAGGCCGTGGAAGGATTGCCGGAGGGTGAGTGTGTGGCGAAATCCAAGCCGACATTCAAGGCTCCGGAGGGCGAGTATTTCCAGAGACTTGAATCGGCGCGAGGCGAGATGGGCTGTTACATCATCAGCCGCGGTGAGAAGAAGCCGTGGCGTGTAAAACTACGCGGTGCATCCTTCAATCATCTGATGGCGCTTCCAGAGATTTGCGAGGGAATCAAGATCGCCGATATGGTCGCGATATTCGCCTCTTTCGATGCGGTGATGCCGGAGGTTGACAGGTAATGGAGCTGTACAGGCTTTTCGATTATGTTGACTCCCAGATCGAGAAGATCGGGCTGCCGGCTTTCTGGGAATTTCTGGTCGACAACTTGCTCGTCGCGGCTGTTCTGCTTGGGCTCCTTTCGGTTATGGCGCTTTTCCTCGTCTGGTGGGAGCGTAAGGTTTCCGCGCATATGCAGGACCGACTCGGTCCGATGAGAGTGGGATGGCACGGAACGCTCCAGACTCTCGCGGATGGTCTCAAACTGCTGCAGAAAGAAGACATAACGCCGGCGGGCGTTGACAAAGCGGTCTTCTTCTGGGCGCCGGTAGTCATATTCGCAACCACTTTCCTCGCGTATGTCCCGATTCCGTGGGGCGAGGAACTGATTCCCGCAGATCTGAATATCGGGATTCTCTACATAATCGCAATCACAACCTTCACGGTCATCGCTCTCTTGATGGCCGGCTGGGGCTCGAACAATAAATGGGCGCTTCTCGGCGGAATGCGCTCCGCGGCGCAGATCATCTCCTACGAGGTGCCTCTGACTCTATCCATAATAGGTGTGCTTATATTCGCTGAGTCTCTGTCGATGCAGTCGATCGTCAAGTCACAGGCCGGCTTCTTCGACTGGTACATTTTCCGGCAGCCACTCGGATTTCTGATATTTATCGTGGCGGCTACAGCCGAGGTCAACCGTACGCCGTTCGACCTTCCCGAGGCCGAGCAGGAGCTCGTTGCCGGGTTCAACGTCGAGTATTCAGGCATGAAGTTCGCGATGTTCTTCCTCGCGGAGTTCCTGAACATGTTCACGGCGTCGGCTATCGCGGTAACTCTATTCTTCGGCGGTTGGAACGGTCCACTGCTTCCGTCCTGGATGTGGTTCCTCATCAAGACGCTGGCGATCGTCTTTGTCCTGATGTGGTTCCGCTGGACCTATCCGCGTCTCAGAGTCGACCACCTGATGGAGTTTGCATGGAAATGGCTCCTGCCCCTCGCGTTCCTGAATCTGATATTGACCGGATTCGGCGTATATCTCTGGCAGGCGCTTGTTGGATAAATAATGGGAATAGTCAAAGACTTCATAAGCGGAATATATAACCTCCTTCTCGGGTTGAAGGTAACCAGTAAGCGTTTGCCGGAGAAGGCAGTGACTCTCCAGTACCCGGAGGAGCGCTGGGAGATGCCAGAGCGATCTCGCGGCATCGTAGTGCTTCTCTCGGACAAGGAGACCGGCGAGCTTAACTGCACTGCGTGCATGCTCTGCATGCGAGCGTGTCCGACCGCCGCGATCCAGATAGAACGCGACAAGAACGAGAATAATAAGTGGTACGCCAAATCGTTCACGGTCGACAACACAATCTGCTGTTTCTGCGGTCTGTGCGAAGATGCGTGCAATTTCGACGCAATCAAGCTCGCAACCAAATACGAACACTCGGTCTACGATCAGTCGGAGCTGGTGTGGGATATCCGTCGCCTGCAGGAAATGGGACGGGACGTTCCCTACACTCCGAAACGGGTCAAGAAGAAAAGTGCGGCGGCAAAGAAGACCGCGGCTACACCGAGTCAGAAACCCGCGCCGAAACCGGTCGAGGGCGCAGAGCAGAAAGCTCAGGAGAAAGCTGCTCCGACCGAAAAACCGCAGCATGAGCAGGCCGCTACCGAGAGGATGGAGTCTCGCAAGGGTGAATTGAAGAATAAGCCGGATGATAAGCCGGCGGAAAATTCGGAACAGAAATCGGAAGAAAAGAAAGAGCCCGAAAAGCCGGATGATAAGCCTGGCGTCGAGAAGAAACCGGAATCGACTGAATCCATCGAGTCTGACAGGGAGACGCCGAAGGCTGCCGGCGAGGATAAAGGCGAGGATAAATCGGACGACAGCTCTGAGAAGTCAGAGCAGGACGACAAGAAAGACGGGAAGTGAGATAGAGGCATAGATTATGCTATCTGAAACAGCTTCAATCATATTCTTCATCATAGCATTCGTGACGGTGGTATCTGCCGTACTGGTCGTGACGCTGAGAAATATCTTCCATTGCGCGCTGTTTCTGATTCTCTGTCTCTTCTCCGTAGCCGGGATATTCATCCTCTGCGACGCGGATTTCCTCGCGGGCGTGCAGGTTCTGATATATGTTGGCGGTATCGCGGTGCTGATGATATTCGCGATCATGCTCACAGCGGGGCTGACGAATTTCAAGGTAAAGCAGCACAACGAGCAGATTGCGATGAGCGCACTCGCAGCGTTCTGCTTTTTGCTGATCGTTCTCGGTGGCGTCGCGAAAACTCTCGCCGTGCGCGGGGGATTCCCGCTGGCGCATACACCCAAGGTAATCGGCAGCACGACACATTCGCTTGGAAAGCTGCTTCTGACCGATTTCGTACTGCCGTTCGAGCTCGTGTCTGTTCTACTTCTCGCCGCCCTTATTGGCGCGGTCGTACTTGCGAAGAAGGATGGTGAGTGATGCAGGTTGGTTTGGTACACTTTGTCGCTCTGTCGGCAATTCTATTCTCAATTGGAATGTTCGGCGCACTCACGCGAAGAAACGCTATCGGCATACTGATGTCGATCGAGCTCATGTTCAATGCAGTGAATATCAATTTCGTGGCATTCGCCAAGTATATTGATCCGATAAATACAACCGGCCAGGTGTTCACGGTCTTCGTAATCGTAATCGCCGCGGCCGAGGCGACCGTTGGTCTGGCGATCGTGCTTCTGATATACAGAAATTTCCGGGATATCTTCGTCGATCGAATCAACCTGATGAAGTGGTAGTGCTATGTACGAATATGCATTTCTGATACCTGTTATACCGGCGCTGGCGTTCACTGCTATCATTCTGTTCACTCGCTGGAACCAGAAACTCTCGTCCGCGATCTCAATCGGCGCTATCCTGATTGGGCTGGGCTGGTCGATCGGCATACTGTTCAAGATGATCGGCAACCCGGAGCCGTACGAAGCCTACTTCAAATGGGTAGTTCTCGGCGATATAGAGCTGCAGATTGGTGTGCTCATCGATTCACTGACGGCAGTAATGCTGTTGGTTGTCTGTATCGTCAGCACGCTCGTACAGATATACTCGCTCGGGTATATGCACGATGATCCCCGGTTCTCTCGCTACTATTCATTTCTATCGTTGTTTACGGCTTCGATGCTCGGCCTGGTCATAGCGAACAATTTCGCGATGATATTCATCTTCTGGGAGCTCGTGGGACTGACATCATATCTGTTGATCGGGTTTTTCTTCGAAAAGAAATCGGCCGCCGACGCCGGAAAGAAAGCATTCATCACAACGAGAATCGGCGATCTCGGATTCATCGTTGGAATATTGATACTAATCATATATACAGGCACGCTCAATTATCATGAGGTCTTCGAGCTCGTCGAGCACGGTGAGATTCCGGCGGGAATTCTCGCGGCCGCCGGTATTTTCATATTCTGCGGCGCAGTCGGTAAATCGGCTCAGTTCCCGTTGCACGTCTGGCTTCCGGACGCCATGGAGGGTCCGACGCCCGTTTCAGCGTTGATTCACGCCGCAACAATGGTCGCTGCAGGTGTGTACTTGATCGCCAGGAGCGCCGCGATCTTCGCGGCCTCAGCGGATGCCGCACTCGTGGTTGCGATAATCGGATCTGTTACCGCGCTTATGGCAGCCTCAATAGGTCTCGTTCAAAACGACATAAAACGAGTGCTTGCATACTCGACAGTATCGCAGCTCGGATATATGGTAATGGCAATTGGTCTCGGGTCGATGACAGCCGGTATCTTCCATCTAATGACCCACGCGTTCTTCAAGGCTCTGCTCTTCCTCGGCGCGGGTAGTGTGATCCACGCCGCCAACACGCAGGATATCAGAGAGATGGGTGGTCTCGGGGATAAAATGAAGATCACCGCCACGACATTCATAATCGGTTCGCTGTCGCTTGCGGGCATATTCCCTCTGTCGGGATTCTGGTCGAAGGATGAGATTATTGTGTCAACGCACGGCCACAACGTTATCTTCTTGATTGTGGCACTCGCGGTGGCGTTTATGACCGCGTTCTACATGACCCGTCTCTGCTTTATGACTTTCTTCGGCAAGCCGAGAGTCCAGGAGCACTACGATCACGCGCATGAATCGCCACGGAGCATGACTGTGCCTTTGATGATTCTCGCGTTCCTCGCGATCTTCGCCGGATGGGTCGGGATACCGTGGCTTCCGAAGGGATTCGGATCGTTCGTATACCATCATCACCCGCATCATGGACACGCAGATTATCTGCTGATGGTCATATCGACGGTCGTCGCGGTTTCGGGTATCGTGTTCGGATACCTGATGTACGGCAAGGGATCGATCTCGGCGCAGGCGATGGGCGAGAGGTTTCGTCCTATCTACACACTTCTGTATAACAAATACTACTTCGATGAAATCTATGATATGATAATCATAAAACCGCTCATGGCCTTCTGCAGATTCATGTGGAAATTCGATGCTGCGGTGATCGACGGAATCGTAAATTTCGTCGGCAGGTTCTCGCTCTTCCTCTCATGGGCCTGGGATGCATTCGACAGGTACATCGTCGATGGCATCGTAAACGGCTTCGGATACACGATCTGGGGTATCGGATCGCTGATCCGTCAGGCCCAGACCGGCAGAGTGCAGAACTATGCTCTCGTTATCTTTGCTGGCTTGATAGTGACTCTCGTCATAATGATGAAAGTTCTTTGATTTGAGATAGAAGGAGACGCTTATGGACTTTCCGATACTTTCACTGATGATATTCATTCCACTGCTCGGGATGATAGTCGTCATGTTTCTCAAACAGTCGCAGGTGCAGGTGATACGGTACACGTCTGCCTTTTTCACGCTCCTGCCGCTGATTCTGTCTTTTGTAATGCTCGCCAACTACGACTGGACGACGAGCGAGCTTCAATTTATTGAGAAACACTCGTGGATTCCATCGCTGAACGTCCACTATCATCTCGGCGCGGACGGGCTCTCCGTTCCAATGCTGTTTCTAACGGCGCTTTTGAGCTTCATTTCGATCGTAGCCTCCTTCAATATCACAAATCGAGTCAAAGAGTATTTCGCGTTCTTCCTTCTGCTTGAAGTCGGAATGATGGGTGTTTTTGCAGCACTCGACTTCTTCCTCTTCTACGTCTTCTGGGAGATCATGCTGGTCCCGATGTACTTCCTGATAGGTATCTGGGGCGGACCACGGAAGATATACGCGGCAATCAAGTTCTTCCTGTACACGCTATTCGGCTCAATCTTCATGCTGGTTGGGATACTTCTATTGTATTTCAATACCGACCCGCATACGCTCTCGATAATGGAGCTTATTCGGATGGGTCCGCAGTTTAAGACCGACCTGCAGATAATGGTCTGGGCATTTTTCTTCATAGCTTTCGCAATTAAGGTTCCTGTCTGGCCGTTCCATACATGGTTACCCGACGCACACGTTGAGGCTCCGACCGCAGTGTCGGTGATTCTTGCCGGCGTTCTGCTGAAAATGGGTACATACGGTATTCTCAGGATATCGTTCCCGATGCTTCCTTTCGGCACGAATTACTTCTCGCTGATGCTGGCAGTCCTTGGAGTGATCGGTATCATCTACGGTGCTCTGGTATCGATGGCGCAGAAAGACCTGAAAAAGCTGGTCGCGTACTCGTCGGTATCGCACATGGGCTACTGTCTGCTCGGTATGTCGGTCTTTTTCGTTGCCGCGGACGGTACACCTTTCATCACCGGCATCGCCGGTTGCATGTTCCAGATGTTCTCGCACGGTCTGATCACCGGCGCATTGTTCCTTCTGGTCGGTGTGCTGTATGACCGCGCTCACACGAGAGAGATCGCCGCGTTCGGCGGATTATGGGCCAAGGTTCCTGTCTACGGCTCGATTATGACATTCTTTGCGATGGCCTCACTCGGACTGCCGGGACTCTCCGGGTTCATCTCGGAATTCCTGGTGTTCGTCGGTGGTTTCGCAAAGTACCCGGTGCTAACGGGAATCGCAGTGATCGGGGTGGTGCTGACAGCGGGATACATACTCCGGATGATTCAGAAGGTATTTCTCGGTCCATTCAATGTCAAGTGGGAGAATTTGACCGAGATCAACGCCCGCGAGATATTCACCGTGGCGCCGCTTATTATCCTGACACTCGCTATCGGCCTTTATCCGAAGCCGCTTGCGAACCTGATGGCCGCTACACTCGAGAACATCGTAATCATGGTGGGAAGATAAATGCTGCCTGACTTTTCAATGATTCTGCCACACCTGTTTCTGCTCTGCTGGGCACTCGTGGTCTTTCTGATCGACCTGTTTATCCTGAAGAGCCGCAGCAACGCTCTGGGCTATGTTTCGATCATCGGTCTTGTCATCACGATGGGACTTGTGGCGTTCGTTCCCGAGGGCAGGACATTCGGGCAGATGTTCATCTCCGACGGTTTCTCGCGGTTCTTCAACATCATATTTCTCGGCGCGACGATTCTGGCGGTTTCGAGTTCGGAGTCATTCGTCAGTCGGCTGAAGTTTAACAGGGGCGAATACTACGGGCTCCTTTTGCTCTGCACTACCGGCATGATGTTCCTCGCATCGGCGGGTGAGCTTGTTTCGATGTATGTAGCACTCGAGCTGACGACTCTGTCGCTCTTCGTTTTGGCAGCATACCGGAAATGGAATGTCAGCTCTGCGGAAGCAGGTCTGAAATATCTGATCCTCGGCGCGATATCATCGGCGATTCTCCTTTACGGGATCAGCATGATATACGGAGTCACCGGCACGACCGACTTCCTGCGGATCCACAGCGTGATCTCCGCCAAGCTGAACGCGGGCATTATCAAGGAAGTGTGGGACATTCATGTTCTCGGGCTCGTGATGATCATCGCGGGTCTTGCATTCAAACTGGCGCTCGTACCGTTCCATATGTGGGCGCCGGATGTTTACCAGGGCGCCCCAACTCCGATTACCTCATATCTTTCTGTTGCCTCCAAGGCTGCCGGCCTCGCCGCGCTGGTCAGGGTTCTCGCAGGAGCGTTCGCGTCGGCTGCGTTCATGGATGACTGGGGAATAATCCTCGCCGCACTCGCCGCACTCGCTATGATCGTTGGGAACATAACGGCGGTCTTACAATCGAATATCAAGAGAATGCTCGCCTACTCGTCTATCGCACAGGCGGGTTACATACTGATCGGTCTCGTGGCAGCATCGCGATATCTCTCATTCACCGGCGTCAAGCCATGGGAATTCGGCATCTCCGCGATGTCGTTCTATATGTTCGGCTATATGTTCGCCAATATGGGCGCGTTCGCTGTCGCGATTGCATTCTCGCACAAGTTTGGATCGGATGAGATCAAGGACTACGCCGGACTCTGGAGAAAGTCACCGTTTTTATCGATCTGTATGACTGTGTTCCTGCTCTCACTCGCAGGCATCCCGCCGCTCGTTGGCTTCTACGCCAAGTATTACGTATTCGCGGCGGCAATTGCAGGCGGCGGCTATCTCTGGCTCGTCCTGATAGGACTTCTGACTTCGGTAATAGCGTTCTTCTATTATGCGTATATCATTCGCCAGATGTATTTCGAGCCGACGCCCGAAATCGAGGAGAGCGACAAAGTCAGAGTCGCTCCGTTGCTAACTGCGACGATAGTGATCGCCGTTATCGGTACAATAGCAATCGGTATCTTCCCGCAGCCGTTCGTCTCTCTCGCGGAGAAGGCGGCCGTGGTCTTCGCCGGTTGATATCGTTATTAAACCTTGACTTATAGCAGTCCGTTGAATATCAAACGCGGCAGACATGTCTCTGGAAAAATCCATATCGGGGCTCATACGGAACCGCCTGATCTCCGGGCTCCTGGTCATAGTACCGCTCGTGATCAGCTACCAGGTGCTGCGGTTCCTTCTCGTCAAACTCGACGGGTTCCTCAATCCTCTTGTCTCCAGATATATCGGACACGAAATCCCCGGACTCGGGATAGCAACGACTCTCCTCGTCGTGCTTCTCGTCGGATTCATAGCCCACAGCGTCGTGGGTGGAAGGTTGATTCGAGCATGGGAAGGATTTCTGATACGCGTTCCGATTGTACGGACTGTTTATTCGCCGGCGAAACAACTACTCGAGACTTTTACCATCTCTGCGGATATCACATACAAGCGTGTCGCACTCGTTGAATATCCGAGGAAGGGAGTTTGGATCATTGGATTTTTGGCTCAGAATGTCGATCTTACAAGTGGAGGCATCGAAGACGAGTATCAAGCGGTCTTCATACCGTCGACACCGACACCGTTCACGGGATTCGTGGCGATGATTCCGAAGTCTGACATTCGGCCGATTGACATAGACGTGGAAGATGCGCTCAAATTCCTCGTTTCGGGCGGAGTCGCGTGCCCCGATCTGATCCGGAAGGAAGAGATCGCACCCAGGAACGGGAATGGATGACAGATGAAGCTCTCGAGACTTATCGATACTGATCTGGTCAAGATCGATCTGGAAGCTACGACGAAAACCGAAGCCATAATCGAACTGCTCGATCTCGTAGTCGAGAAATACCCGGAACTCGACCGGGAGGCAATCCTCGAATCAATTCTGGACAGGGAGAAAATCGAGAACACGTCATACGGACGCGGGTTTTCGTTCCCGCATGCTCGCACAAGCAAAGTCGAGCGGATGTATGTCGCGCTCGGTATTTCGAGAGAGGGGCTCGGCGATGACACTATGGATACCGAGCCGCTGCAGATCATCTGTCTCATGCTCACCCCACGAAACATCTCCAAGTTCTATCTCCAGTCGCTGTCGGCTTTCGCCATGCTCGCACGGGATACCGAGCTGAGAGCCGGGCTTCTCAGTGCGGAGACGCCGAGAGAGCTGATGGACATCATAATCGCATCCGGTATCGAACTGAAAAAGGAGCTTACGGTCACGGATATAATGACTGAGGAGCCGGTCTATGTCCATCCAGACACCACACTGAAAGAAGTGGCGAACCTTCTCTTCCGATATCGCATCTCGGGGCTGCCGGTTGTCGACCGCGATTTCCGGGTCGTAGGTGTCATTACCAACAGGGATCTGATACGAGCCGCAATGCCTGACTATAAGGCGTTGATTACGAATCTCGCACTAACTTACGAGGCGGAGCCGTTCGAGAACCTGCTCAAGCAGGAGGACAAGATCAGAGTCGAGGAGCTGATGAGCACAAACGTCTTCAGCGTCGAGGAAGACACATCCGTAGTCGAAGCCGCAGCTATGATGCTCTTCAAAGATATCCGCCGTCTTCCCGTGGTCAAAGGCGGTAAGCTCGTAGGATTGATAGTCATTTCCGATATCGTCTCCAAGATTATCCGCGGATAGCCGCCTGGACCACCCAGTTGCCCAACCGGCTCCCATCGTCCTGATTTTCGTTGCCGATCACACCATATTTCATATATTTACGCCTCGATGCGGTTGATATGCGGCATCGTGGGCTGGCGCTTGAGCCCCGGGCATGCCCTGGCCGCGTCACAGGGGAGGATAACGGCACCGGAGAGACATGGACTTAGGCTCACTGCTTCAGAACGAAATAATCCTCTGGATTGGATTTAACATCCTTGTCCTTATATTGCTCGCCATCGATCTGGGCGTTTTCCATGGTGACGATCATGAGGTGACAGTCAAGGAGGGGCTGATATGGACTGTGGTCTGGATCACTCTGGCGCTGACATTCAATCTCGTGCTCTACTACTGGAAAGGCACCGAGGTTGCAGTCGAATTCCTCACCGGCTACACAATTGAGAAATCTCTGTCAGTCGACAACATATTCGTCTTTCTCATGTTGTTCAGTTACTTCCGTGTGCCCGCAAAATATCAGTACAAAGTTCTGATCTACGGGATTCTCGGCGCACTCGTGCTGAGAGGAATATTCATACTCGGAGGTACATACCTCATCGCTACGTTCAATTGGATACTGTATGTCTTCGGTGCATTTTTGGTCTTCACCGGCATTAAGATGGGATTTGGAGAGGAGAAAGAAGTTGAGCCGTCGAAGAACCCAATGCTGAAGATTCTCCGCAGATTCCTCCCGATAACATCCAATTACCGTAACGGGAAGTTTTTTGTCAGAGAATCGGGCAAGCTGATGGGTACGCCGCTTCTGGTTGTACTCGTGGTTGTAGAGTCGACTGATGTCGTCTTTGCTGTTGACTCGATTCCGGCAATCTTCGCGATAACACTCGATCCGTTCATTGTATATACATCCAACGTATTTGCGATTCTCGGCCTGAGAGCCCTCTATTTCGCTATGGCCGGCCTGATGAAGCTCTTCTATTACCTGAAATATGCTCTGGGAGTTATTCTCGCATTTGTTGGGGTAAAGATGCTGCTTCATGATGTTTATCACATGCCGAACAGCATTGCACTCGGGACAATCGCCGCAATCTTTGGAATCTCGATCGTGTTGTCCATCTACTTCCCACCAAAAAAGGAAGAATTGCCAGAGCCTCCGGAAGTCCCCGAGGAATAGGACTCCGTCAGCTCTCCGGTTCCTCTATGCCGTCACCTCTGTCTTTTGGCTTGAAGCCTATGCGATGGAATGGGTTGACAATCGATGAGGCAATATTGGAAAGGTGGGACGCGGTTCTCTTCAGGTAGCGAGTGTAGAAGGCGAGAGAGGCATACTCTCCCGGCTTTAAGTCCCTGATATTCTCGTTTACAAGATCACGGACAACCGAATCACAGAACCGCGTGATTCCGGGATGCTCGTCGAGAACCTCGTTTGCGAGCCTGGAGTCGATGTTCTCGAAGGCGGAAACGGTCTTCTCGAACCTTCGTGCCAGCGCCTCCTCCTTCTTGCAGAATTCGCCTTCAAGATCCCCGAGCACCATTCGATTGGGATGAAGCGAGGCAAGCTCCGCGATGTTCTTGCAATAGTCTCCGATACGCTCAACGTCGTGAACGATCGCTGTTATCACGAGTGCCGCCGAGATATCAAAGCCCTGCTTCACAGACAGATGGGTAAGCACCTTCTTTCGTACATCCCGTTCGAGCTTATTGATTCTACGGTCCTTCTCATGAAAATCGACGCGCAATTCAGCGCTATCCGAATGACGAAGCGATCGGATAGCCTCGTCGAACATTTCGCGGTCCTCCTTGAGCATCGTTATTATATTGGAGTGCGCCTGATCGAGCAGGCTCTCGCGGCTGAACAACTCTAACAGTTTTCGTAACATATTCAGTTCCTCACCAGAAATACGACAGCGAGTGGAATAACGTAGAACAGGAGTCCCATAAAGATCAGCGGAAACAACCTGTTCTTTATAGCAATCTCGGCCAGAAATTGAGCGATCTTAATCGGTACTACTCGAATCGGCCAGATTACGGCTATACCAAACACATTGAAAAAAAGATGTGCTATGGCGACAGCTACGGCGACGGACGACCCGGTAGCGAGAGATGCGAGAATCGCTGTGAATGTCGTACCTACATTCGCGCCGAGAGTGTATGGAAATACCTGACTCAGACTCAGAAGTCCGGCTCCGGCGAGCGGCACAACAAGAGATGTCGTTATCGAACTCGATTGCACGAGCACGGTGAATATCATACCAAACAGTATGCTGATCAGCGGGTTCCGGAAGATAACCTTATCAAAAAACACCTGGATGCGAACCAGAACGACACCTTTGAGTGTCTTTACGAGAGAATTCAGCGACAAGAACAAGAGAATCGCCGCAAATATGACAACAATCCACGGCTTCTGGCCCATCAAATTTATCAAAAGCTCCGCTGTTGGCTGCACCGCGGCCTTGATCGGACTTGTGAACCTGACTCCACCGACACCGGTCAGCGCAGAAGCTGTTGTTTCCGACAGATATCCGAGAACGTTGAACTTGTACTGGAAAGGGAATATCAGCAGCACGGCCATTACATTGAAGACATCGTGCACCACTGAAGCCGAATAGGCACGGCGGAAATCGTTTTTCCGTGTTACCTGCCCGAGAGAAACCATGGTGTTGGTAACCGTAGTACCAATATTCGCACCCATAACCATCGGAATCGCACCAGCAAGGTCTATGGCTCCTCCGCCCACCAGGCCCACCAGAAGAGAAGTTGTCACAGAGGAACTCTGAACCAGACTCGTAACCAGAATGCCGATTACAAGCGCGACGAACGGATCGGAAGTCGTATTGACGAGTTGCTCCGCAAATCCCTTTCCGAACAGCTTGAATGCCGAACCCAATAGTGAGATCGAAAGCAAGAACAGATAGAGGAGTATGAAAATGGCCGCCGCTGGAGCAATCTTCCTGATCAAATCCGCCTCATCCCTGCAAGCAACAAGCTAACGGGAATCTAATCATTCTCTAACAATTTGCAAGCGCTGCGTGATCCTGTTTGCATTTTTGGGGCATTAGCGAGGCGATCGATCGCAAGTTTGTTTCCTTGCACAGTTTCAAAGAATTCTCTATATTCTCCGTGAGATGGACTCATACTGGCTGGAGCTTGTCTTAATCGCCGTGTTGATACTGGCGAACGGCTTCTTTGCAGCGTCCGAGTATGCGCTAATCTCGGCCCGCAAAAGCAAAATAGCGCACCTTGCTCAGAAGGGATCCAATGCCGCGAGACTTGTCAAGAGGCTCCAGGCATCGCCGGATGGTTTTGTAGCAGCTATACAGGTAGGAATTACTCTCGTCGGCACTCTGGCGTCGGTCGTTGGAGGCGCCACACTCGTTCGAGTACTCAACCAGTTCCTCAGCTCACTCGAAATCGAATTCATCAGCAGGCTCTCCGGTTCGATATCTATCGGAGTGGTTGTGGTGGGTATAGCCTTTCTAACTCTCGTGATCGGCGAGCTTGTCCCCAAACGCCTCGCGTTGCAGCATTCTAGCAAGATCTCGCTGGCTGTGGCGAGGCCAATCGAGATCTTCATGTGGCTCGCTTTCATACCGGTCAAGATACTCACCTTCTCCAACCGTTTGGTTCTAAGACTCCTCGGTCAACACGACAGGAACATAACTGGCCAGATTACTGAAGACGAGATAGTGCAGATAATTGCCGAAGGTCGAAAATCGGGCGAGTTCTCTCAGGAGGAGCAGGACCTGGTTCAGTCGATCTTCGAGTTCACGGAAACCACGGTTCACAAGGTGATGACTCCGCGCACCGATATTTCAGCGGTCAACATCGATTGGACGACCGAGGAGGCGCTCGAGATCATCACGATCGAGGGTTTCTCACGCTATCCGGTCTACCGCGACTCTATCGACAACATTATCGGACTGATCTACACCCGCGACATAATTAACATCTTCCAGAGCAAGAACGTAGTGATACTCAACGACATACTTCGAACTCCGTTCTTCGTTCCTGATTCCAAGAGCATCTCAGAGCTGATGCGCGATTTCCAGCGCCTGCAGATTCACATGGCAATCGTGCTCGACGAATTCGGCGGGACCGCAGGTGTCGTGACCCTGGAGGATATCCTCGAGGAAATCGTCGGTGAGATTCAGGACGAGTATGATGTCGAGGAGACCGAGTACAAGATGCTTCCGGACGGATCGATGATTGTCTCATCCCGGATGGATGTCGACGATTTCAACAAGATCATGGGCACGAATCTGCCGGAGGACCTGGCCGACACTATCGGCGGATTCATCTACACACATCTCGGCGAGATTCCGAATACCAACCAGGAAATCGACTACGACGGCGTGATCTTCAAGGTGATCGAGAAAACCGGCCACCGTATAGAGAAAATTCAGGTGGTGAAGGCAGACAAAGCCTGAGCTAAACCATATTCTCCGGCTTCAAGAGCTCGTCGAGCTGCTCTTTCGAGAGCAGCTTTTTCTCGAGCACGAGCTCATAGATTCCGCGCCCGCTAAGTAGAGCTTCTCTCGCAAGCGAGGTGCTAATCTCGTAGCCGAGCACCGGGTTCAGAGCGGTCACAAGACCTATCGAATTCTGCACCATCTCACGGCACATGTCGGCATTCGCAGAGATACCGTCGACACAGCGATACTTCAGAGTAGCCATACCATTTTTGAGCATTTCGATAGACTCGAAGATGCTCTGTGCGATGACCGGCTCCATCACATTCAACTCGAGTTGACCGGCCTCCGCAGCAACAGTAACAGTGAGATCATTCCCGATGACTTTGTAAGCAATCTGGTTGACCACTTCCGGGATTACCGGATTGACCTTCCCGGGCATAATCGAGGACCCAGGCTGCATTGGCGGAAGGTTGATCTCGTTGATTCCCGCTCTCGGTCCGGACGAGAGCAGGCGTAGATCGCTGGATATCTTTGACAGCTTCACGGCCAGCCGCTTGATCGCAGATGAGTACATTACGAACGCACCGGTATCCTGTGTGGCCTCAACGAGATTGGCTGCGAGCTTGACCTCGAGGCCGGTAACCTCCTTCAGGTGCCCGATCACACTCTCCGGGTAATTAGGATCTGCGTTAATGCCCGTCCCGATCGCGGTACCGCCCATATTCACCTCGAGGAACAGCTCGGCGTTGTGATTCAGACGTTCGATTTCCTCTGCGAGGGTGGAGGCGTACGCCCCGAATTCCTGTCCGAGCGTCATCGGCACCGCATCCTGCAGCTGAGTACGACCCATTTTGATTATGGACGCGAATTCAGAGGCCTTTGCCTTGAAGGAATCGGCTAGCTGCAACAGGACATCAGTCAACCCATTGTTGGCGTATATCAGAGCAATCTTGAGCGCGGTCGGATAGGCGTCGTTGGTCGATTGCGACAGGTTGACATGGTTGTTCGGATGGCAGTACTTATAGTCACCGCGTTCATAGCCTAATATCTCCAGCGCTCGGTTGGCGATCACCTCGTTGGCGTTCATATTGGTCGAGGTGCCCGCTCCACCCTGAATCATATCGACGACAAAGTGACCGTGGTGCCGGCCGTTGATTATCTCGGTGCATGCCTGACCGATGGCGTCCGTAACCGGTTTCGAGAGCAGGCCCAGTTCATGGTTTGCCCTGGCAGCCGCAAGCTTGACCATCGCGAGAGAACGCACCAGTGCCGGGAAATGTGACAGCGAAATACCGGTGATATGAAAATTCTCGGTGGCACGCAGTGTTTGCACACCGTAATAGAACTCGTGAGGGACATCCCGATCGCCCAGCAAATCATGCTCCGAACGAGTGCGGCCGGAGATGTACTGCGCTGCCGCGTCCACGACCCTCGTACTCGCCTGTCGGATACGCCGAGAGATGGTGCTTGCCACGCGTGCAAGCACTTTCATCCCGATTGTCGGATTCTCTGCAATTACGACGTGAAAGGCATCGCGTGATATCGTGAATACGGTCGTCTTGAGAAGAGTCCTCGCGGAGGTCGAATGCGGGTAGTCATCCATGAACACGCCCTCACCGAGGAAATCGTATTTCCCGAATAGAGCAAGCCTCCGCTCCTCTCCGTAGGATGTTCTCTTGAATAGCTCCACTTCGCCAGAGAAGATGATGAAAAGATTCTTGCGAGGACTGTTTTCCTCGAACAGCAAAGTATTCGGTTCGAGTTCGGCGACCTCGAACTTGCGGTCGATGAGCATGCGCTCCTCATCGGTGAGGTCCTCGAAGAGCACGATGCTCTTGACGAATTCATCTATGACGGATGTTTGCATTGCAGAGGCTCCTTGTACGGTTTATATTGTGCGGATTGTAATGCATTTGGCCTGAAGTCGCAACGGGAAAGGACGCTTGTGCGGGAGAGATCCGAGCTTTTTCTGGTTGTCGGCGCGGTCCTGAACCTGATAATCGCCCTGTTTCACCTCGTGGTTGTTTTCGCCGGACCGGAAGCGTATGTCCATTTCGGTGCCGGTGAGAAGATGGCACGAATGGAGCGAGAGGGATCGCTCGTGCCGGATGCAATCACGGCTTTTCTTGCGATCGGTTTCTGCATCTTCGGTGTCTACGCACTATCGGGCGCAAACATCATCAGGCGACTTCCGGCCAGACGACCGATTCTGACCATCATCGCGGCGATCTACTTGTTGCGGGGGCTGCTGCTCCTCCAGCAGGGATTCTTCCTCATCACAGACCCGTATGACGGAATCGCCAGGGATATACTCTTCTCTTTAGTCGCAGCAATTGTCGGCATCTGTTATGCGGCCGGCACCAGGATGCGCTGGAGACTCATTCGATAAAGCGCATTGGTACCCAAAGCCAAA
>CAYQCE010000050.1:0-28943 GCA_964415885.1 uncultured Ignavibacteria bacterium
TAGTATATGACTTGAATATACATCATATAGTCCTTCCCGCAAAAAATGGCAAAATTAAAAAAAGGTGCCGACTACTTTGTCAGCACTCTGAGCGAGAGCCTTCCGGCTCTCGCTTCATAATACCGACTTTCTATAGCGCTGGGCCGCCGTTCGGATGTTGTCAGTCACGGTGAGAACTCTCCCATCGCCAGGATGAAATGATATCGAGATACGCGCTTCATCTCAATCCTCGCCTGCTTCCGCGACTTGTTTCTTTCGATCGTAGACCATCGCCATGCTGATCAGAATCGAGCCGAAATACTCCATCCCGTAACGTCGGCTCCATTTACGGTGAGCCATCCAGAAGCTCAAGACAGCTGCGAAGATAGCGGCAAACGCGGGCACTCCCTTCAAGCCAATGACCAGTTCATCTCAGGTGTTAGGGATATCGCCTACGGAGATGATAAGCATTGTGGTTGCTAAAGCAAATGCGGCATCGATGAAACTCTCGAGACGAGTCGTTTTCTGACCGCGCAGGCGAAAGTCGTGATTGCGTGACAATTTTATATCGACGCTAACAGACCTTTCTCGTCCAAACGAAAGGCATCATTCATCCACCGGATGTTCAACATCGTTTCCAAGCGCTGCGCTCAGTTCGCGGCTAAGCTCCCCTATCTTGAACGGTTTGCTGATACGTCCGACGAAGCCATACTGCAGGTAGTTGGACATGACCGGATCAGTGGAATACCCGCTCGCCACCAGTATCCTGGCAGACGGATCAATGCTACCAATCCGCCCGGCCAGCTCGACTCCTCCAACGCCGCCCGGGATTGTAAGGTCAGTGATGACTGCTGCAAATGGGTTGCCCTCGGTGAGGGCATCTTGATATTCCCTCACTCCCTCACCGCCATCGGAGACCGTCACCGCTTCGTAACCAAGTTTTTTGAGCGCGTATTCCGCCACCTTCAGAATGGATGGCTCGTCGTCAACCACGAGAATTCGCCCTGAACCTGAAATGAGCCTGCTCTCGTCGTCTGCCCTCGCGTTCGATTTGTCGCTGACGCTTTTAGATTCTAAAGCGGGCAGAAGGAATCTGAATGTCGATCCGGAGCCGATCTCCGATTCGACCTCCATGTTCCCTCCGTGGCGTTTGACTATCGAATAGCAGCTCGAAAGGCCGAGTCCCGATCCGGATGGCTTGGTAGTGAAGAATGGATCAAATACTCGCTTTACCATGCCATCAGGAATTCCGGTACCGGTATCCTGCACTGATACCTCGACGTATTTTCCGTCAAGCAGTGCAGATTTATTATCTCCAGTTACGAGTCTGTTGCGAGCCCTCAGAAGAATCTCGCCTCCCTCCGGCATTGCCTGAATCGCATTGAGCACCAGGTTGTTGACTACCTGGCTCAACTGGGACTCGTCCACATTTACATACCAGAGATCATCATCTATATCGACATCGCACTTGCATTTCGATCCCCGGCATGAGAAGATTGCGGTGTCCTTTAGCGTTTGACGGATATCGGAGGTTCTTTTGACCGGCGCTCCGCCTTTGGAGAAGGTCAACAACTGATGCGTGAGTCCCTTTGCCCGGTAGGCGGCGTTCTCAGCATCTGCCAGCAAGTCATAGAGAGACTCGCTCTCATTAACGTCCATTTTCGCCAGCGATATATTTCCGAGTATCCCAACGAGGACATTGTTGAAGTCATGTGCAATACCGCCTGCCAGAATACCGAGCGATTCCAGTTTCTCAGCTCTGGCGATATCCTGTTCGTAGATCACCCGATCCGATATATCCTCGAGAACCTTGATCACCGTTCTCACCGTACCCGTTTTATCTACTACTGGCGACGCATGTACGCGGTAGTGATGAGTTACTTCACCGGATTGCACGGCAGTCGTTATCTCATGCGGCTTCTTGTCCTTGAATGCTCTCTCTACCGGACACGTGGCGCAGGTCTCGTGTCTTCGGCCGCCCCAGAACGCATCGACGCACTTTGGGCAGTCAGACAAATCCCGATCAGAGAACATCTCACGCATCTTCCGATTGACCGCCGTCACCCGCATTTGAGGCGAAATCTCACAGATCGCCATGTCCATATTGTCCACGAGACTTCGGAAGCGCTCCTCGCTCTCTTTCAGCGCGACTGTTGCAAGTCTGCTTTCCGTTACATCCTCTCCGAATTCCACCGCGTTTGAAATCTCGCCGTTATCGTCGAACACAGGATACGATCTCAGATGGAAGAATCTGCCATCGGGTGTCTGGATCTCGGCTTCCATCGGTTCTCCAGTCTCCAACGTCTTCAACACCGGGCAGTCTTCGCACGGCTCTGGCCTTCCCTGCCATACCTCGTAGCAATGACGCCCCACGAGCATCTCCGTGTCATCGCGACCGATGCTTGCTGCGGCCGCACGATTCGCCCAGATTATGCGCAGGTCGAGATCGTAGTACGCGAACATCTCTTTGGTCGAGTTCAGTATCAGGTCCTTGCGTCTTTCGGCCTCTCTCAGAGCCGTGACGGCCCTGTTTTCCTCCGTGACATCGCGACCGTATATTGCGATTCGTGAGACCTCGCCATTATCGTCGAATACCGGCAGAAGCGAATGATAGAAATCTCTGCCATCCCGACTGTCACAAAATGTTACAGGCGACTTCGTGGCGAGGACTTCTCTGACTCGAGATTTGCGTGAGTCGGCAACTTCCTGCGACAGATAGTCGAAAATGCAACGACCTCTCATACTCCCGGGTTCAGCTCGCATATTCATGGCCAATGCCCGATTGCATTCGAGTATGCGTCCATCTGCATCTATAAGAAATATTGGATCGCGCGCTGCATCAAGCAGCGCCCTCATGGTTTTTCGAGACTGCTCTACCTCTTGCCTCGCCTCTTCGAGTTGAGTTACATCCCTTGCAACTGCGACAATCACCGTTTCACCATCGAGTTCGAGTTTGTTCAGGTGGATCTCCGCCGGATACCGGGTGCCGTCAGCTCGTTTATGCAGAGTCTTGATCAGAATAGCCTCACCGTACGGCTGTCGCTCCCAGGTTCTGATCCAATCGCTGGCGGATATGGCTTCGCCATCCACATCCTGAACGCTCATTTGCGTTAGCTGCTCGCGATCAATGCCGAGATTGGCACACGCTACTCGGTTTACGTGCAGGAAATTCCCATTGAGGTTATGTACAAAGATTGCGTCGGGAAGATTCTCGAGCAGCAGGCGGAATCGTCGGTCCCGTGCTTTATTCACACTCTTCAGCTTTGTTCGGAGCTCATCGATTTCGTTGCGGAGTTTCGTAATCTCTTCCGAGAGCTCAGCGCGCGTCCTGTCATGGCCCGCATCATTTGACATCATTTACCTCGGTGCTTATGGAGGCGCCTGAGAAACTCTAAGACTGGCCGTTGCCATTAGTCATGTATAGACTGTATCGGCGATATTCGAACATCAATTCACTCGCCAATGTGACGATATCTATCTCCAACAAGCCTGACGATCAACAAAAACTCGCTCTTGCTAAACAGTAGAGACTCGCGGTACACATTAGCTGATTGACAATTCGCACCGCATTACGTAAATTGATCCATATAACTTACCTTTGAATCGAAACAGGAAGTCTGCCGTATACGCTCGCGCGAACCGACAAGGACGGTTGGCTGCTCGCACAACTGAAATTCGATTTTGCGTTTTACGGCGAACATATCCAGTAGGAAGGATACAAGATGCGACGACAGTTATCAATTCTCGCCAGCCTTTGCGCGACAGTGCTGCTCATGATTTCTACAACGATTATTGCAGCCGACCAGAAGGACTACAGCTCCGGAGATTTTATCAGTAATGAGCGCGCGACTTCACACGTAATCGAGGGCTTGGAATTCCGGCAGAATCTTCCGGACGGCCAGTTTAGAGACCTCCCCGCCGATCCGACCGAGGAAAGACATCCGGCGCTCGGAGATAACGGCGGCGACAATCTCATCCGGCTCTATGAATTCTATGATGGCGTCTCGCCGACTCCGACAATGTTTGTAAACGGTTCCACTGATGATGGCTCGACGTGGACTGACTGCTGTTACTACGATCTGTACGGTTCGACGTATCCATCGGTCGAATTCTGGGGCTTTGGCACCGACTTCGTCGGGAGTTTCGTGCCGCCGGCGAGCTTCTTCGATGGTGGCGCCATCATTGTCACTTTCTACCCGGATCCCGGTGATGAGACATCATGGGAGGTCATCTGGGCGCCATTTTCGGTTATCGGCTACTACGATATGAAAATGTGCGACATAGCCGCTGACGATGGCCAGGAGTCGTGGCGCTGGGGTTACATTTCGGCAGTGCTGTCACACGAGCCGCCCGCTACCGACATACTTACCGACGCTCCGCACTATTTTTACCCGGTCAATGGTGGGCTGGAGGCGAGCGGTATCTACTTCACAGGTGTAGACAACTGCCTCACAACCCGGGCGACCATCGACGTACCCGAGCAGAAGACGTATTCGGTGTACGACAGGTATGATTCCGATACGGATCAGTATCAGCTTTTCCTCCACCAGGATATTTATGGACTGGTGCCGCCGGACCCGGACGTTGCCTCCAAGAGCTTCGTGGACACGACCGATCATCTCAGGTTCCCTGCCATAGCGGTGAACAGCGGTGATCTCGTCGTAGTCGCCGCTGCCTTCAACTCTGCCGACTCGACGGATCACGACTTGATATGCTTCTACACCGATAGCGGAGATGTCGATTCATTGACCGGAATGTCTACTGTTGTTTCAACTTCGGAGTTCGAAGGCTACCCGGACCTCGCTCATGTATCGGGCGACGAGTTCCGCTGTGCGTTCGTGTCCGACAGCGTGATACAAGTGTCCACGTCGACAGACGCCGGACAGACATGGGGCGTGCCGCTGACCGTGAGCCTTCCGGGTCACATTGCAGTTCCGGAGTACAGAACGGTTGATCTCGCTGACGCCGGTTCCAAGGTCATATATGAATACCGAAATGCCGGCAGCGACACGATCTACACAGCGATTGTCGATCTCGACGATCTCGACAGCGATGGCGACGGGGTACCGTCCCTTATCGACAACTGTCCGGACACTCCGAACCCGGCTCAGACGGACACAGACAGCGATGGACTGGGTGATGCCTGTGACAACTGTCCGTCGGTGGCCAACATCGATCAGATTGACGCCGATGGTGACGGTATGGGCGACGCTTGTGACTTGTGTCCCAACGATTCACTCAATGACATTGACGGCGACGGCATCTGCCACTCCGCCGACAACTGTCCGAATGTGCCGAATGTGAGCCAGGACGATACCGACGGTGATGGTATCGGAGATGCCTGCGACAACTGCCCCACTGTGGCCAACACGTCTCAGGACGACGCCGACGGTGACGGCACAGGCGACGCTTGTGATACGTGCACAGATACCGATGGTGATGGTTACGGCAATCCGGGATATCCGGCGAATACGTGCGCCGACGACAACTGCCCGTTCACTCCGAATCCATCTCAGGCCGATTCCGATTCTGACGGCACCGGGGATGCCTGCGAGTGGGCTTGCGGGGATGTCGACGGATCCTCAGGAATTGACATCGATGACATCGTTTACCTGATCGCTTTTGTATTCCAGGGCGGACCGGCTCCCGAAAACCCGGACACCGGGGATGTCGATTGCTCGGGGCAGACTGATATTGATGATGTCGTGTACCTCATTGCCTATGTCTTCTCCAGCGGCCCTGTACCCTGTGCCGCGTGCCCGTAGAGCCAGGAAGATTATTAGCAAAGTCGATGCCGGGGTCTGCTTTAGCCCCGGCATCTATTGTTCGGTTGCCAGGATTGGCGTCTGTATTTCGAATAGATGGACTGCTCGGCAATAAGTGGAACAATTAATTCCGATGATTGTCGATAACATTATTGAGCTCGAACTATAGGCGAAGGGACTGGAGTTCAGTGAGAATAATTGGAGCATCCATATTCAAGTTCAAGCCTCCCAAGATTGGGCGTGGCTGGACTCGCACCGACATACTCGCATCGTATCGGACGATTCTCGCCAACGAGCGGACGGTTCTCTCCTATGTCCGGACTGCTCTGACAATGTTCGTCGCGGGAGTGACGTTCGTCCACTTTTTCGATTCACTGATCGTGACGATTGTTGGCTGGATTCTTATACCGCTCGGGCTCGTGACGCTCATTATCGGTGTCTACCGGTACAATAGAGAGAGCTATCACATACACCGCTTGAGTCATCGAAAGACAGAGAGCGAGCGGACGAAATTCATGGACAATTTCGAGGGTAATGATGTGTACTGATCCAGCGAGGTCTTAGCGCGGCTAATCCTGCTCCTCGTCGCCAGACTCGTCAAACAAATCATCTCCTTCGCCCGATCGCACATGCTCCTCCTCATCATCATCATCCATATCATTCATGTCGAGGTCGAACTCCGTAAGGAGTTCTTTTGCCTCCTCGGCGTACTCCTCGGGAACAAGCAAGCGGATTCCTCCCCTGGCGGATGCGGGCTCGTTCTCATCCGGCATTGTCCGCGATTCGATGTCGTTACCTTCGAGGAGCCCCTGCGCAAGCTCCACCTCAAGACGAGTGGAGAATACTTTGACTTCTACGAACTTCCCCATACCCTCCTGCCTTGCTGAAGTCAGTCGTGATCGATAAGATTCGTCCTTGTTGAGTCAATGTTCTCAACCAAACTGCAGCTTATCAGTTCCCAGGTTTCCCTTGTTGTGTCTACGGAGTTAGCCGAAAAAAGATCACTTCCGATAATCCCGACCTTTGGAATAAACCATGTGTCGGCAAAACCGTGGCTCACCCCCGCGGACCATGATCGCTCGACTAAGTACGCTGCCCCGAGAGCGCATGCCGGATGTCTTGCCGAATCGCTCTTTACGACATGGCTCGTGTCAGCCCATCGGGGATTCGATACCCATTCCGTCCCGATTGTCATCGGGAAGATGTATACGAGATTCGCCGACCCGCCGCTTATCTCCGGATACTCCACCACACGTCTCCCCTGCGTCGACAAGTACCGATACCAGATGGTATCCGACTTCTGATGCCGCCAGACAGCTGCCTCCGCACCGTTGGTTAGTGTAATGCTGCCGACTATTTCCACGGTCACGGTGTCGGCTCTGCCGGTAATGCTGTCGAACGCGGCGTACCGCCAGGTACAGCCGACAGTATTCGGAAACAGCTCCGACGCCAGCACTTTCGCGACAGGTGGTGACGACTCTGAGCACGATCCCGCCGCCATACAGATTAGAGTGAGAAGGCCGAGAATCGGAGCGAGCTTCTCAACCCAATCTTGCCATATTCTCTGAAAGCTGTCTCGCTCGAGTGGTGTCATACTATAATATACCCAAGACGGTAAGCCACAGTCAAATCATATAGCATCCTGCAGTTTCCGGAAACAAAACACTGCTTGCTTATCGTATCGGAATATAATATAGTTTTACTGAGCAAGGGAAACTATCCGGTCGGCAGACAAGAGCATTGCATTATTCGAGTAAACACATCCAAACCGGCGACGTCATCACAGTAACCAGCAATTCGGAACTCGTGCATCTCGCCACGGGTTCAACAGAAAAGGGACAACGACATGTATATTGATATCAATAGGACTATTGCTCCAGGAGCCACAATGAACAAGCTTCTTTTCACATTTCCTATAGCAGTTCTGATGTTGATGTTCTCACTCGTATCGTGCGAGTGGGAGAGCACGGTTGATAACGATGACCCACCCAGAGTGCCTAAGTTGATTGTACCGGCCGAGCATCCGACTCTTGCTGTTGCGATTGAACAGGCGGTCGACGGCGACACTATAGTACTCGAGGATGGTACCTACAATGACGCGGGTTATTCCAACCTTACGTTCGACGAGAAACAACTGACTATCCGCAGCCAGAACGGCCCCGGGAGTACGATCATCGATCTCGGACAGAAACGTGCATTTTCTTTCGATGGATTCATCGATTCAAATACTGTGATCGAGGGGATTACATTCAGGAACGGTGGCTCTTCCGCGCTTACATTCGGTGGAATCGTGTTCCTCCGGTCTGCCAGCCCCAAGTTTGTCAACTGCGTATTCGAGAGAGGTCGTGCGGACTATGGGGGCGCGGTGTCATGCAATCTCTCAAAAGCAATATTCGAGAACTGCACATTCAACACCAATCGATGTGACGAGGATGGCGCCGCAATCTACGCCTCTGACAATTCTCAGCCGATCATACGGAATTGCCAGTTCATACGAAATCACGCGCTCAAGTCCGGAGGCGGTATCTACTGTCTTCAGGCATCCCCCAATATCACCGGCAGCGTCTTTACGGGTAACACTGCGTCCAGCCTGGGTGGCGCTATCGGTATCCAGGGATCATCGCCGAGAATCGAGAACAACTCGTTTTCGGGCAATTCGGCATCCTTCGGAGGTGCGATACATCTTTCCGGCGGTTCCGGACCGATCATCCAGAATTGTACATTCGAGACCAACCGTTGCGGCACCTCAGGTTCTGCGATATATGCAACCGGCGCCTCTGTCGGTGTTGTTCGCCACACGATAATTGCATTTGGTGACGGAGGGTATCCGGTGGGTTTCCAGACGACCTCCGAGCCGCAATTCAGCCGCAGCAACATTTACGGCAATCCCGAAGGCAACTGGGTGGGTGGCGGACTACCGAATCAGAAGAACTCGAATTTCAACTTCTCTGAAGATCCGCTCTTCTGCAATAGGGCTTCGGATGATCTGAGTTTGAGAGAAGAATCGCCGTGTTTGCCGGAGAATAATGCATTTGGGGAAAGAGTCGGAGCCTTCACAGGCGAATGCGCGAGCCAGTAGCAACGCCGCTACCGCAGCTTCAGTTCCATGTAGACAGCATCAGGATGCGGGTTGTCATAGTAGGCCCCAGCGAGCTTGAATCCGATCGACTCATATAGTGAGATGGCCTCGGTCATGGTCTTGAGTGTGTCGAGGCGCATTGTCGTGTAGCCGGCCTTTGTTGCCTCGTCAACGGTCTTCTGGGCGAGGATGCGGCCGATTCGTCGGCCCCGGAATCGGGGACGCACGTAGAGCCGTTTCATCTCGCATATCCGATCGGCAAGCTTCCTGATCCCCACGCAACCGGCGACTTCGCTATCGCAATACGCGATATAGAGGCGCCCCTCGGGCGGTGCATATCGCCCCGGCAGCCCCGCGAGTTCACTCTCGAAGTCCTGAAAGCAGAGATCTATCCCGATCGCTTTTTCGTACTCACGAAAGAGTGACCTGATAGTGTCGATATCATCCTGGCTCTCAGGAGGCCTGAGAGCTATTACGGATTCACTTGATTCCATAGTCGTGTCGTGCATCCAGTTCAGCGACGGTTTGTCTTTCGCGTTTCCTCGTGTCGAGAAACTTCATACTTCCGGCGCGGCAGATGGCGTCGCGGCCGAACTTCGATCTCACGCTCTCGATAGCATCGGACGCTCTTGTGTCGCGGCTCTCCTCAAGTTCATCGAACAGCCCGGACTGGGTGGATGTTTCCCCGGGCACTAAATTCGCGGCTCGAACGCCGATGAGCCGTACGCTCTTCAAAATTGGGCGATCAACCGGAATGAGTGACCTTGCGGTTATGAAGATCGTCTCGACTTTGCGAGTGTAGACTGGAATCGACTTGTCTCTTGTAATTGTCTTGAAATCGGAATAGCGAAGCTTCAGAGTAATGGTCCGTGTGAGAAAGCCTCCCGCCTTTAATCTCGACGCCACCCGATCGGACAGATCGAGGATTACCGAATGGACAAAATCGACATCGGCATTTTGCGCATTGAAAGTCCTCTCGTGTGACATCGATTTCTCGGCCGACATCTCACCTCTCGAATGAACGGGGGAATCATCACACCCTTCCGCGATCCGCTTGAAATAGAGTCCGGTTTTTCCAAGCAGAGATTCGATCTCGCTATCCGGCATGTTGACCAGCTCTCCGATCGTTCGGATGCCTTTATTGTAGAATCCCTGCGCGGTTACCGAACCGAGACCGTACAGCCTGGAGACATCGAGCGGGTGCAGCCTTTCAACCAGTTCATCCGCCCAGATAGTAGTGAGACCATCCGGCTTGTTGAGTGCAGACGCGACTTTCGCGAGATGCTTGTTCGTGGAGATACCAACGGAACAGGTGATACCGATCTCCTCTCGAACGGCCGACTTGAGAGCGCATGCGAGCGCAATCGGGTTACCATACAGCCTGCCACAACCGGTAGTATCGAGATAAGCCTCGTCTATTGATGCCGGTTCCACTAACGGAGTGAATCGGTCGAAGATGTTACGTATAAGCCCCGAGTAGTGCACGTATGTGTCCATCGATCCCCGAACCGGGATGGCGTGCGGACACAGTCTGAATGCCTCGATTGCTGATATCCCCGCACGGATGCCGTACTTGCGAGCCTCATAAGAGCACGCCGTCACAACTCCACGGCGTCGATCACCGGCGCCTACAATGACCGGCTTGCCGCGCAGTTCAGGACGCAGTTTCTGTTCGATCTGCGCGTAGAAGGCATCCATGTCGACATGCATGATCACGCGATCAGAAGGTCGGGCGCTCTTTCCCGCGATTCCGCCGCGCATGGTGCCACGTTTGCCTGCAATAAACACCGCATCACCTTTTCAAGATCATTGATTCACGATGAAGCAATCCGTGTAAGAGTCCAGTTCGTATCCCGTTCATCGAACGACAGCTCGAAGAAGTTCGTCGCTTCATCCACCACCGCGAAATGCCTGTGGCGATATCGGCCAACCTCCGAGATCCACGTGCCGGTGACCTGCTTGACTCTGTATACACGATCCTTCCACTTGAACCTGATAGGCCTCATACGGCTGTTTTCGAACACCGCAATTACGTCTATCGGTTCTTCCACATCCTGATATGTCATATGGCCCTGCCCCTCATAGCATTAACGGTGCGTCATTAAACCGGTGGATCAATGTTGTCTCAACTACATTCGCCGAAGCAGTCCGGTGACCTTTCCGGCAATGTAGAAACCGGGTGTGTCGTGCTCGACAATGATCGGCGCGAAGATATCGTTTTCCGGCTCGAGACGCACATGATCCTCCTCCGGATAGAAGCGTTTGACCGTTGCCTCCTCGCCGATTACCGCGACCACAATATCGCCGGGCTCAGCGGTCTGCTGCTTTCTGACCACCACGAAATCACCGTCGTTTATCCCGGCACCGAGCATACTTTCACCCACAACACGCAGCGTGAAGCATTCCCCGGCGCCAATGAATGTCGTGTCGACCGCGATGCTTCCCTCGATGTTCTCTTCAGCCAAAAGCGGCGCACCCGCCGGCACGGAGCCGACGAGCGGTATGCTTGATACCGATGGCAGCATCTGCTCGGCGAGTTCAATTCCACGTGAAACAAGCGGGGTTTTCCGAATATAGCCTTTCTTTATGAGCGCGTTGAGAATAGATCTAACGCCATTCGTTGATGCGATGTCGAACTTCTGGCCAATCTCCCGAATCGTCGGCGGAAAACCCTTGTGCAGTATACTATCCGCAACGAAATCAAAAACTTCCCGCTGTCGATCCGTTAATCTCGGTTTGACCATATACCCTCCTATTGCTCATACTGTTAGCGTCTCCGGCGTTTGCCCCTCGAGCTTCTGAACATCTGCCGTCAGTTCCACTTCCCACAATTGGGCTTGCTGAGAAACCCTGTTACGTCAGGTCCTGTGGCCGCGTTTCGCGGGCGTGCGACCTGGCGTTCTTCGAATCGCCCTTTGTTTATGCGGCTATACGGTCAGGTCACACCCGCCTGCGGCGGGCAGGGCCTGACCGAACTTCAATTTTCCGGCAGTCCCCTTCCCAGAATTGCGAGAGTGACAAATGCCGGCCATTAGCTGAAGTTTGACCTGGTTTTACAGTGCGCCAGACTTGTTTCCGCTCATTGAACGTTCTCCAGTCCAGATCAACCGACAACTCGGTTCCATATCTAATCGGCCATTGATACTGCACAAATTAACAGTAGTGCACATGCGTGCCTTTGTCAAGCGAAAAATTGTATCGTCTATCACATTATGGCTGTTCCGAGAATGCGTTTGCCTTTCAGAGAATTCAAGATATATTCAACTCATACGATCAATCTGTGTATAAGATAATTGACCGGGTCTCGAGTGCCCGGCCGCAACTGGAGGCATCTGGATGAAATCTGTTCGCGCCATACCGATTCTCACTCTATCATTGCTGACAACTGTCATTATAGGCTCAAGTGCGGTCTTTGGGCAGATGGGCAGCTCACGATTTTCGGGCGGGCAGGCGGTCATGCGTGAATATGCGTTCGACTTCGGCAAGGTGCCGCAGGGAGCGAGTGTATCGAAGGTATTTCAGCTTATAAACGAGGGCAGGGATACGCTCGAGATCATCAAGGTGAAGCCGGGGTGCGGATGCACGAAGGTTCCAATATCTACGAATCTGATAGCGCCGGGAGACAGCGCCGAAATCGAGATAATCTTCTCGAGCGGAAGACGGCGCGGGAAATGGGCCAAGTCGACTCAGGTTTTTACCAGCGACATCGTCCGAGGAGTAAGCAAACTCAAGTTTTCGGCTGAGGTCTATCCCGAAGGTGCTCCGACCACGCCGCTCTATATCGAGCCGAATACGGTGGAAACAATGTCTGATCTTACCGATTCAACCTATACGGTGTCGTTCAAGAACATCACGATGGAGCCGATGAGCATGTCCCTCGCGTACACCGACGATGACTTTCTCGAGGTGAAAGTGCCGAGCGGCAAGATCGGACCCGGTGAGCGGAAGACGATTGAAGTCACAATCAAGGACGACAGACCGAGCAGGAGTTTCGCTAAATCGTTCACAATCCAGATGGACGACGCCAAGTCATCGCGGATTACGGTACCGGTGCGCGTCTACAATATGTCGATGGCAACGCCGGACGACAGATAGGTTTGCAGGAGACAAATCCGAGCAGTATTTGAACTTGACTAATCTGAAAAACAGCCTAAATTACAATGAGTTAACTCGCTATACTTCAACAACAGGACGGATGGACAGTCAATGAGAAAGCTCTACCTTACTTTCGTAATCCTGTTTCTGACAGTAACGATCGGACTGGCCGGGACTCCGGTCAATCCCAAATCCGTAACTTCGACCACGAACAATTATACGAAGGGGCGGATGTCACTGTCCGAGAATGAGTTCGATTTCGGCGTCTCACCGCAGCAGGCGTATATCTCGCACTCGTTCTGGCTGAAAAACGTCGGGCGGGATACGCTGGAGATCATACAGATCAAGCCCGGGTGAGGATGCACTCAGGCCCCTCTAACGAAGAGGCTGATCGCTGTCGGTGACAGCGCAGAAGTTGAGATCATTTTCAAGACCGGTCGTTACAGAGGTAACCAGCGGAAATCTGCACGGATAGTTACCAGCGATATCACGAAGGCCGATTCACGCGTCTATCTACGCTGCGAAATTAAAGAGAATGCTGACACGCTGGATGTCGGTATTCTGAATCCGAACAAAATAGAATTCGGCCAGGAAGAAAGAGGATTGGATTACACGGTAAAGTTCACGAATACATCCGATATGGCTCTCACACCGAAGCTTGTGGACGGTCCGCATGGGATATTCGATATCGAATATCCCACGAAGCCGATCAAGTCGGGTGCGACCGGTGAAATAGTCGTAACGCTAAAGAAGGACACCGAAGCTCCCATAGCGAAGAAATCATACACGTTCGAGTTTGACAATCCCAAGCGAACGCGATTCACAATTCCGGTGGAGCTTCTGAGAGACAACAAACAGGCAATGACACCGACCTCTCACTGAGGCGGCATTCTCACGTGATGCCGGGCATTCGATATGATGTCTTGACAAATCGTGAGATAGGCTTTAATTGCTAAATACGGACAACTCTTATCCGCTTACAATATGGAGAAGAGCGAACAATGAACAAGTACTTAAGGTACACCTTCTACGTTGTTGTCACGGTCCTGATCGCCTTTGTGTTCGTGCAGGCAGCCCGCCAGCAGGGCGAGCCCACCGGAGCGAAGAAGGCGGAGAATCCGGATCCGCGACGCTCAGCAAATACGAAGGCCACCGCAGCGAAGTCCCAGACGGACAGCCCTTACATCGACGGCATCGCGCGTATGCGCGAGCAACAGTTCGATTATGGCTACATTCCTCGGGGCAACACTGCGTATCATCCCTTCTATTTGCACAACGTTGGAACGGATACGCTGCATATCACGCGCATCAAACCCGGGTGAGGATGCACAAAGGCGCCTCTTGATAAGAGCCACCTCGCTGTCGGTGACAGCGCACAGATTGGAATTAGCCTCTCAATCGGCACACGGTCGAGCAAGCTCGTGAAGACTCCGCGAGTTTACACGAGTGATCCTGCACACGAGGAGATTCGGATCCGGCTGTATGCTCAGGGTGTCGATAATTTCGACTCCGTTGGTCCGGCTATGATAAGCCCGGCACGGGTTGAAATCCCGGATGAGAGACGCGGTCAGGATCACAGAATGTCGATTTCGAATATGAGTCACTCTCCGCTGGTTCCGAATCTTGTGTCTGACCATCCGGGTGTGATCGAAGTCGACATACCGAGCGGTCCGATAAACGCCGGCGAGAACAAGATTATTCTCGTTCGAGCTTCTGACGAGCTTAAAGCGGGCAGAATAAAGACATCGTTCACTCTCGAGTTCAATGATCCGGAGAACACTCGCTACACAATTCCCGTCATAATCGGAAGTCTTCCGGACCGTAACAGGCACACGGGCGCGCAGACTCATAAGCCCGCAGCAACGGCCGCGATTCAACCCACCGGTGGGGGTTGAGCCTGATCGTTGATATCTGACAATGTTGGGGCCGTCCGGAGATTCGGGCGGCTTTTCCTTTTCAACTCCAATGTACTCCGGACCGGAAGATATCGCTTTTCTAACGCGTTCCATTTTACTATTTCTTAGGGCATGGTCAAGTTTCTGAAACTCATATGGTATGCGGAGATTATTCGGCGCACGAGAGCGTATTTTTGGCACGTTGTCAGTGGCATATACAACCGTGCGGGGGATGACCATGTATTTCTTCTCGCGGGAGGGCTGTCGTTCTCGCTCCTAATCTGTATCGTGCCGATCACGCTAATCATATTCTCTGTTATCGGGATGCTACTCGAGAAGCGATCCGTCGAAGTCGAGATAGGGATATTCATCGACAATATCATTCCGTATGAGGCTTACGCCACGCACGTCAAGAATGTCATCATTACCAGAATTGATGAATTCAAGGGCTACAAGACTCTCGCGGGTTACCTTGGCTTCTTTGGTCTTCTCTTCGCAGCAAGCGGGCTTTTCAGCTCCATGAGAACCATCCTCAACAACGCATACCGTGTCACGACCAATCGATCGATCTGGATGGGCAAGCTGAAGGACGTCGGACTCGTATTCGGAGTGGTACTCTACTTCCTTCTGTCGGCCACGCTCCTGCCCGCGCTCTCGATTTTCGAGCGTTTCGCGGAAGAGAGCGAGTTCCTGAGCGAAATCTGGCTGGCTCCGCTGCCGGACTTCCTCCTTCAGGCGATATCGTTCGTGATCATATTTGTGGCGTTCTTTTTGCTGTACACGCTGGTACCACAGAAACGTATTCCGAAGAGCGCACGGACGGTAAGCGCTGTGTCGGCAACCATCCTCTGGAAGATTGCGGAGATTCTTTTCGGGTATTACGTTACCGAGATTGCGACGCTGAAACGTATCTACGGCGCGGCATCGATTACGATCGTAGTCGTGTTTTGGATATACTACACATCAATCGTGTTCATCATAGCAGCAGAAGTCGGGCAGCTTCACAGAGAATGGAAAGACAAGCGCGCGTCACTGCAAACGCGCGCGGACTGAGATGATAAGTAGCAACCTGCGGGCATTATTGTGTGATGCCTTCCCCTATCTCCAGACCGACATCTGATACACGACCTTCTCGCGGATCAAAATCCCGTCCCCGTCTTCCACTTCGAGACGATACATGTCATAGCGCACCTCAGGCCATTTCGGATCGCAGTACCGCACCTGCAAAGTGTATGTCCCCGGTGTCAGGCTGAGAGTGTCGCTTCCGGTCGCCGGGCCAATCGCCTCGAGGCAGACCTGCGGTCGATTGACCTTCTGGACACTGACCAGTATATAGTTCTCAATCAACTTCAGATCGAAGTATATCTCGTAGTTGAAACAACTGAACTCCTCACTGGTCAGCAGGCGCAACTCGTATGTGTCGTCCCCCCGTTCTTCCGCCATGCTCCGTACGGTCGCAGCGATGCTGTCCTCTGCGCAGTAGACCGGTTGAAACTCGGGCGAGAATTCGACATCCTTGATCTGACGGTCAGCGCAGGACAGAGCGAACACCGTGATCAATAGGACAACCAGCAGCGCAATTCGTGGATTGGCCATCACAACGGGTGCTCCTTCAACCGACTTTGACCGGGAAATCGCCGAGTTTTGTAAACCGTGCTTCCACTGGCCTGACAACGACATCTTTCTGGCTTACCAATACAATATACGAGTCAATCCATGTCTCGCCAGAAATCAAATCAGTATACGACAGTGAGAGGTGATACTGCCCCGGGTCCTCAGGCAAGCGAAAACGGGCCTTGGCCGTCTGGTCACGACGCAGGCAGTCGTCCGGCTGCTCGACCCCGGCAACATGCACGTGGATGTTCCGTCCTGTCGTCGCTATACCTGCTTTGATTCGAGAATCGTAACAGTGATACAGATGCTCCGTCTGCATGACAAGGTAGACACCCTCGGACGGGAGGGCCATTCCGGGGAGTCGCCCGAGCCACAAGGCCCGGATGGCGATGCGCCCCTCCAGCGGCTCGACATCTGAGCGGTCAAGCAGACCAGAGTTTCCGCCGCAGCCCAATGAGATCAAAGCAACCAGCATTATCGCGACCGAGTTTTGTTTCATGTGAGACATCCCCATTTAGTCCAAAATCACAAAATCCGAAGCTGGTGCTGTAAACGAAGTGCTGACGGCCTCGAAGTGGAGCATCCCCTCCTCCAGTCGCAGCAAGTACCTGTCTCGCAGAGGAATCCGGAAGCCAGGAAAACGATATGATATCTCCATCACATAAGTCCCTTCCGCAAGATCGAGATCGAAGACCGCCACTGCGGGACCAAGGGCTGTAGCGCAGATGCTCGGTGTTGCGATGCCGTCTACGTCGATATCGATGTATTTCCCATATCTGTGCAGGCTGGACTGCACTACATAGTTCATGCAGCCGTAGATCTTCTCGCTCCGGAGTCCCACCCGCACAATCTCCCCTGCTTCACCTTCCCAGTATGGCGGTGGGTACTGCTCGGCAAGCACGAGAAGCGTTCCGTCAAGGGGTTGCAGGCTCCACTCGTCGCCGTCGCTGTCGCCGATACCGCAACCGCACACCATCAGACAAACTGAAGAGACAACCAGACACACAACCTTAGACATAGGGCCTCCCTTGAATCTGTTTTATGTCCTGTTCTCATCCGTTCTTTAGACGAATGACGCACAAGGATGTTCACTCCGCGAGATACACCATTAGCGGCACACCTTCCGGCGATTTGCACTTTGCATATTCGAGTCCGGAATCGGCCTTGCGCGGCTCCTCTGCCGTGCCGCCGTTTTTTCTGACCATCTCCAGGGTTTCGTCCATGTTGATGGTGGCGATGGCGAGCGAAAATCTCGATCCGAAAGCGGTGCTGACCAATGTCACCCGCTGTTTGGTAGTTGGGTCTTCGAGGATCGCGCCGTCTTTGGAACGCTCGACCTCGTTCAGCCCGAGAACACCGGTAAAAAACTTCGCCTCGGAATCGATCGACTCGACATGCACCATAGTATCGCTGAAACTGCGTTTCGAATTATCGCTCATCCGTGAGCACTCCTCTTTCGTCAAACTTGGGATTGTCGATTTAGGACAATATGAAAGAAACGGTCGAAGTGCGCAATGCTAAAAACGGCGGAGATTACGGAAGCGGAAACCGCACTCAATCGGCCGGTTGTTCATCGCCATGCACGGTAGTTGGGAGCTTCCTTGGTGATTGCGACGTCGTGCGGGTGGCTCTCGCGGAGAGAGGCATCCGTAATCTTCATGAACTGCGCCTTCGTCTGAAGCTCGGAGATGTCACGGCACCCGGTCAGCCCCATTCCTGCGCGCAATCCACCGACAAGCTGATAGACCGATTCTGCAAGCTCGCCCTTGTATGGCACGCGGCCCTCGATACCCTCCGGCACGAACTTCTTGACATCGGTAGTTCCGCCCTGGAAATAGCGATCGCCCGAGCCCTGACGCATTGCCTCGATCGATCCCATTCCCCGGTACGCCTTGTAGCTTCGGCCTTCATACAGGACGACATCACCGGGCGATTCTTTCGTTCCCGCGAAGAGTGATCCGATCATGACAGCATCCGCTCCGGCAGCGATTGCCTTCACGACATCGCCGGAGTACTTGATTCCACCGTCGGCTATAACGAACCTGTTGTGCTTCTTCGCCTCGTCACAGCATTCGAGCACAGCGGTTATCTGCGGTGCGCCGACGCCCGTAACAACACGAGTGGTGCAGATCGATCCGGGACCGACACCAATCTTGACACAGCTCGCGCCGGCATTGATAATATCCCGCGTGCCCTCTGCAGTAACTACATTCCCGGCCATGATAGGCTTGTCGGGATATTCGCTGCGGAGCTTCTCGACAGCCTTCAAAACGCCAAGCGAATGCCCGTGCGAAGAATCTATAACGAGGACATCGACATTGGAATCGACCAGCGCCCGTGCTCGATCGAGTATTTCATCGTTTACGCCGACAGCGGCACCGACACGAAGTCGTCCCTGGTCGTCCTTGCAAGAATCTGGGTACTTAATCTTCTTCGTGATATCCTTGACGGTAATCATCCCTTTCAGGATTCCGGCGTCATCGACCACGAGCAGTTTTTCGATCTTATTCTTCTGAAGTATGTCCTGAGCTTGATCGAGGCCGATCCCGAGAGGTACGGTAATCAGATTTTCCTTCGTCATCACCTCGGAGATGGGCACATTCAGGTTGCGCTGGAATCTTAGATCACGGTTTGTGATGATTCCGACAAGCTTGCCGTTCTCTGTGATCGGGATGCCCGAGATCGAAAACATAGTCATGACCTCGAGCGCCTGTCCTATAGGCTGGTCCGGGGGAAGCGTAATCGGGTTCACTATCATCCCGGACTCGGAGCGCTTGACCTTGTCGACCTCAGCCGCCTGCGCTCGAAGCGACAGGTTCTTGTGGATCACTCCGATGCCGCCCTGGCGGGCGAGCGCGATTGCGAGCTCTGCCTCGGTGACAGTGTCCATTGCGGCGGAGATAATGGGAATATTCAGTTCGATGTCATCGCAGATTCGCGTCTTGACATCCACGTCAGACGGCAACACATCGCTCTTTGCCGGGATCAAAAGAACGTCATCGAACGTCAATCCAACCTTTGTGATCTTGGGGTGATCCATCATTCGTCGTCGTTCCCCGCCCAGTAGAGGATTCGTCCGCATGAATCGCAGGTGATGATTTTCTCACCTTTGCGGATTTCCTGAACGACATGCGGCTCGAGCTGCTTGTAGCACGCACCACATGAACGGCGTTTGACCGGCACCACGACGTCGCCGCCGCGCCCTTTGCGGATGCGCTCGTAGTTGGCCATGAGTGGTTTCGGGACACGCACGAGTACGTTCTTGCGCTCGTCGTTCTTCATCTTCATCTTTTCGGCGATCGAATCTATCTGGCCCTGGAGCTGATCGAGCTGAGCCGAGTTGTTCTCCTTGATCTGGTCGACGCGCGATTCGTATTCCTCGATCTTCCCCTCCAGTTCCTCAATCTCGTCCATCAGCAGGAGTGTCTTATCTTCGGCGGTCGCAATCGTGATCTTGCACTTGTCGATTTCCTGCGTCAGTGCGTCATACTCCTTGTTGGTCTTGATATTCAGCATCTGCTGCTGATACTTTTCGAGCGACTCCTGATTAGCAGCAACTTCGATCTCGAGATTCTTCTGCTCGAGTTTCGCCTCTTTCAGGCGCTTCTTGTAATTCTCGTAAGCCTCCTCAATCTCCACCATCTCCTTGCGGAGGTTCTCCATCATATCCGGCAGGTAATCTTTCGAACGCTCTAATTCTCCTATGAAGTAGTCGATGTCTTGCAATTTCATCAGCAATTCAATCTGTTTCTGCATTACCTACTCCCAATGAAGTTCAACGGCTCGGACAAATAAAAAATGCACTCGTTTTACGAGTGCACAGCAATCTCCTTTATTTTCGAACTATCAAAGCAACAAGACGGTTCGAAGAATCGAAATTTGAAGCCGAGACATGTCATTTGTCAAGCACTCTGCATTTTGGCTACCCAATGGTGGGCAATACTGGATTCGAACCAGTGACCTCTCGGATGTGAACCGAACGCTCTAACCAACTGAGCTAATTGCCCATAAAACATCTTCATTTATGTGGGCCCACCAGGACTCGAACCTGGGACCCACTGATTATGAGTCAGTTGCTCTAACCGACTGAGCTATGGGCCCATCTGAATCTACTATAGTATTTCAACCCGGTTGCTCTGTCAAGTCAATTTTAGGTCGCGACTGGGACTAGGAAGCCCGACCATTGTCTGGAAATGAATCTCACCGCGTCCCCTCCGGCGATGATAGAGTTCATCAGAACCCTACCTTTACTACACGGTAGATGAAGACTACAACCATCACAACCCCCAGACCGACCTTCATAACAACCCCGGCAATGAAGCCGAGGAACGTACCGAAGCCTGCCTTCAGGGCGATATTCGCTCTCTTGCCTGCGAGGAGTTCGAATGCAATTGCACCGATTAACGGTACGAGAATCAGCCCGACAATGCTTCCGATTATGAAGCCGACTACGGTTCCGATGAATGCCCCGAGCATTCCCCATCGAGTTGCGCCGAGACGGCGTGCGCCGTATATACCCGCGAGCCAGTCGAGGACCTGAGATAGCAGCGTGAGAACGCCGAACCAGATGAGATAGTCCTTGCCGATTGCCTCGAAGTCCGTCACGATGGCGTAGACAAACGCCGCCGCCCAGATGATTGGAGTTCCGGGCATGACCGGCAGAATTGATCCGGCCAAACCGATCATCATCACGATCAGCGTAGCCACGAACAGCAGTATATCGACAGTTTCCAAGCTACTCTCTTTCGATTACATCAATGAGTCGGGAGATTTCTTTCCAGTCGTGCATGATAAAATCCGCCTTTGTGCTGTATGGCTTCCGGTCCAGAAGACCCGTATACAGGCAGGCCCTTCCGCCGATTCGATGAGCGCCGGTGATGTCGGTCCGTTCCGTGTCGCCGATATGCCAGAGCCGCATCGGGTCGCCATCCACTCTCTCCAGTACTGACATGAATGCGTGAGCGTCCGGCTTTGACTTTCCGTTTTCGTCGGAGAAGGAATAGTCCTCGAAGTATTTCTCGATGCCGTACGTCTTGAAAATCTTACGGATGACAACTCCGGGCGAGAATCCGGTGTCTGACACAACGACCAGCCGATATCGGCTCGCGAGTTCTCCCAGGGCGTGCTTCAGATTTGGTGCGAGCGGCGGCGGCCCCTGTGTTATCGCGCTCTGAACGTCTGTCAGCAACTTCTCGAAGTCTTCCCCGCCAGGCTCGAGTTTCATGAGTTTGAGCTGGTGGGTCAGCCGTTCTCTCGGCGTGAGAGTGACAGACTCGGTCTCGTACGTCTTGTAGAAGTGCTCAGCGGTCTGCTTATAGGTGACCTCCACCATCCTCGGATTGTCGAGACCGCGTCTGACAGCGAAGTCGTTGATTATACCGCGTCTGATTTCGGAGCCTTTCATCTCGCTCCGGAAATCGAATATCGTGCCCCAAAGGTCTAATGAAATCACGCGTTTCGTCATAGAAGTAATAGATACGTCCCTATGATCTGATTGCAAGTCATATCGATCTGTATATAGTGAAACACATGACCTTTTATCTTGCTCCCGACAGTGACAGCGTATTATGTTTGTTGATATTATTTCCAAACGAGCTAATTTTGATTAGCAATACTCTTAAAATGTGCAAGTTAAGCTTCATTCGGGACTGGATGTTCTATGAAGATGACGATCAAAGAGATTCTGACAGAATTCGAGAGACACTCCAAGCCACAGAACATTGAGGGGATGGGCAAGTATGGTATAACGGCTTCGAAGATTTATGGCATTCCTATGACCGAGTTGCGCCGGTTTGCGCGCTTGATAGGCAAAGACCATCAACTCGCCCTCAAGATATATGAGACCGGGAGCCATGAGGCACGAATCCTTGCATCATTAATCGATGAAAAACGGCGCGTAACCAAAAAGCAGATGGATGAATGGGCGCGTCAATTCGAGAACTGGGCCGACTGCGACTCCGTATGCCTTAATCTGTTCGACCAAACCGATCATGCATACGACAAGGCGCTGAAATGGAGCCGTCGCCGGACAGAGCTGGTCAAGCGTGCGGCGTTCTCGATTATGGCCGGTCTCGCAGTGCATGACAAACTCGCAGATAACGAGGATCTCGCGCAGTTCTTCCCGATTATTGAACGGGAGGCTGCCGATGAGCGCAAACTCGTGCGCAAAGCCGTGAACTGGGCGCTTCGTCAGATCGGTAAGCGTAATGCGGAGTTGAATATCGGCGCGATCGAAACCGCGCATCGGATCGTCGCCGTCGACGCGAAATCCGCACGGTGGATAGCTACCGACGCGCTGCGTGAGCTTGAAAGCAGAAAGATTCGCAACAGATTAGAATCTCATCGCAAGTGATTGAGAATCAAGGCTGAAAAAACTTGCGCGACCGTCCCGGCTTTTCTTATGTTCGTCGAAATCAGCACGGGAAAAGCATGATAGTCAAAAGACCGGAGGGATAGAACATGAGACTGAAAACTACAGCATTTGTCTTAATACTGATTCTCGGTTTCGCGGGTACCGTGCTCCATGCTCAAAACGAAACCAACTCGTATTTTGATATAGGCGGCGGCTTGGCCGTACCGCAGAATCCGGATAGAGTGAAGGATTACTGGAAGAACGGTTTCTGCGGCGGTGTGGGCTTCGGCTTCGAAGTAATGCCGATCCTATCGATAGGGATAGTCGGCGAGTTCAACCGGTTCATGACCGATGACGAAAACGTGACCGATCTCGCTCGAGTGGAATTCGGACATCAGATTGATGGTGTCGAGGTGGATGGTGGTGAGCTCGAGACCGCTGCGGGATGGGCCATCGCCAGGCTGAATATACTCCCGATGGAAACCGGCTTCAATCCGTACGGCGTAGCCGGCCTCGGATACGCCTATTACAAGGTGAATGAGATCACGGCTACTTACCAGGACGAGACCGTAACGAGCGAGAGCAAAGACAACTCAGGGCTGAGCCTTGCCTTTGGAGGTGGTGTTGAACTCAGATTCAATCCGAAGTTTGCCCTGTTCGGCGAGTTCAAGTACATTATCGTGTTTGCCAACGAGGATGACACAATTGACAAGGATGATTTCAAGAACCTGACTTTGACCGGCACGGAGGACGATTTCAAGTACACTCCGGTCAAGTTCGGTTTCAGGTTCTTTTTCTGATAGAAATTGCATCTGGTGCCCCTACGGGCCGGCGGCACAGGCTGCCGGCCCTCTCCATTTCATGCTTGCCAAAACGCTGCTCGTGACGTTTCTATTTGGTCTATGGTCAGCGTGGAGCAGATTATCAGGCTGTTAGATTTGAAACCGCATCCGACAGAAGGCGGCTTCTTCGCGGAGACATACCGCTCAGACGAGAATACTCCTCTCTCGGGGCTCCCAAGTCGGTATGACAGCGATCGACCGCTCGGAACAGCGATATACTATCTGCTGACTCCGGACACGTTCTCGGCAATGCACCGTCTAAAATCTGATGAGATATTCCATTTCTACCTCGGGGGTCCATGCACGATGCTGCAGTTGTATCCCGACGGCGGCTCATTAGTCGTCACGCTCGGCAACGACCTCGCGCTCGATCAGGTTCCGCAAGTGGTTGTCCCGCGCGGCGTCTGGCAAGGAACATGGCTGAATGATGGTGGTAGTTTCGCGCTACTCGGCACCACCGTAACGCCCGGATTCGACTTTTCAGATTTCGAGTTGGGAGATCGCGACAAGCTTGCCGTCAAGTACCCGGATCGCGAGAAGCTGATAGAAACGCTGACAAACGAGTAGGAGACTCACTCAGACCGCAGACGTGAATCTTCGACGGTGTTGACGAATCGTTTCAGTTCGGATATCTCGACCGTATCTATGTCGAATTTCGCGAAGTCCATAACGTCATCTGATTCGTATCGACTCTCCCCCGTCGGCGAAAAGCAGTACGACCTCCCGGAGCTGTTTATTCCGATTGAGAACACCTGATTCTCGATGGCGCGCGCGGCGAGGAGAGTCCGCCATGCGATATCGCGCTCGACGCTCCAGATTGCGGGCACGAACAGGATATCCATGCCGTCGATCGCCAGCCTGCGCGCAAGCTCGGGGAAACGGAGGTCATAGCAGATAATTGTACCTACAAGCAGTGTTCCGCCGCGCAGCCCAACCGTCGCCAAACCGGCATACTCGCCGGGAGTAAACAGCTCGTGCTCGCGATACGGCTTGAACTGATGGATCTTGGTAACCCTGTGTATGATCTCACCGCGATGGAGTATGCTTGATTCGTTGTATGGACCGTTCTCCCCCGCTGGATTCGACGGCAGCGAGCCACCGATGATCATGAGGCCGGGATGATTCGAAGAAATCTCTCTAAGTCTGATGAGGATATCAGCAGTGCGAGTCGTGATTTCAAACGTACGCTCATCAAAGACGCAGTTGAACAGCTCAGGGAATGCGAGGATGTCTACCGTTTCCAATTCACCGGCTCGAAGCGTGTCGAGGTTTCTTGAAAGCGCTATCGTAAGTCTCATTCATTAAACGTACGGTCAATTCGCTCTCGAGGCAAGAGCTTTGAGTTATTGACTTGAAATCGACATGTGGTATATTGCCCTTATCTGCTAAGGGTATGGAGGAATGACCATTGCGATCCACTAATCGTTCTCAGTCATCCATTTCTCACCTTGGGAGGCTTTCCAAATTCGGAAAAATGTCGAGATACCATACAGGAGAACAACCGTGAAGAGAGTAATCCCCATCCTCGGCTCACTTGCGCTTATGCTTGCATTGGCGTTGATGGTATTCTACTCGCGTTCCGATGAGGCGGGCCAGTCATCCGAATTCAAAGACGAGCGCTTCGCCGAACTGAAGGCATCGGGCGGGATAGTCAGCCCAAAACAGCAGCCGAACAACTGGTTCACGATGCAGCGATCGTACCCCTACCCGAGCATTCCGAAGGATGAGTACCTTGCTGCCCGTCAAGAGATGAAAGCTATCCGCGCTCAGAAGACCTCGGGACCATACGACAACATTACCTGGCAATTCGCCGGCCCCACAAATATACCGGGCCGGATAACCGACCTCGCTGTCAATCCGACGTTTATCTTCCAAATCTATGCGGCATCCGCTGCGGGCGGAGTCTATAAGTCAACCGATTATGGCGTGACATGGGAACCGATATTCGATGACGTTGGCGACCAATCGATCGGTTCGATCGCGATGGACCCGAGCGACCCGAATGTGCTGTACGTCGGTACCGGCGAGGCGAACGCTTCCGGCGATTCGTACGAAGGCACAGGGATGTACAAGACAACCGACGGTGGCGTCATCTGGCAGCATACCGGACTACCGGAGAGCTACCATATCGCGCGCATTGTTGTGGACTCTGACTCCAACGCTGTTTTCGCCGCTGTGATGGGCAAGCTTTTCGGATTCAACTCCGAACGCGGCCTCTATCGATCTCTGGACAACGGCGGGTCATGGGAACAAGTGCTCTACATAGATGATTCGACCGGCTGCTCCGATTTCGCGTATGAAGAATCCACGGGATATATGTACGCGGCTATGTGGCACAGGTGGCGCGGACCAACGAACAGACGCGTAGGCGGTTACTCGAGTAGTATCTGGAGATCATCCGATTACGGCGACACATGGACGAAGCTCACAACCGGGCTTCCGCCGTCCGGACCCGACGTCGGCCGAATCGGTCTCGATGTCAACGGCTCTACGGTCTATGCGATCTACGCCGATCATCCCGGCTATTTTATGGGGGTTTACAAGAGTACGAATAATGGAACAAGTTGGAACCGGGTTAATGACGGTGCCCTGTCGGACATATACTCGAGTTTCGGATGGTACTTCGGCAACATTCGAGTCGCACCAAGTGATCCGGATATTGTGTTTGCGCTTGGTGTCGAACTGATGCGCAGTACGAATGGCGGCAACTCATGGGATTATGCCGACTTCGGGATTCATGTCGATCACCACGCAATGTATATCGACCCGTCCAATTCGGCAAACGTCTATGTGGGTTGTGACGGCGGAGTCAATTATTCCACAAACACCGGCAACAGCTGGGCAACACGACTCGGGATGGGTAATACGCAGTTCTATGCAATAACAATCGACAAGGTCAACCCGGAGAAACTGTACGGCGGTACTCAGGACAATGGTACGATGCGCACTCCTGATGGCGGCCTGGACAACTGGGATCACATTCTCGGAGGCGACGGATTCTATGTCGAAGTTGACTATACGAACCCGGACATAATCTATGCCGAGTATCAGTGGGGATATATCAACAAATCGACGAACGGTGGCTCATGGTTCAACTATGCGCTTGGCGATATGCCGTACGACGATGACCGCCACAATTGGAGCACACCGTTCGTTATGGACAAAGTGAACCCCAACATCCTCTACTACGGATCGAATAAGCTGTACAAAACTACTAACGGCGGCAACAACTGGACTGCGATATCCGGCGATCTGACGGACGGCCCCGGCCCCGGTAATCTGACGTTCGGAACATTGACCACGATTGACGTGTCCGCCGTCGATCCGCAGGTCTTGATGGTCGGCACCGATGACGCTAATGTCTGGGTCACTACGAACGGAGGTACTAACTGGGATGACGTCAGCGCGGGTCTTCCCGACCGCTGGGTAACTCGTGTCGCTATCGATCCGGCCGATCCATCCGAGATGTATGTAACGTTTTCGGGTTACAAGGTCAGCGATCATCTTGCGCACATTTATCGATCCACGAATTACGGCCAGACATGGTCCGACATCAGTGGGAATCTGCCGGATGCCCCGATTAACGATGTAATAATCGACCCGGCTCTCGATTCGAACCTCTATATCGGTACAGACTTCGGACCGTTCTATACGACCGATCTCGGACAGACATGGCAGGCGATCGGTATCGGTATCCCGCTCTCCCCCATTCACGACATGGATTTTCATGCCGCAACTCGCAAGCTCGTTGCCGGTACGCACGGGCGATCGATGTATTCTATCGATCTTGACTGCACCGGAGCGGATGATGATCAGGACGGTGTTGCGGATGTCTGCGACAACTGCGTCGGAACATACAACCCGGGTCAGGAGGACGCCGACTCCGATTCACACGGTGACGCCTGCGATAACTGCATCTCGACCCCGAACGCCGACCAGCAGAACAGTGATACTGATCAGTATGGCGATGCATGCGATAACTGCCCGACTCGGAATAATCCCGATCAGAGCGATATAGACCAGGATGGTATTGGCGATCTGTGTGACAATTGTATCGGAACTAACAATCCGGATCAAACGGACGCCGATCTCGATGGTATTGGCGACGCGTGCGACAACTGCCCTGACGTCCCGAATCTCACTCAAGCCGATGGAGACCAGGATGGTGTCGGGAACGCATGCGACAACTGTCCGGAGGATTACAATCCTGATCAGGCGGATTCCGACAGTGATGGCGTCGGGGATGCGTGTGATTACCTCTGTGGCGATGTAAACTCGTCCGGAGCCATCGACATCGATGATATGGTCTTTGTGATCGCATACGTCTTCCAGGGCGGATCCGCTCCGATTCCGGAGGCTGCCGGAGATGTCAACTGCTCGGGCGGAATCGACATCGATGACATAGTCTACTTGATCGGGTATGTGTTTCAGGGTGGCAATGACCCTTGCGATCCCGATGGCAACGGCACACCGGATTGCTGAGCCGACTGACCGATACCAAACAGCGCAGGAAATGGAAAGAGGCGGTTGACGAAGCGAGGCTGCCTCATAAGGCATCAAACAAGGCGTCAAATCGAATACGGCAGAAGACACGCTCCTGTGGCGAGCAGGAACTGACCTGACCAATCGACCCACTTACTGGGCGCCTCAGGGCGTCTGCCGTCACCCGAGCAGACTCTTTTCAACACACCCGAAGATGGTCTGAATCGCCCGCAACCCCGGATCAGAATCGATAAGAAAATCCCGCAAGAAGCCTCGGCTCGAATCCCGGCTGCTCTATAGCGTCGTCAGCTTCATCCCATCCGAAATCTCTGCGCGCATTGACGTGCTCGCCGTCCGGGCTGTATGAGGTGTCGTGGCCTGAGAGTGTGCTCTCGATGAAGTAATCGAAACCGGCGGTCAACACGAGGTCGACTCGCGTTCCCATGGCGAAATACGTCCGCACGCCAGCGCCGAGCCCCCACTGCTCGCTCGTCACATCGAAATCTTCATTGCCGCCTATGTATTTGAAATTCCCCGTGAACCTCGTGTGGCGAGGTCCCGCGAATAGAAATGCACGTTCGATCGAGAGTATCTTCGCCGGATACATCAGATCGAGCCTGACGTCCCAGACACGACCACTCTTTTCGGGGATACCGTTAGTAGCGTCGTTTATGAATATTCGTCTCGCTTCGGCGGCACTCCCCGGTTCGACTCCGCTGAAACCGATTCCGAATTCTGCGGCAAGCGGGAAATTGCGCGCGAAGTCTGCGACCGTAAATGTACCCTGAAAGCTGTAACCGTCGTAATAGCCGAAGTTGAGCCCGGTTGAGAACCTGGCAT
>CAYQCE010000051.1:0-27490 GCA_964415885.1 uncultured Ignavibacteria bacterium
GACAGTGAAGAATGGGGGTGAGGGGAGAGCGGCGCGGGTGACAGGAGGGCGGGGGGTGACGGGCGGCCGCGTCGTCCCAGCATGGAGAACTCCTTGCGAAGACAGGTTAGTAATGCCACTCACCGATTTTTCAGCGGGTTCGTCAGGCTAAGCCCCGGCGAAGATAATCTCTTTCAGGATATAAAAAGGGGACTCCGCAACCGGAGTCCCCTGTCTATCGTCTCAGATGATGTTAATCACGTGAGAGTCTTCAGCGACTTGTTTTTAGTCGCAAGCAGTCTGGTCAGGTTCCGGACCACCCTGGAAGACGTAAGCGATCAGGTAAACGATATCGTCAATATCGATAGCGCCTGAACCGTTAGCGTCACCACAGCACTCCTCAGGAACCGGAGCGGGACCACCCTGGAACACGTACGCTATCTCGTACACGATGTCGTCAATATCAACGGCGCCAGAGCCGTTAACATCACCGATGAAGCACGCAGGCGGTTCTGCTTCACCGCAAGCGTTGTTATCCTGTGCCCACTGGAAGCCCTTGTCGATGAGAGCCTCAAGGTTGGCAAGACCGGTCAGCGACGAGGTCTTGACCTTGCAGTACTCGAGGCTTTCGCCAGGCTGCAGGACTTCTTCCTGATAGATTGCGAAGAACATGTTCTGGTCGAAGATACTGTCGATCGCGGAGCTGAAGCCGCTGATTCTGTTCAGCAGACCACCGATCTCAGCCGGATCGTAACCTGAGTTGTCATATACCCAGGTATCGTTGTTCAGTATCTGGCCGCCAGGAATGGTAATGAGGGAAGGATCGAATCCTACACCACCGTAGTAGTCATCCTCAGGTCCACCCAGTCCCGGACCGTACATATAAAGCATCTGTCTCGTCGGGTCATCACCCGCACGGTTGTCAGAGCCTTCCTCGCCGTCCGGAATATCGAAGTCGACACCTTCACCAATGGACACGGTGTGAGCGACATCATCACAGTTGGTGATGGTTACGTGCTCGATGAGTACGCATGTATCCGGATGTACCGGCGCGTAGTACTCTATTATGCCGCAGATATTGGTATCCGGTGTGGCGAATTCGCCAGTGGCGTATTCGTATGTCGGGTTTGCCGTGACAGTCAGCGGGCTGAGCGCCACGAAGTCGACATTGTTCTCGGAACCGTCGAAGAGCGAGAAGTACGTGTTCGTGGTATCGTCATAAGAAATAACAACACCCTCGTCGTACATCAGGCTGACTTCTTCGAGGAACCAGTACATATTACCGAGATCGCTCTGCTGAGCGAGACCAACGCGGGCGGTATTCCACACGCCAACCGACCAGCAAGCGGTATTGAGGAGTTCGTTCTCAGGAGTGAAGAACTCGCAGAATACGTACAGCTCGATCGGAACCTCGAAACTCTCGCCACAAGCTACTATGTCGAGAGAACCGTTGTAAACGCCCTCGACAGCAATCGGGCCGAGCTGAATCTCGATGGTCTTGGTAGCATCGCAGCCGGCGTTGATTGTACCGGAGAGAGGATCGCCGCCGGAACGCGTAATCCAGCCGTCACTCGGCGTTACCGAGTATGCCGTGGACTGGTTACCCGCATTCTGAAGCGTCAGGTTGAACGTCGTGGTCTCACCACTGGTACAACCGGATCCACCCTGCGGGGCGATATGAGTCGGATAGCCGATCGAAAGCGGAGTGATCGAAACAGCGCAGAACTCACTCGGAGTGAAGCAGGGATGCGAAATGTACTGCACCGGGTTCTCGGTGATTCCACCCTCGGTCTGCGGGAATCCACCAGCGTCCTTATCCTCGATATACTGGATATGGACTTCGCCAGTCGAGTACTTGGCCATGGAGGACCAGTGCTCACTGAAGCAGTCGCCAGACGCGCAGCCGGCACTCTGAGTATTGGTAACGTTCACGGCCTCGCCCCAGGTCTCACCACCGTCGGACGAACCGGTCAGGAAGATTTCACCGTTCTCGTAACCAGCCTCAGAGGCGTCCACACTTGTGTCGCCATTGGCGGAAGTGTAGGCGCCGAAGCGGGTGAACGATACGTAGAACTTGTCGTCACACTCGGAGATGTTCATCTTCGCAGTGGACATATTCCACGCGCCGGTGTCGAAGAAGAGGCTCGGCTTGGACGCATCATAAACGAGAGAGATACATCCGCCCGGAGCATCCGACCAGTGCCACATCTTGGTGGCGAATTGCTTCGCACACGGATCACCGTCGTCGATCGGGTTCAGAGGCGTGCTCCACACGATGTGGAGATGGCCTTCAGTGTCATAGAGCATCGCATGATCGGTGTAGGCCATCGAGACATCTTCGATCGTGCCGTTGTTACCGAGGTAATCGGTCACGTTCTCGATATCGTTACGATCCCATGTGACACCACCGTCAGCCGACTTCCAGACCATAATGTCGTTCTGCCACTGCGTGAATCCGCACGGGTCAGCCGGATCGCCATCATAATAGATCGGCTTGATCCAGGAAATGGCAACCTCGTCAGACAGCGGGTCCTCACGGACCAGAACTGCGATATTGTAAACAGAGTCGATTGCCATACCGCAAGATGGCCAGGCGATTGCCGCGGTCGTGGCATTGGCAACACCTCTGTAGTAAACGAGAGTCTGAATCTCGCCGGCCGGAGCGCCGGTAGGCGGAGATTCTGCAGCTACCATGTGGACGATCTGATCGCTGCCGACGATGTCGAACTCAGCCATGGGCCATATGTAGCCGGAGGCGAGCTCGTATGCGCCGGTCTCCCAACCTTCGCAGTTGAGAGCGCCGGCACCATCAGCACCCGGTGACGGTGCACCGTAGAAGGTGAAAGCGCCGGTCGGCGGAAGAATGTCGATACCGGCATGCGACTTGTAAACGTCAGGATTGAGACCCTGGTGATGATAACCGAGAGCACGGCCGCCGGAGGCCAGGTCGATACCACCGTATCCACCATTGTCGCCGCTAACGGCAAGACCACCGCTCGGGCCGGAACCATGCTGCCAGGTGCCGCCAGGAAGGTACGCGTTGTACTTCATGTTCCTGCCCTGGCCAGCCAGGTTATCCCACATCCAGTAGAAATGCACGATGTTGCCGGCCGGATCGTAGGTGACCTGACGACCCATCGAGCCGTTATGCTGATAATCATAAATGGTCTCGCCCATCTGAAGCGGACCAACACGGCTGGAACCGAGATACGATCCACCAACCGCTCCGCTCAGATCGTAATACTCACCGCCTGTAAGATTCTTGTTGGTAAGTTTGGTCTGGTACCTCTTGATCTCTGCAGTCTCTGCAAAGACGGTACTAAACGCAAACGCCAGCAATAAGACGGAGAGAGTAAACACAAAAGATTTTCTCATGTCTTGCTCCTCTCAAAAACAGTAGTTTCCTGCATTGCCGGTGAAATGGCATGCAAGCGATTTTAAGGAAAAAAGAAAGAAAGCAGGAGTCTTCCGACCGACGTCTGATTCGCACCGACCGTTTCGCCATCCAACTCCTTTCGATACTACTTCTCTCACCTCCTTCCCAATGCAGATGTGTTCTTACCACCCAGACTTACTAAGAAATGGAAAGTTAACGAGTAAGACTTCATACTCATAACAGGTTATGGGTAGTTGAAACGATAGGTTAAACCTTCAGTCAGGTTAGACAACCCGGGCAGAATTGCCATGCAAAACCCAACAACAACAGTTAAAATTCTTCAGCAAAGCAAGAATATAATGATATGAACTAAAACTTGGCTTCCCTTACCTAATGCCTAGCCCCCACTTATCGTTAGTAAGAATATACCAAAGCCCACAGTTTGTCAAGACTTTTTCTGCTCCCGAAAGCCATGTTTCGGCGCAGAATATGCGCCTATGCTCGAGTACGAGAGCATTTGAATTCCAGAGCATCATCACAGGTTCATCCCCATCCCCTGTACCATCACAGGTACTTCCGCGTTAGTCCGTCGAAGCTTCCCGATTCAATCCGCCGAGTCATTCTGCGAACCCTCGCCCAGCCAGTCCATGCAGTTGCGCATCGTCTTCTCGAGCCGGGATTTGATCATTCGGTTGACGAGACCGTCGGGGAGGATGCCACCGAGGTCGAAATGGAGAAGGTACACAGCCTGTGTAATGCTCGGATCTATCTGCCTAAGGTGCCATGTGCACCTTAGATCGTCGAAATCCCCTCCGGTGCGAACCCAGCGAACCTCGTGAGGTTCATCGAGTATCACGGAAACGGTACATTCGTACGTACCGAGGAACCATGTGGGTTTTGCGACACAGAAGTAGAACTGGGTGTCGGGTCGAGACTCGATGAGGTTATACTCCTTGAGCTTGGGCAGAAAATTGGAAATTTCGCCCGGATCGACCAGCAATCTGTACACCGAATCGATTGTGTTGTCAACGAAAATGGATCGTTGCATGAACACCTGTCCATCCACGGTCGTGTCCGGCAGGACATACACTTCACTGGTCATACCCGCAAGCTCGGATGCTCGAGGGGTGCGCGACCTCGGAAGTCCCGAAGTCAATACAACGAGCATTACGCATACGGCTCCGAGAATGATCGCCGCCCGTGCGGACATGATGGAATGCTCTTGATTGCTCATAGTGTGCAGGTATTCGGTATCGGCCTGAATCGACTTGGGTGGGCAGGGCAAGCAGATGCGAGCCGCAACCCACCCGAAACCGTAGATAGCGACTAAGCTTCGACTTCCACAGTACCCGCAACCTCAGATTGTATCTGAGTGCCGGCCGGGATCTGCGCCTCTCCACCCTTCATCAAGGCAAAGAGAATACAGCAGATGAGAGCAAGACCGATGGACATCAGCATCTTGTCCTTACCCTCGACGACTTTCGCGCCGTAGAGTGATATTGTGCTGCCGTCCACAGCCTCGACGGTTTTCACACTGAGAGCCAGCTCAGCAGGTATACCGATCATGCCTCTATCCTTGGCATTCGTGATCTCACCACGCGCCTTTGCGCCCGCGGCAATGACGGTGTGGCCGTCCACCACGACATCATTGACAACCGTAAGCTCTACAACATCGCCGACATTTAGATTCTTCGGGGTTAGCGTTGTATTAGTCTTGAGAGTGACAACTGTTCCGGCGCTGATGCGCACTCTATCCTGGGCGACCGACTGCGCCGGAACGAGCACCGTGAACATGAAAGCTACGAGGGCCAGTAGAGCTGCAGGTCTGACCAACCCTCCGTGGTCCATGAACAATCTCTGCATGGTATTCTCCTCCAAATAGCGTTAAGAAATTTTGGGCTAAAACGGTCCTTAGCACTATAGCGATGTATTCCTGTCCTCCTTCCTGTACTTAGAAAAACTCATCGGGGTTAAATTTCATCATAATTTGGCTATTGATATCCATGTTCTTCCGTTTTGCGCTGGCGACAGAGCCGTAGATGTTCCCTGAGTACCAACCAAAGGTGAGCACACCGAGCAGCACCCCGAGTCCATCGTTATCCTTGTCGAAGGCTGCATATGTCGCCCAGCCGAAGAGTGAATTTACTATGAACGAGGCGAGCGCTGTGCCGGAGTAACCGTCATACAGATAACCGAGACCCGGAACCACGCTCAGCATTCCCGCGATAGTCGGGCTCTTGTAGCCGACGTCCATCGCATCCCGGCAGACCTGCTCATAGTAATCCGCCCTTGAACTGACCGGAGACTCGGGATCGACTCTTTGGAATTCGTCGATAGCTGCTCTCCAGTCCATCTTATAGGCGTAGGACATACCGCGAAGCATGAGCCCCCTGTTCCTCAGCTCGTTGTGCGCGACTACGAGCGAGTCCGTGAAATAGCTTCGCGAGCGCGGATAATTCTCCAAACGAAAGTAACTGACCCCGATCCGGTATTTCATTCTGGGAATCCGGTCTTCGGTAAGATACGATGTTACAGCTTCTTCGCCCCACCGTGCAGAGGAAAGATAGTCTCCCTGCATGTAGTAGGCATCGAAGAGACCGACTGATGCATCCGGCTTCAGATCCGTGTGGGGATAGTAGTGCAACAGACGCTGATATTCCGTAATCGACCTCTCATAATCGCCGGAGAATTGGAGCGAGCGCGCGAAGCTGTACAGCACGCTGTCACCATCGTTCGCGTAGTGCATTGCGGCACCGGTCTCTGAGTCCGAATTGGAATGAGCAACCGTCTGCGGTGTCTCAGCCGAACCTTCCTCCGGCTCGCCTTCGCCATCTGCACTGCGCGATCCCCCGCCCTCGGGCAAGGGGTCGGAGAACCTGAGTTGGCCATCGACAAGCACGATCTCATAGTTCGAAAGGTCATGACTGCAACGGTGCAGCCTGTCGGATGTTATCATGAAAGCCACCAACGGGTTAAACCTGTCAAACGCCATTCGCCCGTACTTCGAACAGTGAGGCGTCATCGGACAGGATGTCCCCTTGGTTGGGCTAATCAGCCGCTGATAGAGCACAATCGCGCTCTTTGTGAACAAGCCATGGAACGGATAGGCGCCCTGCTCGCCATTCTGAGCATGTAAATTTGTCCCTGCGCCCCCCCCCGTGAGATATGTAGCGGCTTGCAGGCCGGAACCCGGGAATACGCTCATTGCAGACAGAACAACAACGACTGCCGCCAAGAACAGGGCTAAATTTACTCTCGCACGATGTAGATGCACGAATGACATCAAAAGACCTCCGGGGCCACTCGCTTGCAAGTCAGATATGGTTATCGTAATCACTCATATATGAGTTTGCAGTTAAATTCGTTTAAGCCCCCCAAAGTACCTCTTGCATCAATGCAACCACCGCGCCTACCACGAGCCGAATCTGAGTCCGCCTCCCACGACGATCATGAATCCGCCGAGATCGACATCCTCGACACGGCCGACACCACCACCCCATGGATTCAGAGTGAGCTTGGGCAGATCAGCCTTCGCATAGGTGTATCTTAGATCACCGTACAGAATCAGCGGCTCCATCTTGAACTCGAGTCCTCCCTTGATGCTGATCGCCAGTGGATTTTCATCGTCATCTCCAACAGAGATGAATATCCCCGGCATGATACCAACATACGGAGTAATGTCCGAACCGATCAGCGGTGCAATTTGCAGATCGAGCTGCAATGGTACAAAAGACCGTGTATACTCGTCATAGTAAGGATTGTAGTTGTAAGGATCGTAATACGTACTCCATTCCTCGTAACTGCGGTATATCAGACCGGCTTTCACTCCCGCGCGAATAATGGAAACATCAATCATCAAGCCTACCTCGGGATAGAGATCTGCCGCAATGTCTGCGTACACATCCTTATCCGAGACGACAAACAAACCCAATCCTCCAACGAACGAAACTCCCATCTGTTGCGCATGCGAAACAGACGGAATCAAAGTTACTGCGAAGACGCATAACAGCGCCACGCAGAGCGGACCTCGCGCCTTTCCCATTGGCCACATCTCCCAGTTAAAATGGAACTCCCCGCCCGGCCATCCCACATCTATCGGCCGGTGCTGGTGTTTAACGGTTCAAACGCCATATCTCCATTTCAATCAAAAACATAGGCATCCTATGGACTGTATGGAGACATATATACAGAATGCTTGTTCGGATTGTCAAGCCGGAAAATGCCTGAACGCCTGATCTGTCAGCAGACGTTTCTGACTGCTGATCCCTGGAGCGGATTATGAGTAGGGAGTACGAGTCGGAATGAGCCGCCTGAGGTTATTTCCCGGTGGCGTTGACTACTGCGGGAATGGTTCGGACGAGGATCTTGGTATCGAGCCAGAGCGACCAGTTGTCGATGTACTTCAGATCGAGTTTCATCCATTCATCGAAAGTCGTGTCGTTCCTGCCACCGACCTGCCAGAGACAGGTGATACCGGGTTTCATCGAGAGTTTACGTCTCTGCCATCGATCGTAGCGCTGGACCTCATCCGGAAGCGGCGGACGTGGTCCGACGAGCGACATATCGCCCCGAACGACGTTTATGAGCTGCGGAAGTTCATCGATAGATGTTTTTCGCAGCACCTTGCCAATCCTGGTAATGCGAGGGTCATTGGTCATCTTGAACGCCGCGCCGTCCATTTCGTTTTTTACTATCAGACGTTCCTTGAGCTTCTCGGCGTCCTGCACCATGGTCCTGAATTTGAAGACCTTGAATCGTTTGCCGTTCAGGCCGCATCTCTCCTGCCGGAAGAACATCGGTCCTTTCGAAGTCAGCTTCACGAGTACCGCAGTAAGGAGCATAACCGGAGAAAGCGTTATCAACCCCAATGCCGCAAGCGCTCGATCGAGCAGGCTCTTGACAACGAGCTGGTATTTGTAATCGGGCGTAGTGTTGTAGACAACCGCCGGCCGACCCATGAATTCGGTGATCTCCTTGCGGGCTATGTTGGTCGAGAAGAAATCCGCGAGTACCATCGCCTTGGTTCCCATCTCCTCGCAGAGAAGAATCGACGAATCGACCTTGTTCAAGTGCCTGTGCGGAACCGCGAATATGACATAATCGACCTGTTCATTCTGGATTATCATCGGAAGCTCCGCGAGAGATCCGATAAGCGGAATATCACGATATCTCCAGAGCCGGGTCATTTCGCTGAAATCAATGATACCTATGACTTTGAAGCCCCACTGCGGGTTGTCCTTGAGCTGGTCGACGAGGCTTTTGGCCAGATCGCCGGTGCCGACGACCATTACAGTCTGGTAGTTATAGCCTTTCCTGCGAAAATGATGGAGCATCGCGAGCAGCCCCGAACGAAGGCTGAACATCAGAACGAAATCTATCACCATGAATGCAATGAAGAAGAACCTTCCGAAATACAGAGAGCGAGTCGCAAACAACCAGATTCCGAAGATCAGCGTCCCGAGCAGCACGGTTTTGACGACATTCCTGAAAATCCGGCCGACCGGTTTCATTCGGTAGACGTAGGAGCATTTGTGGCGGTAGATGAGAATTCCCCAAGCTGCGCTGATCACGAGGAAATTCTCGATATTAACACGCTCCGGCACGAATCGGAAAGCATCGAGTCCGTGCACGAGATTGTCGATGGCGTTTGCGGCAAGGAATGCTGCGCACGCCAGTAAAATATCCACCAGCAGGTGGAACCGTCTCAGAGTGTCTACTCGTTGCCTGAGCATCTCATGTAATTCTCATGATCTCGGACAGATAATTCTCCGCAATGATCTCTCTACGGCAGTTCTCGCGGGCATAGTTTAATCCATTCTCGCCGAGTTTTTTTGCATCCAGACGATTCTCGCAGAGCTTCTCTATGCTCTGCACGAGGCTGTCTACATTTTCCGGCTCGAATGCTATCCCGGCTTTCGCTTCCGTAACAAGCCGTCGAGATTCACCGTCCGCACCGAGGAGAATCGGTCTACCGGATGCCATGATCTCGTATATCTTCGATGGAATGTTCTTCGTGAACAAGCTGGCACGTTTGAGCGGCACAAGGCAGGCATCGGCCGCCTTGTAATAGTCGATTACCCGGTCATGCGGAAGCTGCGGCACGAACTGGATATTGTCGAGGGCCAGCGAACCGGCGAGGTTCTCGATATTCTTCTTCTCGGCTCCATCGCCAACCATGAGGAATCTTATTCTGTTGTTGTGACGCAGCCTGTCCGCGGCCTTCACAACTGTCTGCAGCCGGTGAGCCATGCCGTGCGTGCCGATGTAGGAGACGATAAACTCGCCGTTGAGTCGGTGCCTGTCTCGCACCGAGCGAATATCGACACTGCGCTGGAAATCATCGAAGTCGACCCCGTTGGGCATGAGCACGATCTTCTCGCGCGGAATACCACGCCGGACGAGAATATCGATTGTGCCTCTTGCGACCGCGACGATCAGCTTCGCATGACGGTACAGAAACATTTCGATCGTCTCGAGAACGCGGATCACCAGTCGATTCCGGATTGCGCCAACCGCAACTATCTCCTCAGGCCAGACATCACGGACTTCGAAAACGAATGGGATGCGCTTGAATAGAGAGATTATGTATCCTGCTATTGCGACGAAGAACTGCGGAGACGATGCTATTACAACATCGGTCTTCCCGATGCGCGGAAGCCCCAGGATGATCGCAGACAGCATGAACGAGAGATAGTTAAGGATCCGTTTGATAAAGCCTTTGTTGGGGGCGGCATAGACGTATGTTCGAATAACATCGACGCCATCGATATTTTCACGCATGAGTCTCCTGCCGGCATATTCAGGGGGAATCACTCCTGTCGGGTGATTCGGGAATCCGGTCAGCACTGTTACCTTGTGGCCGCGCTCGATCCACTTTCTTGCGAGCCTGGAAATACGGATTGCGGGAGCGTTGACCTCCGGCGGATAGTAGTGTGTGATGTATAAAATCGAGCGCCTGCTAAGCGAATCAAACTTCGACCTGCGATCAGCCATTTCTGCAAATCCCCTTCGCGCAGGCGGAGTCTGCCCGCGCGACGTGTTGAATCAGTCGATGTGTTGCGGAAGGCCGGTCCTGAGAGATTCGATCGCCGCGAATGTCGCCCTCGTGACACAGACCGCCTGTTTAAAATCCTCTGTTAAAGTGTCTCCGCTCAGGATTCGGTCAGCAAAGTACTCAAGTTCCTCAGAGTGTCCCTTCGCCAGGCCTTTCGAGTATAGCGCACGGCGACTGCCGTCTCTGTAAACCTCGGCAGTACGGAAGTCATCGAGCACGAAGCTGCTCTGCCCGGCAAACACCTCCAGGCGCTCTTTCGGCATGCCCGCACCGCCGCAGGCGGCGTATGTAATACTGCCCGCGGAGCCATCCGAGAATCGGACGGTAATCTGTACGTTATCGCTGTTAAGGTAACTCTGGCTGCCGCCTTCTACTGACATCGCGAAGACCTCGGTTGGTCGGTCATCGCAGAGGTGCGCCATCAGATCGATGAAATGACAAACCTCTCCAATGATCCGTCCCTTTCCGATTCTATCGTCCTGCAGGGGACTTTCTTTAGGTATGAAACCGGCATTGATTCTATAGTGAAACAGCGCAGGAACACCAATTTTTTTGAGTTCCCGTTTGATACTCTCGGCTGGTTTTGAGTATCGACGATTGAATCCGACCATCAGCCCGACATGGGCTTCGTTGCAGGCATCTATGATCTCTCGAAGCTCTTCTTCGGTGGTTGCAAGCGGCTTTTCCACGAATACGTTTTTCCCGGAACGCAGCGCCGCGGTCACCTGCCCGGCGTGGAGATTGTGCGGCGTCATAATCATGACAGCATCAACTTCCGAATCGGTCAGAATCTCGTTCATATCGGTCGTTGCATTCTGAAACCCGAACTGTTTTGCGGTGGCGAACGACTTGACGCCGTTAGGGGACGCGAGCCATTTCAAATTGAACTTCGAGCTGTCGCGGATTATCGGGAATATTACTCCCGATGCAAATGCCCCACCGCCGACCGCACCGATATTAAGGACACGCTTCGAACTGCCCGCTTTCCTTGCAGGTCGAGCAACCACTACCGAGGATGTCGACGTGGAACGTCCCGGGTACCTGAGGACAATCCCGAGATGTGGCTTCGGGTCTTTGCCGGTCACGATGTCGAATGCTCGTTCGGCGTCATCGACTGTGAAGGTATGTGTAGTAAGCTTATCGAGCGTGACTTTCCCCTCACCGATCAGGTCAAGAAACGCCTCCATATTCCGCCTCTCGGTCCAGCGCACATATCCAATCGGGTATTCATTACCCATCTCTTCGTAGTTGCGATCGTATCTTCCCGGGCCATAGGAACGGGACAGATTCAGCGAGAGCTCTTTCTCGTAGAATGATTTTCTTTCGAGATCCATACCGACAGCACCGACTACGGTTATATGACCACGGTCGCGTGCAATCTCTGCCGCCTGCGAGACGATCTGCGATGATTGTGTCGCTGCAGTGATGATTATCTTGTCTACACCGGCACCGTCGGTGAAATGCCGGCAATCACGGATGTAGCTATCCGATGAGTTGTCGACTCCCAGGTCGATTCCGTGCTCGAGAGCGAGATCTATCTTGCTCTTGTCGATATCGAGCCCGATCACCCTGCATCCGGCGGCCTTCAGCATCTGCACGGTCAACTGGCCGAGAAGCCCGAGCCCGAAAACTGCGACAGTCTCTCCAAGCTCGACTTTCGCCTGACGGATCCCCTGCAATGCAATCGCACCGAGAGTGACGTACGACGCGTCCTCGAACGAGACTCCCTGCGGTATCTTGACAGCGAGATTCTTCGGAACGAATATTATCTCAGCATGCGATGCGTAACCGAATCCGGCGCAGGCTACTCTTTCGCCCGCAGCGAATTCGTCGATGCCGTCGTCTATCTGCTCTATCACGCCGGCGCAGGAGTAGCCGAGTGGAATCGGGGCTTCGAGTTTCGATCTTACCTTGCGGTAGGTCGAGAGCAGCCCCTCGGTCTTCACCTTGTCGATCACCTGTTTGACAAGATCGGGCCGCGATCGAGCCTTCGAAACAAGGCTCTTCTCGGCAAGTTCGATTATCGCTCTCTCGGTACCTGCGGATACGAGCGAGGCCGCATTTCGCACAACGATCCCGCCGGTTCTAACCGCGGGATCCGGAACATTTTCGATTCTTAGCATTCCCCGCCTTGGATATTGCACTACCTGTTTCACACTTGTCTCCCTTGGGCTACTGATTCTTCTCCGATATTTGATGGCGAGCGGCTTCACGGCTTGTCTCGCCGGGAGTCCGCTTGAGTACGGCACGCTTTCGCCCCATTTGCGTGGGCTTCTCAATGCTCATTATCTCGCAAATGAACTTGTCGGTCTCGGCTGCGGTCTTAAGCCACGAGAACTCCTCCGACCTTGCCATTGCTCGCTCCCGCAGCTCACTCAGCTTTGATGGCGAGGAGAGCGCCTTCGCAATGGCATGTTCAATTCTCTCCGGGTCATTCGAATCAAAGAACACAGCGGCATCTCCGAGCACCTCCTTGCAGAGTTCAGTGTCGGACGCTGCGATCGCCGCACCGGCCTGGAGGGCCTCGAGTAGTATCAGCGATGCCGACTCGAGAGCGGATGGAAACACGAACAGATCGCATGCACGATAGATGCTGCGAAGTGTCACCGAATCCAGTGAACCGGTCAGGCGGACCGAATCTGTCATGTCCGCGCTCTCGACAAATGACCAGATGTCGTTCCTGTATTCCCTGTCGTAGTGCTCGCCTGCTATAATGAGAGTCATCGGACGCTTCTGATTCTGACGCAGGAGGCGAAACGCCTTGACGAGTTCCATGATGTTCTTGTAGCGATAGAAGTGCGAACAACAGAACAGCAACTCTCCTTCAACACCGAATCGTTTTTTTACTTCGTCTCCGGTCATCAGGCTGCCGGGTTCGCTGTCGCTGCCCATATAGATGACCTTTTGCGGCACTCGCTCAATTCTGATTCTGTCTTTCACGTAGTCTCTGGCAAAGTCTGTCAGATGGATGACGCCTCGCGATCGCCGGCTTGACAAGCCGGTGGCGAAGCACAGGATATGAAGCCGAATCTTGCTCGACCACGGCAGTTTCCTGGTTAACGAACTCGAGAACGGCGCAAGGTTATGGATCAGCATGACTCGTGGTATCCGTCGGCTGATCATTCCGAAATTACCCGGCTCGAAGAGAAGATCGATTGCCTCCTCACGCACGAGACGGCGCAGAGTCACTTGTTCGAAGATCAAACGCTTGAAGAGACCGTTACCGGGGTCATCGTAGTAGCGATAGTCAATGTCATCGCGGTGTGGAAGGTCGAAGCTTCGCTGTCTCTCGGAAAGGAAGACAACGAGCCTGGTACCCTTTTCCTGCGGGTAAAATGCCAGGAGCTTTTCGAGGTGCTTCTGACCTCCACCCTCCACAATATGAGTAGCCTTGATTCCTATTCGCATGTGAAACACTCTTTGAGAATTTTATTAGTTTGTTCGAATCTGGATTCCCATGTATGATTTTGAGCCTCGTTCCAGGCGCGGTCTGCGTACTCACGCCGCCAGGCGTCGTCTTTGGCGGCGAGCACCGATATCCTCTGTGCAAACTCTTCATATGTATCGGCAATCTCGACGAGATCGCTGAACTTTTCGGCCTCGGGCATACGCACCGAGACTATCGGCTTGCCGGATGCGATATACTCGTACAACTTCAATGGGCTGCATCCCGCGGCTGTATCATCGAGGATGTACGGATTGATGCAGACGTCCACTCCGGCCATCAGAGCTGGAAGCTCGGAGTACGGGCGTCGACCGAGGAAATAGACGTTACGATACCTTATCAGCCGGGAGACGTTCACAGAAACAGGACCAATGAACACGATAGAGAAGTCCGGCAGATTTCGAGCGAGGTATTCTATTAGATCGAGATCAATCCAGTACGCGAGCGCGCCAAGGAACCCGATTACCGGTCTCGGCAGCATCTCCACCTCATCCGCAACCTTGACTTCGCCACGGTTTACCCCACGATAGTGCTCGACATCGACTGCATTGGGAATCAGGAATGTCTTCCTGCCGAGACGGCTCTTTCTCTCGTAGAGGAACGGCGCAGTCACGATTACGGCATCGCTGGACCTGATCGTATTGCTTTCGAGACGGCTGACCACCTCCTTGCGAACGAGCCCCTTGTTGACACAGAATTCATCCACACATTCATACAGCCTGCGCGACAGTCCGAGCTTCTCGACCGTGAAACCTGAGAACGGCGCGTAACTGTAGACAATAGGGTCGGACAAAGCGAGCTTACGCAATGCCCGACGAATGAACAGTGCCATGATGGCGGAGTTGATCCGGCAAATTGTCTCACTCATCTGAAAGAAGGGGAGAAGCGGAGGGGGGGTAATCACCCAGAGATTCTTCTCAACCTCTTTCGGACCTTTCAGGAAACGGAAGATCCTCTTGTATCGGTTCTTGAATTCTCTCAGATAGGTTACCCAGTGCACCTGAGTTTCGACATAGAGGACACGGCACCCTGCTTGCGCGAAGCGCTTCATGAACCGCTGTTTTCGTGTCCAGAGATCATCGAAATCCTGTGTCGAGATGCAGAGTATGTCTGATTTGAAGCCGCTCATACGCCAACCCCTATTCGATTGCGAAGCCTGTTGATGACTACTGAGTCGCGACGAGCATTCATGCGCTCCACCGCAGCAGCAACATCCTCCATGCGATCATTGATTGCATTACTATCGGTGGATTTCATCGGTACAGCAGCCCAGAGCATCTCGCACGGCGCCGACCTGACCGTGTGATATCTCAGACGGCAACTTCTGGTCTGATACCCGTATGTACTTGAGATGCGATGCGGCTCTGTATCGAGTCTCCATCCGTCGGAGAGATTCTCGATGACGAGAACGGAATCTCCCGCACCGGATCGCAGAATTGCTCGTCCGCCGGATTCGATCGACCAGTTTACATTGCCGAGTATGATGTTGTTTTCGAAATCGTGTTCACCTCGACCCAGGAAACCGTCTCGAATCAACCAGAGGCGACCGAGCTTGTCGTAGTAGACGATCCGTTTGATCAGCACCGGCTCGGACAGCCGGACATATCCCGAATGCTCCGCCTCGATCAAATCGTATGATTCCTCTGACATCCACTGACTGATTCTGACTTCCGCATCCTGGCGAATCGCGAAAAGCAGTTTCGGGAGGAACCTGTTCTGCTCCCGATTCTTGATTGCCGGCACAGTGTGTGCGGACGTAGAGCGGAATCGGTTTCTTTCTGTCGCATCGGATGTGTATGTCAGCGTGCCGGAATCGACGATGAAGTTTGTTTCTCCGACCGACAACTCAATCGAGAGCATGTCGTTATGTTTGTGATTGCCCAGCCCGCCTGTGCCTACCTCGTTGGCACCGAGGAACAGATAGTTTTCGCCATCTTTCATTACCGCCAGTCCGGAAGTCCCAAAAGCTTTCGACTGGGAGCCGCGCCTGGGTTCAGCAGCAGCCTCTATCCGATGGAATGCGCGCTCTCCCATAAACCAGACGGAATCGAGCGTGGGGGAGGTGACAGTCGCAAGATCTGGCCGGTCTGTCAGAATGGCTCCGGTATTGAGCAGATTCTCCGCATCCTGAACGGCATTGCCGTTCGGAACGAGTATTCTGCCCGAGTCGCCGTCCCCGAAATTCGGAAGTGAACCATCCGGTTTGAGAATGTCTCGTATCAAGGCGAGCATGGAATGGAGTTGCTTGATATAGTCCTCCGAGAAGCGTCCGGTCTCGCGTTCAAGATGATACGCGAGCAGGAACATCTCGGTGGTCAGGAGGTGATAGTTTAATGATGATTCATAGCAGAATCCATCCGGGCAGGTTTGGTCTCGGATTTCCTCTTCGAGTTCTGAAATGGCTATTGCTCGCCATGTTCTCGCGTTTCTCGAATCAAAAATTCGACCTGCGACCAAAAGCCCGATTAGATCTGCAACATAGTGATTGGTGTTCATCCCCTTGGAGACAAACTCGATATTCTCCTCAATGAAGATGGCATGCTGATAGATGCTGCGGTAGGCTCTCCAGAGAAAGTTATCGCTCAACAGGCTGCAGTTCCTGAGGTTCTCGAGCGCCGCAGCCCAATTTGTCATTCTGATCGCGGCTTCCATGGGGCAGACCCAGTTGGGACCATATGGATACGGGTTTGCCTGTAGCCAATCCTCCATGAGCGAAATGACCTTAGTGGCGAATTCCCTGCGTCCCGTAAGCACCCAGGCGGATGACAACCAGACGAGATAGTGACCGCGCGACAATTCCCACGGTACTTTGATATCCGATGTGTCGTTCCATCGAACTATCGGGACTCCGACATAGTAGTCGTTATCCCACGTCAGTCCTGAAACGAAATCCTTGTTCCACTCTATCCTCTGATCGAAGCTGTAATCAGGGAATCCGAGAATGCGGAAAGTGTCCTTCATAGTCTTGTCGGCAGACTCGAACAGTTCTTTCAATTCACTCGAGAACGAGCTGCTAACTTTTTCGATCAACTGCCGGTCGTTCTCGACGCAGAAGAACCTGCGCTGAGCGAACAGCCGCGGGGTCCTTATCTCGCGGGTGCCGTCCTCGGTAACCTCACACAGAAACTCCTCATGTGTGAGCGGTCGCTTCCTGACCGCTACCGAGGCTACCCTTCGAGTCAGATGCTTCGACTTGTTAGAAGCTCTGAGTATTAGCTTCCGGATGTTTGACACCGCATGCTCCTGTTTTCAGATCATTGAGATTCGTGCTGATGGCCGGACCTTGCCGGGAGAAACACCCATAAGCGCCTCCGGTACGATTTCGAAGAACCTGTCGAGTTCTTCAACGATTCGCTCCGCGGTCCTTCCGTCCCACAGTAGCGGACATCTTTTGTCCGAATGCTCGCTTGCCATGTGGGCGCTCGCACGATGGATCACCTTTTCCGGATCGAGTCCGATAAGCTCGTTCGTGCCGTCGGTAATTGTCACCGGACGTTCGGTATTTGGCCGAACCGTCAGGCAGGGCACTCCGAGATATGTTGTCTCCTCCTGAACTCCGCCGGAATCGGTCACTACGACGCCGGCATCGCGTTCGAGACGCACGAATTCAAGGTATCCGAGCGGCTCTGTCAGATGAAGATTGTGCTTTTCGAGTATTTTCTCGCTCGAATCGGCGAGTTCGAATTCTATCAGTTTCTTTCGAGTCCGTGGGTGAATCGGGAAGACTACCGGAGCGATGTCCGTGAGCCCATCCAGCATCCGAACTGTTTTCTTCAGGTTCTTCTCGTTGTCGACATTGCCGGGGCGGTGCATCGTGACAAGAATGTAATCACCCGGCTTGACATCGGGCATCGATGATGCGTCGAAGTCATCGAGCTTCGGCAGATACCGGCAGAGCGAATCGATCATTATGTTCCCGACGAACCTGATCTGATCCTCGGTGGCGCCTTCGTTTAGGAGATTTACATTCGCATCCTCGCACGTCGTGAACAGAAGCGTGCTCAGCCGGTCGGCAACGAGTCGGTTGATCTCCTCCGGCATACTCCAGTCGTTCGAGCGCAGGCCTGCCTCGACATGTGCTATCGGAATCTGCAGCTTGACTGCCGCTACTGCGGCGGCGAGAGTGGAGTTGACATCTCCGAACACGACTACCATGTCCGGTTTCTCGTCGAGGAGCACCTTTTCGATCTCGATCAGTATTTTTCCGGTCTGAAGCCCGTGTGTGCCCGAACCGATTCCAAGATATATATCCGGCTTGGGCAGTTCGAGCTGGTCGAAGAACACGTCGGACATCTGTCGGTCATAATGCTGGCCTGTATGAACGACCAGCGGCTGATATCTATCGTTTTTCTTCAGCTCATTGTAAAGGGGAGCGAGCTTCATGAAATTCGGTCTCGCACCGGCTACGAGCAGTATTTTCTTCGTGGAATTCTGCATACTGTGATCGTCTTTCACGTGATGTCTCCTCTACAGTCTGTCGATCAGATAGGCTGTCGTTGCGAGTCCGCCGAGGATGGTTGCCGAACTCGTGATTATTTTCCACCAGTCGCGAGATTTCTTGATTTCGGTCGGGACCACGATTGCATCGCCGATGTCGATACGGCGTCCCTTCGCCTTCCCCCAACTGAGCACACGACCATCTGCTTTGACGACTCGTGTGGCGCCGTCATCGGCGTTCTTGAGGAATCCCCCCGCACGCTCGATGTAGTACTTCGGCTTCTTGCCCGGCACGTGTTGGATGGTACCTGATGACGCGACCGCTCCCATAACCTGGACTCCGGAAGGAACCGACGGGATGTAGATCTCATCACCGGGTCGAAGCATGACATTCCCGCGTTTACCTTTGTTCGCAATGATCAACGGCAGATCGATCACGATCCGATTCATCTTCTCCGGCTTGTATTCGAGGAAGATATCGCGCTTGAGTGCGCCAGTCGAATCTTCACGCAGTGGTGCGGATTTGGCGATTATGTCCGCGAGGCTCTTGCGTTCGAGCTGCTGCGATATTTCCACGCGAGAGAAGATCGCTCCAGCCGGAAATGCCTTCTCGGTCAGGCCACCAGCTCTCTGAATCAGCTCGTACAGCGATTCACCCTTGTAGGACAGCGCATACTCTCCCGGGAATCGGACCTCACCCTCCAACAGGACTATTCGGTCTGTATCCCACTCGGGTATCGAGCGGATGAACACCTGGTCATCCTCGGAGAGGGCGACATCGAACATCTCGTTCTTGTCCTGGATCAGTTTCTTCAGGTTGACATGGAAGAGTTCGGTACGCCCATCAAAGTTGATCCGCGCAATCTCCGCAGCCAGGGTGAATGCGCTCCGTTTGAGGTTTCCGGCCATGAAGATCAAATCTGTAAGCTTCATGCCATCGTAGAGACGGTATTCGCCGGGGTTCTCGACCTCTCCGCGAATCGTGACATACCTCTTTCGGGCAACATCATCGCTCGAATAAACAATCAGACTGTCCTTGGATTGAAGTTTCACATTCGCCTGGCTGTTGCCAGCGAGAATCTCTCGCAGATTCACAGAGATAATCTGCTGCCCGCCTTCGCTCGTGGCTCTTATGAGATCGGCTCTGTCGAGATACGAATCCTCATACAACTGCTTGCCGTAGAAAACGAGCTCGTATACGCTCGGTCGTTCATTGATTTCATACTTTCCCGGATGTTTGACATGACCATCGAGATGAACAGCATTGTCGTGCATCTCATCAATCGAGAAGACAGTGACGAGGTCGCCGGCACGCATCGCGAGCGAATTCCCATCGGACGGCTTCTCAGTGAGATCGACATCGATCAGCCTTCTGCTGTCGCCGTCTCCGACTCTGTCTACCATTACACGGCCCATGTACGCTGTAGGCCTGGCTCCGCCCGCCAGCGCGATGACATCATCGATCCGCTCGCCGCCGATCATCTCATAGATCGCAGGTCTTCGGACCTCTCCGGTCACGGCAACGAGTTTCTCTGCGAGTGGCACGAATACGACATCCTCGGATTCGAGCTTGACATCGCCTGAGGAGTCACCCATCAGGAGAAATTTGTACAGGTCGACTTCCTTGGAGGTTCTGCCGCCGCGAATCAGCCTTACCTTACGCAGACTTCCCCGATCATTGGGTCCCCTGGCTGCATAGAGAGCGTTGAATAGAGTCGAGAGAGAGCTGAGAGTGTACCCGCCGGGTTTCTTGACTTCACCGTATACGTAAACCTTGATTGTGCGAATCTTCCCGAGTGTTATGCTCAGCTCGAAACCGCTGTATGCTTTCGACATCTTATCAATGAATCGCTTCTCGAGTTCGGGCAGCGTGACATTCCAGCAGATGATTTCACCGACTTTCGGCACGAAGACCTTGCCTTCGCGGTCGACAGTGAGATCAAGCTCCATATCGACACGCCCCCACACGCTGACCAGCAGATTGTCGCCGGGACCGACCGTGTAGTCTCGGGGAAGCGTGGCTATCTCTGGTGGCGCGAAATCCGCAGACTCGCCGGTGAACATATTGTAACCGAAAACCCGAAGGGTATCCAGTTCAGCCTGTCTGTGCTTCTCAGCGTGCCTTAGCAAGTCGGCTGCGAGAGAATCCTCTACCGTCAGCGTGCTTTCCGGCATGGCACGATTCTGCGCCAACGTATCTCCATATATATCAGCAGACCGATAGCTCGTGCTCGATGACTGAGACTTTTGCTGATTCTGTGATTTTAGATAACGTTCGTATAGCTCACGGGCTTCGTTCGAGTTCTGAGCGAACACAGACGATGCCGTGATCGTGAGGATTAGTAATCCAGCAAGCGATGATTTGAGTCTTCCCATGACTTCCTCTCTTAACAGGCGATTTAGAAGAATCCATCTTCTCAGCTATACCTACTATCAAGAGATGTGCCATCACGGAAGACCGGGTTCAGACATTACTGGACAACGATTTAGGACATCTGAAACAGCCGGTTTCAGTTTGAGATGCGGAAAAAAACGCAGGCGACAGGGAAGATTTTTCGTCGGGAATTGAGCGGCGGGTATCTTTTAGACGCCAGAGAAGATGCCTACCTGAGTCTGAGTGATTGAGTTTCGTGGAATCACCAGAGGGCTTGTTGACAAACCCTGCGGCCTCATGCAGGGCAGTCATCACGAGGAACGTAGTGACGTGGCGATCTCCAAGTCGCCTGACACTTTCCGCCTGCAAGGAGATTGCTTCGCTTCGCTCGCAATGCTTTGAATCAGCCTTTGTTTATGCGGCTATACGGTCAGATCACACCCGCCTTCGGAGAACAGGACCCGACCGAACATCACTACCCGCTGTTCGTCAACAAGCCCCAGAGCTGGAATGCCTCCGACGGTGAGACAAGACGCGTCCGTAACAGCCCAAGAGCCTTCGAGACATCGACGCCGGCTTTGTTGGGGCGTCTGGCCGCCCGTCCGAGGGCTTCAACGGGAACCGATTCTATCAGATTCGCTGGATATTCGTAGTGTTCGGCTACAATCTGCGCGAATTCAAAACGGCTCATGTACACACTGCCTGCGATATTAAGCACGCCGGTCAGGTTCAGCTCGACTGCCTCGAGGATGGCCTCAGACAGCGTTGGAACCCAAATCGGATTGCAGAAGAGATCTTCGGCTGCCTTGACTGTCTCACCGTTCTGCAGTCTCTCATACACAGACGCAAACAGATTCGCGCGACCACGGTCAACGGAATCATACAGCGCGGATGTGCGGACGATGAGAGATTTGCCTCCTCGCGCGCGGACGATCGCCTCGCTCTCAAGCTTGGTCAAACCATAGACATTGATCGGGTTGGGGACCGCATCCTCGGGGTAGGGCCCGGATTTACCGTCGAACAGATAATCTGTCGATATCTGCACGAAATACAGGTCGTTGCTTATACACCCCAGGATATTCTCGACTATGCCCGCGTTCAGTTTGCGGGCAAGCGCCCTGTCCTCTTCGCAGCCATCCACATCTGTCATGGCAGCGCAGTTGATGATTACGGTAGGATTGGCATATTCGACAGCCTCGCGCGTCCACTCAGAATCGGTGAGATCACATTCCACAAGTTGCATATTCGCGTAATCATCATACTCCGGCTCTTCCTCGTGAAAAATCGCGAAGACCTTAGTGTGGGCCGCGGCAAGCGGAACGAGCCGTCCACCGAGAAGCCCGGCCGAACCGGTGAGGAGAATCCGATTTTCAGATATCGCCATATTGTCGCTCTATGTACCTGTTGAATTGCCGGTTCTTCTTGCGCTCCAGCCAGTCGTAGTTGTCGTTGTACCAGTTTACCGTCTTCTTGAGGGCAGCCTCAAAATCGTACTTCGGAAGCCATCCGAACCTGTTGACGAACCGGCTCGCATCGATGGAATAGCGCCTGTCATGCCCCGGCCTGTCCACCACGTGCTTTATCTTCGTCTCGGAACATCCGAAGTATTTCAACAGTCTTTTCGTAACATCGAGATTCGTAATCTCATTGTCGCCGGAGACATTGAAGAACTCGCCGGGGCTGAAGTTGTTCATTGCGAGCTCAATCGCACTGCAGAAATCGTCCACATACAGCCAGTTGCGGCTCTGCCGGCCATCGCCGTAGACCGGCACGGTCTTGTCGTTTCTAAGCCGGTCTATGAACAGGGGAATCAACTTCTCGGGGTACTGATACGGTCCCAGATTGTTGACCGGCCGGAGAACCATAACCTCCTGATTGAATGTCCGATACGAGGCATTCACGAGCATGTCGGCGCCCGCTTTGGAGGCTGCATACGGAGAAGTCGGATTCAGCGGCGAGTTCTCGTCATGGGATTCATCCCCGGTCGCGGGACCGTAAACCTCATCCGTCGAAATGTGCAGAACCGGTATCATCCGCTCCCGGCAGCAATCGAGGAGCACCTGCACACCGTAGACATTAACTCGCACGAATTCGCCGGGGTCGATTATGGAGCGGTCAACATGAGTTTCCGCGGCAAGATTCACTACAAGGTCGATGCCATAGCTCAGCACCCTGTCGACCTTGGAATGATCGCAGATATCGCCGCCGAGCTGTGTGATGGTCTTGTTGCTGATCAGGGGCTTGAGGTTACTCTTGTCTCCGGCGTATGTGAAGGCGTCGTAGACGGTCAGATGATACTCCGGGTGATTTCGTGTGAGATAGTAGACGAGGTTTGTGCCTATAAAACCGCATCCGCCGGTTATAAGAATATTCATATCGCTCTCTAACGTTCCTTCAGTGACCAGTCATACGGTATCGAGTCATCGTAGGGATCGATCCTCATCTCGTCGGGAGCTTCGTAGTTGTAAACCTGATCGGGTATATTGAGTGCTATCGCGGGCTCTATTCCTATCGCTTTGAATCCATGACAAACTCCGATCGGTATCTGAATCAACATCGGGTTCTTTTCGCCGATGAAGAACTCATTGACCTCACCTTTCGTCTTCGACTTCTCTCGACGATCATACAGCACGAATTTGCCCATTCCGGAGACGATTGTGAACGTGTCGACCTGCTCCTTATGATAGTGCCAGGCCTTTACAATGCCGGGATACGCAACGGTGATGTATGCCTGGCCAAACCTCCGATACAGCTCATCATCTGAACGCAGAATCTCCATCAAATATCCGCGCTCGTCCGGAATCACTTTCAGCTTTCTAATCTTAACTCCAGCTATCACTTCAGTCCTCCAAATCTCTCCAGCGCTGATCTCTTATCAGACCGGATGCTTTATGCAGGGACTCGAAAGTCCCACAATCGCTCCACCAGCCGGACAGGAATCCGTAGGTCAGGTCGTTCCGTCGAATATAGTCGTTGGAAACATCAGTAATCTCATATTCACCACGACCGGACGGTTGCAGAGTACGAATGATGTCGAAGACTCTGGCATCATAGAAGTACACTCCTGTAACAGCGTACGGGGATACGGGTTTCTCCGGCTTTTCGACTATCTGAGTCAATCTGTCGCCGTCGAAGACCGGAACCCCGAATCTCTCCGGATCCGGCACTTTCTTTAAAAGCAGCCGTGCTCCCTCCGACTGCTCACGATACCGATCGAGCTCGGCCGTCAACGAATCCTCGAACAGGTTGTCGCCGAGCACCACGCACAACTGCCGACCGCCGGCAACGTCCTCCGCGAGCGACAGCGCCGCAGCGATTCCGTCCTCGCCGATCTGAGTGGCGTAGTGCATCGTGTCGAGGCCGAAGGTTGAACCATCACCGATGAGATCCTCGAAATTCCGACGGCTGGTCTCCGAGCAGACGATCAAAACCTCCGAAAGCTTCGCCTCCGCCATCTTCGCAAGCGGATAGAATATCATCGGCTTGTCATAGACCGGCAAGAGATGTTTGTTGGCAACGCGGGTCAGCGGATCGAGTCGTTGGCCCAGTCCTCCCGCGAGGACAACTCCCAATATATCATTCACAACAAGATCAATAAGGGACTGTTACATTGAGGTCAAGCTATTTCCGGAACTCGCTCAACAGACTTTTTGTTTGATATCCGCCTCTGACTCCAGATTATTACATATGTGACCCGGATAATTGCACATAGAGGAGCCTCGGGTACATACCCGGAAAACAGCCGTGAGGCGGTTACGGAGGCGGCCCGCTGCGGCGCGGATATGATTGAAATCGACATCCGTCTCTGTGCAGACGGCGTCCCGGTGCTCTGTCATGACAAGAAGCTCCGACGTCTCTTCGGACGGCAGGATTCTCTCGGCGAGATCGGCTCCAACGAATTCAGAAAGATGCAGACATTTGGTGAGGGCACTCCTCTGACTCTCGAGGACTTCCTCGCCATGGACGATTTCAACATTCCATTCATCCTGGACATAAAGGAATTCGGGCTGGAGAAGCCGGTCTGCTCGCTTCTGAGACACTTCGATGCCGCTGACAGCGTCATCGTGTCATCCTTTTATTCGCTCGTTATTCGAGCATTCAAAAAGGAAATGCCGAATCTCAGGACAGCACTGATTCTTGACCGGGTCGCCACTCTTCCGTTTTCGCTGGGACTGATAGCCACGAGCCGCCCGTATCTGCGCTATACGGGTGCGGAGTATATACACATGTACTACCGGCAATCGAACATCCGGGCCGCGAAGGCGCTCAGATCGCTCGGCTATCGGGTTGCATTCTGGACTGTCGATCAACCTCAGGATATGCTCGAAGCGCTCGACGCCGATCCGTACGGAATCATGACAAACGTCCCGGAACAGTTGGTCGCGGAACTGAAGGCCAATCGTCCCGTTTAAGCAACATAAGCAGGGGAATTGGCTTGCGGAAAACACGCTGTTTACTTAAAATCGACTCAGAGAGGAAACGAACACCAGCATGAAATTCGAACTAAAGAGAATCGGCGTCTGGAGCGCAATCAAGGTGAGCTTCTTCCTGTGGGGACTGCTCGGATTCATGGGCGGAATCTACATGGCGCTGATGATGCCTGTTCTTATCAACATGATGGGCAGTCTCGGCACAATGCCGTCCGATATGCAGGGCATCGGACCATTCGCACTCTTCTTTCTGCCGATTATGTACAGCTTAATGGCTGCGGTGTTCGGTACAGTACTGACCGCCATTCTGACCGGATTCTTCAATCTGATATGCCGCCTCCTGGGTGGGATCGAACTCGACCTTGAATCGGAAACAATCCAACCGCTCGATCTTCCGGCTCCAGAGACCGAATCGATCCGGAGAGGCGAAGACATCTCCGACTGAAAGGTAACACGATGACTTCTGACGAGGTAAGAGTAAGAATCGCTCCCTCGCCGACAGGCTATTTCCATGTCGGCACGGCGAGGACCGCAATATATAACTGGCTGTACGCGAGAAAGCACGGCGGCAAGTTTCTGCTCAGAATCGAGGACACCGATCAGGAAAGGTCCAGGAAGGAATATATCGATATTATCCTCGACGGCCTTAATTGGATGGGACTCAACTGGGACGAGGACATCGTCTATCAATCCGAGCATATACAGACTTACGCCGATTTCGCGGAGAAGCTCCTCGATGAGGGGAAAGCGTACAAGTGCTTTATCACACCCGATGAACTCGAGCAGGAGCGTCAGAAGGCGCTCGCCGAGAAGCGACAGTTTGTCTATTTCCGGAAGTATCGCGACGCCACTCAGGAGGAGATCGACAATCTCTCGAAAGAGGGGAACCCGTTCACGATTCGGCTGAGACTCCCGATAGGTGGAGAAGCGACAATCGATGATGTCGTATACGGCAAAGTCCACCGGAGCTATGAGGATCTCGGCGATCCGATTATCCTTCGGTCGGACCGGACGCCGGTCTATAACTTCGCGGTCGTCTGCGATGATCACAATATGGGAATCAGCCACGTTATCCGTGGCAACGATCATATCACGAACACATTCTATCAGGCGGAGATATATCGCGCACTCGGATGGGACCTTCCGAAATTCGCCCATTTGCCGCTGATACTCCGACCGGACAAGTCGAAAGTCTCCAAACGGAAGGGCGATAAGGGGGTCACGGACTACCAGAAGGAGGGGTATCTTCCGCAGGCGTTCGTGAATTATCTCGCGCTGATCGGATGGTCCCCGAAGGATGACCGTGAGAAGATGGAGCTGGAGGAAATGGTGGATGCCTTCTCACTGGACGGAATCAATCCAAATAACGCGATATTCGACATCGAGAAGCTGACATGGATGAATGGCGAGTACATACGCGACACGGACGCCAACGAACTGATCGAGTATGTGCGTCCCTATCTTATCGACGAAGGTATCACCACCAAATACTGGATAGAGACCAACTGGCACTGGACTGTCAAGGTGCTGGAGGCGCTGAAACCGCGTTGCAAGCTCCTACCTGAGTTTGCTGAGCAGATAGGGTATTTCTTCTCTGATGACTTCGAGTATCAGCCTAAGGGTGTTCGTAAACACTTCGCGAAGGGCAATACTGCGGAACTGCTCCGGGAACTTACCGGTAGATACGAGAATATCAAGAAATGGGATAAGGAGACACTCGAGAAAGAACTGCGTGAAGTTGCCGATAAGAAGGATGTGAAACCGGCAAATGTAATTCATCCAACGCGGCTCGCCGTCTCCGGGACCACAGCCGGACCCGGGCTGTTCGAAATCCTTGAGCTCGTCGGCCGGGATCGAGTGCTAAAGCGACTCGATGGAGCGATTGAGTATATAGAGGCTGGGGAGTTCCCCGAACCGGAGGGTAATTGAAATGTCGGTTGACAAGATCGAGAAACTGCGCGAAGAGCTTGATCATCTCGAGAAGCAGTACGATGAGGCCAATTTCGGCAACATGTTCGATCCGAGCAAACAGGATAAGCTCTACAAAAAGATAAAGAAAAAGAGACGGGAGCTCAAACAGCTCGAAAGCTCCGTTGCGAAGGATTGATGAGTTTTCAATTCGAAGACCGAAATGCCAGGAATACCCAGCCCAATTTTGGTGCATCGCTCAACGAGCGAGACACGATGATCCGGGTTGAATCGCCGTTTGAAACGCCCCTTGGGAAACATACAAAATAGCATCAATCGACTTGACATAGCAGGCTCGATTACATATTTATAGCGCTACTGGGAGATCGTCCAATGGTAGGACATGCGGCTCTGGACCGTAGAATCGGGGTTCGAATCCCTGTCTCCCAGTTTTTTCTTTTTCTAACAGATCAATCCCCTGAACAAC
>CAYQCE010000052.1:0-26199 GCA_964415885.1 uncultured Ignavibacteria bacterium
GGGTGACAGTGAAAAGCGGGGGTGACAGGAGGGCGCGGGGGACCACCTTTCAAGTAGGTTTCTTCCACTGATCTTGCCATCTAATGAATTTTGCTTTTAGCGGACCCGGGCATGCGCCGACCGTGGACACACTTTCAAACACCGAGAAGAAGACAGGCCCCCGCCTTCGGCAGACCTGACCGAACTTCACTCCCCGCCCTTTTTCAACAAGCCCGCAGGAACCGGGCTGAAAAGACGACGGACTTAATCTATTATCAGCTGCTCTAAATGTGCAATTGTTTGCTCAGAAAGCGTTGCGTGGCTCCCGATCCTGCCATGCTAAATCATGCTATAACAGTGTCTTGCGATACTCAGCTCCTTGCGGCACCCAAATTGCTCTTGTTGTGAGTGAAGTAATATATCAATTGAACCCTGTTTCTGGAGGAACGCATATGCGGAAGATCCTGGCTATAGCCATCGCTTGCGTTTTTTGCATGAGTATCGGAGCTCAGGCGGCTCCCACGCTAACAGTGAACGGTTCGCTGGTCAATCCGCTTGCCGGGCCGTCTGAGGATCTCACCTTCTCCTTCGGATCATCACAGCAGACATGGACTCTGCTCTGGGAGGTCACCCCCTGGAAGGATGTCAACTATTTCGGTGTCTACGATGATCTTGGCATCGGTACGAGTCAGACGGAAGTTTTCGGGGCGACCGACTCTCCCTATCAGAGCGTCACGACGAATTTCGCCGCGGGTCAGGAGATTGGTTTCTACCTGCTGAACGACATTAACGATACGGGCGAATTCGACGGCAACGATTCCTATCTGTTTTCAGAGAGATCGCTGACAGCCAATTCCTATGCGAATGAGCATCAGTGGTTCTCGTTGTATGATGTTTCGGCGTATGGTGAATCCGATTACGCTTTCGATACTTACACCGAAGATTTCAGCTACCACGGTAACTTCGACTACCTGCTCTTTATCGATGACGACCATACGGCGGCGAATTGGGACCACAATGATATGATTGTGGGTATCAATTCACCCGTACCCGAGCCGGGCACAATGCTCCTTATCGGTATGGGCCTTGCGGGTATCGGCGCCTACCGTCGCAGAAAAATGTAGAGTAGTTTCTGATAGCCTGAAAATGGAAACGGACGGCAGATTTGCCGTCCGTTTTTTTGCCTTGCGAAAGCCGCCGAGAACTTAGTTCTCTTTCAGCGCGTAATCGTCGTACTCGAGCTCGAAGCGGAGTTTATGCTTCGCCTCTTCCTGAGCGAGATTCAAGAGCACGTTCTGGATGTCGGCGTTGTCGGTGGATGCCGCCAGGTCATGGTACAGCTTGAACGCCGCCTTCTCCGCCTTCATTGCCACGATCAGTGCATCCTGATAAGAAATGTCGGCTGACAGTTCGATATCGACGAGGTTCTCGCCTATTTTCAGGTCCTGAATGATCTTGTTCTCGGACGACACCAGGAGTTTGCCGGACTTAATCCCCTCGAGTTTCTTCTTGTGTCCGAGCTCCTCTTTTGCGAAACCGTTGAAAACGTCCTTCATGTACTTGCGGTCCATCTTTTCGGCGAGACCCGTATAGAAATCGTGCGCATCCTGCTCTTTCTGAATGGCAAAGTCGAGGATTTCATCGACTGTGTTCAGTTTCATTATCTCCTCCTGATAATTCACGCGCGGGCTGATGCATCCGGGCGTTGTGTATGTCAGACTATCTCAATCAACACGATCACATTCGCGAAATATAATGAAATTCGCGACGCAGTCCAGTCAATCGTACCAAATATTCGATGAATCCGGAGTTGAAATCAGCGACGCTGCTTCTTGTGTCCGAAGAGGTATCTGCTGACCGATTCCGCCGCCTTCCCGTATGCCTGCCCCTCGCCGAGTAACTCGGCAACTTTTGAGATTCGCACTCGAACATCGCGCGCATAGGCCTCATCCTCGATAAACTTGCGGATGTGTTTGGCGAGACGTTTCCGATTCAGTTTGGATTGCACGAGCTCCGGATATATCTCCTCACCGGCAATCAGGTTTGCCATCGCGATATGTTTAACCCTCACGAGCATTCGGGCAATCAGGTAGGTGAGGTTGTTCGTCTTGTACAGCACGATAGCTGGCGAACGTGATACGGCGGCCTCGACGGTTGCAGTGCCTGATGCGACGAGAATGAGATCTGCCGCGTTCAGCAGATTGTATATGTTGCCGTTGTATATCTCCGCATTCATCTTCGTTCGCTCAATGATCTGTTCGTAGAGGATGTTATGCGGCTCGTCGAACGGCTTGCACACGACCTTCACGTGCTGGTGCGTCTCCTTGACCCGTTTGATCGCGCCGAGTGCTATCGGCAGTATGTTCTTGATCTCCTGCAAACGGGACCCCGGAAGCACACCTATTAGATAGTCGTTCTTCTTAACGCCGTGCTCTCTCCTGAACCGTTCCCTCCGTAGATCCGGGGTCGATCGGTCGACGAGCGGATGGCCGTAATACTCGACCTCAAGTCCGCAGTCCTGAAAGAAATCCGGCTCGAATGGCAAAATAGAAATGAACTTGGCGTTCCACTTCCGCATCTTCCTGATACGCCCCTTGTTCCATGCCCATGCCTGGGGCTGGATGTAGTAGACGAACGGAATCCCGAGGCGATTCAGCCTCCTGGCGAACTTGAAATTCATCCCGGGATAGTCGACGAGAATCGCAGCATCGGGAGGATCCGTTTCGAATCGGGCTAAAACGCTGTGGTAGACATCCCGAAAAAACGAGAATTTCTTGACGACTTCGGCGAATCCCATAGTCGACAGATCTGCGATGTCATAGATAGTCTCGGTGCCTTCGCGACGAAGTTTCGCGCCGCCCAGACCCCAGAATTTGAGACGGCCATCGAACCGTCTCAGCTCAGAGATCAACCCGGCGGCATGCATGTCGCCGGACGCCTCTCCCGCCGATATGAAAACTCGCTTCTTCACGTCAGCCTGGCCTGGAGTCTTTCGAGTGCTGTACTTGCGGTGTCCTCGATACGGATGGCTACTTCGAGAGCTTCCAGAGCCTCTTCGCCGCTGACCTTCACCGGCTTGTCATTTAGCACGGCATCGATAAACGACGACAGCTCTGCCGTCAGCATATCATACTTTTCGATCGATGGCTTGTTAATCGATATCTTCTTGCCGGCATCACCGAAATCGACTGCGGTCGAGAAGCCGGAGGATTCGGGCATTGTCTCGTCCTCGTCGAGGAGATTGTAAACTTCTGCAGATGGATCGGAGAAGTCTATCGAAATGTAACCCTTAGGCTGGAAAATCCGAAGCTTCCGCATCCCCTTGGGGGATATGCGCGAGGCAGTGAGGTTTGCAACGCATCCTGACTCGAATGTCAGTCGGGCATTCGCTATGTCCATTTTCTCGGATACGACGCTTACTGCCGATGCCTGAATGTCGATAACTGCCGATCTGGTCAGATAGAGACAGAGGTCGATATCGTGTATCATCAAATCGAATATGACGGCCACATCCAAGCCGCGGAAATTGAAAGGACTCAGACGGTGCGCCTCTATGAAGCTCGGGTAGGTTATCTTCTCGCGGAGTGCCGTCACGGCCGGATTGAAGCGCTCGATATGTCCCACCTGCAGCTTGAGCTTGTTTGCGTTCGCAAGCTCTATGAGTTTCTGCGCTTCGTCGATCTTCCGGGTCACCGGCTTCTCTATGAACAGATGACGCCCCGATTCGAGAACATCCCGCCCGCATCTGTAGTGTTCGGATGTTGGCACCACGAGCGAAATGGCATCACACTGATCAATGAGCGCCTGGTGGTCTGAATACGCCTTCGTGCCGTGCTCCACTGCTGCCATCTCGGCCTTCTCCTGCACGATATCATAGCAGCCGACCAGCTCGCACGACTCAATGTTGGATAAGATCTTGACGTGAGCTCTCCCGAGATGCCCCACTCCTATCACGCCTGTTCTCAGTTTTGATGACATCACTTCTCCAATTTGGATGGAAGAATAACGATTTGGGATGAGCATGTCAATTAGATAGAGTCCCGCCCAATTGACCCTCCAAAGATCGGGCAAAAAAGTCAGACATATCGCATTTTCGACTTGACTTTATGGTCAAGTATGACGATTTAGTCATAAATGACTAAACAGTCGAACATTGAATTGGTTGGTACATCAGCCGACCTGACTCGGCATCAGAAGAGAGCGGATCGTACTCGAACCAAGATCCTGAAGGCATCGAAAGAGCTGTTCGCCGACAGTGGGTTCGGTTCGGTCACGATCGACGAGATTACCGAGCGTGCCAACGTCGGCAAGGGGACATTCTACTACCATTTCAAGACGAAGGACAATGTGGTCGCAGAGCTGATCCGCGACATCCTTGGCGAACTCTGCAGCAGGATGGAAACCGAAGCTCGCGGGATCGACGACCTTCCGGAGCTTTTAGACACTCTGATCGGAGTTCACATCGATTTCTTCGCAACTCGATGGAACGATTTCATCCTCTACTATCAGGGTCGAGTGGAACTCAAGCTCCGCAGCGGCTACGATGGTATGGATGCGCCATATATGGATTATCTGGAGCAGATAGAAACAGCTCTGGAAAATGTGATCTCGTTTGATCTCAGCGATGAAGTGCTGAGAAAGATAGCCTGTGCGGTAGCCGGATTTATGTCCGGTTACTTCTCATTTTCGGCCGTAGCATCGGAGCGTGAGAGTCTCGATGACGCTTTTCGCTCACTGAGGGGCGCTATGGTCGCCAGTCTCACTCGTTTCATAAAGGAGACGGCACCACCGTCGTCGTCGAATGGCGAGCGTATGCCGGTCTGGTAATGAACTCCATCGCTTCCTCCTTTGCTCCTGATGGTGGAGAACAGCATAGTCTGGTTGGAGTGTACTGAGGTGAGGCGTCATATCATGACAGAGCTGTATTTCGCATTTCAAAGGGGAGGGCGCGAATAGTGAGACGCACTATCGCATTGCCGGCAAGGAGGAGTCGGGAACGTGTTAACCTGCGTCATTTCTCGGCTCGCCCATCTCTGCCCATCATCTGTTTTGAGGGGATGGCGGCGAACGCATTCGTGATACTAACCGGCGGTGCATTCCTCACGGGGATGGCCATATTTCTCGGCGCCAACGATTTTCAGATTGGAGTTGTCGGAGCTATACCGTTCCTTGCTCAGATTGCCCAACTTCTCTCTGCCGGCTACAGCAGAGTTCTCGGTGGACGAAAAAAAGCAACTCTTATTGCGCTTATTGTCGGGCGGCATGTCTGGCTTCTCGGAGTGCCACTCTTCTTCATGTCTGGAGCGTGGCGAATGTATGCGTTCGGAGCGCTGCTGCTGATATCCAGCGTCGCTATCATGATCGCGACACCGAGCTGGATGAGCTGGATTGCCGACGTTGTGCCGGAACGGGTACGTGGACGGTTCTTCGCGACCAGAAACTCGGCCATAGCCATATCCACTATCGTGGCTACCATTGCCGGCGGACAGATTCTCGATACGTACCGTTCGGCGAATTCCGAGGGTATCGGTTACGCGATAATTGTGGGGCTGGCCGTGCTGTCAGCGTTCATTGCGGTCATTTTCCTCAGACGAGTGCCGGATACGGAGGAGGCTGAGAGCTTTGGTGGATGGAGAGGTATGTTAGAGCCTTTACGGAGTCTACAATTCCGCCATCTTCTCAAGCTGTTCTTCCTGTGGAACGTGGCGATAGGGATATCGGCGGCGTTTTTTGCGCCCCACATGCTGACGAATCTCGAGATGACCTTTACCGATATATCGCTTTACACCGCCGCGACTTCGGTCTCTGCTCTTATCATAACAAAGATGTGGGGCGTTTTGACCGATAGATTCGGTTCGAAGCCGGTGCTGGGCGTATCGGCCTTCGGAATTGCATTGATCCCGCTCATCTGGCTGATTCCGACAGCGAACACATTCTGGATCCTCTGGATAGAAGCCCTCTACACGGGGACTGTCTGGGCCGGATTCAACCTCGCGGCGTTCACGATTCCGATCTCACACTCACCGAGGGAGAAGCGGACGATCTTTCTCGCACTCTTTGCGGTTATAACCGGTCTTGCGTTTTTCGCAGCATCTGTCATGGGCGGTGTCATAGCACAGGTGTCATCCGGGTTCAGGGTCGAGGTCGCCGGTCAGACACTTGTCAATTATCACTTGCTCTTTGTCATCTCGAGTCTTCTCCGGTTTGTTTCGGCAGTGCTGATCCTTAGGTTCCATGAACCGAACGAAAAGAGCATCCCGATTATGCTCCAGTTTGTCGGCTATGCAGTTGTAAAACACATCACGGTTGGCCGTCAGATTTTCCCCATTCACACAAAACGCGCTGAGGAGAGCCACTGACGCGACCTTTGAACGTTGTTGCACAGTGATCGAAGCAGGCTTCAGGTATGAGGGTAAGAAATGGAATCAGAGCATTCCGAAATCGGGCAGCTTGATGCAAGTCGGCCGTTCGACCTTATCGACGGCGCATCGAGCGATTCGTACGATATCAAGAAGGAGATCGAGCGGCAATATCGCATCGCCAAAGACCCGAATTCGCCACTCGATGAGAGGCTCGAGGCATACGAGGACATAATCGACTCGGAAGTTGGCGATACTGCGCTGGTTCGTGCGAGGAATATCGAACGCGAGGTGGGACTTCGCCAGGTCTACATGAAATTCGAAGGTGGCAATCCAACCGGCACACAGAAGGATCGCATCGCTTTCGCTCAGGTCATGGATGCGATGCGTCGAGGATTCGACACAGTGACTTTCGCGACGTGCGGAAACTACGGCGTAGCGATGTCACTCGCCTGCTCTCTGGCGGGTATACGGGCGCTAATCTACGTTCCGGAGACCTATCACACCCGTCGCGTAGAGGAAATGACCGATCTAGGGGCTGAGATTCGACGTGCCGCCGGAGATTATGAGAATGCCGTTGAGGCTTCAAGATTGCGCGCCCGGGAGATGGAGCACTACGACGCCAACCCCGGTGGCGACAATACCCTGCTGCAACTGAAGGCATACGGCGAGATTGCGTACGAAATCTATGACGAGCTTAGGGATGCACCGGCGGCTGTTGCCGTACCTGTCTCGAACGGTTCGACTCTTGCTGGAATCTACAAGGGCTTTCTGAGTCTCTATCGCCGTGGCAAGACATCCAAGATGCCGAGGTTTGTGGCAGGGTCATCGTTCAAGAAGAATCCGATTGTCAATTCGTTTATCACAAACGCGGAGTCGTGTATCGATCTCGAACCGCAGAGAATCCGTGAGACGAAGGTCAACGAACCGTTGATCAACTGGCATTCGTTCGATGGCGATCTGGCACTGAACGCCGTGCGGCAAACGAAGGGATGGGCGTCCTACGCCACCGACAAGAGCATGACATCCTTTGCGAGATTGATTAGAGAAAAAGAGGGAATCAGCGTGCTGCCGGCCTCGACTGCGGGGCTGATAGCTCTGATTGATCAACACAAAAAAGAGCCTCTTCCCGGTGAGAGGTATGTCGTCGTTTTGACGGGAAAGAACTAAATGAACAGGGAAGTTGACGGAAACGCGGTTGTGTACTGCGAGGGCGCGTTCAACACAACGAACGGCAAGACTGCGCACGGTCTCGTGAGATTCACGGAGCGGTATCGCGTCCTTTCTATAGTCGATTCAAGGTATGCTGGAGCGGATGCGGGTGAAGTGCTCGACGGCAAGCCGGTCGGAACGCCGATTGTTGCATCAATTGACGAGGCAGTACAGTCATCGCAGGACAGCGGGACAGAGGCTACGCATCTGGTCGTAGGTCTTGCTCCCGACGGAGGCCGTTTCAGCGTCCGGGCTCGAAACGATATCAGGCGAGCGCTTGAACTCGGACTCAGTGTCGATTCCGGTCTGCACGATTTTCTGTCCGACGATCCTGAATTCAGTGAACTTGCGAGGAGTCTGGCTTTGACGATTCGAGATGTGCGTAAACCGTGCGATCGAAGTCAGCTCCATTTCTTTACAGGCAGGATAGAAGAGGTGACATCGCTCAAGATAGCTCTGCTCGGCACTGATTCAGCAGTCGGGAAGCGCACGACAGCCTGGAAACTGGTGCATGCGCTCCGGGACGCGGGGTATTCGGCTGAGATGATCGGCACCGGGCAGACTGCCTGGATGCAGGGTGCGCGATACGGTGTGATTATGGACTCGCTGATTAACGACTTCGTCTCCGGCGAGATCGAGCATGCCGTATGGAGAGCATGGAACGAGCAGAGACCGGACGTGCTCGTGATCGAGGGCCAGGGCAGCCTGATGAACCCGGCGTATCCGGGAGGATTCGAGATTCTCGCGGCGGGTCGGCCGGATGTCGTAGTGCTTCAGGATGCGCCCGCCCGGCTCGAGTATGATGGATTCCCGGGCTATCCGATTCATCCGCTCCCTAAACAGATCGAGGCTGTTGAGGTTCTGTCGGGCAAGCCGGTGGTAGCTGTCACCATAAACCATGAGCAATTGCCGTTCGAGAATGTTCTTCAGGTATGCAATTCGATCAGCAACGTACTGCGCCTGCCGGTGTATGACGTGCTGATGCAGGGAGCGGCGGGACTCGTGAAGTCGCTTGAGCCTCACATTTTCCGGAGCAAAATCTTTGTGGAGAAGGCTCGCAGCCAACCTGATCCGACTAATGGACTGAAGTCGGCATAACACGCACTGTGAGTAAGACAATGACAAACACAAGAAAGAGCACCAAGACTGCACAGGTTCCATCTACAGGACACCTGGAGGATCTGGTTGTATTCGACAAGTTGACTTTGGGGCCGGTGAAGCTCGAGAGAAACAAGATTGTCGCTCCATACACGGTTTCTCGGCAAGGTGCTGAGACGAGTACTGATCTGATCTATCGGTACGGTGAGGATGTGTTCGATCCGGAGGATCCGGTTTCGCAGAACATTGCATCACTGACCGCGGCGCAGGTAGCGCTGAACTATGGGCTCTTCTGCAGGGAGATAGAGTTCATCGGTTCATTTCACAGCTTCGATGAACGTTTCCTGCGGGATATGGCGGAGAATACGGCTCGCGAGATATACGTCAAGAAGTTCCTCGAACCAAATCCGTTTCTGCTGGGCAGCACGGCCAATATGGAAGTGACGAAGCGTAAGAAGTACTGCTATGCAGATCTTCGCTTCTCGGATACATCCCGAGACAAGGCCGCTCCCAAGTGGGAGATGTGGCCGACTGATCCGGGGAAGGCGTGTGTCCTGTCGAGCGGTGGCAAAGACTCTCTGCTTAGCTATGGCCTCCTGAATGAGATAGGCCTCGATGTACATCCCGTCTTCATCAACGAATCCGGTCGTCACTGGTTCACGGCGCTGAATGCCTATCGCTATTTCTCAGGAAATGTAGCGAACACAAGCCGTGTCTGGGTGAACTCCGATCGGGTGTTTAGCTGGATGCTGCGGCAAATGCCGTTCATTCGGGGCGATTTCGCGAGTGTCAGGGCAGATGAATACCCGATCCGGCTCTGGACAGTTGCCGTGTTCCTGTTCGGTGCGATCCCGATATTACGGAAGCGTGGAATCGGTCGGCTGATCATAGGTGATGAACACGATACAACGAATAAGGCATCGCATCAGGGAATCACGCACTATGATGGCCTCTACGACCAAAGCAGGTATTTCGATGAGACTCTATCACGGTTCTATCTGCAGAAAGGATGGTCGATAAGCCAGTTTTCGATTCTACGTCAGATGTCGGAGATCTTGATCGAAAAGACACTTGCCGAGCGATATCCCCGGCTTCTGGAGCTTCAGACATCTTGCCATTCGGCTCACAAGAGAGACGGGCGGGTTTATCCGTGCGGAAAGTGCGAGAAATGTCGGAGAATAGTTGGAATGCTGATCGCACTCGATCAGGATCCACGGAAATGCGGCTACACCGACTCTCAGATTGAATCGTGCCTCAAAGCTATCGCCGCAAAGGGCGTTCATCAGGAAGCCCCGGGTCATGAGCACATGACCTGCGTGCTTCTCGAGAAGAAACGAATTGATCTGCCTGACGACAGCAAACAGAAGGCGCGCGAGCATCCGGTCATTATGATGCTTCGCTTCAGTCGCGAAAGGTCTCGCATAAACGGAATGCCTATCGACATTCGTCGCCCGCTCTTTGAGATACTCTCAGAGCATTCAGACGGTGCTGTTAAGCGTATGCGGAGGAAATGGGTTGATTTCGATCCGCTGACCGATCCGTCTATCGAAGATGCCTACCCGTTCGAGATGCCGACGGACTCGACGACGGCATCGTCGTCGCCGACTCCCGATTCGCCAAGGAACTACCTCTGGGCCGAGTTGACATGGCCTGAGGCCGGGCGAAGGCTCGAAGAAGTCGATGTGGCGTTGTTGCCGGTCGGTTCGACCGAACAGCATGGGCCGCACCTTCCGCTGGATACGGACGCCTTCGACGCCTACTATCTCGCTACGCGAGTCGCGGAGGCCTGCGGAGATCCGAAGCCGCTTGTCCTTCCGCCCGTCCATTACGGCGTGTCGTATCATCACGATGACTTTCCGGGCACCCTGAGCATCAGCAACGACACACTGGCACAACTGGTCTATGAAATTGGGATGAGTGCTGTGAAAAACGGAATCAAGAAACTCGTGATACTAAACGGTCACGGTGACAACGCTCCGACTCTCAGTTACGCCGCACAGATGATAAACCGCGACTCGCACATCTTCACGTGTGTCGAGTCGGGCGAATCAAGCGATGTCGATCTATATGCACTGTCCGAGACTCCCAACGACGTTCATGCAGGCGAGATCGAAACGAGTACAACGCTCGCGGTACGGCCAAACCTCGTGAGAATGGGTACAGCGAAGGCGTATATCCCGAAATTCTCGAGCAGATATCTCGATTTCAGCTCCCGGCGCAGTGTGCCGTGGTATGCCTACACCAAAAAGATCTCGAAATCTGGTGTGATGGGCGATCCTACGAAAGCAACCGCAAAGAAGGGCCAGAGAATGTGGAAGATAATGATCGCGCATCTGGTCGCTTTCGTCGAGGACCTCAGGCATATGTCGCTCGATGAGATCTACCAGAGACGCTACTGAGGCAGTAGCAGAATGAAAATCCGCAGACTCGAAGCATTTCCCGTGGATATGAAGCTATCCGATCCATACACGATTGCGTATGAGACGATCGACCGGACGGCGAATGTGTTTCTCCGAGTTGAGACATCGAACGGAATAGTCGGCTTTGGTTGTGCCGCTCCTGATCTCGAAGTCAACGGAGAGACCAAAGACACCGTTTTGCGCGAGTTCAGGGAAGCAATTGAACCAACGCTCCGCGGGAGCGATCCGCTTCGGTACTCCTATCAGCTACACAGACTCCGTGAGCGTATGAAGGAAAGCCCGTCGGCTCTGGCAATGGTCGACATGGCTTTGTTTGACATTCTCGGCAAATCGACCGGTATGCCGGTGTACAAGCTTCTCGGCGCGTTTCGCCGGAATATACGGACCAGCGTCACAATCGGGATCATGGGCAGGGCGGAGACAGAGGATCGCGCTCGGGAGCACATTGCAAAGGGCTTCAGGATACTCAAGGTAAAGGGTGGCACGGACGTTGATGTTGACATCGAACGAATTCGTGCTGTTCGAGAAGCAGTTGGCCGGGGGATCGAATTGCGATTCGATGCCAACCAGGGCTACACACCCGAAGAGGCAATTCGGTTCGTGAAAGAGACGGCATCATCTGGAGTCGAGCTGATTGAACAGCCGACACCGCGCGACAGCCACAGTCAGCTTGGTGAGGTCACGAAAGCGGCTGCTATTCCGGTTATGGCGGACGAGAGCATAATGAGCCTTCGTGATACGTTCCGCCTCGTTCGCAGTGATCTCATAGATATGGTCAATGTCAAATTGATGAAGGTCGGTGGAATACTCGAAGCGCTGTCCATAAATGCCGTCGCACGCTCCGCGCGGTGTGAGGTTATGGTTGGATGTATGGACGAGTCCGCACTTTCGATTGCGGCGGGACTGGCATTTGCACTGGCGCGGCCAAACGTGATTTACGCCGATCTTGACGGCCATCTCGACCTGATCGGTGATCCGGCGGACGGTGCGGTTATACTCAGGAACGGCGAACTGTGGCCGGTCGAGAGGCCGGGGCTGGGTATCGATCCGGTGTTGTGAATGTGACTCCTATCGCCGCGTGTATGTGATCAGATCGCCCGCTTCAATGCCGTGCTCCTCAGTGAATCCGGCGTTAACCTCAACCACATATCTTGATACACCCTCCGAAGCATATCGCGATTCCGAGTTCGGGATAGTATATTCATGGATATTGATAATCCGCCGCTCTTTGTCTGCGAAGATTATGTCGAGCGGTATCAGCGTGTTTTTCATCCAGAAGACCTGAAATCTCGCGGGATCATAGATGAAAAGCATACCCTGTCGGCGTCCGAGTTTCTCACGATACATCAAGCCCGCCTGTTGCTCGCCCATCTCGTCCGCGATTTCGATATCTATAGTGACGATTTCACCGCCGTTGCTGTCGATGAATGTCAGAGTGCCCTCCTTCTGGAAGCCCCCGAGCTCAATGTCGACCGGATCCGATTCGACCGCCTGGTCGCCTCCACCGAATGTCACGAAATAAAGCACGATCAGAACTGCAAGGATCACGAGACCGGGTATCAGGAATTTGCCTTTCGGTCTTCGCTGCAGATCCTTCTTGTTCCGTCTACCGGGGTTCTTTTTGCGACTCACATCAACTCCTGTTAGAAATCCTCATACTCAGTTTTGATAAGTCCGAGTTTCTTCTTGAAGTAATCGGTATACCATTTTGCGAGTTCATCATTGTGAAGTGCCATATCCAGTTGTTTCGTCAAAATGCTCAAGCGTCCGAGAATTGTAAGGTGGTTTCTCGCGTCCTCTCTGGAGAGATATGATATCGATGCCTGAAAGAAATCTCCCTTGCTTCCAATTGAGAAACCGATCTCTGAGAGTATCTCCGAAATGAGGTTCACGCGTCGAATCCTTCTGTCGAGCGCTGCTCCGCCCTCCTTGTACTGCATCCGTATGAAGTTTTTCGACACATCATCCGTTATCATCGCCTCTACCGTGCTGAAGTGATAACCCATGTGAAGCCCCGATATCATGTATTCCTTGCTCAGAATTGCGAAACTGCTCTCGGAAAACTCGGTGTCACGATTCTCCTTCTTGCTGTCTGCAGCGGTGTCAAGGCGGGTCCCGAAGAGTTTTGGATGACGATCCGATGGCCAGCCCTCCTGCTTGACGCCCTCCCAGAAGGCCCTCATCGGCTCGGATATCAGGTCTTTTTCGGCAATGGTCTTCTTCCCCTTGTATTTCTTGTAGTTCTCATCGATGAAGATAATGTGCATTTCCACTGGTAGATCACTCTTCAAGGTTAGACCAAGCTGACGCCGTCCGATCAGGCTTTCCGCCGCTGAGAACATCTCGGCTATTGCACTCTGGTGGGCGAATCTCGTGATATCGTGAAAGGTCTCGCAGTTGTCTGGCGTGAATGTCGAATCGGCTGGATTCAGGAGATTCAGCGGAGATATCTTCTCGAGAATCTTTTCGAGCAGCAGACTCATTTCGTCCTGTTCACCCTTGCCCGAACTGCTCGATCGGGCTTCGAGAATCTCGTCCTGTGCTCCCTCATATATGATCCCACCGGTGGCGTCAACGGTGACGAGCATTCCCGCCGCCAGACGGTCCATGCATTCCGGCGATACGATTGTCGGAGTGTGATACTCACGCGCAAGTGTAGCGAGATGGCTTACTACGCCTCCCACCTGAACGACTATGGCTGATGCCTTCTCCAGTGCCGTGATGAGTCCCGGAAAGGGTCTCGGCGAAACCAGCACAGCATCTTGCGGCATGTCAGTCAGATCGTTCGGTGAGATTGCGCGGTGGATATTGCCGGATCCCGCGCCCGGACAGACCGGAGTGCCGTAGCAGATTGCCTTGCTCGCGACCTCCATGCTCGGAGTATATTCTACATCGCTTGCCTTAATCACTCGGAGCGGCCGTGTCTGAAGAATGAACAGCCTGCCGCGTCTATCCACCGCCCATTCAATATCCTGCGGCGAGCCATAATGCTGTTCGAGGGTGATAGCATACTCGACGAGGAGCTTGAGAGCCGCCATCGAAACCGAGGGCTGGTTGCGCTCCTCCGGAGGTACCGGTTCGTCAACCGTGCCGCCGTCCTCCCTGACCACGAGACGGATAGGTTTATCCGCAATCTGAAGTTCGTGAATCGATCCGTCGTCCCGGGAAACCTGGAATATATCCGGAGTCAGGGTACCGTCCACCAGATGACGTCCGAGGCCGTAGATCGAGTTTACGACAACGTTGCCGCTGTCCGGATCTACAGGATCGCGGCTGTAAGCGACACCGCTCGCGGCGGAATCGACCATCGCCACACAACCGACGCTCATTGCAAGATCGCTTTCGTGCAGCGAATGGCTTAGCAGGTAGAAAATCGCCTTCGGAGTGAACTTGCTCGCGAGAACATCGCGATAGCGATCCACCATCTCCCGGCATCGGACATTCAAAAACGTCATGTACTGCCCCGCGAATGACAGAAGCGTATCTTCCCCTATTGCGCTCGACCGGAGCGAGAATCGATCGCCGTGCGTTCGCCTCTTCAGTTCGCGGCAGCTTGCTCGAATCGCCTCAGTCAAATCCTTCGGGACGGGGCTGGATGACACCAGTTCGCGTATCTCTGCGGATTTTCGGCTTAAGTCTTCATGCGACTCGAGATCGATCCGCTCCATGAGCTTGTCGATTTTCTCCTGCAGGTTGTTGCTGTCCACAAAGTGTTTGTATGCCCAGGCGCTGATGGCGAAACCGTCCGGCACCGGTAGCCCGAGCCGAGCCTTCATCTCACCCAGTTGAGCATTCTTGCTCCCGACACTCCAGGAGCGTTCACGTCTCAAGTGGTGGAAATCTATCGTGAAGTGATCCTGCCTGACACCCACCGATCCCGGAAGAAAATATTGCACCTGCTGGTCGATACGTTTGTAGGCGTCATAAAGCTCGCGGTACTGATCGCCGCCTATCGCCACCATGTTGTGGATTATGTCTCTGACATTGTTCCTGATTGTAGCTATATTCTCTGCGATATAGTGAGTATCGAAGACATGACGACCGTGGGAGGATTCCTCCATGTCGCTGATGACTTTCAAGGCCTGATTGTTTTTGTCGAGCAGAGAGAGAAAGTAGGCGAACTTCTGCTGAATGGCCTTCAGCTTGTCGTCGGCCTCTCTGTCGTCGGAGCGTAAGAATCTACCGGGGATTTCCATTATTGCGTAAAGTACCTCACGTTTTATTCGGCGATATGCTGCCGGAGCCGTCCACTGTATGTGCAATATAGTTGAGCCGGAAGAAAATGCAACTGTGCTGAATGACAGCGCGATCATCCGGCGAACCGCTTGATTTCTGAGTTGTTGAATATGTGAAGACCAATTTGGACAGGAGAAAGCCATGATACCGAAGCTGACTAAACATCTTACACTGATTGTGACAATTCTCGCACTGACAATATCCGGCGGCTGTGGGGATTCGTCGGCCCGGAATGATGAATCGTATGATACAGAGTTGCTCGAGGGACAGGCACCCGCTCCTGAGTTTCCATCCGGGATGGAGTGGCTGAATACGGATGAACCGGTCAAGCTCGCCGATCTTCACGGCAAGCTCGTTCTCCTCGATTTCTGGACTTTCTGCTGCATCAACTGTATGCATGTTATCCCGGAACTGGAGAAACTCGAGCATAAATACAACGAAGAGCTGATCGTTATCGGTGTGCATTCCGCAAAATTCACAAACGAGCGGGGAGCAGAATCGATCCGTCAGGCAATACTCCGCTACGGGATCGAGCATCCGGTAGTGAACGACAAGGATTTCCTTATCTGGAACGAATACGGCGCGCGAGCCTGGCCGACTCTCGTCCTGATAAATCCGAATGGCCGGGTGGTTGGTATGCACTCGGGCGAGGGTGTGTATGATGTCTTCAATCCACTGATCGAGGATGCAATCGCATATTTCGACGGGAAGGGCGAACTGCGGAGAAGTGAACCGGATTTCGCTCTCGAGAAAGAGAAGGCCGATGAGAGCTTCCTCAGCTTCCCCGGGAAAATCAAGGCCGACAAGGACGCGAACCGCCTGATTATTACCGACTCCAATAACGAGAGAATCTTGATCGTCTCTGAATCGGGCGAAACAATCGAGATAATCGGAAGCGGCGAGCGAGGATCCCAGGATGGGTCATTCGAGGTAGCCTCCTTCAATCGTCCGCAGGGAACATACCTCAACGGCAATCTTCTCTATGTCGCAGATACCGAGAATCATCTGATCCGCACCGCCAATCTGGACACGCGCGAGGTTGTCACCATTCTCGGTACCGGAAACCAGGCCCGGCGATACAATCAAACCGGATACGGAAGAAGCATCGCGCTCAATTCGCCGTGGGATGTGCTGGTGCACCAAGGCACGCTTTACATTGCGATGGCCGGATCGCATCAGATTTGGGAAGCCGATCTCGAGTCACTTGAGGCGAAGCCGTTCGCAGGGTCGGCTCGCGAGGCCCGTATCGATGGCGACCGTCTCGATGCTGCTCTCGCGCAACCCTCGGGTCTAACGACCGACGGCGACAAGCTCTACTTCACTGACAGCGAGACAAGCTCGATCAGGTGGGTTGATCTGCGTCCGGACGGCGAAGTCGAGACGATTATCGGCGAGGACCTGTTTGAATACGGCGATATCGACGGTCCGGCAAGGGTGGCGAGATTGCAGCATCCGCTCGGAATCGTCTATCACGATAATCTGCTCTACATCACGGACACATATAACTCGAAGGTTAAGATCATAGATCCGATAGAGAAGACCTCCCGAACATACGCCGGCACCGGCAATCACGGTTTGAAGGACGGCGATCTCGATGAAGCGCAGTTTTTCGAACCGGGCGGAATCACGTTCTTGAACGGGAAGCTCTACATCGCGGATACCAATAATGACAAGGTGCGCGTTATAGATATTGGCGCAGAGTCTGTCTCCACTCTGGACATTGCGGATAGCCCTTCTACCAAAGGGACAGCCGTGGTTTCATCAGACGATAGCGAGGATGACTTCCTCGGCAGGAAGGTCGAGCTGGAGACTGTGGAGATCGGTTCCGGTGACAGCAAGCTTGTAGTTAAGGTCGTTCTTCCACCGGGCTACAAATTCCCGAAGGGTGCGCCTCAGTTTCTCGTGTGCAAGTCGAAGGATGAATCGGTTGTCAGGTCGCTCCTCGGCGAGAACGAGACGATCAAATACCCGATGACAATCCCTCTCGAGGCAAGGCCGGGAGAGACAGAACTCGTGCTCGAGGCATCGTTGTACGTCTGTCCGGAGAATTCGACAATTTGTACGGCCGACAATGTTCAGCTGACTGTCCCTGTTCGGGTAACGGACGACGCCACGAAGGCGCTATCCGTTACGATCAAAGCCGAGCTCGAGGAACCGGCCGAGGGCGGCGGGCTGCTGTACTGAGACGGTCCAACAGGTACGTTTGTTGGTTTGGTCGGTTCGTGCTTGCCGTAGGCGAGTGTGAACTGACCGCTCGTAGGTCAAACACACTTATGATCGTGGCCGAACGAGCGGCAGATCACAATCCCGATTCTCATCGGGATCAGGATCTGCCGTAATCTCATTGGTCTTTTATGGGACAGCCTCTACTGATCCACCGCAGTCGTTTCTCCGCTTAGTTAGATTGGGCTTGAAATGGGGCAAAAACGGGTTATTATGCCCCGGTATGAAGTACTACGTCCGAATCGGTCGTCTGCTCTATCGTCGCCTGATGCGGCGATTCGGGGCATCGGAAACAACGGTTCTTCTGCTGCTCGCTTCCGCTGTCGGTATCTCGACCGGCTTGGCTGCGGTAGCGTTTATCTGGCTCATTGAGCATGCCAAGCGGCTGTTCTTCAAGGAAGGGCTGTTCTTCCTGAGCAGTATGGTAACCGAGAACGACCTCTGGGTTATCCTGATCCCGGCGGTAGGCGGACTGCTTGCGGGGCCTATCGTCTACAAATTCGCACGTGAGGCGAAGGGGCATGGCGTTCCGGAGGTCATGGAGGCTGTCGCGCTCAAGGGTGCTCTCATTCGGCCTCGAGTAGCTGTAGCGAAATCGCTCGCATCTGCAATCTGCATCGGATCAGGGGGCTCGGCGGGACGAGAGGGTCCAATCATCCAGATTGGCTCGACAATCGGTTCTTCGATAGGGCAGATCTTCCGGATGTCGAGCGAGCGTGTCAAAATCCTGGTCGGATGTGGCGCCGCCGCAGGTATATCTGCAGTATTTAATGCCCCCATCGCCGGCGTGATCTTCTCTCTCGAGATAATTCTCGGCGATTTCGCGATTCGGACGTTCAGTCCGGTCATCTTCTCGTCTGTCATTGCCTCGGTGGTATCGCGGGCTTTTCTCGGCGATTCACCCGCTTTCGCGGTACCGACATACAGCCTCGTTTCGGCATGGGAGATACCGATCTATATCGGTCTCGGAGTGGTTGGCGCGTTCGTTGCACTTGCATTCACACATACGCTCTACTTTTTCGAGGACAGATTCGATGATATGAAAAGCCTCCCCGGGCCGATCAAGCCGGTCATCGGCGGGCTGGCAGTCGGCGTGATCGGTTTCTTTTTTCCGCAGGTCTTCTCGGACGGCTACGAGACGATCATGAATGCGATGCACGGAGAATTGCCGATGTATCTTCTCGGCACGCTCATTCTCCTGAAAATAATCGCCACATCGTTCACTCTCGGGTCTGGCAATTCAGGCGGAATCTTCGCGCCCTCTCTATTCATGGGCGCAGTTGCCGGCGGGTTGTATGGCAAACTCGTGCATTCTCTCTTTCCGGATGTCACCGCGACCTCCGGGGCGTACGCCCTCGTCGGGATGGCGGCAGTCGTGTCGGGAACAACCTATGCCCCGATCACGGCGCTGCTTATCATCTTCGAGATGACCGGCGACTATCGTATCATTCTCCCGCTCATGATCGTCGTCGTGCTCTCCACGCTCGTGGCGAGCTGGGTTTCGAAAGAGTCCATTTACACACTCAAACTCGCCCGGCGCGGCGTTCGTTTGAGACGAGGCAGGGACGAAACCGTGATGCAGGCGGTGAGAGTGCAGGAGGTTATGGACGAGGACTATGACTCGATCCGCGATATAACTCCGCTCAACCAGGTATTCCATATCATGGAGGCGTCCCGCTCGAGCTTTTTCCCCGTAGTCGACTACAAGGGAAACATAGTCGGCACGCTCTCATTTCAGGATCTGCGTACGATGATCTTCGACAGGCAGGAGCCATATCTCGATACACTCGTCATAGCCCAGGATATCTGCCACCCGCATCCGCCGATTCTCTATCCGGATGACAGCCTCGAGACCGCGCTGCGCAAATTCGCGCTTCGTGATCTCGAGTTCCTTCCAGTCGTTGCGCACGATCAGACGGAGAAACTTGTTGGTATACTCAAGAAAAGCGATATCTTCAGAGCATATCACAGGAGACTTCTGGACAAAATGTCTAAGTAGCCATGGACAGGCTTCCAAAACTCCGAGACGATCTCCGTGTCTCCAGGCAGGAGACAAAGGAGCAGACTTTTTACGTCGTCAGCGACCCGATGACAGGCAAGTATATCCGTCTGCGCGAGCCGGAATATGTTATTCTCAGTTCGCTTGATGGCAAACGCACGGCGGACGATATCTCTCAGATTCTGAAGGATCGACTCGACCTCGAGATACCATCCGACACTATAGCCAGATTCGTCGACAAGTTCGACAACATGGCGTTCCTCGAGACCGCCAGGGGCGAATATCTCATTGAGCAGATCAAGAATGAGGTCGATGCCAGGGACAAGACAGTCCTTTTTTACAAGCTGAAAGCGTTCAACCCGGAGCGGCTGCTGGAGCGACTCTACAGCCGCCTGAAGTTTGTGTTTACTCCGTGGTCTATGGCACTTTCCGCGGCGATCATTGTCGTCGGAGTTTACGTGCTTGCAGGTATGATCGAGGTGCTTCCGTTGAATCTGGTCGAGATATTCGGGCTCACTACATTCGTCGTCGCGATTATCTCGCTGTTTGCGGTAATCATCATGCATGAATTCGCGCATGCCCTCGTATGCCGACACTACGGCGGGCGGGTCCGTGAAATGGGTTTTTTACTGATTTACTTCCAGCCGGCGTTTTACTGCAATCTGTCCGATTCGTATATGTTTGAGAAGAAATCGCAGAAGATTAACACGCTCGCCGCCGGTATGTACTTCCAGATGTTCCTCGGGGCAGCGTGCCTGCTGCTGTGGCGCATCCTGAAGGAGGGGACATTCGTCTCTGAGACTCTTCTCGTGACATCTGTCATCTCATTCGGAATACTGATCTTCAACCTGAATCCGCTGCTTAAGCTCGACGGCTACTATCTGCTCACCGATGCTGTCGATATTCCGAATCTCCGGGAGAAAGCCTTCGCTTACACCAGGGGATTGTTCCTGAAGATGGCGTTCGGCCTCGACAGAGTTCAGCGCAACATCACCCCCCGGGAAAAACGCATCTACATCGCTTACGCTATCGGTGCGGTTCTCTACTCGATTCTGCTTCTCTATTTTCTCGGTTTGTATGTGATGCGGCTGATGGTTGATCGATGGGGCGGGGCCGGATTTATCTTGTTTGCGGCAATACTCGCGATTATCTTTAGGCCGCTTCTTATGAGTGTTACAAAGGATGTAAGCGGTGCCGTCAGGGATGGCGCTATCAAGAAAGTCCGCTCCAGCCGGTGGATAATCTGGGGCGCGATAGGACTTGTTGTCCTGTTGCTGCTCATTTTCGTGCGCACGGAACTCAAGGTCACTTCCCAGGCGACACTCGGGCCGATCGAACGCTTCTCGATCACCACTCCGGAAGAGAACATCATAAAATCCAACTACTACTTCGGTGGACAACACAAAACCGGTAGAGAGCGAATCTACCAGCTCACCTCGCTGGATTTTTCGGTATTCAAGCTCGATCCGGCGGTGAGCGAGGGCAACGAGGTCCGTATCGGCGACACGCTTCTATCTGTGTCATCGAATCTCTACGTGAGCCAGCTCGCTCAGGTGGAATCGGAATTTCGGAAAGCTCTCGCCGAGCATGACCTGCTCCTGTCCGATCCGAAGGCGTCCGAGGCGGCAACGGCCAAGGCGGAAGTGGATCAGGCGAAACTGGAGCTTCGCAGGATCACGAACGACTGGGAGCGCTCTCGCAAGATGTTCAATCGTGGCCTGATCTCCGAGGAAGATTGGGAGCAGGCCCGCACGAGGCGGAATGTCGCCGAGAAGGAAGTGCAGATCGCCGAGTCGAGATTCGACCTTCTGAAGTCCGGCCCCAAAGCCGAGGAAGTCCTGATGATCGAGGCTGAGATCGACAAGCTCGAGGCACGGATCTCACACCTAACCGAACAGATTCGAGCATCTACATTCACCGCACCATTCCCGGGCATCATCAGCTCCACCGGAGATGAGAACGAGATTCTGAATCTGATCCGGATGGACACGATCGAAGTGGTCGTAGCGGCACCGGAGGAGAATATCGATGTCCTTGAGGTCGGCCAGCGGATGGTGTTGAAGGTTGCCGGATATCCGGCGAGAGATTTCGACGGCACCGTTGTGCACATCCGTCAGACCGCAAGTCCCGGCAAGAACGAGAACACATTCGATGCGACATGCCTGATTCCGAATCCGGATGGACTCCTGAAGCCGGGTATGACCGGCTATGCGAAGATTTACTGTGGGAAGATGAGTCTTGGCGGAAAGCTGATTCGTCGAGTCATGCGGTTCTTCCGCATAGAATTCTGGTCATGGTGGTGATGTCAGTCATTTCGTCGACATCGATCTCGATTCCTGATCTATCTCATTTCTGAGCTTCTCCGAGCATTTGGGGCAGATCCCGTGGCTGAATTCGGCGAGGTTCCTTTCGGTGATATAGTCCTCGACCTTAATCCAGTATTCGCTGTCATCCCGCACCATTCCACACCACGCACACATAGGTAAAATGCTCTCGAGCTGGCGCACGTTGTCGAGAGCCGATTGGAGCTCCTCGATCTTTTTTTCGAGGTCGAGATGGAGATTCACAATTCGCCTGCCGGCTTCGATTCGATGTTTGAGTTCATCCTTGTCGAATGGTTTGCGAATATAGTCATCCGCGCCGGCTTCGAGCCCCGTACATATGTCTTCCGATCGGTCGAGCGCTGTGAGGAGAATGATATATCTGATACCCAGATCATCTCTGTCTCGCACTCTGCGGCAGATGTCGATGCCGTCTATTTGCGGCATCATCCAATCGAGCAATGCCAGGTTCGGCGCATCCGGTTTGCTGATTGCGTGCCAGGCCTCCCGGCCGTCTTTGGTGACCAGAACCTCGTGACCCCAGTTCTCGAGATTGCGCTCAATCAGCTTTCGAGAAACCGAGTCATCCTCAGCGATCAGAATTCTCATGATGTCGTCCTCTCAGTCGTTTCGCCGGCGCTGACACTCCGTTTGAATCTGTCGAGTTCCAGTTTGAGTAGAGTCATCTCCGCTTTGAAATCGGGGTATTTTTGCTCAGCCAGTGCCATATTCCTGGTTCGGCCGGAATCCTCGAGGATTTGAGCGACAGCAGCTGCCGATTCCGCTCCGAAATTGCTCACCGATGATTTGGCGCGATGAGCAGCTCGCTCGAGCCCTGCCGTATCTTTGCGGTCGATCATATCTTTCACGGCTGAGAGAAGCGACTCGCTCTCGGCGACGAACAGATCAATGATCTCGAGAAGCAGATCTCGATCATTATCCACTCGTCTCAATGCTTCCTCAATGTTGAAGCAGGGTCTGCTATCGGTATTCTCATGCTCCGTCGGCACTTGCGTTTCTCTCTTTGTTTCTGTTGATGCAGCAACTTCTGCGATCAGTCGACGAAGCTCTTCCGGATCGATCGGCTTGCTGATATACTCGTCCATTCCCGCCGCAAGACATTTTTCGCGATCGCCTTGCATCGCGTGGGCAGTCATGGCTATGATCGGAGTGTGTCTTCCCGATGCCGATTCAGTTTCTCTGATCTTCCTGGTAGCCTCATAGCCCCCCATAATCGGCATCTGCACGTCCATGAGTATAAGATCGAAGCCTCTGTCCTTCCAGAGATCCAGGACGCTCTCTCCATTGGAGACAACCGAGACCCTGTGTCCGCCCTTCTGGAGCAGTTTGAGTACGAGGACCTGATTAACCAAATTATCCTCTGCGAGAAGGATGTTGAGACACTGAGGCACAGCCGGTGTCGGTGAATTGCTGTCTATAATCTGCGATGGGTGTTCGGTGCCCGAAGATTTAGCCGGTGACAGACAGGAGAGTATTGCAGATTTCAACGAGTGCTGTTTGATCGGTTTCGAGACAAACGCAGATACGGCGTAATGTCCGCTGCGCACCAGCTCCGCTCTCTCCGTAATCGTAGTCATAACAATAATGGACCTGTCTCCAATGAGTCCAGCGTCTCCTAACTCGTTTTGAATCTCAATATCCGCGTTTCTCACAATCCTGTGATCGAGGAGCACCAGCGACACACCTCTTCCGGATCTGTTATCCTGTTCGAGGATCTCTGCCAATTCACGGCCATCGTGCACTGGGCTGACGGTGCAACCCCACTCTGAAAGCAGCTCTGTAAGAAAGTGAAGGCTCGTAGTATTGCCGTCGGCGACGACCACCTTCGTGCCCTCGAGTCCCGTTGTATCATCACTGGTAGATTCGCCTGCAATGCCCATTCGGACGGTTACGTGGAAAGCGGTGCCCGGACCTCCGATTATCGGGTTTTCGTGAACCGGACTCTCGAGCCAGATATCGCCGCCCATAATTTCGACCAGATTCCTGGTAATGGTCAGCCCGAGCCCGGTGCCGCCGTACACTCGTGTTGTAGAACCATCCGCCTGTGTGAAACTCTCGAAGATCGCGTTCTTGCGATTCTCCGGAATGCCGATACCCGTGTCGATCACGGTGATAAGAAACACTCCCATCGATGGACGTATCTCGTCATAGTCCACCGCAAGACATATCTCGCCCGCATCAGTAAACTTCACGGCGTTCCCGAGAAGGTTGGTTACAATCTGACGAAGCCTGATAGGATCGCTTGTAACCATCTTGGGCACCGTCGAAGCAAAATGCGTTAGCATCTCAATGTCTTTGCTTTGGGCCTTTAGGGCCAGGGGATCGACTGCGGTCTCTATCACTTTGCGGATGTCGAAGCTGATCGATTCGAGCTTCAAATGCCCGGCTTCGATTTTCGAATAGTCGAGGATGTCATTTATCACTGTAAGCAGGTCTGCAGCGGACGATTTCACGAGCTCGAGGTTGTCACGCTGTTCGTCGGTAAGTTCACTCTCCAGTGTAAGGTCCGTCATGCCAATTATGCCATTGATTGGCGTTCGGATTTCGTGGCTCATATTTGCGAGAAACTCGCCTTTGGCTTTGCTCGCACCTTCGGCCATTTCCCGTGCTTGATCAAGCTCATCCACGAGCTCAGACAGCTTGGCTGCATTATGCTCTTGAAACTCCTTCGCCATCGCGAGCTCCTCGGAGTATTTCTTCAAGGCTTCCTCGGTTTTCTTCAGATCGGTGATGTCGACAAAGCTCTCGAGGATATGCTCTTCCCCGCCGTATTTGATTAGCGCCGCGGTCTTGAGCACAGGAACCTCCGAGCCGTCCCGACGCCTGAGTGTGCCTTCATCCGTAACGGAAATCAAACCGCTTCGCTTTAGCGGACATTCGCTTTCGGCAACATCGCATGCGAAATCCCTGCAGTCCATTCCTTTGAGATCTTCCCTGTCAGAGCCGCACATCTCTGAAATCACGGAGTTGGCGTCTATTACACGGTGGTTTTCCGGGTTGACGATCAGTATCCCGACGTTGACCGAATCGAGGATTGACTTGAACTTCTCCTGAGTGTCGTGCAGCGCGTTTTCTGCAACCTGGCGCTCGATTGCACTTCCGAGCATCTCAGTGAACATTCGGAGCATCGCCAGATCGATGTCGCGCCACTCCCCGGAACTCTCTACATCGTCGAGTCCGACAAAACCGTGTGTCTCACCGCCGACGATAACGGGTACAGCAAGCAGTGATTTGACCCCGAGAGTCTCGAGAAGCCTCCTCTCGCCTTGCGCTTCCACGGCATCGACGTCGGGAATATGCACCAATTCTCCCGATTCGAGTTTCTGCTGAAACAGGGGGAAGTCCATTTTGTCCATGTTGTTGAAGAGGTGGGCGTGTTTCTTGACTCCGTCTGCACACCATTCATGTGTGTTATCAACGTGTCTGCGATCTTCTCTAAGCTGGAAGAAGTATGACCGACCGGCTCCCGTGAATTCGCCGATCTCCTTGAGTGACGCCTGTATTGCATCATCGAGCTGTTTGGATGATATGAACCTCGACGAGATGTTGGTAACGGTGCTCTCGAATTCGAGGCGGTGTCTCAGTTCGTCCCGATTTCTATTTCTCTCGGTGACATCGACAATCACGCCGACTATCCCGTGCGGTTCTCCGCTGTTCTTGCGAACGACAGCCTTGTGGAACTCCACATCACGAACCGATCCATCCTTCCTTACAACCTGAGACTCATAAACCTGTGCGCCTATGCTCTCTATAAGTTCCTGGTCCATTTTGCCGTAGATAGCGGCGTTTTTACTCGGCGAAATGTCTGCCGCAGTCCTGCCGATGATCTCATCTCTGTCGAATTGGATGAACTTTTGGAACGCCTCGTTGCAGGCTCGGTAAACACCGTTGGAATCCTTGTAGAAGATGGGATTTGGAATAGCATCCATTAGAGTCGTCATGAATGTGAGTTGCCGCTCAAGACGTTCCTCGGCGGCTTTTTTCTCGGTGATGTCATCGAAGGAGACCGCGAAATAGCCCTCTCTCGGCGAGTAAACGTAATGAGAAAACCACTTCCCCAGTGGTTCGGCATAGAAGTCGACGCGATGCGCAATTTCAGACTTCAAACACTCAAGGCATTCTCTAAGCATCTGCGGAACAGGATCGTCCTGTTTCGGGAAGACTTCCGAAAACCTCTTGCCAAGCACTTCTCCTCGTTTGAGTCCGGTGAGTCTCTCAAAGGTCTCGTTGGCTTCAAGCAAGACCGCATCCACGGCCGCGCCCGAATCATCGTGGACTAGTCTCGCGTAAAGGTATCCGCTGATGATGTTATCAAGCAGTTCCGCGTAGTG
>CAYQCE010000053.1:0-12296 GCA_964415885.1 uncultured Ignavibacteria bacterium
AATCAACCTGTCCCCCCAGCCGTCTCTATCACCCCTGCCGTCTCTACCACCCCTGCCGTCTCTACCACCCCTGTCCTCTTCAATGTCACCCCTGCGAAAGCAGGGGTCCATCTTCTCTCTTCCCCCGCTATCAGCGAATCCACGCTGGCAGAACCACTGAAGGGTTCTGCCCTACTCATATCGGAAACCAGTTCCCCTACACATCCAGATTGCGGACATACTTCGCGTTCTGCTGTATGAACTGGCGGCGCGGTTCGACAGCGTCGCCCATCAGCGTCGTGAATATCACATCCGCCTCGGCGGCATCCTCCAGCGTGACCTGTATGAGCGTACGTGTCTCCGGATCCATAGTAGTCTTCCACAACTGATCCGGATTCATCTCACCGAGACCCTTGTATCGCTGCACGCTGAGTCCATGCTTGCCGAGACGCTCGATCAGGAGATCGACCTCGTCATCGGTGAACGCATAGTGCATCTCTTTGCCCTTGCGCAAACCAAAGAGCGGCGGCTGGGCGATGAACACATGCCCCTTGACAATCAGTTCCTTCATATAGCGGAACAGAAATGTCAAAATCAGCGTGCGAATATGTGACCCGTCGACATCCGCGTCGGTCATTATTATGACCTTCCCGTACCGCAACCGGGAGGCATCGAACTCCTCCCTGCCGATTCCGGTACCGAGCGCGGAGATCATCGTGCGGATCTCCTCGTTGGAGAGAATCCGGTCCATACGGGCCTTCTCGACATTCAGAATCTTGCCCCGGAGCGGAAGCACCGCCTGGAATCGACGGTCACGGCCCTGTTTGGCCGATCCACCCGCCGAGTCACCCTCTACGATGTAGATTTCGGTGTGCTCCGGGTCGCGCATGGAGCAATCCGCGAGTTTGCCGGGCAATGATCCCGACTCGAGTGCGGTCTTGCGTCTGGCAAGCTCTTTCGCCTTTCTGGCGGCATTCCTGGCAGAGGCTGCGCCACGGCCCTTCTCGAACATCCTCTTGGCAACAGCGGAGTTCTCATCGAGATAGTAACTCAGTTCCTCACCGACAACCTGCTCGACCAGACCTTTGACCTCGGAATTGCCGAGCTTGGTCTTGGTCTGGCCTTCGAACTGCGGATCTGGAACTTTGACGGATATGACCGCTGTCAGGCCCTCACGGACATCCTCGCCCATCAGCGCGCTGACGCGGTTCTTTCCGTTCTTGAACATATTGTTCTTGTTGGCGTACGAATTGATCGTGCGTGTAAGCGCAGTCTTGAATCCAACCAGATGAGTCCCACCCTCGACTGTATTGATATTATTCACATAGGAATAGATGTTCTCGACATACGAATCATTATGCTGAAGCGCGAACTCCATCTCGACACCCTCGCGGGAAGCCGAAAAATAAACGGGTTTTTTGTAGAGCGCGGTCTTGTTCTGGTTGAGCCATTCCACAAATGTCGCGATTCCGCCCTTGTAGAAGAAAAACTCGGACTTCGGCTCATCGCCACGCTCGTCACTTATCTGAATTTTGAGCCCCTTGTTCAAAAACGCCAGCTCACGCATCCGCGCCGCAAGCACATCATATTTGAACTCAGTCTTCGGGAATATCTGCGGATCAGGCTTGAATGTGGTCTTAGTGCCGCTCTTCTTGCGCTGCCCGATCTTCTTGAGATCACAGTCCGGCACTCCGATCTTGTACTTCTGATAGTAGACATTCCCGTCACGGACTATCTCGACCTCGCAGGTCTCCGAGAGCGCATTCACGACCGAAACGCCGACACCGTGCAACCCGCCCGACACCTTGTACGACTCATGGTCGAACTTTCCGCCGGCATGAAGCTTCGTCATAACGACCTCGACGGCGGGTATCTTCTCGGTGGGATGCTTGTCTACAGGAATACCACGACCGTCATCCTCAACCGTGCAGCTACCGTCATCGTTCAACGTAACTTTTATAGTACTGCAGTAACCGGCAAGAGCTTCGTCCACGGAGTTATCGACGACTTCGTAGACAAGGTGATGCAGCCCTCGACTGCCGGTATCACCAATATACATTGCGGGCCTGAGCCGCACTGCCTCGAGTCCTTTAAGGACCGTAATGGACTTGGCGTCATACGCGCCAACCCGCTCGAGGTCTTCCTTTATTCGATTGGTTACTTCTTCTTCTGCGTCTGTTTTGGCCATCAGTTTATCCTTGAATTATGCTTTATATCGAAATTTCAAATACGGAAGGCATTTACCTGAAGACGATCACTTTAACGATTTTTTCTCCAAGAGCATCGTTGACGGCATCAATCAGCTCCTGTCGCATGAAATGAAGCTCGTGGCTCCAGGTCGAATCGCTCACACGGACAGTGAGACACCCCTCGACACAACTGATCGCTTCACTCTTTTCAGCAATTTCTCTACCAACAGCTTCCGACCAGACTTCTACCGCTCCCGCCTCTTTGACACGCTCTCTGATGCCCAGGGAATTGAGAAGGGACTTGATGGGGCCGTTGATTCTAACAGGCTTCCCCATGACTCCATTCCTGTTAAGTCATTATAATACTACATTTTATACAAATCAGCAAGCAAAAAGTGCCACGATTTTGCACTTTTTTACTTCATAACGATATACAACACAAGAGCTTATAATCAGGACTTATAGTTCCGGGTTTCGCCGTTATCCACCATAATTGACTTTTCGAATACCGATAAGTCTTTTACTTCTGACAACTTGGAAGTAGTCACCAAAACCTGTCCCAATGTCGGGATGATCGATGAGAGGTATTCCAGACGACGGGCGTCGAAATCGGAGTATATCTCATCCAGCAGGAGAATCGGCCACTCATCGGTGACATCTCTGAGGTACAGAAGCACCGCGAGTTTGACCGACAGCACGACCGATTTGACCTGTCCACGGGAGCCGTACGACCGGAAGTCGTAGTCACCGATCCGAAAAGTTATGTCATCCCGGTGGGGACCATACTGCGACTGGCCGAGCATTGTCTCACGACGCCTGCGGGACTCCAGCTTCTGTTGAAATCGGGCTGTATCGAATGTCTCCAGCGATGGGGATGGCTTGTATTCGATTGCAAGGTCGAATGGGCTGTCTGTCAGCTTATGATGATACTCGGACGACGGTCCGGAGATATCGGCGAGGAACTTTCGCCGCCTGGCGTTGATATCCACTGCGAGTTCAGCCATGCGTGTATCCCAGACCTGAAGCGATGAGTCATCGGTTGCTGTCCCGATCGCTGCAAATTCCTCGGCCAGCTCCTTCAGAAGGGCGTTTCGTTGAGCCAGCACCCGCTTGTACTCCCACAGGAGCGGGATATAGCTCCGGTCAAACTGAGCGATCGAGATATCAAGGAATGTCCGTCTCACTGACGGCGGCCCGTTGATAAGCTCAACATCATCGGGTGCGAACACAACCGCCTTCAGATGCTCATAGAGCGATGACAGGCGCGTTTCCGGAACACCGTTAATCCTGACACGTTTCTTCTCGCCCGGCTTGCAGCCGATTTCGATCTGAACCTCTGAATTCGACAACTCGCCCGAGGCCTCGATACGGAACAGCTCGGCATCGCTCTTTCGCAGCAGATCGTCATTGGCACCACGGAATGACTTCGCAGTACACAGATAATAGACCGACTCGAGCATGTTGGACTTGCCGGATCCATTCTTACCGAAGATAAGATTAGCGCCCGGGGCGAACTCGATTTCCACGGACTCAAAGTTACGAAACGAGGTTAGCTTCAGGTGTTTGACATGCATTCGTGAAATATAGTCCGGTGCTGTCAGCTATCAAAAGAAAAACCCATCCGAGCGAGACATGATAAGAATCAAGTTGCGACGAATCCCCTCTTTGATCAAGAAACTATACAGTCAGGTTACACTCCGCCATCGGAGTGCAAGTCTGACTTAACTTGCCCACTTGCTGTATTCTGATTAGTCCATAATAGATGGGCATTCAATATTGATTTGAAACGACTGAGTCGGAGCCTGTTACTCAGCCAGCCTGAGCGGCATTATGAGGCAAATGTAATCCTCCTTGCGGTCGGCGGAGTATATCACACCGGCGGACACGGGAGTTGACAGCTCAAACACTACCTCTTCGCCATCGATCTGCTTCAATATGTCCTCGATATATGCGGCATTGTAGCCGAGCTCCATTTTATCTTCCTTGTATTCGCACGGAATATCCTCTTTCGCCTCGCCTCCGAGATCCACGTTGGTCGCCGAAAGAGTCAGCTTGTTGTTCGATAGCCCAAACTTGACCTGGTGAGTGAGTGAGTTCGACAGAATCGATACCCTTCGCACCGCGGACATGAGAAGCTCGCGGCCTACAACGAGTCTTTTCTCGTTGTCGGTCGGAATCACTTGTTCGAAATTGGGGTACGGACCCTCAAAGAGCTTTGAGGAAACAATCGAGTCATTCACCCTGAACATCACGTTCTTTTCGCCAAACACGACACCAATCTCCGCATCGCTGTCACCGATGAGTTTGACCACGGCATTCATGGCTTTCGGCGGAACGATAATATCATCCGACATACCGCGAAGCTTCGTATTGTCCATGCCGATTTTCGCGAGACGGTGTCCGTCGGTTGCAACCATGACCATCTTGTCGCCGGAAGTCTGCCAGAGGATACCATTCAGCGCAGGACGAGACTCATCCGCGGAGACCGCGAACGATGTCATCCGAACCATCTTCACCAAATCTCTTCCGGATATCCTGATCTCTTTGGCCTCGTTATATTCCGGAGTCTTCGGAAACTCATCGGCGGGAATACCGGATATCTTGAAATGACCTGTTTTTGTCGAAACCTCAATACGATTGCTTTCGGATGATAGTGACAGTTCTGTTTCGGGAAGCTCTCTTATGATCTCGGCGAATGTCCTGGCCTGAACCGTAATTGCACCAGGCTTGTCCGGCTTGATTTCCATCCTGGTGGATATCGATATTTCCAAATCGGTTGCCGCAAGTATAATGCTATCCTCGGATGCCTCTATCAGAATATTCCCGAGAATAGGCAGAGCAGATTTGCTCGGAACTGCTGTAAGCACAATCTGCAGAAACTCGAGGAGTTTCGACTTCACGATCTTAAGCTTCATATCTATCTCCTGCGTTATCCACTCTTCTATTGATTATTCTTCAGTATATATTAATCCGGAATCATAGTAATAAGGCCTGTTGGCACTGTGCATAAAGCTGTAACTATCTATTCGACCGTAGATTCTCGCTTTCGGTTAATGTTAGGAATAATGGTTGCATCTTTCCCTGAGACGTTTGATTTCCACATATACAAAATAGACGCGGAATCATCAACAAGATAAAGATGGGTTGCCGACACTTTCTTCACATCTCCTACACATAGAGAGAATTGATCAACTGATCGATCTTGAGCTTCAGATTGACGTCCTTTTTTATCATCTGAAGAATGCTTTTTTGAGCATGTATCACAGTCGAGTGGTCTCGTCCTCCGAATCCGGTACCGATCACTTTCAGCGGCAGGTCCGTGAGAGCGCGGCAGAGATACATGGCGACCTGGCGAGCGAGCGCTATGTTCGCCGTCTTCTTCTTGGCCTTCAGCATCTCCACACTGACGTTATACTCGTCCGCGACCTTTTTCTGGATGTCATCGATTGTAAGGCTTCTTTTCGCGCGTGGAAGGGAGTCTTTCAGAATCTGCTGCGCGAGGTCGACCGTTATGTCTTTGCGACGGAGAGAAGCATACGCCAACAGCCGGGTAAGACAACCCTCAAGATCACGGATATTTGTCGTGACTGAGTCTGCGATATACGTCAGTACCTCGACCGGCAGGTCGTAACCATCAGCCTCCGATTTCCGCTGGAGAATTGCGACTCTGGTTTCGAGAGATGGCGGCTGGATATCGGTAACCAGTCCCCAGCCGAAACGCGAGAGAAGCCTCTCCTCGAGACCTTTGATATCCCGCGGTGGACGATCTGCGGTCAATACAAGCTGTTTTCCATCCTGATGGAGGGCATTGAAAGTGTGAAAGAACTGCTCTTGGGTCGATTCCTTGCCGGTAAAGAACTGGATGTCCTCGATTATAAGCACATCACTCGACCTGTAATGGTTTGCGAAATCGTGCACGGACTTGGTTGATATCGAATTGATGAACTCGTTCGTGAATTTCTCGGATGTGACATATATCAAGCGTCTGCTGTCGTCACTCTCCACGATATGATTCCCGATTGCCTGTGCGAGATGAGTCTTGCCGAGACCGACACCTCCATAGATAAACAGCGGGTTGTACTTTGTTTTGCCGGGAGCATCTGCGACTGCGAGAGCCGCAGCGTGCGCGAACTCGTTGGAGTCTCCCACGACGAAATTATCGAAAATGTATCTGTCGGAGAACGAGGTCGTGGAGAAACTGCGGCCAGGTTTCGGTTTGATCTTCATGGCTTCGGATGGGACCGGACTCACTTTGGCATTGGCACTGCCTGTGAAAAAGCTCTGCTGATCATCGGTGGTTGGAGGCTTGACGATGAGCTGAAAGTTGCCGTCGGTCTCTGTCACCGACCGAAGGGCATCCTGTATCAACTCGCGATAGTGCTCGTTCAGCCACTCAGCCACGAACCTGTTCGGAACCCCGATTCGGAAATGACCATTGTCCCGACCTATTCCCAATGTCGGCTTGAGCCAAGTAAAGAAACTCTGTTTGTTAACCCTCCGTGATATGTAGGAGAGACACTCAGCCCACACTTGACCTGCTTCAGTCATAGTCGAATAACCCTCAGTTGGTAAGTTATCAACATTAGTGGATAACTATAAGCCCTTAGTATTCAATTGAGTAAGGTACGTTTTCCGTGAAAGAGCAGCACATTATCCACAAATCCCCTCCCGAAGTTGCTGAAAAACAGCGCTTTTTTGCGAAATTCGGATGGTTTTCCCGGTTGTCAACACCTTGTTAACATATTATCATTCAACAACTTCTGGAGTATAAGTTGTTAGATCAGCGCCCTTTTGTCAAGCGGATCGATCGAAAAAAAACAGTAATTGTTAATACCTTGCGATACAGCACATTGCACACAAGATAAGACACCGGGTATCGCGAGAATATCAGCCGGTGGATAACAGATCGTTCAGATCATAGTCCGATAAGGGCTTACTGCTTCTTATCGAGGCGACTCATTATGTTGTCGGCGATGTCTCTGTATGCTGACACGACAGGATTATCGCCGTCCTGAGAGAAGATAGAATCGCCGACATCCGATGCCTTGCGGATCTCCGCATTCAACGGGATTTCCCCGAAGAACTCGGCGCCGATTCGTTTTGCGAGTAATCTCCCGCCTTCTTTCCCGAAAATATAGTCTTTGGTATTGTCCGGGAGAAGGTAATACGACATATTCTCGATAACTCCGAGAACGTGCAGATTGGTCTTTTCCGCGAGTGCTGCAACTCTGCTGGCGACATTAGCTGCAGCCGGCTGAGGAGTTGTCACAACAATCATCTCGGACTGCGGGAGAGTCTGCGCGATTGTGATCGTAACATCACCGGTACCCGGAGGAAGATCCATTAACAGTATATCCGGAGTGTCCCAGACGACATCGGTGATAAATTGAGTTATTGTCTTGTGGATCAGCGGGCCGCGCCAGATCACCGGAGCGTCTTCCGGCACGAAGAAGCCCATCGAGACGACCTTTATTCCCTCTTTGTCCGCAGGGATTATCATCTCCTCCACTATATTCGGAGCCTGTGTGACACCGAGCATTCTTGGAATGGAGAATCCGTACACGTCGGCATCGAGGAGTCCGACCTTGAGACCTTTCTCAGAAAATGCGCGCGCCAGGTTGGCGGTCACGGTCGACTTGCCGACTCCCCCCTTGCCCGAGCAGATGGCGACCACATGCTTTGCGATTTTGCTCGTGTCCGGCTGTTCTTTCTCGCCGCCACCACCGCCGGTGACTTTCTTGCGCACCTCACCGCGCTCCTGGGGAGTCATTGTCGTGAAATGAACATTGATCTTGCTGATGTCTTTGATCTCATTGAGCTCACGAGTTATGTCTGCGCTTATACGGTTTTTCATCGGACAGCCCGGTACGGTGAGTTTGATTGTGATATCTGCCGTGCTGTTGCTGAGCTCGATCTTGTCAACCATTCCGAGTTCGACGAGGGACTTATGTAGTTCCGGGTCGTCTACATTCTTCAATGCTTCGAGTATCTGTTCTTCAGTTGCCATTATCCACCTCGATTAGATTGCCGTTCCCGCTTATGATGTCGTGCAGGGTAGTAGAATTGAGAACGTTCTCCACAGCTCCCTGTATCTGCCTCCAGATCGGCTTGATAGTACAGCAGTTTTCGAGTTGACACGTTGTGGGTCCAACCAGGCATTCGTACGCCACTATGGGGCCTTGCACCGCTTCTACGACCGATCTGAATGTGATTCGCTTCGGGTCGACATTCAGACGGATTCCTCCCCCAAAACCACGTGATGTACGTATGAGACCGGACTTCGCCAGATCACTAAGGATGTGTGGAAGGAACTTCGGCGGAATCTTCTGCACTCTCGCAATGTCGTTCGACTTCATCGAGCCGTCTGTCTTCGCAAGCTCGGTAAGAGCTCTGATCGCGTATTCAGTTCTGTTTGAGATCATAAAGTATATATTCCAATCTACTATCCCATATTTATTCGCAGAAAGATAACCTCGCGTTTGAAAATGTCAAGCGAATCCCTCTATAATACGCATCTGTGCCTGTTAACATTCAATGAGTAGCGAAACTGGCGGTGTTGGATCGGGAGGGCTGTATCTGCTGGTGTGTCTATTGTGCGTCTGCTTTGTTGTTTCCGGCGAGTACATCGAGGCTCGGATCGAGATTGCGGTTCGGAACAATGATCTTGAGGAGCGAATCTTCGAGCGCTTCGGAGACGGTATCCACGAACATGAACTCGACATCCTCGGCAACCTCACGTGGAAGGAATGATACGTCTCTGCGATTGAGAGATGACAGGTAGATGCGGTCAATTCCGGCTCTATGAGCTGCGAGTACCTTCTCTTCGACGTACTCGACCGGCAGTATTTTGCCCCTGAGAGTCAACTCTCCGCAGAAGGCATACCGCTGGTGGACAGGCATTTCAGAGAAAAGCGAGACGAGCGCTGTTATAGTGGCGAGACCGAGGGAGCGGGCATCGACCGCTGCTATACCCGGAGGAAAGTGGACATGTACGTCGCTTGTGTCGACTTTCTCCCGTGAGAGCTCGAGATCATCGATATGCGAGAGCATGAATGATATTGCCTGTTCGACGAGTTCGTGCAGTGATGAATGCTCGGCACCGGTGACTCTCACCCTGCCGATTCCGGCCATGCGGTTGGCCTCCACGAAAAGGACCGATCCGCCTGTCGTGCCGTAAATCAGCGCTGACGCAATCCCGACTTCCGGGTGACGGCCCACTATTTCCGGCCGTATAGTTGGGGGACCGAGAAGAGCCGGCACGTCATCCCGGGCAAGCGAGAATCGTCTGACCCCCAATTCGAGCTTCTCCCTCACGAGTTTGCTGCAGAACCGCCCCAGAACTCTGTCCAGTTGATGAACCCCCGATTCGAAGGTGTATCCCTCGATTACAGCACGCAGGATTTCGTCGCTGAAACTGCGGCTGGTCAGGGCCAGACCGGTCCCGTGCAACTTTTTCGGTATTATGAAGCGTCTCGCTATCTCTTCTTTGGTCTTGTTCATATAGCCCGGAAACGAGATGATCTCGCATGATTCCGGTATCTCGGGAGGCAGATGATGCGCGGCGTGAGTGGTTATGAACAGCATCGCGCGTGACAGGTCGAACTCGATGTTTATATAACGATCGTAAAACGAGCGTCTCTTTGTCGAACTAACGAGGCTTATGAGTGGCGCAATAATCCGGCTGTGAGAGCCATCGCCGAACAGGCGTGTGCTATCGATCAAAATCACCGGGTCGGACGTTTCGCATTCTGCCAGGGCACGAATGAGAGCACCGGGACGATTCCCGATCTCCCGTCTCCATTCTCCCTTCAGGTCATCTTCGGACAGAAGCGCATTGCAGTTCAGCTCGATGAATTCCCGGCCGAGCGCCTCGGCCATCGCCGTTACGAGAGTTCTCTTGCCCGTTCCGCTCGATCCTGTCAGGCAGATCGACGGAATACACGTCTCCGAATCTGCAGCCGCACTCGAGAAGATTTCGAGAAGCCGGTTTTTTGCCTTTTCGAGCCCGATTACTTTCTCCTCAAGTATCAGCCTGGCCTCGGCAAGGTCTACGGTTCTATCGACGCATTTCGCCCACGGCAGAGCCAGAATCCAGCTGATGTAGCTGCAGACTATACTGTATTCGTTTGATGCAGGGGAGGCGGTGGAGAGACGAGATAGCTCCGCCTCGATCGTTTCATGCACGCGAATCGGCAGAGACGCATTCTTGAGCTTCTCTCTGAGTATCTCTTTCCGCATGTTACTGTTCGCTCCTGCGCACTACCTGCAAGCTATCCACCAGATGGTCCTCTATTCTATCCTTCGACAAGTATTAGCTCGAGCTTAAAGACAGCAGCCGTGAGTAAGTTGAATGGAAGGGGCCGTCAACTCAGGATTCCGGGCACCTGGAAGAATAGATGCACGCCGTCACCGTCTGCCGGCTTCACTTTCATAACCGTACGGCGTTTCAGGTTGACATATTCAAGCCTCTCGGCGGCTGACTGATAGAGTTCCATTGTGGAGTTTACGGCGAGAATAAGATCTTTGAGTGTGTTGATGTTGTAGGCGAATTGACTCCATGATCCAGATGTCTTTATCTCGGGAGTCGGTATTTCGCCCGTATCATACTTCAATCGCAGGTTCATCTCCGAGCGCTCGTTCTTGTTTCGGGACGCTTTCTCGAGGAGGTCTGTCGGTACCTGGAAACTGAGGATGAACCCTGAGGAATCGCCTATAGGGATCGCCGAAACGGGTACATTCGCAATGATCCCTGCCGAGTCGGCAATATCGGCGTTCCGCTGGATAATATAGCGGACTGTGTCCGCGATCTCACGGAGATCATCAACGGAGTTGACGAGGTAACGAATCGTCTTCGTTTCGATTTTTGTGTCAGCTCGATCAGTCATGGTGTACTGCTGTATTTATCGGCACCTGAACGCAGATTCTTGAGACAGAGAAGCGTTCCGAGCTGACTTGGAGGTACGTATTTGAAACAGCCTCGCGGGAGAAAGCTATCTGCCGGCTGGACCCAAAACACAACCGCCCCCGTCTTTCGACGGAGGCGGTCATACTCGAAAAGACAAGCCTGAGGCTTACCAGTTCAGCGAGAGGCTGACCCTGTGGTTTTCACCGAAAACATCGCTCTGCTCACTGATGTAGGCATAGTCGATGCTGTAGCGGTTCATAATGGTGAGGCCTGCGCCGATGGTGAACTCACCGTCGTTCACGCCGCCTCTTACAGCCGCCCAGTACTCCTCGGCGAACATGTAAGCGTATTCCGCACCGGTTCTGAGCACGAGCTCAGACTTGTTCTGATTCTTCTCGATATCGACAGGGATAGTGAATCCCTCGACCGGCATCACAGCACCGCCGATACGGAAGGTGGCGGGGATTTCGTCACCGCCGATTTTCGTACCGAGATCCTGAGCTGTAACACCGAGATGGACCATGTCGTTGATCGCATACTTCACGCCGGCATCGAATCCAACGCCCGTGCTGGAATAGTCATCCTGAGCATCGGCTTTGGAATAGACGACCTTGAAGTTGAAGCCAACCTGGAAGTCTTCCATCTGATTCCCGTATGAGAACAGGAACACATGATCGTTCCAGTCGAAGGAATTGGTCTGCTGACCACTTCCGTCATAGCCCATAAGGTCTGATGTTCCGGAGTTCAACCAGGAGAACCCGATGGCACCGAAGTCGAACTTACCGGCAACAGCCAGGTAGTTGTATTTACGATCCTCTGACATGTTAGCAGCAATCATGCTGGCGACCGAGACTTTCTCGATCTGAGAGAGGGCTGCCGGATTCCAGTACCCGGCAGTCGCATCATTCGCCACTGCAACCTGAGCGCCGCCCATCGCGAGAGCGCGGGCACCTACGCCCATACGGAGCATCGGCAGAGCGTGGTTGAAGTCATTCGCAATGGCAATCTGCGAGTAACCCACAACCAGCATGAAGAGTGCCAAACCGATTGCTAAGATCTTTTTTGACATATTCAACTCTTCTCCTCTATGTTGCTTCGATCGGTCCGGGGCATGTGCCCCGGACCAACCAGTGAGTTACTATCTATCAACAACAGCGATCTTCACCACTTTGTGTCTGCCGTCGCTTGCTTCACAGTATGCGAAGTAGACACCATTTGCGACT
>CAYQCE010000053.1:12396-25910 GCA_964415885.1 uncultured Ignavibacteria bacterium
CGTGCCCTTGGTCGGGCAGTACTCGAGTACGCCCGTGGTAGCGTCGAAGGAAACGCGCTCCTCATCAATGATGAGCATGCCGTCCTCATACACCTCCACTCTATCGAGAGGTCCGCCGTCATCCTCGACGTGGATTCTGACCGGACAATCGGTCGGAAGCACGTCAGGATCGGTCTCGCCCTCAACGTGGAATGACGGTCCGTCGTAGTCGACGGTGAGCATCTGGATCCACGGTTCGGCCTTGTTCATGACACAGTCATGGATGCCGTCGTGGGCCAGATAGAACTCTGTCCAGTAGCCATAGTATGAGTAGACGCCCGTTGGATCATCGAAATCAGACGTCTCACCATCATAAATGGCAACCGTGACGTAACGCTCATCCTGGAGGTTGAACGAAGTAGTGATCTGAACTGTCGTATCGTCTACCATGTAGTACTGGACCTGCTCGCCAGTGAACGACTGCCAGAACTGAGGTATGTCGTCCTGGTTCGGGCGACCGGCACTGGTGTCGGTCGTGCTCCAGACTACAACATCCACCCAGACGCTATCCCAGTCGACGCCGGCCAGGTCATCACTAATGTAGAACGTGATGGTCGGATCCTTGGCAACGTAGTAGTTGTCCATACGGACCCGCGGCTTGGTGCAGTCAACTGTGAAGTCCCAGGTGAACTCCTCGTAGTTGTTCTGGTTGTTCTTGGCAGCGATCCAGAGTGTGTGATCACCGCACGGCAGAGGCGGAATCGCGCCGCTCAGAGCCTGGCTTCCGTTACCACCTTTCATGGGCGATGCCGGACCGTCTTCGTAGCCGCCGGTTCTCCATATCTTCAGGAGCTCACCGACGTTGTCGTATTCGACGTTCCAGAACTCGGCATCCGAGCCGGTCTCATGTACCCAGTCGCCGTCCAACTTGATCTTGAACTCACTTCCGTCAATGCCGGAGTATTCATCCGAGACCTTGAAGACGAACATCGGGTAGTCGGATACGGGCCTCGGGCCGACGTAGTCGTTGCAGTACGGGTACGCATCACGGAACGTGATGTCGATCGGACCCGGCTGCGCGTTACGGTCGATTCTGACAACCGCGTAGATGCCGTAGAGGCAATCGGTCGAGAACTCAACAGTGTGGTTCTCGGTGTCGAAGCCGTCATCACCCGGCAGATAGTAGATACCCGAGGTCAGCCAGGAACCCTGTGACGGATCCCAGCGAACGACGAGCAGCGAATCCTCGGGCAGATCGACGGTAGCATCGTACGTCATCATTACCTGAGCGTACTTGCTGTTGTTGAAGCAGTCGTCGTCGATCTCTGAGGATTCCCATCTGCCGATGTAGTTCGCGTAGCCGTCCTGATTGCCGACCGGTACCCAGTGATCCTGGGCGGTTCCGGAGTTCGGCAGCCAGGTTTCGAGAATCACGAACCTGCCTGAACCGGCACCTTCCGGAATTCTCACGGTGACACTGTTGTCAGCGGAGTAAACCGTGCCGTTGGTGCCGTAGTCGTTCCAGTACTCGAACGCGTTGAACCAGGTGCTTGAGATACCATCCGGGACACCAACGAGGATCATGGCTGTTCCGCCCGCTCCGACATTGGTGAAGTCGAATGAACCGTGCCACCAGGTATTGGGATCGAGGAACTGATCGGGATCGATCTCCTCGTAGCTGGTCGAAGTACCGGTCTTGTAGATGGCCAGAATACCCGGCTCTGTCGTGCCGGCATTGACTCTGACAACGCCGTTGAACACGCCGTTCTGGTAGTTCTTCCAGCCTGCAACCGACTGAATCGAGCCCTCATCCCAGGTAATGACGCCGGAGGCGACCGTACCCTGGAATATCAGCGCTTCAGCATCGTTGGCATTGCCGGAACCGTCGACGGCTCTCATACGGAAGTCGTACGTACCGTCATCGAGTGATGTGGCAACAAACGGAGCCCACCAGAAGGTGGTCGAGCCGATCTGATCGCCCTGCGGGAGACCGATCCACTCGGCTGCTCCATCCGCTCTGTACTCGAAATGCACTCTGTCGACATCGCTGTTTGTGGACCAGTCACGACCGTAGATACGCTCGTTATAGTAGCCCACGATCGATGTCGTCGGAGCAGTCTGATCTGAAATGTGACCGTAGACACGGGCACTGTCTTTCAGACCAACGCCGTCCCAAACATGGTACCAGATGGAATAGCCACCGGTTGAGAGAGCGGCGATATTGAACTGCAGCGCCTGCGTGACATTGAGCACTGTCGGATCGAAGGTCATCTCCTTGTGGAGAACCCGCTCGTTCGTGACACTGTCTCTGAACTCGACGCCGATCTTGGCGACACCGGAGTTCACCATCGCGCCTGCGCCATTAGTGCTGTTATCGTCTTCGAAATAACCCTCGATGTCGATCACCGTCTGGCCTGTCAGATCGAGCCACGGGTCGCCGGTGTTCTCGACGTCCTGACCTGCAACCACGGTGTTCTCGACGTCCTGACCGGCGATCTGGGTCGGAACGACATTCGGGATTGTCTTATCAGCATACACGACCTTCCAGTCGGTGTACGCCGTGCGTCCGGACATCGTGGTTACTACCGCTCTCGTGTGATAGAAGCCATCGGAGACAGAAGTATCTGCCCAGAGAGCCTCGAACGGCGGGTAGGAATCGGTGTTCCAGGTTGTCCAGGAAGCGCTGGTAACAGGCTTGTACTGGAACTGAACCATCTGTGTCGGGACGTCATCGTTGGTAACTGTAGCGCCAAAGGTCGATGTGAGACCAACGAACGACGAATCGGCCGGAGCGTTCCAGGCGATTGTCGGCAGAGCATTGCCAACATAAACCTGGGTCCACGGCGGGTTCGCATCCGTGTTGAATGCCGAGTCGGTGGCGACGGCGGCGAGGTAGTACCAGCCATCATCGACATCACCGAGAGTCGGCCACGAGGCGTTGAAGTTACCGGAACCGTCGAAGGTCGAGACCTTCTCTATCTTCGTGGCGCCGGTCATGCTCGCAGTCGTGTTGTAGTAGAACTCGACGTACTGGAGCTGCCAGGCATTGAGAGCCTTGGCGGCCAGACTCACATCTCCCCAGACATAAGATCCGTTACCCGGATCAATTACCACTGCCTGATTGGCGGTGATATCGAGGATATGGATGGCGATCGTGTCAGACGACGTTCTCTCGAACATGTCGGTCTTGACTGCTCTCAACTCTGCCGTGAAGTAGTTGTTGTCGATGTCTTCGACAGTAAGAAGTCCGAGATCCCACGGGTTGAACACGATCTCGTACGGGGCGACGTTGTTGGAAACGCCGACGGCGACGGTATCGTTGTTGTCAACCCACCAGTAGCCGACCTTGACCAGATCGAGCGAATCGGACTGCGGGATCGTCTGGGTGTGCAGCGTGATGTCTGCGCCCTTCTGAGCGAAGATCATGTCGGAGCCACCCAGCTTGGCCGACGGTGTGTAGAATGTCACGGTATCCGACGGACCCTCGGCGACTGCCATGCTGAATGCAATCGGAGCAGCGCTGTTGTCGATCATGAAGGTGACATCCGACGGATTGGCGGCCGGATTGAATGTATTGTCGTCGAACTGACCGTCATCATCGTAATCCCACATCACATTACCTGTGATATCGGTGGCGATGACGCGGAAGTCATAATCAACTTCGTCAGTCAGGCCGGTTGTGTTGACGTCGTATGCAACGTAAACACCCTGATCGGTACCCGGAACCATCGTGGTTCCACCGAGCCAGTTGGCAGCGAGGTCGGCATCGGACGACTTCTTCCAGTACAGCTTGAGATTAGCGAAGTCATTGTAGGCTTCCTGAATCTCGGCGTACATGTCAACCGTGCCGGCGAGTGTGGACACGCCGTTGACCGAAACTGCCTGCGGGCAGGTCAGGTCGATAACCGTTGCTGTCGAGTCGAGAGTGACCGAGATAGCCGGGGTGTAGTTGGTGTTACCGACGTTGTCATAGAACTTGGCACGCAGGTAAACCATTGCATCACCGGCAAACGCGCGGTTATCCCAGGTTCCCCTGTAGATTCCGCTCGAATCGGCTGTCTCGACATCGAACACGCTGTAGCCGGAATCGGCATAGAGCGAGTGCTCGAAGTCAACTCTGGCAACGTTTGTCGGGTCGTAGGAATTGGTGTTAACCGCTGCCCAGACCATGATCGGACGGAGGGTGCTGTTCATGCGGCGCACTCTCTGCCCGTCGATCGGGTAGACAATGCTCGCCATCGGAGCATCCTCATCCGGAGCACAAACGTTGAACTCCAGCCAGGCTTCGTTTTCATCATCACGAGTTATGTGGACATAAATCGGATGAGTGCCTGACGAGAAGTTAGTGCCGTCCAGATTGAAAGTGTACGGGATCGAATCGACGCTCTCGGCATAGAAGACACGGTAGTCCGGTCTGGTTGCGGTTGACGAGTCATCCGCGAAGACCTCTACAGTGTAGGTTCTGCCGGAGGTGTGATTCGTGACGTCAATCTGAACTTCATTGTTGGCATCACGTGTGATATTGTAACCGCAGGAGGTCTGCGCCGAGGCGGTATCATTTACCGTCACTAGAGCGACCGGAATTGCGGTATGGAACCACATGGTGTACCACGGACCGGTACAGGCAGCCAGAGCCGCTGTAGTGTCCTGAGCGTTACCGACATCATCGGTACCGGCAACGATGAACTCGTATTCCTCATCGCCGGTTGCAGTCGAGAACTGAGCCCGCAGGTTGGCATTGGTAACAGTCTTGGTAAACTGCTGACCGTCGCCGGTAACCTGTGTCAACGCACCGAGGGTGCGCCAGTTACTCGGGCTGCCTGAACCCTGATCCTTATCGCGTACCCAGAGAGTCGCGCTGGCGATATCATCGGCAGCAGACTCGGCCACGAGGTTCAGGTCGTTGTTATCACCGTATGCACCGCCGGTAGCCGGATACGAGATACAGATTGTCGGAGCCTCGCAATCGGCAACTTCCGACACCTTGTTGAAATTGTACTCAGTGTTGCCACCGGTATCAAGAACGCGAACTACGAACTGATAAGTGACCCCATGATCCAATTCAATAGTACCGTCGGTAGTCCAGCTGGTAGCTGGAGCGGCTGCAGAACCAAGCGTATCTTTGAAGACGAGATTGCCGTCATCATCATATGTTGTGTCGGCATCTGTCCAGCCATCACCGCCATCCCAGTGGACGAAGTACCGCTGCGCACCGGCTGCGGCAGTCCATGAGAGGTCTACAGCGCAAGGATCCTGCGTCGCCTCGAGGTCTTCCACTGCTGAAGGTCTGTCCGTATCAACAGCTTGGGTTATCACATCGCTGTCGTAGCTCGCTCTGTTGCCGACATCATCGGTGAGAGTTACTTCAACAGTATGTGATCCTGCCGGCGCCTCTACCGCATAGTTTCCAGGTTCCTCAACTCTGTGGCGGTACACGTACAAGTTGGGAGTACCACTTTCTTCAACGCACTGATTCTCCAGTCCTCCGAGGCCGGACGTTAGAAGATCCAGCATTACTCCACACGTAGTATCAATATCGGGTGTGTTAGTTACATCAATTGTGAAAATAACACTGTCCCCAATATTGATCACATTGTTGGAATCGAGGTCGAGAAGGCGCGCGTAAGTAAATGTACTCGGACTAGCCGGCTTCTCGCTGTCAACAGCAAAACTCGCGACGTTTGAGTCAGTTTTGCTGTTTCCAGCATTATCGTAAGCGGTAACCCTGAAGCGTGATTCAATCGAATCTGCAACGATATCGCCCGGGGCTCCAACCTGGTCCTTTACTGCGAAACTAGCACTGAACCACTTCTGATTTCCCGATGGATCGGCGAGTGACTCAGCTGCCGTGTATCCCCAATTCGACATGTCGGCGACCACAGAGTCGATTTCGTCCGGGTCGTTTGATGTCATGTAGGCATAGACTTTGACCGTGTCTCCGATGCCTGCAATGCTATCGTTGTTTTCGTCGTAGTACAGGTCAACCCAGACTACCGTGTCAAACACCGGCTGCTGATTGTCGATAACGTGGTTAATAGTGAGATTGTAGCTTGAGCTGTTACCAACAGAGTCCTCTGCCGACACAACGATCGTGAGGAACCCGCTCTCATAATCGGCGGGGTAGCCCGATACCGACGTAGTGGGAAGCCGTTTAGCAACGAACATCGTATCATTCGTAGTATCCGATTCCGCCTGTGTCTGGGTACCGTCAAACGCACGCATATCGGCTATCATTTCCCTAATGGTATCGGCCGCGATATTACTCCAAGCCTTGACCACGATGGAATCACCGAGATTTATGATGTCTGGTTTGAAAACATCATGACCTGAGATCGGGAAGTTATAGCCTGCAGTGAAATTGGGCGGCTGCGTATCAAAGCGCAGGGTTCGTCCTTCATTCTCGAGGGTATTCTCAACCGTTTGCAGTGTGTCATACCGCAAAATGGAATCAGCATCAACTGGTGCGAATCCGTTCTGACGGAGACGCACTCCATACTGCCTGAACTCGAAACCTGCCCTGAGATTATCATAGGTTAGGTCAACCGCGCTATTTACGTCGACAGTCACCCAATAGTAGACTGAGCTGTCGGCAGGAATTGTATCCAAATACGGTGATCCTGTGATCTTAATCGTATCATTCTCCGAGAATTCTCCAATCGATGCCTGCTGTATCGTTTGCAGTAATGATTCGTCCGTATAGTTGGACTTATACGAGCGATACAGCTTAAGAGTCTGAAACATATTCTCTTTGTCATTCAGAGAGGTCAAGACAATCGTTGTCAATGTGTCCTGAGCTCCAGTCTGATTATCGATGAAGAACCTTAGACTTTTTACGTCCGTAGACGTTGCGGAGACAGCCTTAATCGAATCCGTGGAGTCAGGTACGACCAACTCGATTGTCATCGAGCCTGACCCCGAGAAAGCGCTGCTCTGTATTATGTCTGCGAGCGCTAAGTCGCCGTCTCCTCCCCCCCCTCCGAGAGATAAATCTCCTTGTGCTAGAGCGGTGCCTGTCATTAGCAACCCGAGTACAAGGAGCGAAAGAAAGGTGCGAACGTGTTTCATTCGACAACCCCCTGTCGTAGGTTGGAAGGTTACTGGTTTCAGTTTCCTGTTTGAGTTTTCTTTCATAGACCGAGGAACTTCCTCCTTTCCTCAATTTTGAATGCTTCGTGTATTTCTATTCTTTTCATCTATCTCCAAACGCAATCTTGAAGAAGCCTGAATCCTGGCCGCGACTCACGTCGCGAATATCGCTGACGATTGACGCCGGAAACGTAGTTGGAAAGCGCTATCTACGCTTTCGCTTCGGTTCGATTGGGAAGCTCTGAATGCCCGTGAAAACCTGAGGGTTCTCTTCCCTGAGCGACAGGCTTAATCCCTTAAATGCATTTATCCGACTCCAGACACCACGCCCCGTGCGCTCGCGTCTGTTCGGTCAGATACGCTACTGTTGATCGCCAGATATTTCTATAACCAAGAAGCCTAAATTCCCAGTTTATTTTACCAACACAAAGCCTGGCATAATCTCGGCGCAATTTATGACTCACATTACCCAAAAATCAAGTTCTTCATTGCCAAGTTCGGCCCATTTAAGCCAACGCGCCGAAAGCTTGACCAATTGTATGAGTTTGTTGAAATGTTGTCAAGCAATAAATTGACAACCTTTTACTTAGGAAAAATTGACTCTCTTCCTTTCCTCCTTCCATGACTGAACTCTTCGTCCATGAAGTCCCGAGTCTCGACGACCAGATTGTCCGATTCCGACAGTCGATTTCGAAATAAGGTACCGTTTCAATCACATCATCCCGATCTCTCGAAAATCCCTGACAATTATTATAGTAAAACCTAACTATTTTATCGGCACGCTGTTTCATTAGTTTAGTTTCAAACTGCACCGACAGGCACGAAATCTGTCACACTGCCGGTTTCTCCACCGGAGGATTATATGATCTCCTGAGGAGCGAGATCTTCAGTAATGGTGGAGTCACAAGAGTCGTCACTATCACCATGATCACCACTGCCGAGTATGTCGATGGGCTGACTACACTGACCGTACCGATAGTGAGACCAGCTCCGATCTTGGCAAAGATCAGTCCGACCTCTCCCCGGGGTATCATCCCCAGACCGACCGCAATCTTGTTGACTCCCTGTTTCCAGACGCCGAGAGAACAAGCCTGCTTGCCGATGATGGCCGCGATGGTCAGAATCAGCGCGAATCCGAGGATGCTCGGGTCGACGAAAGTCTGAAGATCAACGAGCATACCCATCCGAACGAAGAAAATCGGAACGAGGAAGACCGCTATCGGATGGATCAGCTCGCCGAGGTCATGCTCTCCACGATCCATGTACTGTTTGTAGTAGACCTTGTCCATTAGCAGCCCGGCAGCGAAAGCCCCCACGATTGCTGAGAGCCCGATCTTCTCGGCAAGGAATGCCAGAAGGAAGCACGTCGTAAGCGCTATCGAGAGAAGCACTCCGGTTGTTCTGATTCGAAGGCCGAAACTCAATATCCGAGGAACCAGGTACGAGCCGATGATCAGAGCACCGGTTATGAATCCCACGGCTTTCAGCACAACCCAGAGAATGGTAATGGAAGCAACTCCACTGGCTTCACCCACTGATCCGGCAGTCGCTATCAGGCCGGTCACGACTGAGAGTACTATAAGTCCCATTATGTCATCGATGACCGCTGCACCGAGAATTATCTTACCCTCGGAACTGTTTATCCTGCTGAGGTCTTTCAACACACGCGCCGTGATCCCGACCGATGTCGCGCAGAGTGTTGCACCGATAAATATATGCGTGTAGAGATGCTCGTCCGGGAGAAAATACCCCGAGACACCCCATCCGAGGAAGAACGGCGCCAGCACGCCGAGAGTCGCAACCACGAATGATGTTGCCCCGACGGAGAGCATATCGCGGATATTCGTTTCAAGTCCGACCTCGAAGAGAAGGATGATTACGCCGATCTCCGCGAGCACTTCGAGCGGCACGTTTGTCTTCAGTGGTTCAAGCCCATCGAAGCCGATAAGCATCAGGTTGCCGATTATAACTCCAAATATGAGCTCGCCGAGCACAGCCGGCTGACGAAATCGTTCCATCAGGTCTCCGCCAACCTTGGCAAACACCAGCACAACAATCAGTTCAAACAAAACGGGCACCACGACACCCTCCGGATGTCCGCCGACATGCTCGGTGTGTTCACCCTCCGCTTTTGTGTTTGCCGGATCATGCGTGGCGTCTGTTTCGCCGAGGCCGGATGTGAGGGCCGCGAATACAATCAGCGCGAGGAATGCTACGATCAGAAGTCTATTCATGATGGATCCTTCCCGGAGTGGATCACGTGATCCCTTTCTGTCAATAATTTGCCTAAGCAATCGAAATTGTCAATTCACGCAAGTCCTTTTTTCGCGAAGCTCAATTTTATGTGGAATGGTCTGACCGTGCGGAAGTTTAAGGAATGCGCCTCTAAATGAGCATCTACCTGGCTCAACCTTCCGAGTCCTCCAGAATCCGAAGATAGCTCTCGTACCGCTCGGGGAATATCCGCCCATGTTCTACTGCATCCTTCACCGCGCACCCGGGTTCGCTTCGATGAGAGCAGTCATTGAACTTGCAGGCCTCGGCGGCCTCCGCGATCTCGGCGTAGAATCTGTTGATGTTCGCCCGCTCGAGATTGGTCAGCCCGAGCGCCCGAAGACCCGGTGTGTCGACAACGTAGCCTCCGAAATCGAGCGGGAAAAGCTCTATCGCGGTCGTCGTATGCACGCCTTTGCCCGTTTTACCCGATACATCACCAACCTTCAGGCTCAGCCCCGGTTGAACCGCGTTCAGCAGGCTCGACTTCCCCACTCCGGACTGCCCGACAAAAACCGACTCCCTGTCTTTGAGCCTTTTTTTGACTGTGTCCACGTAAAGACCGACTTTCGCACTGACGGATACTGCGTCGATGTCTATCGACGAGTAGATCGTTCTGATCCGATCTATATCGAGATCGTGTTCGAGATCGACCTTGTTTATTACGATGAGCGGGGTCATCCCGCCCTGCCGGGCGGCTATGAGGAAACGATCGATGAGGCGAATCTTGAACTGAGGTTTCTTCACGGCGCCGACGACAACCATCTGGTCGATGTTCGCCACGATTGCCTGTGACTTCTCGTATCGGAATCTCGCACGTCTCTTCAGGAACACGGTCCGTCTCGGCTTGACTTCGGTTATAACCCCGGTTCTCAGTTCGCCCTCCGACGGCGGTGTGGCATCGACGTCGAGCGAAACCATGTCTCCGACGACGACTGGCGACAGCTCGATCTCCGCCGAGTCCTTGACCGACTTCCGGACCGAACAGATTATCGTCTCGCCGTCTACACGAACGTGATAATACGGACCGACAGTCTTAATGACCCGACCTTCCGGCATGGCTCCAATCCCTCGTTTTCAGAATTGCACTCCCATTCGATATAACCTGCGTCCCGGCTTGTGTCAATTCAACAGTTTTAGTGCGGCTTGATCCATTCAGTTTCCGGATTCTCTCGCGATCCCGCCCCTCTGGGCTTATTGAGAAAGGAGTTTTGGGAGGTTTACTCAGATTCTGCACGCCGAAGGCGGATGTGACCGTACTGATTGGCCGCATATATACTGGAGATTCGAAAGACTCCAGATCACACGCCCGCCAAACGCGGCCGCTGGATTCGACGTGGCGACTTTTTCAACAAACACCGCTGTCTGGAGATTTCCCTTTTATGGCGATGCCGCAAACTATTATAGTATATAACGATCTGAATCGGTCATTGATGGTTCTGATGGTATCCCAAAGTCGTTATTTTAGTTTGTGGGAGCAACCGACATGGAAATCCGTCCAGTTCGCGACAATGAGGCGAGTCTCTGCAACGACTTTCACAATCGCATCCACGGAGAGAGCCGCAGTTTGCGGCAGTGGAGATGGGAGTTTGTCGAGAACAACTTCGACGATGCGCAGATGCCGTACGTCGTCGCGAAGGAAGGCGACAGAGTTATCGGCACTCAGGCATTGATTCCGATTCGGATGATCGATGGCCATGGTGTCTACTGGTCTGCAAAGTCCGAGGAAGCTCTTGTCGACCCGGAGTATCGTGGAAGAGGGGTACTTGGCCGTATGCATGATACAGTCCTCGACTATGCGCGAGAGCGTGGCATAGACCAGCTCTGGGGTTTCACGCCCGCGGTGAGGGCATTCGAGCGACTCGGCCACGATTTTCCCGGCAGGACTAAACAGATTTTCATTCCATTCTCAGTTGGATCGATTCCGGTGATGATGGCCAGGATGTCAGGTGCTCGTCAGGAACGCCCGGCAGGCAGGCTGGAAATCGGCCTGTTGCAGGGCGCGGCGATCCTCGCACGATCCTGGAGCACCATGAAGAAAGCGCTCAGCAGGCGTCAGTCAGTACGCGGCGTGACAATGAAGACAGTAGAGCATCCGGACGAACGGATGGCCGATCTGTGCCGCCGCTTTATCGAAAGATGGGGCGGCACCACGATCTACAGAGACGCACGCTACATGCAGTGGAGGCTCTATGACAACCCGTACGTAAAGAGCGTGGTCAGGGCGGCATATCGGGATAATCACCTGCTCGGATGGGTGGCGTACACTCTCGGTGACGATGGTATGGGGTACATAGTGGACCTGATCACGGTGCCCGATTCGGATGAGGTCTCGGACGCGGAGTTGATCAGAGCTCTTCTGGTCGCGGCTGTCCTTGGAACACGCAATATGGGGGCTGTGGGCATTCGAGGGTGGCATGTGAACGACCACCCGTTCGATAGACTGCTGCTTCGCGTTGCGAAGAAGGTCGGTTTCTATCACATTAGACGCGGCGGTGATTTCCACATGTACTTGGTCGATCCTGATCGATCGAGATCTCATGCGTTCGAGTACGACAGTTTCTATATAAGCAGACTCTATACGGAAGGGACGCTCGGTTAATGAATCCGCCCAAGGTCGAGTATATTTGCGCTCAAATCCGGAATCACACCCGGCTCTTTTTTGACTTCGACATCGGTGCGGCTTTCAACGACAGTCGGATTCGCTTTGTATCTTCGAGCGAGCTGGGCGGAATCACAGACAGAGCGATCTTAATTCCGTTCGACATCCCAATACCGGAAACACCCGAGAAGCCGTACAGAGTTCGGTTCAACGGGACCGATATCACTCTATGGAATCGCGTCTCATGTCCCGAGGGGGGGCAATGGAGTCCGGTGCCGAATGACGATACCCCGCTCTGGTATGAGAACCGGCACGGAACACTAACACCGGCCTGGAATCTCTTCGGTAACCTGTTCGATCTGCTGGCATTCGGAGAGGACCGTCGATCCGGCAGCAGAGATCATCATGGTCGTTTCATCGCCGGGTTCAGCCCTCGCGCGGATGCGGGGTTGCTCGAGGTCCCGGCGTTCAACGAGGCTGTGGCTGTGCTGGTCGCTGCCTGTCGCGGCATGCAGCAGAGTAGCAAACCGGCTTTCGAAATCGGTGACATCCTGAGGCCGCCCGTGGTTGTTCTCTCGCACGATTGCGACATTCTGCTCGGCAACGACATCTGGACTCAAGGTGTTCGCGCGGCGAGAGTTGTGCTGCCGCTGTTCAGTTTGAAGCCACCGAGGATTGACAATCTCTGGTGGATACTGAGGAATGCCGCAACTCCGCGCAGGTTCTACTTCGACAATGTAACAGGGATGATCGATCTCGAGCGATGCTTCAGTTGCCGATCCACATTCTATCTGCTCAATGGCTCCGGGGGACGATTCGGCGCCCGGAGCGGAATCGGAGTCATTCCGGAGTTGATTTCTAAGATACCTGCCGACTGGGATACAGGCGTTCACTATAACTATGACACATTTCTGAGCGAGGACAGGATTTCGGCACAGCTCGATGAGCTGAGCGCTGCTCTCGGAAGCAAACCGACTGTCGGCAGGGCACATTATCTCAGGTTTGACGGTGAGAAGTCGCTCAGGTTTCTGCGGGATTTCGGCATCCGGGTTGATGAATCATCAGGCTACAGCGACCGCATCGGCTTTCGCAACGGAATCGGGGGTTGTTTTCAAGGCTATGATCCGAAATCGAACGAGCCGCTCGATATATTCGAGGTGCCGCTCACCATTCAGGAGGCCACGCTTGTCAGCCAGTATGGTTCGGATGCTATTCGACGGTTCTCAATGATCCTGAGACATCTTGGTTCGGTTGGTGGTGCGCTGAGCATGGTATTTCATCCGGGGATGTTCTTCAATCCCGAGCACCGGGACCATCTCGGGCTGTACCATAAAATGCTGATGGAATGCCGCGATCAGGGCGCTGTCTCGCGGCCTGCACGGTCACTCATCGACAAGATAACATAATTGCTGATAATATCCGGTGCGATTTACACAGATTCTTGCTTTCACGGCACCGACTAAGTCGTTATAGTGTGGTTGGAAATGGAGAGATTCAGGGTAACATCGATTGTTGGCGCGCGACCGCAGTTCATTAAGGTGGCGATGGTCGCGAAGGCGTTTGATGAGGCGGA
>CAYQCE010000054.1:0-23982 GCA_964415885.1 uncultured Ignavibacteria bacterium
CTCGCCTGTTACATGTCAGCGTTTCCCTACAATTGAGCGGGCACTGGATTCCCGCCTACGGGTTTGTCTAACGCCAAACCCTCGCGGGAATGACAGCGTGGTGAGGTTTGTCTAACGCCAAACCCTCGCGGGAATGACAGGGTAGTAAGGTTTGTCTCGCAGCAGACCTCTTGCGGGAATGACAGGGTGGTGAAGCCTGCTTAACAGCAAACCCTTGCGGGAATGACGGGGTAGTAAGGTTTGTTTCGCAGCAGACCTCTTGCGGGAATGACACGGTGGAGGGCTTGTTTCCATCAGGCGCGTGCAAGATGGCGGTGTATGGGGGCATTTGTAAGCGGCACATTTGGTGATTCGGCTTGTATATAGTCGGGCCGGGCGTATATTGTGCGGTGCCGTTGGAGGTATGATGCTTGTTTTGAAGTCGACAATCGAAGATGAGTTTCTGACCGAGCAGGGGATACTCCCCGGTTCGCGGCTTCTGAAAGTTAACGACGAAGAGGTCTGCGATATTCTCGACTGGGAGTTCTATTCCTCCGCCGATGAGCTCGTGCTGCTGTTTGAGACCGAAAGCGGCGAGCTTGTCGAACTCGAAATCGAGCCGGATGAACTCGCGGATCTCGATCTGGAATTCGAGCCCGATAAGTTGATGGTTTGCCGCAACCAATGTATCTTCTGTTTCATCCATCAGCTTCCGAAAGGGTTGCGCCGCGCTCTGTATGTCAAGGATGAGGATTACCGTCTCTCATTCAAGCACGGCAACTATGTCACGCTGACGAACCTCACGGAAGCGGATTTCGCACGTATCGAGAGGCAGCGGCTCACGCCGTTGTATGTGTCGGTTCATACGACTGATGAAACTCTGCGAAGAAGAATGCTCGGCAGGGATGATATTCCGGAGCTTGCGCCGCAACTGCGACGTCTTGTCGAAGCCGGAATCCAGATTCATACGCAGATTGTGTTGTGTCCGGGATTCAATGACGGCGAGGAGTTAGCGCGGACTGTTCGTGATCTTGCCGGCTACCATCCGGGTGTCGGCTCCGTTGCGGTCGTTCCGGTAGGTCTCACTTCACACCGGGCGAAGCTTCCCGAGATCGAGCCACTGACACCATCGCTTGCGGAGATTGTGCTGGACCAGATTGGCGGGCTCTCGGCCGAGAATTTCGAACGGATCGGGATACCTTTTGTTTATCCGGCTGACGAGCTATTCATCCTTGCGGATAGGCCGATCCCGAAATCCGATTTCTATGGTGAATTTCCTCAGATCGAGAATGGTGTCGGTATGGTACGGCAGCTTCTCGATTCAGAGACTGCGACAGATATTGAATTCGAGAGAGATACGCGTGCGACCATCTGCACCGGTCGACTGATCTCGAATGTCCTGCATGACGCACTCGCGGAAAAGTGGCGCTATGTTCGTGGTTTGAGCTATGAGATAGTGACGGTTCCGAATATACTCCTCGGTGAAAGGGTTACGGTTTCGGCACTCTTGTCGGGCGGAGATATTGTGTCGTCACTGGATGGTCGAGATGTTGGCGATTTTGTGATCGTACCGCCGGACTGTCTGAATGATGATGGGTTGTTTTTGGATGACATGACATTGACGGATCTCGAAGACAGATTTGGTGTGCCGTTCGTCGAGGCGGACGATTCACCGGCGATGACTCTCGTGAAGATCAAGATGGAGTTGGGATTGTGAAACGCCTTCCGGTGGTTGCGATAGTAGGCCGACCTAATGTCGGCAAATCGACATTGTTCAACCGCATCCTTCAGGAGCGTGTAACGGTTGTCGACAACATGCCGGGAGTCACCCGGGACCGTGTGTATGGTATCGCTGACTGGAACGGCAGGGACTTTCATTTGATCGACACTGGAGGGTTTCTTCCCGAGAGCGAGGATGTGATTGACCGCATGGTGCGTGAGCAGGCTGAAATCGCGATTGAAGAGGCGGACCTTGTTCTGTTTATGGTTGATTGCCGCGTCGGCTTGACCGACCTCGATCAGGGTATAGCCCGCAAGCTGCAGCGATCTAACCGCCGAGTCATCGTGGTTGCGAACAAGGCAGATACCGAGACTCATCAACTGGGGGTTGGAGAATTCTACGGCCTCGGGCTCGGTGATCCGATTGACATCGCCGCCGCGAGTGGATACAATGTCGGAGATCTTCTCGATCTCGTAGTCGATGCAATTCCGGAAGCCGAACCGATTCCCGAGACGGACAAGCTCAAGATTGCGGTTGTGGGGCGACCGAACGTCGGGAAGTCTTCGTTCGTGAATTTTCTTTGCGGAAAGAACCGCCAGATAGTGACGGATATACCCGGCACGACTCGCGATTCGGTTGATACCGAAATCGAGTATGAGGGGCAGCGCTATGTGCTGATCGATACCGCGGGCTTGCGGCGAAAGTCTCGCGTTAAGGAGAATCTCGAGTTCTACACTACACTGCGAACAATTAAGGCGGTGCAGCGTGCGGATGTCGTCGCTGTCTTGATCGAGGCTCACGAAGGGCTTATGCACCAGGATATCCAGGTGATAGAGCAGGTGCACGAATTCAGAAAGGGCATACTGCTCGTGGTCAATAAATGGGATCTGATTGGGGAGAAGACAACCTCGATAGCCTCCGAGTATGCCGAATCGATCAAGCGTAAGATCCAGACGCTGTCATACATTCCAATCGTATTCGTTTCGGCCAAGACAGGTCAGCGGACGGTCAATGTGCTGAAACTCTGTTCTCAAATCGATCATCGTCAGAACCAGAGAGTGCAAACTGCGCAGTTGAATCGATTCCTCGAGGAAACGGTCAACAAGAGACATCCGGCAGCAGCAAAAGGGAAGTACATTAAGCTCTATTATATTACTCAAAGCGAGGTCAAGCCGCCGACATTCGTAATCTTCTGCAACTACCCGAAGCTTCTTCAGAAGCAGTATCTGCGGTACATCGAAAACAGGCTGAGAGAGCGATGGGATTTAGAAGGAGTCCCGGTCAGGATTAAGGTCAGATCAGGGAAGGGGAGATGAGCTCGAATACAGAGATGAGAGACATCACGGATTTTTCGCTGCGTGAACACGAGGATCTTGCCCAGGAACTGACCGGCAAGCGCTTTGCCGGGAGGCAGCTTTTCGGGTGGATTCATCGCCACCATTCATCCGATTTTTCAGAGATGACGAATCTATCGAAGGACTTCAGGTCTTACTTGAATGAGGGTTTCACAATCCGTCTGCCGCGAGTCGAGAGGATGCAGGAGTCGGAGATCGACGGCACGAAGAAGTTCCTTCTAACGCTTCGCGACGACTCGAATATAGAGACCGTGTTCATCCCCGGAAGACGAAACACGATTTGTGTGTCGAGTCAGGTCGGTTGTCCCCTTGGCTGCAAATTCTGTTTGACTGGGAAGATGAGTGGAAATCGCGATCTGACGCCATCGGAGGTCGCGGGTCAAATCTATGCTGTAGACAAGATACTGAGCGAAGGGCCGGAGCAATTTCAGAACATCGTATTCATGGGAATGGGGGAGCCGTTCCTGAATTACGACAACGTTATGGCCGGTATTGAGATGATCTGTGATGATCTTGGGATGGGCATCGCCGCGAAGAGAATAACGATCTCGACCGTCGGGATAATACCGGGTATCTTTCGACTCGCTGATTCTGGATCGAAGGTCCGCCTCGCTGTGTCACTCCATGCGGCAGACAGCGAATTGCGGACCAGAATCGTTCCGGTGAATCGGAAGTACCCGCTGCATGAGCTCAAGGAAGCTATGCGTTATTATGCCGAGAAGACCAAAGAGCGGCTGACGCTCGAGTATTGCTTGATTGGTGGGGTCAATGACTCAATACAGTGCGCAAAGGCCCTAGTGACATTTATTCACGAGCTGCCGTGCAAGATAAACCTGATTCGCTATAATCCCGCTCCCGGCCTGCCGGAGGATTTCAGGGCGCCGTCGGAAGAGGCGGTGCAGGCGTTTATGGATTATCTGTATCCCCGGTGTCCCGCAGTCACGCTCCGTAAGTCAATGGGGGCTGATATACTTGCAGCCTGCGGCCAGCTGGCGAACACCACGGGACGAACGAAATAAAAACCTTGACGTTTCCTTCGACCTCCATTAGTTTGATTCACGACAGATTCGGTGCAGAGCGCTTAATAGGGAAGACGGTGTGAGGCCGTCGCAGCCCCGCTACTGTAACCGGTTACGAAAACGAGCGGACCCAAAGATTGGTCCTGCCACTGCCTGAGGGCGGGAAGGCGCTCGCGAGTAGGATGACCCGGAAGCCAGGAGACCTGCCGAATCCAAACCGAGAACCTTATCCTTGCGCGGGCAGGGCTGAGAGTCACGCAAGATTTTCAACCTTGGCATTCGCGCTGCAAGAGGCCTCAAATGAGGTTGCAGCAGCTTTTTGCGGTACTCCTTTTGGCAGTTGCGTTTGTGCGCCCGGTTCACGCCCAGTCCGATCTGAGTTTGCGCGGGATTGTTCTGGATTGCAGTAATTCAAGACCAATTGTTGATGCCGAGATCTCATTTGATCACGCGCCGCTTGGAATCGAGACAGATGGTGACGGTGGATTCTCTGTCTACGGTTTACCGGAAGGTTCCTATACTGCTTCTGTCACAGCTCCTGCCTACCATGCGCGACACGACGTACGCGTTCGAATCGTGTCCGATTTCGCAGAACCTGTCACAATATGCCTCGAACCGAGAGTCTACACGGCTACTACTCAGACTGTGAAGGGTGATCGTAGTACTCCAGTTCTGAAACAAATAGTGATCGAGGCGGGGTCGCCGGAATTTCAGTCTGCGTCTACGCTCGGTGATCTGCTCGAGGAAATTCCGGATCTCGAGGTGAGTTTCACCGGCAGCAAATCAGGTGAAGCGAAGCTCTCGGTCAAGGGGGGGCCATCGAAAGAAGTGTTGGTTCTACTCAACGGGGTCAGTATCAATTCTCCGATCACGGGCGAGGCGGATATCAACTCTGTGCCGCTAAGCTCGGTGAGCAAGGTCGAATTCCGGGAGGGGGGCGAGTCTGCCGCATTCGGGGCGGGTGCTGTCGGTGGAGTGCTGTCGATAATGACCGCCTCAGACCGGAGAACGGATATCACCGTGGACGGTCTCACTGGCCAGTATGATGAGATGTCGTGGAGCGGGAACGCGAACATGGAATTAGGAAAGCTCGGTTCTATTGCAGCTACCCGATCGGGCTATACCGCGAGTAACGACTTCTTTTTTGATGACCTGAAGGGCGAGACACCGAGGAGACAGAACGCCGATATCTGGCGGATGAGTGAGAATTACTCGAGTTCGCTTGATGCCCCAGGCTGGCCCGAGATAGAGCTGTCATTGAGCCGGTTCGAGCAGCGAAACGGGATCCCCGGTTTTCAATATCAGTTGAATCCGGCCGCTCGGAAGAACGAGACGCGGAGCATCTTATCTGCTAGCGCACGAGTTGACCGACTCGATTGGTTTATTGATACGCGCTACTCGTTCAAAGTTTTCGAGCAGGGATATCTTGATACATTCAGCTTCATCGAGACCAACCACGAATATGAAAACGATCTTCATCAGATCAGCACCGATTTCGGCGCCAGCCTGCCGTACTCAATGTCTATTTCGATGGGCGTCAACGGAGCGTATGAGACTTTCGGGATAGATAACCTGACAGAGCCGAATCTCTCTTCCGAGAACATGGTCGAGCGGCGTCTTTCGCTTCTGGCGTCGATTCGCAAACACACGCCGCTTATCGAAGATCCCGTTGGGGTGAGCCTCGACGTGCGGGGAGGGCTGCGCAGCGATGTATCAAGCTTCAACGGGCCGGTCCACTCGCCCTCAGTTTGCGGCGGAATGGAGTTCCGCAGGTGGGCCGTGCTGAGGCTGGATGCGTCCTACGGCAAGTCGTTCAGGGCACCGTTATATTCCTCGCTCTTCTGGAGCGACGGGACTTTCGCGGTGGGGAATCCCGATCTGGAACCGGAGCGTCTCGAACAGTCTGAGGCGGGCGCAAGTCTATCATTTCCGGTCGCCGGTAAGCTGAGCATCTCAGCGACTTATACGCATTCTGCCTACCGCGATCTGATCTACTGGCATCGATCACATGACAACAAGTTCACGCCGAGGAATCTCTCGGGTGCGCTGATATTCGACAGGACATTCAGAGCCGATTGGGATATTGATCCGCTTAATCTGAAGGTCTCGTACAGTAATACCGATCAGATATCGAAGAACCGGTCGTGGATAGATGTGCGTCATGACAGACAGCTGGTCTATCGTCCGCGATATCTTCAGCATTTCGCGGCACGATATTCGAACATATTTCTGGATCTCGAGTACCGAGTGCGACACAGTTCCAAGCGATACATCCGCGACGCCAACACCAAGGAACTCCCGGGCTTCACGGTTTCGGACATTTCTGCCGGCCTGAAACTCGAAACGAATATCCTGTCCGCGCGATTGCAGTACGACATACACAATCTAACCAACACAGAATATCAACTAATCGAACGGTACCCGTTGCCGGGACGGAAATGGAGCCTGACCGCGAGGGTTACTGTGCCGATTGAGATGAACTGAGAGGACATAGACCATGCACAAAGTTGCAATTGCAGTCATAACCCTGTTGATTCTGATTCTCAGCGCAAGCTCAGCAGATGCGGACAGGCTGTTCGTCATAAACGGTCTCGCTGAGACACTAAGTGAAGTTGATCTGGACGATGGAACAGTGACGAATGATATCGCCACTCTCGGGCTTTATCCGAATGATATAATCATAGTTCGTGACTCGGCGTACATTATCAACTCGGGATCCGACAATGTCTTTGTGTACGATCTTGTTGTCGAGCAGATCGTCGATACTTACGATGTCGGTGCCGGCAGGAACCCATATCGCATCGTAGAAGTTGCGCCGGATACACTTCTGATCACAAACTGGCTCGCGAACAGCCTGACCCGGATCACGACAGCGGGACAGATAGTCGGTGAGTATCCGATTGACGGCACTAATCCGCAGGGAATGCTCGTAAGTGGAGATACGACATTTCTCACGACAGTGTCATTCGTTTGGCAGGACACATCGTACGACGCCGGAGTGGTGATCGCATGGGATAATCACGGAGATTCTGCGGTTGCGGCATGCCCGGTCGGCAACAACCCGAACGATCTCACTATGGGACCGGACGGCAATCTGTGGATATGTTGCACGGGGCAGTATGATGGCACCGGCTCGGTGTATGTGATTGATCCTGTATCGGTGGCAGTCATTGATTCGATCCTCACGGGAGGCGATCCGACAGACATAGCGATTGTGCCCAACGGCATAGCGTTTCTTGCCGCCGGTAACGGCTGGTGGCCGCCGGGAAGCGAAGGCGATTTGATTACGATTGACGTGTCGAGTCACACGATTCTACATGGCTCCGGTGATCCGCTCAAGACCGACGGAGGGCCGATGAGCGTGATCATCGCTTCAGATTCCACCGTGTTCAGCTTCAATTTCGCGGCGAATACGGTGACTGAAGTCGATGCGAGTGGCAACGATTTGAGAAGATTCAATGTCGGTGATGGCGCCCAGATCGGTGCGATTCGATTTGACTGTCAGATCGCGCGCGGGGATGTGAATGGCACGGGTGCGATCGATATCGATGACATCGTGTATCTCATAGCCTATGTGTTCCAGGGCGGAGATGCCCCGGTCGAGTGCTCCGGTAAGAGCCTGGGGAATGTTAACTGCTCGCTGGGAATTGATATAGACGACATAGTCTATCTGATTGCGTACGTTTTCCAGGGTGGCCCGGAGCCGTGTGATTAGGACTGAGGCGTGAGCTTCTCTGCCTGATCTGCGGCCGACTCTGACTCAATCTGGCTGCCAATGTCCGCCTTTGGCAGAATCACGGTGAATGTGGTCCCGACATTATCCTCGGTCTCGTAAGAGATGTCGCCATGGTAACGATCTACGATGTGCTTGCAGGCGAGGAGTCCGAAGCCCTCGCCGTTCTTTCGGCATGAGACTCTGAAATCGAATATTTTCGGTCGAATATGCGCAGGGATGCCCCTGCCATTGTCGGTTACAGTGAGTATGCTGGATTTGCCGTCCTCACTGAGACGAGTATTTATCTCTATTACAGGATTGTCCGAACAGCCTTCGTTGAGCTCGTCGGCGGCGTTGTTGGCGAGGCTCACGATGATTTGCTGGATCGGTCCCTGATGAGCGCGGATAGGCAGCGGCTCTGACGCGAGATCTGCGCGGATTTCGATGTCATCAAATCTGTTCTGCGGCTTGAGGAACGCGATCATTTGCTCCACGGTACGGCTGAGGTCGCAGTATTCGACGCCCGAGTCCCTGACCTTTCCGAACTCCGAGAGACAGTCGGTGAATTTTGATATCTTGACGAGCGTATCGCGCATCAGCTCAGACTTTTCGAGCAGCTTTTCGGTCTTGTTCGTGTTGAGGAAGAGAGGAATCAACTCGACATTTCCGAGGAGAATCGTGAGGTAGTTGTTAATCTCATGCGCGATTTCGGCGGCCATTTCACCGCGAGTCAGCATGCGATCCAGACTAACGGCCTCGAACAGCGTTTCAGATTCCGCCCTCGATGCACCACCAAGAACGAGGACATATGCATAAGACGAAAACTCCTCGCTCTCCCTTAGCGGCACGAATGAGATGTGTACCTTCGATTTCTTATTCTGGTTTGAGAGCAGGAATTCGCCGTGGTACGGCTTCTCGTCGATGACCGATTTCCTGAGCCTCTCGAATTGGCCGGGTTCTACGAGTAACTGTAAGTATTGAAGGAGATTGCGGCCCGTAATACTGACACCGTTGGTGCCGATCTCGGCCATCAGCGATTCGTTTGCATAGACGACGTTGTAGTTGGCATCGGAAACGGCGACGCCCGCCGGGGCGTGCTCAAAAACCGATGATACGAACTTCACAACGGATATCAGGGTGGGGGCTTCTCCAATCTTTGGCGTCAGGTTCATTGCTGTTTCCAGGCCCGTTGCTGTATGACTCGTTACTGCCAGTTGTTTCGATCGCTTCTGATACGCACTTCGGGCACAATACCGCGCCCGACGGAACAGTGCTCTGTTATCTTATACTATCGGCAAATCGGTGTTGATTATGAGCGAGGAGAAGTGTATAGTACATATATAGTCTGTGTGATTGAATCAGGCTAAAACCGGTGTCGAGATGAAACTCTGCATTCTGATTGCGGGTTTCGACGGTGCGCATCCGGTTGTCTGGAGGCAGTTGCAGAGGCAAGGCGCACTGAGAGAAATTCCAGAATCTGGACACACCGATGCACATAGTGTGAAAAATGGTGCAACTCGTGTTTCAGTTTGTTACGACTGAGCGCTGAGATACGTATAGAATATGGGGTATTGAAGTGGTTTGGTTGGTGGCGCGGGCTATGTCATGGTCTGACAATGACTTGAGTTTGGCCTGATGTTGCCCGTCATGTATCCCTGCCGACTTGAAGTTGTACTTTAGGCGGCACGACTCTTGCTTCATTAAGGGTTGGACAACAACAACGACAGGGGTACTTGACAAGAGCAAGTACAAAGTTTGGGAGAGGTGTGTGTTGGACGCTGTCCAACCACCTGACGTTAGAGTCGGGCATCCCCCCTCCGCCTCTCCCAAAAAAATTTGGCCGCGAGATCGAGATGATCTCGCGGTTCCTTTTTGGTTGTATTCTCTGCTGAATCAGTCGCGTTTGAGTGTGACGACCGTCACGCCGGTGCTGCCCTCGCTGACATAACCAAGACGGAAATCCTCGACGAGGGGATGGGTGGAAAGATATCGATGAAGGCCTGCACGCAGGGCTCCGGTGCCCTTGCCGTGGAGTATGTAGACGGTTTGCAGATTCGCTATGGATGCTCGATCGAGGAATCGGTCCACGGCGTCTGATGCCTCGTCGACGGTCATTCCCCGGACCGAAATCTGCGTCGAGACTTCCTCCTCAAATGGAGCATAATTTACTCCCGCCGGGAGAGACGGTTTCTGCGTAGGTTCCTCGAGCTTTCGCAACATATCGGATTTGACCGAGCTTAGCATGTTACCGATCTGAACCTTCCACGACTTGATTTTCGGTTCTTCCTCGATCAGGTATCCTTCAGTTTGAAGTGTTTCGACCCAGACTCTGTCCCCCTGTCGCAGCACTTCAGTCGTCGACTTACGTTTCGGCCGCTCTGCGCGTTTTTTCCGCGACTGCTCGATCGTCTTCTCGATATCGTGCAGCTCCCTGTGTGCGGATTTGACAGACTGCTCATCGGCTCTTTGTTCGCGGATCTGTTTAACGAGATTCTCAAGTTCTCGACGAGTCTTCTCTACGATGTTCTCCGCTTCGTCCAGGCCCTTCATTTCAAACTCGAGTTCCTGCTCCTTCAGTTTTGCCTCGCGCTTCCGGAGTTCCTTCTTAAGCTGATCCACGGCTTCTTTCTTCTGCTGCAACGACCTTTGCTGTCGGCGTGAGTTGCGCATTTCGTTTTCGAGTTTTTCTATCAGATTCGACAGGCTCCGCTCATGCGTACCGACGAGTTTGTTTGCAGTCTGAATAACCTTGTCCGGCATACCGAGGCGTTTTGCGATATCCACTGCGTAACTCGATCCGGGAATCCCGACTGTGAAACGGTAGGTCGGCTGAAGAGTCTCGTGATCGAACTGCAGCGATGCGTTCTCGACGCGCGGATATTTTTCCGGGAGCGTTTTCAGGGCCGAATAGTGCGTGGTGACGAGTGCTAAGGCGCCGTGCTCGACGATATAGGCTATAATCGCCTCGCCGAGTGCCGCACCCTCTTTCGGGTCCGTGCCGGCGCCGATCTCATCGAGAAGCACCAGCGTATGAGAGTCGAGCGATTCGAGTGCGTTTATGATTCGCTTCAAGTGTGACGAGAATGTCGACAACGACAGCTCGATCGATTGTTCATCTCCGATATCAGCAAACACGCGGTTAACGGTGCCGATTTCGGAGTCTTTTGAAGCGGGGATGTGCAGTCCGGAGCGCGCCATCAGAATCAGGAGGCCGAGCGTCTTGAGCGCGACTGTTTTCCCGCCTGTGTTGGGTCCTGTAACGACAAGGGCATTATGTTTGCCGCCGAGTGAAACCGATAGCGGGATAACATCGGTTGCCTTCACAACCTGCCTGAGGAGCAGAGGATGGCGGGCCTTCATCAGTTTCACTCGTGTCTGATCCACGATAGCCGGGCGGTCGCAGTCGAGTTCGATAGAGAATAGGCCGCGAGCGTGAACAAAATCCACTTCTCCAATCACGCTGTAGTTCGAGCGGAGTTCGTCGAGGTTCTTGCGGATAGTGTCCGATATCTCGATAAGTATTCGCTCGATTTCCTGCTCCTCGAGTTTGTCGAGCTCGCGCAGCCGGTTATTCAGCTCGACGGTTTCCATCGGTTCGACGAAAAGCGTAGCGCCTGATTTGGAGCGATCGTGCACGACGCCCGAGCGCGCGTACATATCACTTTCGGCTACCGGAATGACATATCGGCCATCTCTCATTGTGACGACATCGTCCTGTCGTGTACCGACCCTCGGTCTGGATCGAATTATCTGCTCGAGCTTGCTCAGGACCTTGCTCTGAGTCGAGCCGAGTTCGATACGTATCCGACGGAGCTCCGGCGATGCGGAGTCCTTGATCTCGCCGGACCTGTCGACCGCATTTTCAATTGCCGAAGTTATCTCGGGGAATAGCTCCAGATCGTCGACCAGTGCAGACAGGAGCGGATACTTGTTGCGCTTGTTTTTGATGTACCGTTTCAGCTTCGCGCATACCTCGAGGAATACAGCGACTTTCAGGAGGCTCTCCGGTTCGAGGAACGTACCCTCAGCCGCCACTCGATCGAGTATGCGATCGGTGTCGTCGATTCGCTGTAACGGAAACGGCTCTTCGAATTTCAGGATTTCGACAAGCTCTGTCGTCTCGTCCAGTCTTCGATTCGCTTCCGAATTAGCTACCAATGGGGTGATCCTGAGACAACGCTCTTTACCGAGTGGTGTTAGCGTCTTTCCGCTCAGGATTGTGCGAATCTTGTCGAATTCGAGTATTTCGAAGCTGTTGTTTTCCGGCATAGCAATTCCTTTGACCCCGGCAAGATATCAGAAGTTGCATCTAATTCAAGCGGATTTCAGGTGCTTTCCATCATAAATGGACACCCATGTCCGAAAAAGCCGTGTCCGCTGCCGAACCGGCTGGAACCAAGTCTTTTATGGCGGTTAAAACTTGTAAGGTTTAGCCTTGACAGGGTATGTGTTTTATGTATTTTCTCTCTTTAATCAAAGGCTGTTTCTGGCTTTTCCAAGGAGTAATTGATGTACGCTATATTCGAAACCGGTAACGTCCAGTTTCGTGCTGAAGAGGGAGACGTTCTCCGTATTCCCAGAGTCAAGGCCGAGGCGGGTGACAAGCTGACATTCGACAGGGTTCTTCTTGTGGGGGGGGATGATGACACGAAGATCGGTACCCCGCACGTGGACGGAGCAAGCATTGAGGCGGAAGTCCTGAAGAACGGACTCGGTGACAAGGTCGATGTCTTCAAAATGAAGCGACGTGCCACGTACAGATTGCATCGCGGTCACCGGCAGCAGTTTACCGAAGTTAAGATCGACAAAATCAACGCATGAGGTGATTATCTTGCCTCTTAGCAGAACCGACTCACGGATGAAGCGAGTTCGGCTACGATTTCTCCTGATTGCGCTCGTTGTGCTGTTCATGGCTGCATCGGCGAGATCTCAGGAGTTCTCGCAGGAGTACACGGTCTCGGATGTCAAGGTTGAGGGCGCTACGAGTGTAGACCAGACGCTCGTTTTGAGCGTTGCCGATATTCCGGTCGGATCTGTCTTAACATCGACTGCGACGCAGGATGCAATCAAGAGCATCTACGGGCTCGGGTTATTCGAGGATATTGTCATCGAGGGTGACGTGAGTGGCGGCGAAGTTGCACTCACTATTGTTGTCAAGGAGTATCCCCGTCTCCGTGACATAATCTTCGAGGGGAACGATCATTACGATGATGACGATCTCGACGATCTGATACCGATTCGCGCAGGCCAGGTGGTTACTCCGAACAACCTGCAAAACAGCAACAATGCAATCCTCGAGAAGTATCGCGAGGACGGCTACTTTCTCGCCGAGGTGAACGCAAGGCTCGATCGCACGGAAGACGGCGCGCGGGCGGACGCCGTGTTCAACATCGATGAGAAAGATAAGGTGAAGATCAAGACGATCGAGTTTGTCGGAAACGAGGCGTTCGACGATGGCGACCTGCGTGGAAAGATGTCGAACAAGCCGAAGAGCCTTTTCCGCTCCGGAAACTTCAGCCGCAAGGAGTACGCCGAAGACAAAGAGAAGATCATCGAACACTATAACAAGAATGGCTATGTCGACGCCTACATCGTCCGCGACTCTCTTATACTGCTCGAAAACAGGGAGCGCCTCCATATCAAGATATGGGTCAGCGAAGGACAGAGATATAGATTTGGAGAGTCCAGCTTTACCGGTAATGAGCTGTACTCTGATGCGCGTCTCGGGTCGGCTCTGAAGTTTGAAGAGGGGGATGTTTACAATCGCGAAAAGTATGAGGAGTCTGTGGGTGAGCTCTATACGATGTATCAGGAAGAGGGCTACATCCACGCCCGCATATTCGATAACATCGCCACGAGAGACTCAACTGTCGATGTTACATTCGAGGTCTCTGAGGGGGTTCCGGCGCGGGTCAACTTGATAAGGATCGAGGGCAATACCAAGACGAAAGAGAAGGTCATTCGCAGAGAGCTGTTCAGCTCGCCGGGGATGAAATTCAGAAGGTCGATACTGGTTCGCTCGGTTCGAAATGTGATGCTCCTTAACTATTTCGAGAACGTCGAGCCGGACTTCAACATACTCGAGAATGGCGATGTCGACTTGATCCTGCGTGTCAAGGAGAAGCCCACGGGGCAGTTCAATGTCGGTGCGGGCTACTCGGAGCAGGACAAGTTGGTCGGTACAATCGGTCTCGGGATTCCGAATTTCAGAGGCAATGGCCAGACAGTAAATCTGCAGCTCGAGTTCGGCGGTCGCCGAAACTCGTTCTCACTCGGATTCACCGAGCCGTGGTTCCTCGACACTCCCACCTCGTTTGGAATCGATTTCTACACGCTTAACCGTGAATGGTATGATGATTTCACGGAGGGACGTAGAGGAACGAGTATCAGACTCGGCAGACGGTTGAAGTGGCCGGACGACTATTTCACGGTCTACTGGAGCTATCGGATTGAGGATGTAAGGTACGTCGAGTTCGCGGCTGATTATCCGACGGTCGAGCAGGATCCCGCCAGCCTCAGGCGATACAGTGAGGATTGGTTGAGGACATCATCGACATCGGTAACAGTCGTACGCGATTCACGAGACCTTCCTCAGTTTGCGACTCGCGGATCGGTGCTTCGACTGCGCGGCGAATACTCCGGCGGCCTGATCGGTGGTGACTGGAGATACAACAAGTACGAGATTCAGCTCTCGAAGTTCGTTCCACTGGTCTGGAAGTTTGTTCTGGCGGGGAAGGCGCGCTATGGTGTCGTATTCGCGCCCGAGGGTGATGACAAGGTGCCTTACTCGGAGAGATTCTCCCCGGGCGGAACCAACCCTGATGGCTTCATCCGAGGCTATGACGACGGCAGCGTGACTCCGAGGACTGTGACCGGGTCATATCTGCGTGGCCGATCGATGGCGGTGTATAACCTGGAGCTTCAGGTTCCGATTGTTGAGCAGCAGATTTACGGTTTGCTTCTGGCGGACGCGGGCAACTCATGGCTGACACCGGCTGATATTCGACCATTCGATCCCGGTTCGATGTACGGTTCCTATGGCATCGGGTTCAGGCTCGTGGTGCCGGCTGTCGGCATCATCGGTTTCGATTTTGCGAGAGGAATTAGTTCGGTTGACAAGGGCTGGAAGCCACATTTCCAGATTGGAACCACATTTTAGCGGACAAGTATAATTCGAGCAATACTACTCGTGTCATTACAGCATTACCAAGAGGAGATGTAAGCAAATGATAACAGGTTTTCGCGGCAAGATAATGATGTTCATACTCGGTGCGATGTTTCTCCTGCCACTCGCATCCGATCTCTGTGCCCAGGAAGGCAAGATAGTCTACATCGATTCCTACAGGATCCGTCAGGAGTATAAGGAATTCCTGGAGGCACAGGAAGTCTTCAACGAGGAGATCGACGAATGGAACCAGGAAGGGCTTATGATGCAGAGTGAGGTCGACTCTCTGCAGCGGGCTCTCGAGAAGCAGAGACTCATTCTGAGCCCTGCGAAGCTAAAGGAGAAGGAAGATCTTATCGAGACGAAGAAGGCTGCGCTGCAAAAATTCACAAACGATGTTTTCGGGCCGAACGGCAAGGCGGAGCAGCGCAACGAGGCGCTTACCAAGCCTTTGCTCGACAGGATCACCAATGTTCTGGAGAAGATTGCCATCGAGAACAACTACTCGTTCGTGCTCGATGCAGTAAACGGCAACATAGCCTATGCCAGGAAGAATCTCGATATCACCGATCAGGTACTCGAGGAACTTCAGGAGATCCAGTAAGACAGATGCGTCATACGGTCGATGAAATAGCCTCTCGTATCGGTGGTACCGTTGCCGGAGATGGGTCAGTGCGCATCGAGGGACTCGCAGCCATAGAGAGCGCGGAGTCCGGTGAGATAGCTTTCGTCGCCAACAGGAAGTACCTTCCGCAGTTAGAGACGACGCGAGCTTCGGCGGTAATCGTATCCAAAGACACCGAGCCGGCCGGTCGTCCAGTTCTGATTCTGCACGAGGATCCGTACTTCGCCTTCATGCAGATCGTTCGGATGTTTCATCCGCCGAAAAGGTACGAGCCCGCTGTGCATGCGACTGCTGTGATCGCGGATGATGCCCAGGTGGATGACAGTGCACATATCGGTCCGCATGTAACAATCGAGAGCGGAGCGAAGATAGGGGCTTCCACAGCAATTCTTGCGGGGACATTCATCGGAGAGCTCGCCGAAATTGGCGAGGACTGTCTCATCTATCCGAATGTGACTATAAGAGACCGATGCAAGATTGGTGATCGGGTTATAATCCACCCCGGCACCGTAATTGGCGCGGACGGATTCGGCTTCGCCTCCAAAGAAGGCGTGCACCACAAAATCGAGCAGGTCGGTATAGTACGCATCGAGGATGATGTCGAGATCGGAGCCAACTGCACGATCGATCGAGCAGCGCTCGGCGAGACTGTGATCGGAGCGGGCTCCAAGATCGACAATCTCGTGATGGTTGCGCATAATGTCAAAGTGGGGAAAGGCTGTATACTCGTCTCACAGGTTGGCGTGTCCGGATCGACCAGGCTTGGCGACTATGTAATTCTCGCGGGTCAGGTCGGATTGGTCGGGCACATCGAACTCGGTGATGGCGTCGTGGTCGGGGCTCAATCCGGTGTCGCAAAGGGTGCCAAAGCGGGAACGACACTCTTCGGGACGCCTGCGCGAGAGATGATGCAACAGAAGCGAATCGAGGCATGTATCGGAAGACTGCCCGATCTGGTCAAGAGGGTCAGGTCGATCGAGAAGAAGCTGTCCGATTCGAACGAGGATTAGTCGGTTGCGGATATTCTATATCTGATTATTGTCCCGGCATCGCCCACCGCATAGAACGAACCTGCATCAGCACCCCATATTCCATACAGATCGTTGCCGGTGTTGCTCGCGAGGGCAGTCCAATAATCTCCGTTGAAATATAGAATCGCGCCGTTGCGGCCGACGGCAAACAGCTCGTTCGAAACGTAACCCCATACATCGAGCAGGTCGTTTGCTGTCAACCTGGCGGCCACGTCCCAGCTCGATCCGTCGTAGCGAACAACATAGCCGCCGACTCCGACCGCTACGATGTTCTTGCTGCTGTACACGCGCAATCCAAGGTGATAGAAGTCGCTTCGCTCGTAAAGCGTTGACCAGCTTGTTCCATCGTATCTCCGAACCGTGCCGCTTTCACCGGCAATGTAGATGTTGCCGGAGTTGTCGCCACGGATCGCAGAGATGAACCGGTCGTCGGGTGTCGGGACACGGTTCCACGACATGCCGTTCCAGTGCTGCACTATACCATAGTCACCGGCTGCCCATATGTCAGAGGTCGATCGTCCCCAGATCGAGACAAAGTTGGCGAGCGTGTCTGTCTCGGTAAACATAGTCTTCCAGTAGTGACCGTCATACCTGAGGATTTTGTTCTGGGCAACGGCGTAGACTGCATTATCGTGGGCGGCCCAGATATCCCGAATGGTGTCCTGCGCGCTGTAGAGCATGTTCTGCCAAGCAGAGAACTGACGGGTTACGAATGTGCCTCGATCGCCTCCGGCGAAAACTCTGTTACCGGTCAGGCCGTCGATAGCGCGAAGACGGTTGCTCACAAGTCGCGGAAGAACTCGTGTTACCAGATTGCCGTCTTCAACTCTGTAGACAATTCCATTGTCGCCGCAGAAGTAGAATTCGTCGGGGGTAGTCCCGTGTATATCTCTGAGTTCCTCGACTCCCGGGAACGGGCTTATCCAGCCACTGAGTGTTCTCTGGTAGATTCTCCCTCTTACTGAGGTCACAAACAGGTTTGTTGGGGAATTGCCCCAGACAGATGAAAAGCTATTGTCTGTCTCTATGTCATCGGCGAACCATTCGTTGGGAGAGCCGCCATTGTTGATAATGACCTTGCCCTGTTGACCCACTGCGATCACGGTGTCGGCGATGCCCCAGACTGCAGTGAGCGAACGTGTAGTTATGGTATTCGTCGTATCCCAGGAGGTGCCGTCGTAATGAACGATCAAACCTTGATCACCGACAGCATAGTAGTAGTCGCTCGAACTTCCCCAGATTCCGAACAGATCTCTGGGAGCGTCAAACTCGACTTCCGACCATTCTGAGCCGTCATAGTGGATAATAGTGCCGTTTCTGCCAACGGCATAGATATCATTTTCTGATGTTCCAAAGATGGATGTCAGCGTTGCGGATGTCGCCGATTCCACTTCTATCCATGACTCACCATCGTAGTGCAGCATCAGACCCGCGTTGCCGCAGACCCATATGTTGTTGTCCGAAGTTCCCCACACAGCGGTCAGGGCAGTTGACTGGTCCACATCTTCGAGAGTCAAATTGGAGCCGTCGATCGTAACCAACGTACCGAAGTCACCGACGAGGTAAACCGTACCGGATCCCTCCTCAACCCAGATCGAATTCAGCGGGTTCGACTGAGGCAGCGGCGACTGCCACTCCGGCGTGAGGCTGATCGTCTTGCTGTTAGAGCCGCCGGAGCTAACAGGCTTCTCCTCGTAGCAGGCTGTGATCAAGAAGAAAGAGAGTGCGAACGCATAAGCTAAGAGTCTGAGTTTTCTTGTCATCGACCGTTCCCTGGCGAAGTTGGATTGTATCCCAAGTGCTCACATGAAATTGTACAATTGCATGTCTATGTTGTTCGGGGAATATATCGGCGAGCCACGACCCTGTCAAACTTAAATTGGAGATCGTTGCAGGAGCCCGAGGTGGCTGAAACAAGTCGAATCGAGCAGCTATTTCACGAGCAGCATTTTTCTGGTCGCGCTGAAATCGTCGGCCAGTATGCGGTAGAAGTATATCCCGGATGGCGCCTCTGTTCCGTTGGGCAGGTTTCCGTCCCATGCCAAGGTGTTTGCGCCGGCCGGGTACTCCGAGTCTGCCAAAGTCGCTATGTTCTGTCCCAGTATGTTGTAGATCGAGAGATTTACGGTCGCGACACGCGGAAGCTCAAACGCTATCGTTGTGGCCGTGTTAAACGGGTTCGGGTAGTTCTGATGAACCACGAATTTGTCCGGCCGGATACTCGGTGATTGGGATGGATCAGAGTATAGATCGCCAATGATGATCTTGCGAGGGTACGGTTCGAGATATATCTCCGGAAGAACCGGGGTGCCGTCGACACAGATGGATACGCAATTCCCGGCGGAACCGAGTCCAGCGGCCTCGCTTGTATAGCCATCGTTGATGTAAACTGGAGTAAGGCCGAGGGCTTCATCCGAGTAGATGCCTCTTCCACATATGACATTCCCGGCATAACGAAAATCAATGACCGATCCATTCTCCAATTCGCATCCGTCCAGTGTGACGCCGTTGCCATATACGAGTGACCACTCGGTGCTGCGGATGACGTCATCCGAATTCCGATCTCTGGCGAATGGACTTTCTCCGCCACTGTTCCAGTCGGGATAGCTGAGAGAACCGGAGCCGGACGCCTTCAGCCAGTATCCGCTGCCCGGCTGCATTTGGTCGAGCGAATTGAATGAGTCAAAGCCGGCCACCCAGTCGAGCCCCTCAATCTCGAAAGCCCGCACGGCTTCGATCTGTCCGAGTACGCCGCTTAACGCTGTCTCGACGGCGAGCGGAAAATCCGGCCAGTAGGAGACTATGTTCCAGCCGCTCTTGATCGGGATGTAATCGCTCTCATCCGGTTTGAAGCCACAGAGTAATACCTGCGTGCTTTCAGCGGTCTTGATCCAGTAGCCGTGGTGGTAATCCACGCTGTCGAGTGTCGAGTAGTCGGGCAATTCCGGGTCGTACACGAGCGCGTCGCCGTCGAAGGTGTACACGTATTGCACGATTTCCGGTTCGGCGAAAAGTGAGAGGAAGTCGTCGATTGATCCGGTGTAGTCTGTGTTCCATGAGACAAGGCTCCAGCCGGGATCGAGGTCCAGCGTATCGCACGTTATAGGCGGTGTTGTCTCCACGCTGAATTCGCACACCTCGATTTTGTCCCCGAAGCCGGTCCAGTACACTTCGGGCGTGGCAGCAATCTCGGTATCGTTTATCTTGAATGAAATGCGGTCGCCCGGATTGGCACCCTCGTCAACATCGGGCGTCCATGAGTCATCGCGGTATACTGCCAGAAAACCGAATCCGCCGTCAGTCCGGACTATGTACTTGCCGCAATATACACCATCCGGGTCGAAAGCTTTGACAGTGTCTCCGGGAGTGAGTGGGGCACCGTCGAGAGATGGTACGTGGCAATAGACATTCATCCACTGCGTTGTCGGAATCACGTCATCATTCAGCGAATCCGGCATAGCCGATCCCGCCGACAGGAACATCAGAATGACGGTTAGCGGTATCAATTCGAGTCTCTTGAGGGTGCTCGACATATCTATTTCCTTTCACGTGTTGTCGTGATTGGGTGGCGAGGATTGGCGGTGTTCGTCCACAGCCTTTTTACTTGACATCGGAAGATTTGCGGGGTTGCTTTATCTCGAATGACTGCAAAGATTTAGGTTGTTTTGGTCGTTTATTGTAAAGAACTGATTTCACGCACATAGAAATGATGCGGAGGAGTATATGGAAGCACCTATGAACACCAGGGGCACATGGACATGGCTCCTTCAGAGGATAACCGGTATCTTCCTCGTGGTCTTTCTCTTCACGCACATGAATGTCAATCATTTGACACTCGGCGATCGACTTCTCGACTTCACACTCGTGAATGAGCGGCTCTCGGGTTCTCTCGGATGGAAGATATTCTATATCTTCTTCGTGCCGAGCGCCACGTTTCACGCGGTCAACGGCATCTGGGGGATAATCGCAGACTACCGTCCGACCACCGGCGTTCGCTACGTTACGTTGGGCTTTCTGGCCTTAATCGGCCTTGCTCTGACGTTCTTCGGCGCAGACACACTCATCCATCTGTTTCACGCTTAGGAGATTGTAGATGCGAGACAAACGGAACATAGTCAGTAATCTCATAAATGAAACCCGGCTGAATCCCAATGTCGGGACATGGTCATATGTATTTCACCGGATCACGGGAATCGGTCTGGCCGTATACCTCGTCATGCACACGTGGGTGCTCAGTTCGGCGCGGTCCGGACCGGACGCATTCACAGATCGAATGATGTCGGTACAAAATCCGCTCTTTCACTTCCTCGAGCTGTTCTTGAGCGTTGCCGTGTTTTACCACATGCTGAACGGCATTCGTATCACGGTTGCGGATTTCTTTTCGTGGACACGGATACACAAGCCGATGTTCTGGATCGTTGTTGTGCTGTTCGTCGCGGTAATGGCATGGAATGTTATAGCCGCCTGGCCGAAGATGTTTGGACATTAAGGAGTCGCCGATGATAAAGCATGATTTCGTAGTTGTCGGCGGCGGCCTTGCTGGTCTCGCCGCTGCTATAGAGGCTCGCAAGAAGGGGATGGATGTCGCTCTGCTGTCGAAAATTCATCCGGTTCGTTCACATTCCGGCGCCGCACAGGGTGGGATAAACGCCGCGCTGGGAAATGCGGCCGAGGATGACACACCGGAGCGTCATGCGTACGACACGGTCAAGGGATCTGACTTTCTCGCGGATCAGGATGCGGTCAAGCTGATGTGTGACATTGCTCCGGAGACTATTATCGAGATGGAGCACATGGGTTGTCCGTTCTCGCGGACTGAGGACGGTAAGATCGCGCAACGGCCGTTCGGAGGTGCCGGATTTCCACGTACCTGCTACGGCGCCGACAGGACCGGAATGTATCTCCTTCACACGCTCTGGGAGCAGTCGGTTAAGTACGAGGTTAAGACCTACGTGGAGTTCTTCGTAACCAGGCTCATCGTTGAGAACGGTCAATGTCATGGCGTTGTGGCGTTCAATCTCCAGACCGGGGAGTTCGTCCCGATTGCAGCGAAGGCAACGATGTTTGCGACCGGTGGCTCGGGCCGAATCTACTCTGCGAATACGACGAACGCGCATACATCGACCGGTCTCGGGGTAGCGATGGCATACTGGGCCGGAGTACCGATCAAGGATTTCGAGTTCATTCAGTTCCATCCCACCGGCCTGTATCCATCCTCGATACTCATGACCGAGGGGTGTCGCGGCGAGGGCGGATACCTGACGAACAATAGGGGCGAGAGGTTCATGAAGAACTACGTCTCTGAGAAAGTTATGGAGCTCGCCCCGAGAGATATTGTGGCACGGTCGATGCAGACCGAGATTCTCGAGGGGAGAGGCTTCGAGGATGCGTACCTGCATCTCGACCTGAGGCATCTCGGTGAAGATCGTATCAACGATCGCCTGCCGGGGATAAGGCAGCTCTCGATCAACTTCGCGGGGGTTGACCCTGTCCATGATCCGATTCCGGTGAGACCGTCTCAGCACTACACGATGGGCGGAATCGATACGAACGAGAAGACCGAAACCGACATAACCGGATTCTACGCCGCCGGAGAGTGCGCGTGTGCGTCGGTGCACGGATCGAACCGTCTCGGCGGAAACTCACTGCTCGAAACGGTCGTGTTTGGCAAAATCGGCGGTGGGGTCGTTGCGGATTTCCTGAAAGACGCTCCCGCCCCGAAGGATGAGTTCCTCAACGAGGGAATCAAATCCGAAGAGAGCCGCTACAAGCAGATGACGAAGAGTTCGGGTACCGAGAATCCGTACACGATTAAGGATGAGCTCGCCGATCTGCTGGTGGAGAAGGTCGGCATCTTCCGCAACAAGACCGATATGCAGGCGGCTTGCGACAAAATCCGTGAGCTGAAAGAACGGTTCCTTAATCATATGCCGATCAAGGACAACCAGACTTTCAACTACGATTTCCTCTGGGTGACAGAGATACAGGGCAACCTCGACGCCGCGCAGATGGTGGCCGAGGGTGCTCTCATCCGCGAGGAGAGTCGCGGAGCGCATTTCCGCACAGATTTCTCGAAACGTGAGGATGATGAGTGGCTAAAACATACGATATACAAGTATACTTCCGATGGCCCTGAGATCAGCTATAAGGAGGTCAAGCTGGGCCAGTTTGAACCCGAGGAAAGGAAGTACTGATATGATATATAAGGTGTTCAGATTCGATCCGGATAAAGATCAGATGCCGTACTTCCAGGATTTCGAAGTCCCGGACATCAAGGGAATGACCGTTCTGGAGGGGCTGTACTGGATACTCGAAAACAAGGACCCATCGCTGGCCTTTCGATCGTCCTGTCGTGCAGGAGTGTGCGGAAGCTGCGCGATGCATATAAATGGTAAATACCGTCTCGCGTGTGAGACAAACACAGAACTTCTAAGCGGCAAAGTGGTACGGATACGGCCGCTGGCGCATTCTAAGATTATGCGCGACCTAGTGGTTGATCTGACTCCGTTCTTCAAGAATATGGAGCTGATAAAGCCGTACCTGATTCCGATGGATGAGCCGCCTGAGAAGGAGTATATTCAGAGTCCGAAGGAGCGGGCAAAACTGCTCGTCAAGACGGACTGCATTCTCTGTGGCGCGTGCTTCGCGTCGTGTCCTGTCGTTTCGACCGATGAGAATTACCTCGGGCCGGCCGCGCTCTTGAAGGCTCTCCGTTTCGTGGATGATTCCCGTGACGGTGCCTATTACGAACGTCTGGCGTTCGCCGCCACCGACTGGGGCGTCTACCGCTGCCACACGATCTTCAACTGCCAGCAGGTTTGCCCGAAGGACCTCGATCCGGCGGGCGCTATCGGCAAACTGAAAATGAAGGCTATCTGGGCGAAGCTGACCGGCAGACTCCCGAAGATGGAGAAGAAGTCGGCGTAAGTTGCAGGTCAAAGCTCTCGCGGTTTCGACATATTGCAGGTCACACCTGCTTCCGGCGGTCGAGATCTGCAAGAACATGGCAACGTCGGTATCGATCGATTAGCCGACTATGACGATATCCGGAAAGAGTTCCCGCTTGTACAGGCTGCCCACTTAAGAGACTGAATGCTACCGCGATCCTTGTCTGATGCTGTAGCAGATGAAGGCATCTGCCATGCACACAATCTTCACGCTGTGCGACAACACTGCGTTCAGGAACGGATTCCTGACCGCGCCGTACCTGCCCACTGCAACCAAGCGTCGTCGGGAACCCCTTCCCGACGAAATCCGACAATTGCGTTCGGTCTGGACGGGGAAAGAAACCCGGGTTTGAAACCCGGGCCACGCTGTCCGGGTGGGAAGCTACTTCAAATACAGCATCTTTTTCGAGACGACCTCGGACGCGG